>CAYXFU010000009.1:0-107489 GCA_964464375.1 uncultured Hyphomicrobiales bacterium
CCGTAGGGGCGAACGGCCGTTCGCCCTTACAAAGCGAAGTGAGGATATATAATGTGTTCGGGCAGAATGTGTCATCAACTAGGGCGGGTTTAGAACCCGCCCCTACAATACGAATCGATGTTTCCGGTTTACCTCCGGGGATGTATTTTGTGATGATTGGGGATAAAGTTGGGAAGTTTGTGAAAATTTAATTATGTATCTTAGCTTTGGAACTCCATCTCCGATTGTCGGAGATGGTTGGGTTGAGGACAATTCTGTATTTGTTCGATGCTAAAATCAAAATGAATAAACTCGATGCAAAAGTGCAAATCTAAAAGTAAGATGATTGGAATATAAAGAGGTTACTGGTTTTTTATATACCTTGTCGTTCATTTTAATAGTGCAAAAGATGCAAAAAATAATCCAAAATAAATAAATTATCATTTATTAATTACTTACACGCATACTCCGAACTCAGCAACTTGCTCCCATCCTTATCGTGAATGGCTACTTCGAATCCCTTTTGTAATGAATAATATCCACACTCACCCTGCATATTCATTGCAATGAACCCAACCTGAAAATCCTTATAATCAGGCTGTTTACGGATTATTCTTTCGACGGCAGTCTTGCATGCTTCTTTAGGAGACATTCCCTGCCTCATTAGTTCAACAATGAGGAATGATCCTGCAATCTTGATTACAGCTTCACCTTTGCCTGTAGCAGTAGCTCCGCCAACTTCATTGTCAACATAGAGACCTGCACCGATGATAGGGGAGTCTCCAACCCTACCATGTATTTTCCATGCAAGCCCGGATGTTGTGCATGCTCCGCACATCTGACCTTTACTATCAATAGCCAGCATTCCGATTGTATCATGATTATTAAAATCTATAGGCTGGTACTTATTTTCCAGTATCCATTTCTCCCATGCTTCTTTTGCCTTCTTTGTCAACAAATCTTCTTTCGGGAAGCCATGCTCTCTGGCATATCTGTATGCACCATCACCGACAAGCATCACATGAGGGGTTTTTTCCATTACCATTCTTGCAACAGAAATCGGATGCATAATGTTCTCTAAAAAAGCCACAGATCCACAGTTGCCTTTTTCATCGATTATACAAGCATCAAGTGTTACATGCCCATCCCTGTCCGGGAATCCTCCATATCCAACACTTGATACTTCAGGATCAGCTTCCGGAACGTGAACACCCTGCTCGACAGCATCTAATGCATAACCACCGTTACTCAGGACTTCCCATGCGGCTTTGTTTGCAGGTACACCATGATTCCATGTTGAAACAACAATCGGAAAATTATTCTTTGCTTTACTTTTTTTTGTTGAACTAGCCTTCTTTTGTGATGTTAATGCTGAAGGAATAGCCACACCAATTGTTGCTATTGCAGATGTTCTCAAAAAATCTCTTCTTGATTTCATTTATCACCTTGATTATTAGTTATTCCCAATGTACATTTCTTGTCATCCACTTAAAGGAGAGTGTGTGAAAACTACTATTAAGTCATTCTGAGGGAGCGTAGCGACCGTGAGAGCCGTAGGCCTGCGAAGCGCATCCAGTATTCATGCGGACTGGATTCCTCACTTCGTTCGGAATGACATCTAGAAATACTTTTCAAGCATCTTCATTCTTTGGAATGACTAAATTGTGAATCAAATTTTTTGATTCAATCTCTTTGCAATTGACTTCGCAAATATCGGAATTCCTTCCGGATGATAATCAAGATAAATATCCGGTTCAATCATTTCAATTTCCATTATAAGGAATTGTCCGTTTGATCTGACTCCATCAACTCTGACATACAGACATTCATCCAAAAATAATTCCGCCGCTCGTTTCGATATTTCAAGTATATTCTCAGGTGGATTGCAGACAGTATATTTGCCGTCAAATAAAGTCTGAACCCTAAAATCTCCATGTTTTGGAATTTTATTTACAGTATAATGATAATCCCTGTTAAAGAAGATTGTTGACCATTCTCCATCAGTTTTAATTTCAAGAATATATTTCTGAATCAATAAGTCAGACTCTAAATTCATTGATCTGAAAATCTCTTCAGCACCATCTTCAGAATAATCATTTATTAGGTGAGTTCTGTATGCTCCTGCAGACACAGCAGGTTTAATTATAAATTTATCCCACTTTTTCTCAGAGATAATCGATTTCAAGCTAATGCCAGAATTCTTGTCAACAAAGACTGTGTCAATGATCGGAATATTTACGTCAGGTAATTCTCTTAGGTAAAACTTATGAAGGTTCTTTCTAATTATTCTTACCGGATTGAAAATAGGAATTTTTAGCGAATCCAAATAATCTAGAAATAAAAGAAACTTATGATATTTCTCGTGATAACCCCACGTTGTTCTGAATATAGCCGCTTCATAATTCTTCAGCTTCTCCTTCTGTGTCTCCCAAACTATCGGCTCAGCAATAATATCATAATTCGATAATTCCACAACAAGCTGTTGATCATATTCGAGCAAGTCAGGAACTCGCTCAGAAGTTAGGATAGCCAAATGTATCATATAATTATGTACCTCTCACTTTTTCTAAAGCCCAATGAAATACTTTTAGATATTCCATTGCTGATCTTGCTGATGAGAAATCACATCTCATCGCATTCTGTCTTATCTTTGTCCAATGTGCTTCATTTGTATAAATATCCATTGCCCTATTGATTGCAAATGCAAAATCCTCAACATTGTAATGTAAAAATGAAAATCCATTTCCTGATTGATTCTCATAATCATATTCAAAGACAGTATCGGCTAGTCCGCCGGTTTGTCTGACAATTGGAATTGTGCCATATTTCAACGCATACATCTGGGTAAGTCCACATGGCTCAAACCTTGATGGAACTATTAGAAAATCTGAACTTGCAACTATCTTATGTGCGATATTATTATTATAACCTAGATGAATTAAAGCTCTTCCTGGATATTTCCAGGCAAGATAATTGAAATAATCAACATATTTACTCTCACCTGAGCCTAATAAAGCAAACCTGAATCTGTTGTGATAAAGATTATCTTCCAGCAATCCCATCAATAAGTCAATTCCTTTTTGCTCAGTTAATCGGGTTACCATTCCCACAAGCGGGGTTTCAAGATGATTCCATTCACCCATATTGTGTTCATTCAAAAATCTATTTTTGTTGATTTTTTTATTATCAAGGTTATTTACACTATATTTCAAGGATATTTGGTTATCTAATTCAGGACTCCAATCATTGTAATAAGCTCCATTTAGCACTCCAATCAGGTCAAGTCCCTTTTGATTTAGTACATCATGAAGACCTTCACCCAATTCATGAGTTCTTATTTCATTTGAATAAGTCGGACTAACAGTCGTAATTTTGTCAGCAAACATTATCCCTGTTTTCATAGCATTTACTGAACCATTCATTTCAAACCAGGAACCGGGGTAAAAATCATTTGCAGTAAATGAAGCAAATTCCATTGCTCTTTGAGCATTGAACCAGCCCTGGTATGCCAGATTATGAATTGTATAAATTCCTGCGGTATTTTCAAAAAAAGGATCATGTCTGTAATGTGATTTCAAGAATGCCATTGTGAATGCAGTATGATAATCATGAGCGTGAATGATGTCGGGTTTAAAGTTTAATGCTTTAGTCACCTCGAACACGGCTCTACTAAAGAAAATGAACCTACGGTCATTATCAGGGTATTCATCGGGATTCCCATAAATCCCATCCCGATTGAAATAATCAGCATTTTCAATTAAATATATTGGGACATCGCTGTTGGGCAGTTTGCCATACCAAATATGACCATATTCAGTCCAATATCCCATCGGAACTTGTATTACAATGTCTGTAGGTCTAATATCCCAATGATAAACATCGATCATTCCATATTTGGGTAGAATTACAATCGGGTTCTGACCAAATTTTTTCCACTCGACCGGAAAAGACAAAGCCATGTCAGCAAGTCCTCCTGCTTTTGCAAAAGGAGCAACTTCAGCCGATGCTAATAGAATATTCATATATTTATTTAATATCTGTTAGAAAAAAAAATATCAATTTATTAAATATCGACCAAAAAAAATTGAAAAAAAGTGTAAACTTGATAATTATGATTAAATGAATTGTTAAAAAAGGGTTAATTTTTTAACTTTGTATGAATTGTTAAATTGAATTACAGATTTGTGATTTAAAATTTGATAAATTTGATTGAGCGTTCTTTGCATCATCAATAGATTCGAAAAGTCCAAAAATTGTTGAACCACTACCTGACATAAGGGCAAATCTAGCTTTATCATGATATAATTGTTCTTTTATGTCAAATAAGATTGGATAAGATTTAAATACTGGTTCTTCAAAGTCATTTCTTAGCTTTAGCAGACTTTCAGGTTTTTCTAATGAATCATTAATAATTGATTGAAAATCTGATTCAGAATGATAACTAGCTTTTCTATTTAATGAAGAGTAAGCTTCAGGAGTTGAGATATGGATTCCAGGATAAACAAGAAGAATTGAATAGGGAAGAGTGATGTTGAAATAATCAAGTATTTCACCTCTTCCGGATCCAAAAGCTGAATTTTGTTCTCCTAGAAAAAATGGTGTATCAGATCCAATCGTAGAAGCAATTTGCATTAGATATTTGATTGGAGTGTTCAGTTTTAAATATTGATCAATTCCAGATAATGCATAGGCAGCATTTGAACTGCCACCGCCTAAGCCGGCTCCGGTTGGAATTGATTTGTTAATTGTAATTTTGACTGGCACCGTTGCTAGGCAATGAAATTTCTGCAGTTCTTTTGCAGCTTTATATGCTAAATTTAATTCGTTCGGAATATCTATAACAGAAGAACAGATTAGTTCGAAATCTTTGGATGGTTCAATGATTATTTCATCAAAAAGAGAAATCTTGTGGAAAATAGTATTAATATTGTGATAGCCATCTTGGCGTTTATTTAAAACTTCGAGTCCTAAATTGATTTTTGCATAAGATTTTATTTTTATCATTATTATTCTAGTATTTGTTGAATGAGTGAATCCAGCGAAATATCGTTTTCACAAGAAGTATTACGAAAAGGAATACATCTTATTTCATTGTCTATTCCTATCATTTATATTTTTGTAACAAGGGAAACTGCCCTTTATATATTAGTTTCATTAGCCATTATGGCTATCGTAATTGATTTCCTGAGTAAATTCGATAACATTGTTGGGATTATGCTGAAGAAATATTTCGGAAAGATGCTTCGTCCACATGAACTCAATCAGAAATATGTCCTTAATGGTGCTTCATGGGTTTTTATATCCGCCGTTGTCTGTGTTTTTATCTTTCCTAAATTTCTGGCTGTAGTTGGATTTACTATCTTAATCATTGCAGATATCTCTGCCGCACTATTTGGTCGTAAATATGGTAAACATAAACTATTCACTAATAAAAGTTGGGAAGGGACATTTGCTTTCATTGTTTCGGCAATTACTGTCATTTTTATTTATGGTTTAATATTTAATGCACCTATTATTTTCTTTTTCGGTGGAATTATTGCCTCATTAATTGGTGGATTTGTCGAAGCTGCATCCACAAAGATGAAAGTAGATGACAACTTGTCAATTCCACTAAGTGTTTCGTCAGTATTATTTTTATTTGGTCTTTATGCTGATTCTATCCTTACTCCATTTTTACATTTGATTAAATAGTATTTTTATAAACGATAACCCATATTAATTAAAAATGATCCCCAGGCAAAAGTATTCCTCAATCCTAATCTGATTGAATAGGAAATATCCAGTGAAATTCTATTTATTACATTTGCATTGAAACCTGCTCCAACGTCAAGACAATTCTCCTGATAAGTTGAAATATCCGGACTGTATTCTAGAAGTGTGGTTATTTGCTGGTATATAGGTCTGGCTTTGTCAAAATTACTCAAACTCTGAGTCCAGATTATGAATCCTCTCATCGATGTATTTGGAACAGTGCTAAAACCACCTTCCAATTTCCCAATAAACTCATGAGCAAAATCTCCGGTTCTAAGAGCAAGAGTTGCTTCAGCTTCCACCCAAGCTTTCTCAAACTGCAAATGACCAGCTCCTGCAAGGAAGAACTGATAGGAATTATATAATTTGAAAGATCTTACAGTATCATTCTGATAGCCATTTCTAAAAGTTGGGGGAATGGATACAGCCGCCGTAACAATAGGTGAAATCTTAGCAGAATCTATTCGATACCTACCTCCAATAAGGTAATGTTCGGGTTGAGTTAAAGAAAAATCGAATGCTGGAAATTTGTCTAATTTATATCCAGTTGAATTCAAAGTAGGTTCGTATTTGTCTGACAAAGTGTAGTGAGTCAATGGAATTTGAAGGAAACAATTTATTTTATCTGTAATTGAATAATTTATTCCCAAAATTGCTGTATATTTTTTTATATTGAAAATTCCTCGAATCGCATCCATTTTTATAGAATCGGGTGTTGGTTGATTTCTTGCAGGAATTGTATCCAGATATTCAGGTTTGTGGTCTCCATCGATATTGAATAGGCTTCCGGCGTTTGTATAACTCAATCCGAAATTTATCTGTATTGTTTTAGCTTCATTGATTATAATTTCTGATCTTCCGGTAACGATACAGAAAATGAAAATCATCAGAAAACGAATACTAGCATTTCTCATCAGTTCATCCTTAAATATGATTAAAAAATATTAAATTGTTTTTTTACTCTGGCTTAAAATTTGGTATTGTACCTGGCACCCATGGACCACCGATCTTCTGAATCTCGCTTTTCAAATTAGTGATGTCAATATCGACAATAATTCTCAAAGAATCAATTATAGGTAGCAATTCTTCAGATGCTAACTTATATGCGTCCTTTTGTGTTGCTGTCGGTTCGCAGTTGGTAGTAATCATACCATTTAGAACATAATACAATCTGTCGTTCAGAGATGGAGTCCGATTTTCATTTCTACTATCAATGGATCGGTTACCGCTCATTTTTATATTCAAATCATCAATTTTGCGAAGGATTTCAGTAGTTTTCATAATTGGTTCTTTTTTAATATTCAAAGAAACCATCAAAGTTTTACGGATCAATTCAATCTCTTTTCTTGATTCTTCAATAACTGCCGAAACTCCATTCATAGCATTCTGAAGTTTTGCCACTTTCTTTTGAAATTCAACTAACTTTTCTCTACTTGGTGCAGAAATAGTTGAATTATTCAAAAGTTTGCAAGTAAATTCTACCGGCTCTCCGATTAATGAAATCTCACCGTTAATACTTTTTGCAAATTGTGCTTTGTACTTTCCGGGAAGAACCAGAAATCCGGAATTCTTGTTAATGTCAGTATTTTCATTCACAGGTGATACATCAGGAAATCGTAAATCCCAGTTCAATCTGTTAATACCCGGAGCCGAAGGTGCTTTCAATAATCTGATGGTGTTACCATCGAGATCAGTTATCTTACAAAGTAAATAAGGTGCCTCTTCTTTATCTTCAGCTATAAGACTTTCCATCTTTGGATAAATTATAGCTTTCTCATCCTTTTCTGCTTTCTTCTCTTCATCTATTCTAATCTGTTTCTTTGTTTTGAATGATTCTTTCATGTAATATGTGATTGTAGCTCCATAAGCTGGATTCTTAGCACGGAAAAAGGATTCACCTTGGTCATTTTTATTTCTCGAATCGTCCTCGACAAACATCAGTGCATCCTTAATCGGGAATACCTGAATTTCCTTGTCAAGCATTTCGGGTGTTACATCACGCAATGGAGAATAATTATCTAAAATATACAAACCTCGTCCAAATGTAGCCAGGCACAAGTCATTTTCTCTTTTTTGAATCTCCATATCCCGTATTGCAATTGTTGGAAGACCGGACTTCAATTGGATCCATTTTTCTCCTCCGTCAATTGTAAAGAATAAACCATATTCAGTGCCTGCAAATAATAAGTTGGGATTTTTAAAATCCTCATAAACTGTCCAGATTGGTCCGTTTTCAGGCAAATTCCCCGATATTGATTTCCATGATTTACCCTGATCATTGCTCTTAACAATATATGGTTTAAAATCAGCTCTTTTGTGATTATTAAACGTTGCATAAATAGTTTTTGAATCAAACTGTGATGCAAAAATATCCGAAACGTATGTAGTTTCTGGTATTCCGGCTATTTTATCTACTTTACTCCAATTATTACCACCGTCATTTGATATTTGAATCAAACCATCGTCTGTCCCAACCAGTATTACATTTTCATCCATTGGAGATTCACTTAATGCCACAATATTGCCGTATAAAGAAGTAGAAGCATTTTTCGCAACAGCGTCAGGTCCCCAGATTTTTCCCATTACTTCCAATTGGTTCCTGTCAATTTGTTGCGAAAGATCACCACTAATAGCTTTCCATGTATTCCCTCTGTCGTCAGTCTTGAATACTTTGTTAGCCGCAATGTATAATCTTGTAGGGGAGTGATTGCTAATGATTAGTGGAGTGTCCCAGTTCCATCTCAGCATTTCATCTTTTTGTGCTTGAGGTTGAATATAGAAAACCTCACCACTTTTACGGTCATATCTAACTAGATTACCATACTGCCACTGCCCATATACAATATTTGGGTCTGTAGGATCTATTCTTGCTTGATATCCGTCACCACCGACAACAAGATACCAGTCTTCGTTAGTTATCCCTCCTGAATTGGTTGTCCGGGATGGTCCACCCCATGTATTATTATCTTGTGTTCCATAGTATAAATTGTAGAATGGTTCAGCATTGTCAATACCCACTCTGTAATTTTGTGTAACAGGAAGATTTGAAAAGTATCTCCATGCATTACCACGGTCGAAAGTTTCATATAAACCACCATCACCGCCAATTAATAAATGCTTTGTGTCCGATGGATCTATCCAAAGAGCATGGTCGTCCACATGTCTGAATTTATTACTAAGATTTGATAATGTTCTTCCGCCATCATAGGATATACGTGTATAAGTATCCACAAAATATACTATATCAGAATTTAAAGGATCGCAGAATATTTCATGGTAATATTGAGCACTGGGAGAGTACCACTTATTTCGCTTTTCCCAGCTGGCACCCTTGTTAGTTGAGCAAAAAATTCCACCCTTATCTGCCCTTGTTTCAATTACAGCAAAAATAATATCAGGATTAACAGGTGAAATAGCCAGACCAATTCTTCCTATGTCACCACTGGGAAGTCCGTTTGATAGTTTATTCCAAGTTTTGCCAGCATCTGTGGATTGATGAATTGCAGCTTCCGGCCCTCCGTTAATTAATGTCCATACGTGTCTGCGTCTTTGGTAGGAAGCACAATAAAGAATATCAGAATTTCTAGGATCAATACAAACATCTGTCACACCTGTATTCTCGCTGATTTTCAAGGATTGTTCCCATGTTGTTCCGCCATCTGTGGATTTGTAAAGACCTCTGTCTCCACCAGGACCCCATAAAGGTCCTTGTGCCGCAACATAAATATTACTCGAGTTTTTTGGATCTATAACTATCTTCCCTATGTGTTCGGAACTTTTCAAACCCATATTTTTCCATGATTTTCCGCCATCAATTGATTTGTAAACACCATCACCCCATGCTACACTTCTTTGCGAGTTGTTTTCACCAGATCCTACCCAAATCACGTTAGTATTATTCGGATCTATCGTTACACAACCAATCGAATAGGATGCTTCATTCTCAAACACAGGTTCGAAATTTAATCCTCTATTTGTGGTTTTCCAAACACCACCGGATGCAACTGCTAGAAAAAATTCATTATGATTATCTGTATTCACTGCAATATCTGCTATTCTTCCAGATGTAACTCCTGGACCTAAAGCTCGGAAACTCAATCCACTGAAAACTGAAGAGTTCATTTTGTCGGGCTTTTCTTCCGCTTTGGGTGGCTCCTTCTTTGAATAGGTATTCAAGAAAAGAGAGAAGTTAATAATGATTAGACATATCAAGAATTTTTTCATCGGTTGCTCCTAATATTTATATATTGATTTATCGATATTTTTTTTAACAACAAAAATAAACAAATAAATACTTTGTGAAAAATAGAATAACGTATTAAAAAAATTAATAATATTGTAGTTGTGATTTTTACCATTTTAAAAATAGTAATTCAATGAAAACTTTTTCGTACAAAATTGATCCTTTGACAAACGAGAATTATCTCGAAGTTTACCTCAAAGGTCAGCAGTTAATGAACAATCCTTTTCTAAACAAGGGTTTGGCTTTTAGTTATGAAGAAAGAATGAATCTTGGATTGGACGGTTTTTTGCGTGATCAGATTTTAACCGTCGATGAACAAGCAGAAAGAAGTTATGAAATGTTTTTAAGAAAACATGACGATCTGGAGAAATATATTTTTCTTCAAGGTGTATTAAATCGAAATGAAACTTTATTTTATCACCTGCTTCATAAAAATCTGAAGGAAATGCTTCCTATTGTTTATACTCCAACAGTAGGCAAAGCATGCCAATTGATGAGTCATATAATAAGGAAGTTTAGAGGTATTTATATTACTGAAGAAAATATTCACAATATAGATACCATCTTTCAGCATATTGAACTTCCTGAAATTTATCTTATTGTTGTTACTGACGGTGAGAGAATCCTTGGCTTGGGCGATTTAGGTTCAGACGGAATGGGAATTCCAGTCGGGAAAATAAATTTATATATTGCCGCAGGGGGATTGAATCCAGGTTGCTGTTTGCCAATAACTCTTGATATTGGCACAAATAATCCCGCACTTTTGAATGACCCTCTTTATATCGGAGTAAGAAAGCAAAGACTTGATGGACAGGCATATTATAAATTCATTGAAAAATTCGTCTTGGGTATAAGGCGTAATTTCCCTCATGCTCTGCTCCAATGGGAAGACTTCAGTAAAAATAAAGCCTTCGACCTTCTCGAAAGATATAATCAAAGAGTGCTTTCATTTAATGATGATATACAGGGAACTGGTGCTACAGCATTAGCCGCTCTTTATTCTGCATTCAAGATAAAGAACACTAAATTCAGAGATGAAAAATATGTGATTGTAGGTATGGGACAAGCCGGTTCCGGTGTCTGTTTCAATATACAGAAAGCCATGTTAGAGGAAGGTTTAGATGCTTATGAGATTAAAAAGAGAATATTTGCTGTTGACATTCAGGGACTCTTGGTTGATGATATGTCCAATCTTGAGAATCAGATGAAACCTTTCGCCCAGAGAAGATCTGATCTTGTGGATTGGAATCTTGATAATCAAAACTTTATCGGGCTTAAGGATGTTATTAAAAATTCTAAAGCTACTGTAGTGATTGGTGTAACAGCCCAACCAAATCTTTTTGATGGGGAAATACTCAGAATGATGAGTGAAAATACTGAAAGACCTGTTATATTTGCTCTGTCCAATCCAACCTCCAAATCTGAATGTACTCCAAAAGATGTTTATGAACATACTAAAGGAAAGGGGCTTATAGCTGCCGGTTCACCCTTTGACCCGGTAGAAGGACAATACGGAACTAGATATGCATCTCAGTGCAATAACATGTACATCTTCCCTGGCGTAGGGTTAGGAGCTTTGGTTAGCAAAACACCTTACATTACCTATAAAATGTTCATGGCAGCCAGTAAGAGATTATCCAGCCTTGTGTCTAATGATGAACTGAGTAAAGGTTTATTATTACCGGAAATGGATAATATCCGAGAGATTTCTGCTCAAATAGCAATTGCAGTGGCGAAAGAAGCTAGAGATTGCGGCTTAGGAAGATTAGCAACCGATGCGGAAATCGAATTATTTGTCAGAAAATCACAATGGGATGGCAACTATTATCATTATCGTTCTGGGAAGAAATAGTTTTTTATGTTATTAACAACAAAAAAGCCGCTATGAAGCGGCTTTTTTGCAATTTTATATGATGTTGAACTAAATTTAATTCTGAACTAAATCCTTTGGTTTTATATTTACATTTGGATCAAACATACCAACAAAATATCTGTCTTCTGTGTCAAATATATTGCTTTTATATTTAACAGTCCTTGTAAACATATAAACCAATTTACCGGGATTCTCTGCCATATATAGACTATAAAGCTCTAAGGCTTCATTAAAATTTGATGTGGATTCAAAAATTTTCACAACTGAGGATGAAATACAGATTAATGGTCTGTCAAAAGAATATCCAAAGAAATAAGTATCGTCATTGTTGAGAATATCCAGAAACTCATCCGGAATCATTCCTTCTATTTTCACTTCAGGTATTCCTACACCATTTATTTCAGTTGCCGAAGCAAAAGATAAATCAATAATTCTCTTCTTTACAAAAGGACCTCTGTCGTTAACACGAAGAAGAACTGAAGTGTTATTTTCATCATTAGTTACTCTTAGAATTGTTCCAAATGGTACAGTTTTATGAGCAGCTGTTAAATCATTCATATTATATCTTTCGCCGCTTGCAGTTTTCCTGTTATGGAATCTTTTGCCATACCAGGATGCCTGTCCAGCCTGATAAAACCTAAAGTAGTGTGCTATATCGTAATCTTCAATGTTATCTGATTTTATGTTTGTTTCTTTTACTTTTCTGAAATTCGCACCGAAACTATCACTATCAGCGTTAACCAAGAATAATGGTGCTGAAACTATAGCAATAATTCCTATTATAATAAGCAATGGCTTAATCCATGTTTTTCCTAAAATCACTAAAAAACTCCAATTGTAAAACATAATATTTGGTAATAGACTCAATCACCAATGTCAAGTTAATACACTCCTGATAAAAATACAATTAACTACTTATTAATAAAAATTCATATAAACATTTCAATTTTAATAGCTTATACTGCTAACAATAGAAATAATGCTAAATTTAGACGATTTGTTTCAATTTATTGTTACTTTTTCTAAAGTGAAAATTTATACTATTTTTGATTAATCCCAATATATATTTGGCTTGCTCGATTCAACTAAGTAATTTTGTAAGATTGATACATTACAAATTTGGAGAATACAAGTGAAAAAATACTTATTGATGTTATTCTGTTTAATATTAGGAGCGTTGTTAGCCCAAGGATTTCAATGTGCTTCACCCGAATATACAACTGCTAAACTTGCGCTAAAAAGAGGTGAATACCCCAAAGCTGAAGAATATCTGGAAAAGGAAGTAGCTAAAAATTCCCAAAACGCTGAGGCTTGGCTTTATCTTGCCGAAACAAAAATAGCATTAAAAAAGATTAATGAGGCCTTGACTGCTGTCGATAAAGCTGAAGAGCATTCAAAAAAGGATCCTAAAATCTCTGTACAGGTATCAGCACTCAAAAGAAAGCTGTGGATAGAAGCATATACAATAAGTATCGATTACTTGCAAAAGTCTTTTGCCGAAAAGCCTGCGAATTTACCAATATACACACTTCATGCTGATTCTGCACTGCAAGCTATTAATACTGCTATCAGAATCCGTCCTGAAATCTCAGCTTTTCAATCGATTAAAGGACAATGTTTCGATATTTTGGGGGATGCTACTAACAGAGTTAAAGCATTTGAAACATATTATAAAATGAATCTTTCTGCTATGGAAATTGCGCAGAAAAAGGGTTTTTACATTGGTATGCCAAGAAACTCAATGCTAAAATTACTTGATAAACCTACTGAAACTTTCGGAATGAAATTAAAATCAGACGATTCAACTTTAACCGATGTTTTTACTGTTAATGGAAAAGAATTGATTATTTTCTCCCAGGATCAAAAAGATAAAAACCTGTTAGTTAAAAGTTGGTACTATGATTTGCCTGCATCTTTGCCCGAATTAGAAAGATCACAAGCTTTCGATTTCCAGATATCTCCTCCTTTAGTAGATCTTGTTCAGTACTATTTTGATTTAAAGCAGTATGATAAATCTTTGGTCTATCTCAATGGTATTTTAATGATTGATCCAATGAATGAAGATGCTAATCGATTCATGGTAACTGTTTACGATGCTATGGGCAAGAAAACTGATGCTGCCAATCGTGTAGCTGAAATGGTACAAAAAGATCCTAAGAATAAACAATACAGACAGATATATGGCGATATTCTTTCACAGGTTGAAGAATATGACAAAGCAATTATTCAATATGAGGAAGCATTAAAAATTGATCCATTGTTTTATGATGTTTTAAGAAACGTCGGAGCTTGTTATAAAAATAAAGCTGTTCTGATCCAGAAGAAACAAATTGATGATATTGAGAAGGATCCTACCAAAAAGAAGCAGATTGATATTAATGAATTCAAACCATTACTTCTCAAATCAGCCGAGAATTTTGAAAAATGTAGAAAATCTGTAAAATACATGCAGGATTATTTGGTTTTAAACGATCTTGCAGATATTTACTATGCTACCGAGCAACTTGATAAACTAAAAGCGACCGTCGCAGAAATGGAAACACTGGAACCGGTGATACCTAAGGAATCACTCGAAAAATACTATTATGCACTAATTAAAATTTTCCAGCAAAGAATTACTGATCCCAAAAAATCAGCTTTGTATGAACAAAAAGCCAGAGATCTTTCAAACTAATAAAGTATTAAAAATATGAGCGACCAAAACAAAGAACAACCAAACCAACAGCAGATCAACATCGAGCTGGGAGAAAAAGAAGCCGAAGGAATCTATTCCAATTTGGCTATTATTTCTCATTCACCTGCTGAATTCATTCTTGATTTTACGAGAATATTACCTGGTATTCCCAAAGGAAGAGTGTTATCAAGAATCATAATGACACCTCAGCATGCGAAACTGTTTTTACATGCTATGATGGAAAATCTCGGTAAATTCGAAAGTCAGTATGGGGAAGTTATTCTAGACAGACCGGATAACATATTTCCCGGGTTCAATGGTAATCCTAAAATTAACTAATCTGTTCTAATTCCAAGGCTGTTAAAAATTACTTGTACTTTTTAACAGCCTTTTTTATTCTTCTTTAGAAAGGGAGATCATGAGACGCAGGTTCATTGAGTATTTTTCAATTATATTGCCTGCTGTAGTTTATGTTTTTTCTTTAATGATTTATTACTTCTTTATTCTCCAATCCAATAATGGTATTTTTACTTATCCACTGGATGATTCTTATATTCATCTAACACTAGCTAAAAATCTGGCAGCTACCGGAATATTAGGGATAAACTTTGGCGAGTTTGCCTTTTTAACTTCATCTCCACTCTGGACTGCTTTTTTAGCCATTTTTAATCTGATTGGAATTAAATCTGCTATTCTACCATTTATTTTGAACGTAATTATTGGTTTAATAATCTTATACATTCTGGATGTAGAGCTGAGAAAATTAAAATTTCAAATCATGTTCAGAATTGTCATTAGTATTCTATATATAGCATTCATTCCTGCTTTAGTTATAACTTGTTTAGGTATGGAGCACTTTCTCCATTTACTTCTCTCTTTGATTTTCTTAATCTTCTATCGCAAATATTTTGAAAATAATGATACAAGAAATAACCTGATATTAGGCTTACTTTCAGCATTACTAATGTCAATACGATACGAATCTGCATTCATTATTATTCCATTTGTTATTCTAAGCTTACTGAGGAAGAATTTTCAAAAAGCATTTATCATTATTGTCTTTTCCGCCATACCGGTAGTTCTGTTTGGCTTATTTTCTGAAATAAATGGCTGGTATTTTTTACCAACATCGCTAATGCTTAAAGGTAGTCAGATAGATAATTTCAATTTCAATGAATTTCTCAAATTCCTTTTTTACTTTCCATTGAAAAAATTATATCTAAATTCGGGAATCACAAGTATTATCTCAAGTCTCCTCATTCTTGGATATTTCCAGTTTATTAATAGACAGAATATAAAATCAACAGATTATTACATAACTATTTGTATCATTTCTACATTTTTATTGCATCTGGTGTTTGCTCAGTTAGGATGGTTCTATAGGTACGAAGCATATTTAATTGGAATTGGGCTTCTCTGGGTAATTTTGAATTTTGATGTATTTAAGTCAATCAAATCAAAAATGATATTTAAGATTTTGATATCTTTGTTCCTCATGATACCCATTATTAACAGATCTTATGAATCACATTCTAATATCATCCAAGCGTCAAATAACATCTTTAGTCAGCAGTATCAGCTTGCTGGATTCTTTGCAAAATTCTATAAATCAGAACCAATCGCGATACATGATATTGGAGCTATATCATATTATTCTGGGATCAAGGTCATTGATCTATGGGGTCTTGCAAATAAAGATATTTTTATGCTAAAGAAAAATATTGCTTTCACTGCCGAAAATATAGAAAAAATATTAGAGAAAGAAAATGTCAAAACTGCTGCAATTTATACTCAATGGTTTCAGCAAGAAAGGGACTTTTATAAAAAATGGCTTAAGGCTGGAAGCTGGACAATCCAAAATAATATTTCGTGTGGAGAGCCAAGAATTAATTTTTTTGCAAAAGATTCAATAACATATATTAAATTGGTAAGGAATTTGCGTCAATATTCAGTTTTGTTACCAAATGAAATTTATCAAAAAATAAATATATTACATTAAAATGCAAACAGGAAATTATGTTTTAGTTCTTCATACCCATTTACCATGGGTTTTGCATCATGGATCCTGGCCTCATGGCGAGGATTGGCTTACTGAAGCAGCAGCTGAATGTTATATTCCGCTGCTCAATGTCTTCAATGATTTACTCAATCACGGGATACTCCCAAAAGTTACGATTGATATTTCTCCAATTCTTTGTGAGCAATTAGAGCATCCGGACTTTAAAATTATTTTTGATAAATATTGCAATGACAAAATTTTATCAGCCATCAATGACGAGAGAAACTTCACTGATTGGGGCTACGATCCGCATCATATCTGGTTAGCAAATTACTGGCAGAACTGGTACAGGGACAGACTCAATGATTTCGTGCATAAATATGACTCAAGTATCATCAAAGGATTAAAAAAACTCCAGGACGAAGGTGCAATCGAAATCATGACATGTGGTCTAACACATGGATATTTACCATTACTACCTACTGATAATAGTGTGGATTTGCAGGTTCATGCGGCGGCTGTAAACTATAAAAAACATTTCGGTAGGGATCCCAAAGGAATTTGGTTGCCTGAGTGCGCCTACAGGCCTACATACGACTGGCACTCCATGATTCCGGTTTATCCTTACCATGAGCCAAAACTCAGACCTGGAATCGAACAGATACTATCTAAATACAACATTGATTATTTCATAACTGATGAAGATTTACTTAAACGCTCAGGTGCTATAGGTAAGTATCAGGATTTTCCTGATAAAACTTTTTATCCTACATACTCTGATCAATTGATTAAAAATCAGCATGATTTTAGCAAATCCCCATTGGAAATCAACCATATCAGTTCAAGTGATAAAGTTGAATACGGCACAGCAATGGCTTTCACAAGATACCATGACATATCTATGCAGGTATGGAGCGGATTAGTTGGTTATCCCGGCGAACCCGATTACCTTGATTTTCACAAAAAACATCTTGGCTCGATGCTTAGATATTGGAGAGTAACAGATGCTAAATCTGATATGATGTACAAAACTCTATATCATCCTGATTGGACAAAAGATAAAATTGATAAGCAATCCAATCATTTTATTCATCACATCGAAAATTCTCTAAATTGGAATAACAGGAGTACTCAAAGATTTGGCACTCTCTGCACACCTTTCGATACAGAATTATTTGGTCATTGGTGGTTTGAAGGACCTGAATTTATTAAAGCAGTATTAAAGGGCATTAGTAATTCTCCTTATGTTAAGACAGCAACTTGCAGTGAACAAATCATTAGAACAAAGCCAACTGAGATCGTTAGTTTACCCGAAGGATCATGGGGGAAGAATAATAATCATGATGTTTGGATGAATGATGATAATAAATGGACTTGGGAAGTTATTTATAATAATGAAAACAGATTCAAGGAATACCATCAGAAATATGCCACTAGCTCTGACCCAATAATCATTGACATGATGACACAAGCCCTAAGAGAATTAACTTTGTTAGAATCATCAGACTGGCAATTCCTGATCTTCACCGAGTCAGCAAAAGATTATGCCGAACAAAGATTTTCTTACCACCATTCCGATTTCAACAAACTTCTTGATTTGTGTGATAAAATGAATGAAACAAAAAATCTTTCAGCAAATGAGCAACAATATTTCGAATCAACCAAACAAAGAAATTGTCCATTCCAGGAGCTTAAACTGGATTGGTGGAAACATTAATGTCAAGCTCCAGGAAAATACTTAAAAATATCTTTTCCTTATCTGTAGCTGAAGTTACGAATAAAGGTATTGTTTTTATTACAACTGCTTATCTGGCAAGAGTAATTTTACCGGAAGGCTTTGGCGTATTAAATTTTGCAAATTCCATTTTGTTGTATTTTTTATTAGTAGTTAATCTTGGATTTAACATTGTAGGCATCAGAGAAACTGCAAAGAAACCCGATGAAGTAAAAAAATATGCCGATCAGATAACTACTTATCGACTCATCCTTGCAATCTTTTCCTTCGTTGCAATGGTTATCTTCGCTTTACTTATTGAGAAACCATTCGATGTAAAACTTGTGATAATTATTTCAGGAGTGAATTTATTCTCTCAGGCTATTATGATGGATTGGGTTTACCAGGGTGCTGAAAAGATGGGAATCTTAGCTATCAGACAAGTTCTTACAAGTTCTTTGAATTTGATTGGCGTGCTCTTCCTTGTAAAAGATACATCAGATGTTGTCACAGCTATGATTATTACCGTAATATCAACATTACTGAACGCCATCTGGATGCTGGCTCTTTACAACAAAATATATGGTAAGCTTCGGTTATTTATCGATAAATCAATGATGAAAGAACTGCTTTCGTCGTCAATCCCCATTATGTTCTCAAGCTTTTTCATAACAATTTATAATTCAATGAATATTATCATGCTCGGTTTTATGAAGTCTGATACCGAAACAGGTATCTATGCCGCAGCATTTAGATTTGTTGGTTTAGTCATTGCACCTTCATATATATTAAATTTAGCTTTTTTCCCTCATGTGTCCAGAGCTCATACTATTGAGGAGAAAACTAGTGCATTGAAGAATTATTCAAAGGCGATTTTTTATGTTGGTTCTTTTTTGTCTTTTATGATTTTTTCATTTTCAGCATTTTTTATTCAATTTACTTTTGGTAGTAATTATAAAGATTCAATAATAGTTCTGCAGGTCCTCATGCTCACGGTTTTAATAATGTATATGAATACAGCTTATTACCCACCACTTGTTGCATGGAAAAAAGAAAAAATAGTGATGTATGCAATTGGAGCAGGTGCAATAGTCAATATCATACTTAATTTCATTCTTATTCCTCGATATGGTGCTGTTGGTGCCGCCTGGTCAACTGTTGTAAGTGAATTTATGGTGTTTCTTGGGTTAGTTAGTATTGTCAAAAAGGAGATCAATAATACATTTCTCCTAACATTGCTCAAAGGAATTTCCATATCGGCGATGTCTTGCCTGGGAGGGTATTTTTTGAATCATTATTTCAAAATTCACGAAATAGTTTCGTCTATCGTTTCATTTATATTATTCGGTGGATTTATTTTTCTTTTTAAAATAACAACAGTTGAAGAAATCAAAGGTTATATTAGAAAATGAAGTATGATTATCTTATAGTAGGGGCAGGATTTGCCGGTACAGTCCTGGCGGAAAGAATTGCAAATCAGCTTGATAAAAAAGTACTTGTTATTGACAAACGGGAGCACTTTGGTGGTAACTGCTATGATTACCGAGATTCAAATGGAATATTAATTCATAAATATGGACCTCATATTTTCCATACTAACAATCACAAAGTCTGGGAATATCTTTCTAAATTTACAGACTGGGAATTGTATTTTCACAAAGTACTTGCTGTCGTTGAAGGGCTCAAAATACCGGTACCATTTAACTTAAACTCACTTTATATGATATTCCCATCCCAGTATGCCGCAAAATTGGAAGAAATCTTAATAAATACCTATGGCTATGGTATAAAGATACCAATTCTCAAGCTAAAGGAATCTCAAAACCCCGAATTAAGCTTTCTTGCTGATTATATTTATAAAAATATCTTTCTTGGCTATACTTTAAAACAATGGGAATTAAAACCTGAAGAACTTGATCATTCTGTTACTTCTAGAATTCCAGTTCACATTAGCAGAGATGACAGATATTTTCAGGATATTTATCAGGGAATTCCAAAAAATGGTTATTCATCTATCTTTGAAAAAATGCTCAATCATCCAAACATCGAATTAAGGCTTAACACTGAATTTAAATCTGAAATCAATAATATCAAGTTTGACAAACTAATTTTTACCGGACCAATTGACTATTACTTTGACTATGTACATGGTCCACTTCCATACCGTAGCATTAGATTCGAACTTGAAACATTTGACCTGGATTTCTTTCAGGAAGTTTCTCAGGTAAACTATCCTAATAACTATGATTTTACTAGAATTACAGAATTCAAGCATTTTCATCGGAATCAAAATAAACAAATTTCTAACACAGTTATTGCAAAAGAATTTTCTTTGCTTCACATTCCTGGTCAGAATGATCCATATTATCCAATTCCCAAACCAGAGAATGAAGAAATACATAAAAAGTATCTGAATGAAATAAAAAAATTAAATGGAACTGTTACCTTTGCAGGAAGACAAGCAGATTATAAATATTATAATATGGATCAGGTTATTGCTGTTGCTTTACAAACATTTGAGAAAAAGATTGTTAATTCCTTATGAATCAAATAAATAATATAAATATTGATGATTTATCTATACCTTTAGTAACTGACCTTGATGGCTCTCTCATTAAAATTGATAGTATTTTTGAATCAACAATTTTATGTATAAAGTCAAATATTTTCAATATTTTTCTCATTCCTTTTCTAATTCTAAAAGGTAAGAATCATTTCAAGAATTTTGTGACTGATCATTCTGCACTAGATCCATCATTATTCCCTTATAATCCAGAAGTTATCAATTTATTGAAAGAGAATAAGGCAAAAGGTAGAAGAATTGTTTTAAGTACTGCTACAACTGAGAACATAGCTAAATCTGTTTCGGAGCATCTTAATATCTTCGATAAAGTCATATTTAGCTCAAGAGATCATAATAACAGAGCAAACAATAAAGCTCAAAAACTAGAAGAATTATATGGTCTTAAAGGCTATGATTATATTGGAGATAGCATAGCTGATCTGCCAATATTTGAAAGTTGCAGGAAGTATTATCTGATAAATGCACCTATATCATTGAAAAATAAGGCGTATAAGCTAAATCAAAATCTTATAATCATTAACTCTGACGAAAAACAGAATTCTTTTGCTAATATTGTTAAAGAGTTGAGAATATATCAGTGGATTAAAAATATTCTAATTTTTTTACCTTTCTTGCTTGCACATGATCTTCAGAATTTCAATTCTATTTTTAACAATATTATAGGATTTGTTAGTTTTTCATTCATCGCTTCTTTTGTTTATATTATTAACGATCTTATGGATCTTGATTCAGACAGAAAACATGACAAAAAGAAGAATCGACCTTTAGCCTCCGGTAATCTTAATCCAATTCTTGCCTTTAATGTATCGCTTGCTCTATTCATTATAGGTTGGGTATTATCACTCTGTTTCTTGCCTGAGAAATTTTCACTTTTACTATTGATTTATTTTCTACTGACAACTCTTTATTCATTCTATTTAAAAAAAATAATTCTCATTGACATAATTGTTCTTTCGTTACTATATACCATTAGATTGATAGCTGGAGGAATAACCTCAAACGTTGAAATATCGAAATGGCTGATTGCATTCTCTGTATTTCTTTTTCTGAGTTTAGCTGTAATCAAACGATATCAGGAACTTTATTCTCTCAGAAACAGCAAAATATCCAAAACAGAAGGTAGAGGTTACCAAACTAATGATTTGAGCTTTTTACTTTCATTAGGTATTACTAGTGGTTATCTCTCAACTCTGGTTTTCATGTTATACATTTTTAGTCCTGAGATAACTAGATTATACTCTAAACCTGAGTTACTTTTACCTGTCGGTCTTGTTCTTTTACTTTGGATATCTAGAATGTGGCTTCTGACTTTCCGTGGCGAAATGCATAATGATCCAATTGTTTTCACTGCCAAGGACAAATTGAGTTATTTAATGGGTCTTCTAATGATTGTATTTTTGTATTTGAGTTTATAATCTATGAAAAGTAATTATGAATCATGGGGTAAATATCCGGTCTCCGAAAATCAGGCAGTCATTAATTATAATTGGATATCCGAATCTCCTGATTTAGCAACTATTATCGGAAATGTATTGCCCTTCGGTTTAGGTCGTAGTTATGGTGATAGCTGTCTTAATTCTAATGGTACTTTGATCGATTGTTCTGGTTTGAACAAGTTTATCTCAGTTGATTGGGATAAAGGTTTACTAAGAGCTGAAGCTGGAGTATCACTCGATGAAATATTGAAATTAATAGTTCCTAAAGGATTTTTTCTTGCTGTTACTCCCGGGACTAAATTCGTAACATTAGGAGGAGCGATTGCCAATGATGTACATGGGAAAAATCATCATAAAATGGGTACTTTCGGATGCCATGTAAATTGCTTCGAATTGCTAAGATCTACTAATGAAAGATTTATTTGCAGCCACTCCGAGAATCAGGAATTATTCAGAGCAACAATCGGTGGACTTGGATTAACGGGAATCATTACCTGGGCTGAGATCAATTTATTTAGAATAGACTCCAGCATGATTGATGCTGAATTTGTTAAATTTGATTGTTTGAATGATTTCTTTGAAATTAATGATTATGCAAATCTAACCAATGATTTTACTGTCTCATGGATTGATTGTACATCAACCGGAACCAGATCAGGAAGAGGTATTTATTCCAGTGGGAATTTTGCAAAATCAGGACCTAAGTATGCCAACACTAAACATTCAATAGATTTTCCATTTAAATCCAGTTTCATAAATGAGCTCAGTGTTAATTTATTTAATGTTCTTTACTATCAAAAACAATTTGATAAGAAATTGGATTCATTAATTCATTACGAGCCATTCTTTTACCCTCTTGATGCTGTAGGAAAATGGAACAATGCTTATGGTAAAAATGGTTTCATTCAGTATCAGTTTGTTTTACCGTTTGATGGTGGTAAGGAAGCTCTTAAAGAAATACTAAAGCGGATTAATCATTCTGGCTTATCTTCTTTCCTGACAGTTTTAAAAACATTCGGTAACATTAAATCACCTGGGATTTTATCATTCCCCAGACCTGGTATCACTCTGGCTATCGATTTTAGGATGACCGGCAAAAGAACCCTTGATTTTCTTTCTTCATTAGATGTAATTGTAAGAGAAAATGGGGGTGTAATCTATCCCGCAAAAGATTCCAGAATGTCCGGTGCTGATTTCATCCACTTTTATCCGGAAATAAATGAATTCTCAAAATATATTGATCCAAAATTCTCATCATCATTTTGGAGAAGAGTCAACAATTAATGAAAGCTAAAATATGAAAATAGTAGTTATTGGTGGAACATCTGCAATTGCTGTTGCAACAATCAAACATTTTGCGAAAAAAGAAGCAGAAATTTTGCTCGTAGATATTAATTATGAAAGACTGCTTTCTGTGCAGGGTGATATAACAGTTACAACGGGGATAAAACCTGCTGTGCTTGAATGGGAAATATCAAACATCGATAAGCAAAACCTACTTTTTGAAAAAATTATCTCTGAATTTGGTGATTTTGATGTCGCTTTTATTGCTTATGGAACATTGCCTGTTCAGCTGGAAATAATGAAACAACCTCAAGAAATACAAAAGCATTTAAAAATTAATTTTTTATCTGTTGCTACTTTGAGCTCCATTTTTGCTGAATATTTTGAAAAACAGAAATCAGGCACTTTAGCGGTTATATCTTCTGTTGCAGGGGATAGAGGACGCAAAAGTAATTATATATATGGTTCGGCAAAAGGAGGATTATCCATCTTTCTCCAGGGATTGAGAAATCGTTTATCAAGTTCTGGTGTAACCATCATAACAATTAAACCGGGTATGGTTGATACTCCTATGACTGCCGATATCCCAAAGAGTCCATTATTCTCTACGTCTGAGATTGTAGGTAAACACATTTTTAATGCTATTGAGAAAAAGAAAGACATAGTTTATGTTCCAGGTTTTTGGAGAATTGTGATGTTTATTATCAAACATATACCAGAATCAATTTTTAAAAAAATGAATCTCTAAGTATGAATAACAGCAAAAAAGCTTATATTTATGCTCTATTATCCGTCTGTTTATGGTCAACAGTGGCGACAGCTTTTAAGATTTCGCTTAAAGAATTAAACTATTCGCAACTTTTATTGGTATCTTCTTTTGTTTCAACACTAGCTTTGCTTGTCATCATAATTTTTTCAGGTAAGATCAAGTTATTAAATGCATTAAAATTAAAGGATTTTACGACATTTGCTTTTATTGGTTTTCTCAACCCATTTCTGTACTATATCGTATTATTTAGAGCTTATGAGCTTTTGCCTGCTCAGGAAGCATTGACATTAAATTATACGTGGATCATTACTATTGTTATTTTTTCAGCATTTTTTTTAAAACAAAAAATTAATCCCATCACTCTGATAGGTTTGTTGATTAGTTTAATCGGGGTTGCAGTCATTGGTACCAAAGGAAACTTATTTGAATTAAAATTTAATAATTTATTCGGAACAATTCTAGCAGTTTCTAGCTCACTTGTTTGGTCATCATTCTGGATATTGAATTTAAAATTAAAGCAGGATGAAACTCTCAAATTGTTCGTGAGTTTTAGTTTTGGCTTTGTTTTTACTCTGATTTTTGTATTATTTAATGAAAATGTACTATCTCTGAATCTGAAATTACATTCGGTAATCGGGTCTGTGTATATTGGTTTATTCGAGATGGGTGTTACATTTCTTTTCTGGTTGAAAGCACTAAATCTATCGGAAAATACAGCAAAAGTTGGTTCATTGGTTTATCTTTCTCCATTCATATCACTGTTTATTATCAATATTGTTTTAGGCGAAAACATCCTAATATCAACACTATTCGGCTTAATTCTAATCATATTTGGAATAGTTTTTCCAAAAATTAAATTCCGATTATTCAGAAAATATAATAAAGACTAAAATAGTCCGTTTTCCATCCTCAATAATAATTATTTCACAAAATACTGATTTTAATATTATGAATAGATCTAAATATTTGATTTTCAATGTACTCCTGTTTTCACTTTTAGTTGTATCTGCCAGATCACAACAGGATAATATCGAATCAAAAAAGGTTTCAATTATTGGAATTGTTAGAAATTCCACAACACAAAAACAAATTCCGGGAATTACCGTAAAAGTTGAAGGTACTCAATCCGGAGCTATTACTAAATCTGATGGTAGTTTCGTAATCAAAGGTCTCAGTCCAGGCACTTACGCAGTCAAATTTTCTGGTGTTGCTTACAATCAGTATATTCAATCAAATATTATAGTTTCAAATGTCAAGCCTGCTCAGTTAGAAGTAAACCTCGTTGAGAAAACAATTGAACTTAAAGGCGTTGAAGTTCGAGGTAGTTTCTTTCTGAAAAGAGCAGAAACAGTAACTTCATCTCAATCCTTGTCTGCAGAAGAAATCCGCAGAGCCCCTGGAGTAAATGAAGATGTAATTCAAGCCACATCTCTGCTCCCCGGTGTCGCTGTTTCTGCCCCCGGCAGAAACGATATGGTTGTTCGTGGTGGTGCACCTTTTGAGAATCTATTTGTTGTTGACAATATTGAACTTCCTAACATCAACCATTTTGGCTCTCAAGGTAGTAGTGGTGGACCGCTTGCATTAGTGAACATCGATTTTGTGGATAATGTGAATTTTAGTGCCGGTGGTTTTGGCTCAAAATATGGTGACAAACTCTCATCAATTACTAATATTTCACTCAGAAATGGCAATGAAGACCGTTTTGGTGGTAAGGCTATACTTTCAGCTACCGGATTCAGTTTTAATGTTGAAGGACCTATTAGCGATAAAGGTTCATATATTCTAAGTGCAAGAAGAAGTTATCTCGATTTGATTTTCAAAGCTGCCGGTTTGGGTTTTATTCCTCAATACTGGGATTTTATGGCTAAAGTTAACTATAAGCTCGATGTTGATAACTCATTGACATTCCTGTCAATAGTAGCTTTGGACAATGTCTATCTAAACAACAGCAATCTCGATAATCAATACAAGAATAGTCAGGTGGCTGTACCTGATCAAAAGCAGTATTTTGCAGGTTTAACATGGAAGCATCTTTTCTTAACGGGATTTTCTAATGTTACTATCGGAAGAAGTTTCACAGATTATCAAACATTTCAAAACGATTCGAACAAACAAACAATTTTCAAGAATTATTCTGTCGAAGGCGAAAATACATTGAAAGCTGATTTTGAATTCCAACTTGCAAAAAATTGGCTAATTGATTTTGGTTCGCAGTTCAAATATGCTTCCAAACTAAAATATGACGTGTTAATCCCCGGATTCCTAAGAACTGATCAGTTTAATGTTCCTCAGCCGCTTCAGGTAGACTCATCATTCAATATACTTAAGAATGCAACTTTTGTCTCATTGACATCGACAATTGGTCAGCATAAAATTACTTTTGGTGGAAGATTAGATTACTACAGTTTTACTCAGGATAAGTTTTTCTTCTCACCCAGAATATCAGCCATATATCAGATCAATCCCGTATCTGCTGTAATTATGAGTGCAGGACGTTATTATCAGTCTCCATCATATATCTGGTTAATCGGAGCACCCGGTCAAAAGCTGAATCCTATGACTGCAGATCAGGCTGTTCTTGGTTACGAACATACCCCAATGGAAGATGTGAAAGTTCAGCTTGAGGGATATTATAAGATTTATTCAAACTATGACGCCAGAATCTACCGTCCACAAGCTGTTCTTACACCTGGTGGATTTGAAAATATTTATTCCGATATTCCATTTGGATTAGAACCTGTCAATAATTCAGCAAAAGGTTGGTCCAGAGGTGTTGAATTATTCATCCAGAAAAAATGGCGTCCTGATTTCCCTCTGTATGGATTACTTAGTATATCTTACAGCAGATCAATGTTCACTTCAATTGAAGGTAAGGAAAGACTAAGTGCCTATGATTCACCTTTGATCTTCAATCTTGCTCTTGGTTATCGTTTCGAAAACAACTGGGAAATCGGCTTCAAATACAGAACTGCTATTGGCAGTCCAACAACTCCCTATCTGCCGACAGGCGTTCAGGATTATACCCTATACAACGAAGGTGAAAGATTGCCAATATTCCATCAAACAGATGTTCGTATCGATAAGAGATTCGATTTAGGTAACTTCTCTCTGGATGCATATATAGATGTTCAGAATATCTTCAACACAAAAAATATTTCCGGTGGCAGATGGGATTTCAGAACTCAATCTGTCGTATATAATAAATCATTTGGAATTCTTCCAAGTATCGGTATTCAATTTGAATTTTAACAAATATAATCTTTAATTCTAATCTTGACCAAATTGTAATTTCTTTGTTAATTGTGGATAAATACTTTAAAAATATGCTCTTAATATCACACAAATATTTAGATTTCTCGCCTTTTTTCGTTAATTTTGTAAGATTTATTAATTAAATAAGATCAAGTGGAAAAATGGCGTTATTTTCAAAAGAACAGATCATTCCAACAATATTAGAAGACGAATTAAAAAGCTCATATCTGGACTATTCTATGTCCGTTATCGTGTCTCGTGCTCTTCCTGATGTTCGCGACGGATTGAAGCCGGTTCATCGTAGAATCCTGTTTGCTATGAATGAACTTGGCATGCAGCCTAACAGACCTTACAAAAAATCAGCAAGAATCGTCGGTGAAGTCCTTGGTAAATTCCATCCCCATGGCGACACAGCAGTTTATGATGCTATGGTTAGAATGGCTCAGGAATGGTCCTTGCGTTATCCTTTAGTCGATGGGCAGGGAAACTTTGGTTCAATCGATGGTGATTCTCCTGCGGCTATGCGTTATACCGAAGTAAGATTGACTCCTTTAGCAATTCAGACCCTTCAGGATATCGATAAAGGTACAGTTGATTTTAGACCAAACTTTGATGAAACATTAGAAGAACCTACCGTTCTTCCAACCGTTGTACCAACACTTCTCGTTAACGGAGCAAGCGGTATTGCTGTTGGTATGGCAACAAATCTTCCTCCTCATAATCTGAATGAAGTTATTAATGCCACTATAGCACTAATAAATAATCCTGAATTAACAGCTGATGATTTAATCAGATATATTCCGGCTCCTGATTTCCCAACCGGAGGCATTATCTATGGCTACCAAGGTGTAAGAGATTGCTATAATACCGGTCGTGGTAAAATCATTCTAAGAGCAAAAGCTGTAATTGAAGAGTATAAAAATGGAAGATCCGCTATCATTATTAACGAACTTCCATATCAGGTAAATAAATCTACATTAATCGAAAAAATTGCTGATCTTGTTCGCAATAAAGTTCTCGAAGGGATCTCCGATATTCGTGACGAATCAGATAGAGACGGTATTCGTGTTGTTATTGAAACAAAGCGAGATGCAATTCCTTCTGTAGTATTGAATAATCTGTATAAGCATACTCAATTACAGGTTACGTTTGGTGCAAACATGCTGGCACTTGTCAATGGAAGACCACTCGTTTTGCCTTTAAAAGATATAATTCAGCATTTCATTGATTTTAGAAACGTTGTAATTGTAAGACGTTCCAAATTTGAGCTTGATGCCGCAGAAAAGCGTGCTCATATTCTTGAAGGTTTCATTATTGCATTGGATAATATCGAAGCCGTAATTAAAACAATCAGGAGTTCTCCTGATGCTAAAATTGCATCCGAGAAATTACAGTCTCAATTCGGTCTGTCAGAAATTCAGGCAAAATCAATTCTTGAAATGAGATTGCAAAGACTAACCGGTCTGGAACGTGAAAAAATACAGAACGAATATAAAGAAGTAATCCAAACCATTCAAAGATTACAGGCAATTCTTGCCAGCAAAGAACTTCAGATGAAGATAATTGCAGACGAATTGATTGCTCTGAATGAAAAATTTAAAGATCCAAGAAGAACAGAAATTGTCCAGGATTCACGTGAATTTACAGTTGAGGATATGATTGCCGACGAAGAAGTTATTGTTACAATTACTCATCGCGGAAATATCAAAAGAACACCTGCATCCACATACCGCAGACAGTTGAAAGGCGGTCGCGGATTGAGTGGAGCCGGTACAAATGATGATGATTTCGTTGAGTTTGTGTTTCAGGCTTCAACCCACCATCATCTACTATTCTTTACTGACTTCGGACGTTGCTTCAAAGTTAAAGTTTACGATTTACCGGAAGGCAGCCGTAATGCAAAGGGACGTTCACTTTCAAATGTTATCCAAAAGGATCCGACAGAGAAAGTAACAGCATTCTTGGCTGTTAAAGAATTTGATGAAAATACATTTATTTTCATGTCCACAAAATTGGGTACAGTTAAGAAAACACAACTTTCATTCTTCGCGAATGTAAGACAAACTGGGATTATTGCAATCCACATTAATGAAAATGATCGTTTGATTTCAGCTAGAATTACTGATGGTACAAACGACATAATACTTGGTACCAGAAATGGTATAGCTTGCCGTTTCCGTGAAAGTGATGTTCGGGCAATGGGCAGAACAGCCGCCGGAGTGATCGGTATTAATCTTGAAGAAGACGATGAAGTGATTTCAATGGTCGCGATTAAGAGAGCCGATTCTCAGATAATCGTTGTTGGACAGCATGGTTATGGTAAGAGAACCAAATATGAAGATTTCAGATTAACCAGACGTGGTGCTCGCGGTGTTATCTCCATGAATGTTACTGAGAAAACCGGTAAAGTAATCGGATTGATCTCTGCTAACGACAGTGAAGATCTGATTGTTATCACTGCTAATGGAATTCTTATTCGTCAGCATGTTAAGGATATCAGGACAATTGGTAGAAACACTCAGGGTGTGAGATTGATCAGACTCGAAGCAGGTGATTCTATCGCAGATATAACAACTGTAAGCCATGAAGAAATTGATGAACTTGAAGAAGGCGTCGAGGGAGTAGAACTCACAGACACCGATATAGCCGATATTGGAGAACAAACGGAACTAATATAAATGTTCCAGAGCAATAGTAAATATATTTGCAAAGCTGTATTCAATGTAAAAGTTGCATACAGCTTTTTCATTTTGTTATTGATCACATCTCTTAGTCTTTCTGCTTTCGCTCAAGTTGACACAGCATCATCAAAAATTCCCAAGGATACTACAAAACTCTACAAACCAATGAGTAATCATGGTAGCTTATTCCTATTGCCATTTAATTTTGACAGAAGAATTAATAAAAGTGATTTACTTTGGCTCGAATATACAGGATTGTATGAGATCATTCATCATAACACTCCATCATATCCACTAACACTTGGTGGATTTGCTTCAAACAATCAATTACAGATTCTTGGGGGCGGTTCAAGAGACATGAGTTTCAGATTTAATGGTAGACCCCTGTCAGATAATCCTTATGGCTCATTTAATCCTAATATTTTCCCTTCGGAATTCTTTGAGAATCTGGAAATTGTTACTGGTTCTGATGCGGTAATTTTTTCGAATAATTCATCGGGAGCTTTATTCAATGCTCAGGAAATCAATTATAATACAAAATCGCCATATACAAAACTGATGTTCACTCAAACCGGTTATTCCTATTTATCCTCCGACGGCGTTTTCAGCCAGAATATTCTACCTAACGTTAACTTTACCTTCGGCTTTAGAAAGCAAAGCTCAAAAGGAGAATATGAAAATCAATGGATGGATAACTGGAATCTTAGGAGTTTCTTAAGATGGAATCCATCAGATAATACCAGTATTTCATTGACCGAGATGTTTACAAACAATGGCAATGGATTGAATGGAGGGATTGATCCTGCTAGTTCAGGAAACATTTTTGATCCTATTTCAGCAACTCCTTTTTACCAGGGTTATAATGAACGTCTATTCAGACATGATCTGACATTGTCTGGTAGTACTATACTTTCATCAGAAATTGAGATAGCTTCTGCATTTTCAGCTTCAGTTTTTTTTACTAATGCTGAATACTTTTCTTTGCTGAATAATCAATTTATAACAGGTCTCAATGATAGTTCTAACAAAATTACTGTTATGAGTAGAGTATTGGGTGCTTCAGGTAAATATGAACAAAATCTTACACGTTTCTTTACAATTAGAATCGGTGGTGATTTTAATTTCACTGCTGTTGACGAATCAGCTTTTAACGACGAACTGAAAGGTGTTAATTTAGGCGTGTTTGGGCATCTTACTGCCAGACCAATCCAGGATTTTGAGTTATCCGGAGGTATCAGGCTCAGCAGTCAGGTCAATAGATTCTATAATTCAATAGGTGGAAAAGCTAAATACATCATGAATGACAGCTTGTCAGTATTTGCAGATATTTCAGTCTCACAGCGTTCTCCATCGCCTGTTGAAGGATTAGGATTAAACAATGAAACTCATACTCTCTTTATTTTTGGTACCGATATTGAGCGAAAAGACTGGAATATCCGATCATCCCTTTATTTGAGAAACATTCAGTCTCCTATAATTACAAACCCATTATTTGATACCAATAAATTTATCTATAATACTTTATCTATTCAGGGGAATAATACTACAATGGTTGGAGCTGATGTAAAATTCCTTTCTGCTTTTAGCAAAAGTATTTTCTATCAGTTTGATGTGAATTTTGCTTTTAATGATAACACTGGGGGTGGTCTTTTTACTAATCCGACAGTAGAAGTCGGTCTCAATACTTTTTATAAATTTATAACCGGTAGAAGCGAAGTTAAAGTCGGTCTTGATTTCTCAGTTAATTATTCCAAAAACTGGCTGAGATATTTCCCACAAACAAGAACTTATTCAATGATTCAGGGTGAACAAAATTTCTTCCATAATGGAATAAATCTATTCGTTCAGGCACGCTTGGGAACTACTTATGTAAAGTTGTTGCTTAATAATCTACTTGGATCAGGCTTCTATCATACAGCCTATTATCCTGAAACAGGTCGTGTATTCAAAATCATGCTTAATTGGGCTTTTCTGGATTAGTCTTACTTCATCAATATACATTTCCCATGCTGTGGTTCTGCATAAGTATCTGATTCATAAGTAACGACATAAACATAAACTCCTGATTGGAGTGTATTTCCTGTCTCATCTCTTCCATCCCATTCAAAAGAATTCAATCCAACTTTTGCCGGTATAGAATACTTTCTTACACTTTGACCAATTGTATTAAAAAATTGTAAAGATAGATTACCTTTGTTTTCTGGTGCTTTCAAATTTAGTGAGATATTTGTTTTTTCTGTAAAAGGATTTGGTTGTGATAGTAAGTTATCAATAAATCCGTTCAATGAAACTCTAACGTAATATAAATTAGTATCTCGGTTCCCAGATGCATCAGAAACAATTATTCTATAATAATTCTCGCCATAATCAAGGGTATCTGACCAGAATTCCAATTTAGCTTTAAGTGGTACTTCTCTGTTAAAAGTAGTAAACAAAGAGTCGTAATTGCCCGGAAATGGCCTGTTAATACCTATTCCAATGCTTCTCGCTGTTGTAACCGGTAACTTTGAATTGTCATACAAAGTTACTTCTATATAAGGTACCCTGCTCACAAAGTCACCGTTAGTAACAATTTTTCCGTCAAGTTTGAACTCAATTCTTGGCTTTTCTGTATCCTCTTTAAGAATTAATTCATCTTTTAAGGAATTATTGAAAGAATACAGTTCATTTGTTCGGTTCTGTTCCTCAAGTTTTATTGATATATAGTCTTTATGATCATACGAATCTGTAGCTCTTGATATTGCCATTTGTGTTGATGAATCAGCCTGAATTACTGGAGATCTAAGCGTAATTTCCTCTATTGCTTTTGTGTCTGACGATATCTTGACTTTCACATCAACTGAGTCCGATTTACTGCGAATGTTGATATTCTCAATCTTTAGATTGTAAACCATATCATCTCCTCTTAGCAAAGAATCAATCAGAAACGATGACTGAATTTTCGAGACTGCTAATTCTGGTGCAGGAACAAATGAAACATCATAAGATGAAATTGATGGGGTCATGAGTTCATTTTCGCGTTTAAAAGAGGTTAGTACTGAAATGAATGGATAAGTTTTTGCATCAATATCCGAAATATCTAAAAATTCTGCCAGATTTTTATGATTTATATTCTTCAAAGTATCGATATTATTTGTTTTTATATTCCTCCCAAGAACTAACGAATATATCGTTGATGAATCAGGATTTCCTGTAATTTTGATAGATTTCCAATTTTTTGCCGGTCCTATCTGATCCGTCAAATAATTCCCCTGTCTGTAATTCTCAATAATTGTTGATTGTATTTCTGCTGTATCTTTTGTGCTGCTGACAGCTTCAATTGATTTTTCCGGATTTTTATTCTTTCTGCCAAAAAATGAATATGACCCTTTATCTATATCCATTGTGTCGATGGCTTTGGCTCCATAGTACTCCTTTAGAATCGTTCTGAGTGCTTGGAGAGAATTTATCGATCCTGGTTCAATTAGGTCATAATGATGGAAAAGCATAAATGATTCATTGTTTGTTGCCAACAATACATAATCTCCATCTTTGACTGAATCTCTTAATAAAAGATTCATCTGACCGCTCTGTCTGTTAGGATTACCTTGGTCATCAACAAAACCATTTGTGTTGTAATATTTAACAATGTAAACTTTAAATGAATCGGCTGATACGGCAACCAGTCTAAAGCCAACATCCAGTGGGGGAGTAGTTGTATATTCAATAGTACCAATAGAAATATTTCCTAAACTATAGGGACTTTTTACAGAACCACCATATATACTTGTAATTTTTAATGGATGTTCCTTTTTGTCTAAAACAAGATTATCTTCATTATTTTTGGACTCGATAGAAAGATTATTAATTTTCCCGGAATGAATAAACTCATCAACTCCAGAAATCTTCAAATCTACATTTTCATTAAGTCTATTGCTGAATGTGTTGAATGGAATAATGTTCAATGGCGATATTGCTGAATTATTCAACTGAATGGACTGTACTCCAAGAATATAATTTTTGTTCTGTTCAAGTTTGAATGTTGGTTTCCATTCAATAAAGTTCTCGTTTTGGGTTATATCAGGATTGGATGAGGTAAAGAGCGGTAAACTTGTTGTGTCCCAATCTTTCCAGATTTTAAAGCTATAACTAAACTCAGTATTCGAAGATATAGGATTAATAACTCGGAATCTGGTTGCTGAAACATCAATATTCCATAGTGCAAGAGGCTCCAATGGATAAATTCCATTGTTAAATACTTCAGAACTTAGAACTAAAGTATTATTTTTATAATTTAGATCCTGTAAAGCTTTCTCAGGATCTACAACTAAAGTGAATTTATGAATTCCAGGTTGATTAACAGTATTGATTTTGAGTATAAATGGTGCAGGACTGCATATTCCAAAAAAGATTTTTGTTGTTGTGTCCAGAATACCTTTATAATCGTGTATTAGAATCAATTTAATGTTTTCGAAATTTCTTAGACCATTATTGTATAAAAAACCCTTGATAACTGTTGAGTCAGTAACAGATATTAAACGGTTATCCAGTTGATTCAATATAGAAACATCATTTTTCATAAAGTAAAAATCAGGTCTTTGTCTAATCTTTAACTTTACTAATGGATCCCCCAGAAAAGTATAATGAAATGCATTCAAAGTATCCCAAACGTTATAATGCATTATTTCCTTAGCATACCATAATGCTTCGACATAAGTATCAATATTCTTTTCTAGCAACATACTGCTGAGCATATATAATCCCATAGACATAGTATTCGTGAGGTCTGACACTCCTGATGATCCGCCCGATCCTATAAATCCTTTCTCTGGTGTTACAACATATTCTTCATTTCTGCATATTAAATTCGGCTCAGCAAACGCGGCTGTATTACAGGATAGTGTAGATAAATAGCCATACTTGCCTTTGTTGTTCAATTTCTCAACTTGCCACCCATCTGAATCAAGAATCCTTGCAGATCCATGACCAATATAATATGACCAGAAAAATCCGCTGTTAATTGTCCTTATTATCTGACCACCCTGTGATTCACTTGTATTACTTGCTAGCTCTTTCTTGATTATCAATGTATCTGCACAAAAATCAGAATGTGCTATTATATCTTCGGCACAGTAATATTTCCCATAAGAATAAAAATTTTCTATCTCATTTGTATTCTGACCGCCGGTCAGAAAAAGAAATTTCTTATTCCAGGGATTATTATCGATAGTGTCGTTCAATACTAATTTATCTACATACCCTTCACTTTCTTCAATTGTTTTTACCGGGACTCGCCCTATGTACATGTCCGGTAGAAAATCATCTGTTAAAACTATGTACCAATAATCAGAAGCCGGCCATCCATAAGTCGGAACAAAATCTTCATATTTTGAATCTGCCTGTATTTTGCGGCAATCCCAGCTTGCGTCTCCCCAAAGAACAACATAAGTCGGTTTAGTATTCTTCCAGTTGCCAAAGGCATATTTCAGCAAATTCTGAATAGCATGAGGTGATTTCTTTCCAAAATTAAATTCTTTATAAATATCATCCTGATCTATCGCAATTATGTTTTTGTCAGGATCAGACAATTTTCTTTGTGCTAGATAACGTGGAATGGATTTCTCGAATAGCTTATGATATACTACGACTGCATCATACTGATTTGATTTAGACCTAAGGTCAGTTTTATTCACCGAATATGTCTTAGCAGTTTCAAATGTATTTTCTTCCTGAACCCAAACGGAATAATCTTTTCCGGATGCCAACCCTAGATTCACTTTTACTGATTGCCCATTATCAGAATCGAAAGAATTGAATAGTTCTGCAGTTGAAGCTGAGAAATATTTCTCAGTTAGTTGTCCACCCTTAATGTAATAGGCTAAATAATTCTGGTTGGGTTGATAGCCCTCAATCTTTGTCGATCCTGCATCCTTAAGTAATGTCTTCAAAGCATTATCAATTTGTGAATCAGCATTTATTGCAATACATATTCTGCTACTGTCAGGTAAACCGGAAATCAATTTCTGAGCCTCTGTACTGGACGATGCAAAGTAATTTGAAATAACATCAGATTTGTTAACATCAGAATAAACAACATGAATTCCTCTTTGATCGGAAGTGTATGGTTTTTTAGAGTTTAAAACAATTGAAGACAGCGATTTAGAGGAAGATGTCGATGCAATTGCATAATCACTCTTTTTAGTTGGCATCTGTGAGATCAATCCATTTATAGTATCAATAGCCCAAACATTACTTGTTCTAAAACCTGGGATATTTACAGTATTATTTGATGCGGAATTCTTTGTTGAAAAATCGAATATTCCATTTTGAGCAAATGGTTTGAAATTTCCTTCAATGGTGTAATAATCAATACCTATATGGTCCGATTCCATCAAGACTGAGTTTATATATTGACCAATTGAATTTATTTGAAATTTATTTATTCCATAGAAAATCTCATTTTCGGGTACAATTCCTCCTAGTGAATCCCTGTTTCCCCAAGCAAATTTTCTTTCCCCAAAATTAAATTTATTAAAACTACCGTTAAGCTGATGCACTGTATCATAATTCACGTTCCACATACAACTAGCGAAATTAAAATTAAACTTTATTCCATTATTGTTTCCTTCAGGAATAAGAATTAATGAGTCTTTTAAATTATGTGGCCAATCCTTGGAAGGACTGATTATGTCCCAGAACCAGCCCTCACCTGGTGCTGTATTTGATGATTCCTGTGGGAATCCTCGGTAATAAGTTTTTTCCTTCTCTATGTGCTTTCTGACAAATACATTACTTAATTCATTCGCCCCAATCCCTACCGGATCAAATGATCGAAGTCTTAATCCGGCACTTGATTCTGAATAATAAATGAAAAATGATGTTTCAGTAGCATAATTGTCAAACCATGTTGTATCACCTGAAGGTCTTCTCCCATAAAAATAAAAGAAATCCTTTGCGTCAAGTTTCCCGTCATCATCGTTAATAAAATTAAAAGGATATTCCTCACCGTTATAAACTAAATGTAGGTTAGAGGATGTCTTTCCAGCCCAATCAGGAACTAAAGCCAGCACATCCGATAAATTGGCTTTTGCAATGCCGTCTCTTGTTGTGGTTAATCTGACATACTGTAAATTTGATTGATACCAGTTTGCAGACTGCGGTTGGTCCAAAATTGATTTTTCTGTAGTCGCAAAAGCTGGGACCTGGTCAATATTAATTATATTCTGGTAATATTTGATGTTATCATTAAATTCAGATTTTGTCTTATTCTGAGTTTTAGGAGGAGGGAATTTAACAAGTAATTCTATATCCCTGTAATATGAAAGCAATGTAGTATTCTCGTCATAATCAAGTGGCTGAATCCTTAAGGAATACACATTTGCGAAACGTTGCAATCCAAGATATGATATCGAAATTTCAGATTTTAAGCCATTGGTATTCTTGTCTTGATTTACAACCGTTGAGCTTAAAGGAATAAAACCATAGTTCACTTTGTTCAGTTTGTGAATTTCATAAGATAAAGGTTGATCAGTTGGGGCGACGAATTGAATTTGAATTTCGTCGGTATTATACTTTGAATTGGAATTTAAAATTGTTAAACCAAGATCATTTATCTTAATCCTGAATTTAGCATTTTCACGAACTTTTTTCAGTTCAAGATTACTAATTTTAATCAAAAGACCATCTTCAACAGGAACAACAGAAAAATCATTTGCAAAAAGAAATGATATTGAGGATAGTACAATAAAGGTCAATAATTTGAAAAATTTCATAAACTTCCCGTTACTCTTAATCTAATAAGTATTCTGACTGTTTAATTAAAACGGTATAAAAGAAGTTTTATGATTTTTCCCAATTATTAAAGATTAGTTCACTATATTTGACGGATATTCTGTAATATATTTTGAAATTAATTCTAATAATTTTTTTAGTAGTTTTATGGACTGATCAAATTCATAAGAATTAAATTTTATTACGATGTTCAGTTTAATTGAAATATACCAAGAGCATAAAATTAATTAAAAATGGTTTTAAAATGCGTAGTGCAGGAAAAATAATTGTTTACATTGCAATGAGCTTAGACGGTTACATTGCTGATAGTAGTGGCAATCTGGATTTTCTTGATCTTGTAATAGAAGAAAATGAGGACTATGGCTATTGTGAATTTATTGATAGCGTTAGTACAGTAATCATTGGTAGGAAAACTTATGATAAAGTTCTTTCATTTGGAATTCCATTTCCACATCCGGATAAAGAAGTTTTTGTCATTTCGCATACATCAAGGATTATTTCTCGAAAGATACATTTCTACACCGGTTCACTTGCTAAATTGAGTGAGGATTTAAAAAAAGGCAAAGGCAAAAATATATTTGTTGATGGTGGAGGAGAATTAGTCAGTTCTATGATTAATCAAAATCTTGTAGATGAGATTATCATTTCAATAATTCCAATAATCTTAGGAGATGGAATTCCACTATTCAACAACAATCTCGATCAGAAAAAATTAAAATTGATTGATTCGAAATCATACATTAAAGGTTTAGTGCAGCTTCATTATTCCATAGAAAAAAAATGAATTCTCCCATTGCTATAAATGCAGAGTACTCTGGATTCTGCACTGCGCTCAAAATGTAATCAAGATGACCTACAACAGTCAAGTGTAGGACATATGGAGTAGTTATTTCAGCTTTCCATCTCTCGAGTCCTGATACAGCATGGTGTTGCTGGGATCAAGATAAATAAGATTATTGAAAACATCTCTGGTAGGATATGAATTAAAAATAGCCGCAAGTTCCTGTGCTTTAGTATCAAAGAATAATTGCATTATAACACTTGCTCCCGAAAGTTTCTGCTTAAATACTACCATTTCAGCTAGTATATTCTCAATACTTTTTAGTGTTTCTTCTTTCTTTTTCGAGAGCTGATCTAATCCATCCACATAATATGAGAAAATAATCTTACGGAAAGTATAATTCTTCATATCCTGTAATTCAGATAAAAGATTGTATTTAGTGAAATCACCTGGATTATTTACAGATTTAAACCCAGGGACATTATTACCTGCGCCCATATTCACTATAGACCTTGCGTTATCAAAGGCTTTATTGCCATCCAATTCGCCATAAGTGTCCAAGTCGTATCCGATAATAAGAAGCATATAAAAATCAATCATACTGACAAATTCATCATAACGGAGAACATTGTACGTGAAATTAGCACCTCGGGAATATTCAAAACTCCATGTGTCTTCTTTCAATCTGAGATTAATTGACTGACCTTGATTATCCTTAGGACCATCCAAAACCCTTTTGGAAACAATAAACATTTTTCCGCTGAATCTGTTGTTTCTGCCTCCTGATAAATATATATTTATTTCGACAGGAATGGGTTCACCCTCCCATTGTGTTTCCAGAAAGCGATTATTGTTAATATAATTCTGAACATCATTAGCCATCGAAGACACACTGTTCAAAGCTTCCATCTGTAGCTGATCTGTGTTTACAATGACTGTCGCTTTTATTTCCTGAGCAAGAATTGTGAATGATGAGCCTATCATCAAAATTACTATTGAAATAAAATTCTTAAAAGTCATATTAATCTCGATTATTGTTAATTTTTTAAAAAAGACGTTATCAAAAATATTAAATTTTTATTAGATTAGTTAAAATTAATTACGTAAAATAAGAATATGAAATTATTAAACCATTTAGTTGTCATTTTATTTTTGATTTCATTCAATTATTATGAACTCAAAAGTGACATAGATCGGGAAAAGCTGGAAATTATTCTTGCTAACATCTCTGAAAATAATGAGCTCTCAACAGCTTTGGATCAGATTGAAGAATTCAATAAAAATCCTATAAATTTATCATTAGCTAAACCATCAGCTATTGCAGAAATACCAACAATCAATCTGATCACAGCCAGAAAAATAGCAGCTTTTGCCAGATCCGGAAAGTACACGATTAAGTCTATTGCAGATAGTTTAGGTTTGAGTGAGGATCATAGATTTATACTTGAGCTGTGTAGTTTTGTTGAATCGAAACAGCCTAAACAAAAACTTGACAACTTCTCATCCAGATTACGTGTTATTGAGCAGATGAACACTATTAGAGGTTTTGCTCAGGGTCAGTATCAGGGGTCAAGAACCGATTTTTATCAAAGATATCAAACTTATTACTCAGGTCATTCGGCTGGAATTTTATTAACAAAGGATAAAGGTGAAAGCTCATTAGCAAGCTTTTATTCCGGATATTTGTCTTTGAATTCTACTGGTATAAATCTGATTGTGGGTGATTTTTATAATCAGATTGGTTTGGGTAATGTGTTATGGTCAGGAAGTGGAATGGGTAAAGGAGCTGATGTAATCAATCCAGCTGGTCAAACTGCTTTTCTTACTAATCCATTCAAATCAAGTTCAGAATATGGGTTTTTCAGAGGAGTAGCATTGTCAGGGAATATACTGTTAAATGATAACTCTGTGATTTCATTAAAGGGATGGTTTTCATCTGTGAACCGCTCAGCAACAATTGATAGTGCTTCAAATTCTGCTACTTCCATTTACACTACAGGACTGTTCCGCACTCAGAGTGAACTAAGTAAATTAAATACTCTGAATGAAAAAAATATTGGTAGTGCTGTACAGCTTACATTAAATAAATTTATTATTGGAGGAACAGCTTATAAATTAATTTATAATAAAATGATAACCAGTGAATCTGCTGCACAAATCAGAGGCAAAGATGCACTGATGAGTTCTTTGTTCAGCACATTGATGATTGAGGATGTAAGCTTTAGTGCTGAAGCTGGACGAGACGGTAGTGGACAAATGTCTTATAAAGCTTTTTCTCAACTTGTAAAACCAACTTATGAGTTGATTTTTCATTTCCGTTCATTTTCACCCGAATATAGAACACCTTTCGGGATGATTTTTGGAGAAGCTTCATCACCAAATAATGAAGTCGGGCTCTACACCGGATTACTTTTAAAGGGTATTAAGAGTTTCAAGTTTGCATCATACCTTGATTTTTATAAATCCTATGAACGAACATATTATGTACCTGAACCAATCAATGGCATTGATTTCTTAACAGAGTCACTATTTATTATCGACAATCAGAATGAGCTGAAAATTAGGACAAAAGTTGAGAATAAGAAAGATATTTTTACCAATTCAGAAAAAGTAAAAATCATATATAGAAGGTCTCAATACTATCTCAGGGGAGAACTATCTCACGATTTTGGCAGAAATCTGATTCTGAAAGGCAGAGCAGAAATTGTTTTTGTGAATTTCGAACAAAACAAACCCAACGAAATTGGAACTGCTGGTTATCTTGAGATTAAATATAGATGGTTCGAAAAACTAAATTTATCAGGCAGATTAGCGTATTTTTCAACTTCAAGTTTCGAGACAGCAATATATCAATTTGAATATACTGCTCCTGGCATCATGTCAACGCCACCTTTATATGGTAACGGGATCAGAACATCAATAAATCTTGTATATGATCTATTTGACAAAGGTTCAATTTGTTTGAAGTACTCTATAACAAAGAAGTACAATGTTGATTATATGGGAAGCAGCTATGATCTAATTTATGGGAATATTGATCAGCGGTTCTATTTCCAACTCGATTTAAATATATAAATCAATCATTAAACCGGCTTTTTGTTCCATTTAAAATAATTGCCGGATCGATAAGAGAATAAGGTTTTTCTATACCAAAGTAATTGCCACTGTCGTAAGGTCTGACCTCAGTAATCGGAGCAATATATGTTTCTAGGTGAAGCATACAAGTATAACCCAAAGATAGAAATTCACGGATGTATTGTAGTGTATTGTGAGACATATTTTCCTCATTAATAACAGCACTTATTCTACCAATCATTTGACCTGCATTAATAAAATCTCCAATTCTTACAAACACTTCCGATAACTCTGCGTATTTAATATTCAAATTCTGAGGAGTTTTAATCGTAACATAGTAAGAGATATTCCAAAATAATAACTCATCAGGCTTAGTGAAAACACCTACGTCAATGACCACACCGCTCTGGATGGCATATACTACTGAATTGGCTGGAGCAAATATATCTACTCCACAATGGAATCTGTCCTCGCGATTATCCCAAAAACAACCGGGAGTACCCGCTTTGGGTAATTCCTGACTATAACTATCTGGTACTGGCCAAATTTTCATAAATTATGATGACTTTTTCATGATCAAATTATAAAGACGAATTTGTTTTATAAATTCTACAGCAAATGGTTTAGAATAATTATTATTCCTATCAAGCCTCTCCGGGTGCCACTGCACAGCCATAAGAAATGATCTGCTTTTCATGTCTTTCCATTCAATGGCTTCTGGTAAACTATCATTTGCCATTACAGTTACTATCAAATCCTTTGCCAGTTTATCAATACCTTGGTGATGATATGAATTTACCTGTCCTTTGCTCAATGAAATAATTTGTGATGTGGCAGAATTGTTATTAATTAGATATACATCATGCGTACAGATATTCCCATCATCCGAACGATGCTTTATCCTTTTACCAAAATCCTCAGGAATATCCACAATTAATGAGCCTCCGAGAGCTACATTCAGTATCTGTAATCCTCGACAAATTCCGAATATTGGAATTTTCTTCTTTAATGCTGAATCAATGATTGTGAATTCTAAAGAATCTCTTTTTAAATCTATTTCACATCTATTTGTATCTTCATTTTTACCATAGCGAAGAGGATGAATATCTGGTCCACCTGTAAGCAGTATACCATCAGCTCTCGATATGATATCCATTGCTTCTTTGTTGCTCTTGAAGTAAAGATCAACACAAATAATGTTGCTATCAATAGATTTCAGCCATTTGGCATATTGTTCATAATGTTCTGAGCCACTTCCTTTAGAAATTGCAATAATTATTTTTTTATTAGGTAAATCATGTGTACAAGCGAATAAAGTCAGAATAGACAATATCAAGATTAAGTAAATCTTCAGGTAGATAAATTTTCTCAAAACAAACCTCATTTTTTCAATAGATTTTTAATTTTACTCACAAGAATTTCGAATCCTTCTGTAATTTGTAAATCTACCGGCATTACAAAACACTTTAAATCATTTTCATTTAATATATCGGCAAATTTAAGAATTTTTGAAGCATCTTTTTCCGTTGTGATTAAAGTTTTCACATTGCTGTCGAGTGCATTACTGATGATGTTGTTAATATCAAACTCGGAATAGTTATGATGGTCGGGAAATTTCATTGCTAAATTCAAATTAGAACCACGGATTGTTACACTTCGAAAAAATCGTTCTGGATTTGCTATTCCGCAGAAAGCAAGTAGATTCTCGTCTTGATTAAGCTGAATACTTTTGTCATCCAAGAGATAGGGTGTAGAATTTGAAAAATTGAAACGTATAATCCTATCTTGATCTAACTCATCAAGCATTACAACATCATGAATTGAATCGGGTATAAAGATTAAATCAGCTCTTTTTATCTCTATTAATGGCTCTCTTAGGTAACCTTTGGGAGCAACAAATGGCTCGTTAAAAGTACGATAATCTAAAATTAGGATATTTAGATCTCTTTCTAGATATCTATGCTGATATCCATCATCCAAAATTAAAATGTCCGAATCATTGTTATCGGCTTCTAGAGCCGCAACATATTTTTTTTCATGCACATAAACCGGAACGTTCAATTTTTTGTGAATCATATACATTTCATCGCCAACCTCATTCCATTCTGTGTTATCGGGATTATCTTTTATAATCGATACAAGCCCTTTGGACTTGCGTTTATATCCTAATCCAATCACAGTCGGATTGAATCCTAAACCCTTTATGAGCTCACACAAAAATATAGTTAGCGGAGTCTTCCCGGTTCCACCCATCGATAAATTTCCAATACTTATCATTGGTTTCACTGTTTTATAAGTTTTAATCTTATGCTCATTAAAGAGGTTATTTCTATAATTGACAATCAGTTCATTAACAAAAGACAAAAGTGATTTTATTGGTTTGATCATTTTTCCTGTGAAATTACTATTTATCATAGTGTATTAAGCTCCATTTCAAGTTCTTCAATTTTCAATGAAACTTCTTCTCTGCTCAGTTCAGACGAAATTAAAAAAGGATCTGATAGTTTAACACTTACTTTTACAAATGGAAGCGGTAACATAAACCTATCCCAACTTTTGGAAAAGAGTTTATAATATGATGAATGAATGCCACATAAAATTATTGGTACATTAGCTCGTTGTGCTACAACAACAGCTCCAGCTTTCATTTTGTAAATCGGTCCCTTTGGTCCGTCCGGAGTCATTACAATTAGATTATTTTTTGCATGACGTGCGATTTCTTCTAATAGTTGTTTGCTGTTTTGATTCGATGAACCTCTGAGTAGTCTGTAATTCCACAAGCTGAGCAAATAAGATAAAATCTCTCCATCTTTGCTAGGGCTCACCACTCCAATGGGATTAAGCATTCGGAAAATATACCATCCCGGTAACATCTTTCCATGCCAGAATACCACAATAGCATTTGATTTTGGCAGATTGCCTGAAATTTTTATTCTCCAACTTCTGACAAGTAGTGAAATAAGAATTGCGGCAATTTTGTATTTAAGTTTTACTTTAAACATTGATTTAAGTCAATTCTACAATTTTTGATGCAGCTATGTCTGATGCACCTTTATTCCCAAGCAAATTTTTTATTGTCCGATAATTGTCTTGAATTTCCCTATATCTTTGTGGGTTTTGCAGTATTCCAATCAGATCCTCGACAATGGCTTTTGAATTTGCTTCCCATTGAATAAATTCATGTATAATTGGTTTATTCGTTAATATATTAATTAAAGACAGATACTTTATATCAACAAGATTACGAGTTATCCAATATGAAAGAGCAGAAGTCTTATAAAACATGCTAAAAGGGAGTCCGCACAAAGCTGCTTCAAGATTCGATGTACCAGTCTTGATGATTCCGGCTTTGGCATTCAGCATCATTTTTCGGTTATTGAAATCAAAATGAATATTTGGTATATTCCTTTTAATTAGTTCATATTCTTTTAAATCTAAGGATTTTGCTTTGGCTAATGATATGGAATAATCTGGTAGTTTTTGGTTGATTTCTTTAGAAATATCAATAATCAATTGAGAATGTCTCGATAATTCCTGTTTTCTGCTCCCCGGAAAGATCACGATATTATTTTGTCTGTCTTTAAATTCCGGAAAATTGTCGGGAATTGTTGGATCATCAAGCAACGGATGTCCGACAAAAGTTGTATTGATTTTATGATTAGTAAAAAATTCCTCCTCAAATGGAAACACTACTAGAAGTTGATCAACAATCTTCTGCATTTTTATAGCACGTTTCTTACCCCATGCCCACAATTGCGGAGCAATATAATAAATAACCGGGATATTTATTTTGTGTGCAAATTCTGATAGTTTGAGGTTGAATCCGGGAAAATCTATTGGAATAAATGCATCGAATTTAGTTTGAGTAAGTATTTTCCTGCATTCTGAAAGTAAATTTCTAAAGAAAATAATTCTTTTTGCAACTTCCCACATACCGACAACTGATATTTTTTCCATTGGAACAATTGAATCCAATCCTTCCATAGCCATAGCAGGTCCTCCAATACCAACGAATTCAATATTTGGATTGATACGTTTCATAGAATTGATTAACCTTGCTCCATGCATATCTCCGGAAGGCTCTCCTGCTACAATGAAATATCTTTTCAATAAATATCCAAGTAAATCATAAAATACAAAAATACTTAACTTTTAGACAAATAATAAACCGATTATACATTTAATGAAATTTGATTTTGTGGATAATGAGTGATTCTGAATATTTAATTTTGTTTCTCGAAAAATGATTAAATCATAACAATCACCTGAAACAGAATAAGGAATTTTTATATGTGCGATTTTGTACATTTACATAATCATACCCATTACTCTCTGCTGGATGCAGCTTGCACTCCTGAACAGTTGATCAGAGAAGCTAAGAAATATGACCAGAAAGCACTTGCCCTGACTGATCATGGAGTAATGTTTGGTTGTCTTGAATTTTATTACAAAGCAAAAAAAGAAAATATTAAACCTCTTATAGGATTCGAAGCGTATGTTGCTAACGGTAGCAGGTTCGACAATACTGCCGGCAAACAAAAAACAAAAAGGAAAAATTATTTCCATCTGCTGCTGATCGCTAAGAATATGACAGGATACAAAAACCTGTTAAAACTTACAACTTTGGGTCATACTGAAGGTTTCTACTATAAACCAAGGATTGATGAGGAGCTGATAGCAAAATATAGTGAAGGAATTATCGCTTGCACTGGTTGCCTGGGTGGAGTAATCAATGCACATCTGGTTGATGGTGACTTTGAAACTGCTATGAAAAAGGCTCAATTTTATCAAGAGGTATTTGGAGATGATCTTTATCTTGAATTACAAAATCACAATTTACCAGAGGACCCAATTGTCTTGAGAGATATTCCAATAATTGCAGAGAAATTGAATATAAAGATGGTTGCCACAAATGACATCCATTACATAAAACAAGAACATGCAATTGCTCATAACGTTTATCTACATATTAAAGATGCCTCTTCAAGCAGTTCCGAGAAAATTGATATAACTCAGCTAAGATATCGTACAGCGGAAATGTACTTCAAATCAACTGAGCAAATGAAGGATTTGTTCAAGGATTATTCAGGTGCAATTGAAAATACAAATGAAATTGCAGATAAATGTGATTTGACATTTGAACAAAAGTATTTTCTGCCAAATTTCCCCATTCCTGTTGTCAGCAAATCTGTTACTTTGGATGACTATCTTACAGAGCTAACTTGGATAGGAACTCATGAAAGATTTCAAGAGATTACTCAAGAGATAGAAGACAGATTAAAATATGAGCTTCAGGTTATTCTGGATATGGGATTTGCTGGCTACTTTCTGATCGTTCAGGATTTCATTGTTGCAGCAAAACAAATGGGGGTAAGAGTCGGACCTGGAAGAGGTTCAGCGGCAGGAAGTCTGGTTGCTTATGTCCTCGGAATTACTAATGTTAACCCATTACCTTATGATTTACTATTCGAAAGATTCCTCAATCCCGAACGTGTAAACATGCCTGATATTGACATTGATTTCTGTGATGATAAAAGAGAAAAAGTTATCGAATATGTCAAGCAAAAGTATGGTGTAAATTCAGTAGCACAGATAGTTACTTTTGGTAAATTATCATCTCGTGCTGTTCTCAAGGATGTTGGGAGAGTTCTTGGAATCAATCACAACCTAATAAATACAATTACGGCTAAGATACCTGTAATTCAAGGTAAGGTTACTCCTATCAATGATGCTATTAAAATGCATGATCTTAAATGGGTTGTCGAATCAGAAGATGTAGAGATGAAACAACTGATTGAGTATTCGTCCTTGCTGGAGGGACTCTTCCGCAATACCTCGACTCATGCAGCCGGAGTTGTTATTACTCCGGGCGATGTTGTTGATTATGTACCTCTTTATCAGTCTCCTAGTTCAAAAAATCAGGGTGTCGATATTGCTACTCAATATGGAATGAAAGACCTTGAAACCGCTGGCTTACTCAAGATGGATTTTCTGGGTCTTAGAACTCTTTCAATCATAGATAACACTCTCGAAATGATAAAGAATAACCATGGAATTGATATTGACGTAGATACTATTGATTTTGACGATGATAAGACTTATGAGATATTTTCTAATGGTCAGACACTTGGAATTTTTCAGTTTGAATCCGATGGAATGAAAGAATTTCTTAAACAATTGAAGCCGAAAGATATTGAAGAGATAACGGCTATGAATGCTCTTTATCGTCCGGGTCCTATGGAAAATATCCCTGAGTTTATCGAAAGAAAGTTCGGGCGGAAATCAATAGAATATCTGCATCCCACCATGGAAAATTCATTAAGTAAGACTTACGGCGTTATTGTTTATCAGGAACAGGTTATGCAATTGGCAAGGGATATTGGTGGTTTCAGTCTTGGACAATCGGATATTATCCGTAGAGCTATGGGAAAAAAAGACGCAAAAATGATGGCTGAACAAAAGGCGAAATTTGTTGAAGGAGCAATGAAAAATGATTTTACAAAAAAAATTGCAGAGGAAATATTTGATTTAATTGAAAAGTTTGCTCAATATGGTTTTAACAAATCTCATTCTCTGGCTTATTCAATTTTAGCATATCAGACTGCTTGGCTCAAAGCTCATTACCCTGCTGAATTCATTGCTGCCAATATGACTGCCGAACTGAATAATCAAAGTAAGATTGTTGATTTTATGATCGAAGCAACTAGTCTGAATATCAAAGTACTTCCACCTGATGTTAATAATTCAACTTCTAAGTTCAATGCTATTGACAATACAATTTATTTTTCTCTGGCAGGAATCAAAAATGTTGGTAGTGGTGCCGCATTAAATATCATGAATGATAGAATCAGCAATGGATCGTACTCATCTATGTTTGATTTTGTATCCAGACTTGACAGTAAAATGGCTAACAAAAGAGTGCTTGAAGCACTAATATGTGCAGGTGCTTTCGATTCAACAAATTCAGGAAATAGAGCCACTCTTTTCTATGGTGTTGAGATGGCAATCGACTATTCCAAATCCTCAAGCAAACCGTCAAATGATATGGATAGTTTGTTCATGGGTACTGCAGAACATGCTGAAGTTAAAGAACCAAAGCTGACTGATCGTGATGAATGGGAAGAAAGGTATAAACTATCAAAAGAGAAAGAATATTTGGGATTCTATGTGTCCGGTAATCCATTACAAAGATATAGAGGTCTCATCGAGACACTTTCAACCATTAAGTTTGATAATCCCGATAGCAAACTCATTGGTGAGCAGGTAAGGGTTTGCGGTATAATAACTGAGATTCAAACTAGACTTGATAAAAAGGGTAATACATTCGCATTTGTTAAAATTGAGGATTTGACAGCTAAAGCAGAATTAATTTTCTGGAGTGAATCTTATAATCGAAATGCTCATCATATAAAGGAAGATGTAATTGTTATTTGTTTGGGTAAAGCCGAAAGTGATGGTGAAACCATTAAGATAATTGTAGATAAAATTATGCCATTAGGCGATGGAATAATAGAATATTCAAGAGGATTTAATATTATGCTTGATTCTCAAAAACATACTGATGCTGATATGATGTCGTTCTTAAAACTATGCAATGATCCATCTGCAAAAACACTAATTAACTTTTTTGTCAGTGATAAAACTCTAAATACTAGAAGAAAGCTAATAGCTGAAGAAGTCAATTTACCAATTAATGAAACGACTATTAATAAAATTCTTGATATTTTTGGAAAAAATAATGTTAAATTAATAACTTCTTTATAAGTTATTTGGGGCAAAAAATGAAAACTTTTAAAATTATAGCATCCTGGGCAGTTGCCATTATCATCGCTCTTGTCTTTATGAGCCTGATATTATCAATGTTGCGTCTTGCTTTTTCTGTGATTTTTAATCTTAGTTTGATTATAGTTGTTCTGTTAATGGCATTGCCAATATTTGTAATTATTCGAAAAAAATTATTTAAATAAATATGAAAAAATTTCTTCTTTTAAGCGTATATCTTCTCATCAGCAGTAGTTCAGTTTATTCAGAATTGAATTACCCTCGTGCAAGTGATTATACTTTAAGTCTTGCCAGGATGTTTAGTAGAGAAATATTTGAACTCAACGGTCTTCCATACATGAATCCTTTGGTGGAAGCTGTAAACTCAACATCAAACTCAGGTTTTTATAATCAGGCTTATGTGCCCAAAAAAGTGGAAAAGCCTTATTTCAAAATAAGCGTCAACGGGATGATGGGTTTCATTGGTGATGGACAGAAAACCTATGCACCAAAAATCCCCAGATCGGAATTTGACTTGACAGAAATGGGCAAATATGTTGATTTTCAAATTTTGCCAACTCCCGGAATTAAAACAATTAAAGACACTGCAGGTTTACTAGCTTATGCCTTCAAAGTTTATCTAAATCAAGCTATTGTAAGTGGCTCCATGAATCCTCCTACAACGGCTCCAACTATCCTTGGCAAAGGTCAATCGAGAATTGTTATTCCAACTTATGTCTTGGACAGTCTTGTCCAAACTTACCCTGTTATTCCAGGACTTAATAAACCATTATGGGCATTGCTCAGTGATTCAATGAAATCAACAATAACGAATGCAATAAAACAATTTCCAACAGTTTATACTTTACCAGATGGAGCAGATTTACAAAGAATTTATGCAGTGGTTCCGCAATTTGAAATAGGTTCAATATATGGTACAGAACTTATGATGAGAATTATTCCACCAGTTGATTGGGGACCTACAATCGGAAAATTTGCATTTTGGGGAATTGGATTGAAACATAGTATTTCTCAGTACTTTCCTGAAAGATGGTTCGATCTTGCTTTTCAAATTGTTTACCAGGGTACTAATCTAAAGAATATTGTTGGTGTCACTCAAGCAACTCTGGAAGCTAATGGAACTATTTGGAACTTTAACCTTCATGCAAGCAAGCAATTTGAAGGAATTTTAGATGTATATGGTGGTCTATCTTACGATTTGTTCAATATTAATACTAATTATAAATTCACACTTCCTGTTGAAGTACAATGGCAATTAGGGTTGCTTGAAGCGATTGAAATAGGATTAGATCCGGATGGCAAGCCTATAAGACAAATTCTACCTGCTGATCCCACTAGAGGATATACAGGTGATACTCAACCACAAAATGTTGTTCTTAGTTTACAAGATAAAAGATTTAAAGTTACACTTGGTATAGCAAAACAAATCTCAGATTTTAGATTTTTTATTGAATATAATTACAGCAAAATGCATTTATTAGCTGGTGGAATTCAGATAATACTTTAAAAAATAAATCGAAATAGAAGGAAATAAATAATGGCAAAAATCATTGATGGTAAACTGATTTCAGCTCAAATCAAGGCTGAACTCAAAGAAAAAACTGCAAAGCTTCTCGAAGAAAAGGGTATTGTTCCTGGTTTAGCTCTTCTCTTAATTGGGGAAGATCCGGCATCGACTATTTATGTCTCATCCAAAGAGAAATCTTGCAAAGAAATTGGTTTCAATTCTATTGTTCGAAGAGAACCATCAACAATAACAGAAGAAGAAGTATTAGATATAATTGATCAGTGGAACAAAGATGATAAAATTCATGGAATTCTGGTTCAATTACCCGTACCCAAGCACATTGATGAGCAAAAAATTATATTAGCCATTTCACCCAAAAAAGATGTTGACGGATTCCATCCCGAGAGTTTTGGCAGATTGGTTATTGGTATGCCTGGTTTTGTTTCTTGTACTCCTGCAGGCATCATGGAGTTATTAATCAGATCCGAAATAAATCTGAAAGGCAAACATGTTGTGGTTGTCGGGAGAAGTAACATTGTTGGCAAACCCATTGCAAACCTTTTATATCAGAAGAATCCACATGCTAATGCTGTCGTTACAATCTGTCATACCGGGGCAAGTGATTTGAGGCAATACACAATACAGGCTGATGTACTAATCGCTGCAGTTGGCGTACCCGAAATAATTAAGGCAGATGATGTAAAAGATGGTGTTGTGATTATTGATGTCGGAATTAACCGTATTGATGATCCAACCAAGGAAAAGGGTTATAGAATTGTCGGTGATGTGGATTATGAAGGAGTATTTCCAAAGGCTTCTGCAATCACTCCTGTTCCGGGTGGTGTTGGTCCAATGACAATAGCAATGTTATTAAGTAATACTTTTAAATCTGCATCAGGAGGAGTTTAATTGATAAATAAAAAACAGAACTTAGAATATATTTTTGAAGATGAAGATATTATTGTTTTATCAAAACCGGCAGGAATCTTAACTATTCCTGATAGATATGATAAAAATGCATTAAATTTAAGACAGATTCTATCTGAAAAATACGGACAAATTTTCGTTGTTCATAGATTGGATCGTGATACAAGCGGTATCATGATATTTGCTAAGAATGCAGATTCTCATCGTAATCTTAGTATGCAATTCGAAGCTCTTACTGTCAAAAAAGTGTATCATTGTATTGTCTCGGGTTCTGTTATCAATGATGAAATGGAAATTGATATTCCACTTATGACTGATCCTAACGACAGAGGGAAAACAATTCCAAGTGTTCGCGGGAAATCATCATTGACTATAATGAGAATAATAAAAAGATATCGTTCAGCTTCGCTTGTCAAATGTTTGCTTATTACTGGCAGACACCATCAAATAAGGGCACATCTTGCTGCAATTGGTCATCCGATGCTTGTTGACCCAATGTATGGTAAATCGGATTGCTTCAAACTTTCTATGATTAAGAGAAGATATAATCTCCAGAAGAATACAACTGAAACCCCTTTAATCTCAAGAGTTTCAATGCACTCTAAAGATATAGGATTCAAGCATCCATCCAGTAATGAGGAAGTTGAATACTCATGCGATTACCCAAAAGATATTGAGGCTACAATTCAGGTTCTGGATAAATATTCTTCAATTTCTTGATTTATTTCTGTTTTCTAAGTATTTCTCTCTATTTTTTTGTTCAATGAACTGTAATATTTTTGTATCGGTTCATTAATGAGCAGAGAAATAACATGAGACATTCAGAAAATACTTCCAATTCAAATAAAAATGAAACATTCAAACTTAAAATTCAAGCTTTGGATGTGAATAAAGCCAGGACTTTTAAAGCTCATCTGATTTCTGATTTTCTGTCATTTACTACCGCTTTACAGAATGATCTTTTAGATAATACTTTTAAAAAAGTTATTGAAAATGAATTTTCTTTCTCTACAAATGATACCCTTTCTATTCCTGAACCAAACATCCAACTCGTAAATCATATTCAGTCTAACTATCAAAACTTAGGGATTAAGACACTCAACAATCATTCTGCAAAAATCGCATCAGTCAATAGCATCCGAACATTAAAGTCTGATAATCAGAATGAATTTTCCGGAAAAATATTGAATCTATTAATTTAGCTAATCATTCGTCTAATAATCTATATCAAATTGTATTTTTAAAAATGAAAACTTTTAGCTAATTTTATAAGCTTTTTTTAGTTTTCCTGTAATTTTTTGCTTGTTTGATGTGTCTTAGTACTTGATAGATTTCAAAATTTTTATAAAGGTTTTTAAAATGAAGAATAGTCACTTGCCAATTTTATTATTAATTGTTTTGTTTTCATTTAGTAATGTCTTTTCACAAAATGATGCAAGACAGTTACCTTATTATCTCAAATTTGATAATGATAAGAGTGATCTCAAATATGGGAAGCATCATGCTTATATCAGAGGTGATGTTGTCCTCGATAACACAAAGTATCCATTACCTGATAATATGTTGTCCGAGAATGGGTTTAAACTTATCAATATCTCTGGAACACAAGGCTCACAAGATGAAACTTGGATTTCGTTAAATCCAAAAAATCCACTCAATATTGTTGGCTCATCTAACAACATAAGATATAATCATGCCGGAGTTGGCTATAAAATGGCAGCATATTATACTCTCGATGGCGGAAAAACTTGGGCTATTTCAACAACTCCATCCAACGTAAATGTTCATATATCAGCATCAGGAAATATGACTAATTTTGATCCCGGATTAGCATTTGATACCAAAGGTAATCTCTATTTTTGTTATGGTTTTGCTCAGGTGGGATCCAATAATGATGAAGGAGATAATGGAGTATTTGTAAATAAATCAACTGATGGCGGAAAAACTTGGGATATGCCTGTTCCGGTTGCTCTCGAAAATGCAGGTACAAAAGGTCAGGCTTTTCATGATAGATATTCAATTGCAAGTGATGCGAATGCTTCTTCGCCATACAAAGATAGAATATATATAACTTGGCAGAGATTCATACAATCACCTGGAGTAATGTTCGCATACTCATCAGATTATAATGAGAACTGGACATCTCCATTGCCACTTCCGGGTAGTAGCAATGGTACCCAGGCACCAATGCCTGCTGTTGGTCCTAATGGTGAAGTTTACGTTGCATGGAGACAATCAGATTTGGAAAATTCTACCAATATGATGTTCCAGAGATCAACTGATGGAGGCAAGAACTGGTTAAGTAGTGCCAGAACTATAACAAATGTTAAAAATTTAGGAACCATAAATTCTGTAAGTAATAGAAATGTTTTAGCTGATAAACAGAGCATAAGAGTAAGTTCTTGTCCTTATATCATTGTTGATAATTCAGCTGGACCAAGAAGAGGTACTATCTATACAGTGTGTGCAGGGAAGGATGCCAATGGGAATTCACACACTTATTTATCAACATCAACCAATAAAGGAGATAATTGGAGCCCGAAAGTACAGATTGATGATAATACTATTGGAACTGATGTGTTTTTCCCATCTGTTTCGGTTGACCCCGTAACAGGTATGGTTTCCATATTTTACTATTCATCACAAAATGATGCAAAGAATCAGGGCATCGATGCTTATTTAGCAGTTTCTTTTGATGGACTAACATTCAAAAATTTCAGATTGACACCAACGACTTGGTACATAAGAAGTATGGGTGATATCAGCTATCAGGGTGAAGGCAATTTCTACTGGGGTGATTATTCCTCCATAACTTCTTATAATGGAAAAATATATCCATGTTTTTGGATGCCAAATGGTCCAACATCAGGATACAATACAGTTACAGCTTATACAGCTGATATCACTGATTTACCTATGCCACCCCAGAATGTAAGTTATAAGAATGATTATATTTTGCCAACAAAAGTTGAATTAAATTGGATCGATCCAAGTACAAACAAGCTTGGTGGACCGTTAGGTGCTTTTAAAATAATTATTTACAAAGGAACTAATAAAATAGCTGAAGTTGATCCAGGAGTTAAGACCTATACAGATAATTCTGCTGCTGAGGGGCAGCAATTCACTTACAATCTCTCAACAAAAACATCAGATGGTAAAGAAAGTGAACTTGTTTCAATTTCAGGTATAGCAGGTGGTTCTGCAGTTTCCAAACCACCAACTGAACTGACTGCAAAATTGGCTTCGACCGGAATTTCTGTTAGCTGGAAGAACCCAAATACTCATGACGATGGTACTGTCCTCAATGATTTCTCAAAGATTAATATCTATATGGATGGTGTTCTTTCTAAAGAGATTCCCATGACTATGAGTGATACTGGAAAAACCTTTTCTGAGCTTATTACATTGCCAACAGAAAAATTTTATAAAATCAATTTGGTTGCAGTAACTGACCGAAATGGTAAATTGGTTAACAGCAGTTCTAAAGATACCATTTATTGCTATGCAGGAGCACCGCTAACCACTTTAAATGAATCTTTCGATGATGTTGCTAAAATGATACCCACCTATTTATCTGGGGCTACTAGCTGGGGAATTACAAATAAAGCCGCTGAATCCTTACCAAATTCTTTTACTGATTCACCATCCGGTAATTATCCAAATGGAAAAACAAATTTTGTGGTTTTTGCACCGGTTGTTCTTAAAAGTCCAAATTTGACTTTATCATTCTCACATATTGCATTAATTGAGTTGGGTGATTTTGGTATAATTAGTGTCTCAACTGACTTAAAGACATGGAACGATGTTATTGCTTTTGATAAAAATAGAACTACTGACTGGAAAGCTGATGTTGCAACTAGTTCATGGTTCCGTGAGCACAGAACATTAGCCTCATACGAAAATGATACTGTTTACATTCGCTTTACAATGACTGCAGGTCCGATTAAGGCAAATGATGGCTGGTACATTGATAATCTGACTTTGGATAGCGATCCAAATTCTGTAGATGAATTGTCAAGAATTTATGATGGTCTGAACTTATTGGTTTCACCAAATCCTGCAAATGACATTACTAATCTTGATATGATGATTACACAATCTGGCAATCTTAGCATCGATTTGTTCGATATTCTTGGCAACCAAGTAAAGAATATTTTCAGCAATCCTGTGAATGCCGGAAAGATTAATTACAGTGCCGATCTTTCAAGCCTGGTAAGCGGAGTTTATCAGTTTAGAGTATCATTAAATGGAGTTTCAAAGACCTTCCCAATTGTAATAAATAAATAATTAATATTAATATATGTTGTTTAAAAAAAGCGGTTAAAACCCGCTTTTTTTTGTTTTTGCAACATTTCAATTACAGAAATAGATAATAATTTGGCATCTTGAATATTTAGTATTAGTTTTGTATAAATTAAATATTAGTTAATACTAAAAAAGGAAAGCATTGTGAATTTTATCAAAATTTTATCACTGATCTTGCTAGCTGGGTTTTTAAACTTTGGGAATACATTTGCCGATCAAAGGTCTTATGTTTGGACTTATGAATATCTGACCTTAGAAAAAGGCTCCTGGGAACTGGAATATTATAATACAATTTCTACTACACAATTGAATAACTTTAGAGGGAATACCACAACTCAACATCAGATTGAACTTGAAATTGGAATGAACGAATCCTATGATTTTGCCATTTATCAGATATTTTCTCAAAAATCTGAAGGTGGCCTACATTATGATGGATTTAAATTTAGAGGCAGATATAAATTATCCTCGAAAGGAAAATTATTTTTCAATCCACTTATTTATTTAGAATATCAGGGAGTACCCGATTTTCAGAATCATGGTCTTGAATTTAAGCTAATTCTTACTAAAGATTTTGAAAATATAAATCTTTCACTCAATCCTTACGTTGAATTCGAAAAAGAAGGAGCCGGAAAATGGGAATTTAAACCTCAATATGCTTTAGGATTAAGTTATAAATTTAGCGAGAATTTTACACTTGGGATTGAATCAAAAGGAAGTGAGAAAGGAATTTATCTTGGTCCTACATTTGCTCATGGAAATAGGGATCTATGGATAGCACTAAGCCCAACTTTCAGCATTGGTAAGGTCAAATCTGGACAACCGGAATTCTATCTAAGGCTTCTTTTAGGTTTCGGAACTTAATAATCTTAGAAGATGCTTTATGAATAGTAAAGCATCTTCATGATAAATAAATCTATTTAAGAATAATTATAATGCGGCTACTGCTTCATCAAGATTTGAATATAATGGAAATATTAATGTCAGTTTTGTTATAGAAAAAATATTTGCAATATAATCACTTGCACTGCAAATTAACATTTTGCCGCTTCCTTTTTCTACAAGTGCATTAGCCGAAAGGAAAGCTCCCAAAGAAGTAGAATTCAAATAATTCACACCTTTAAGATCTACAATGATATTCATTTTTTCTTCAGAACCTATTTCCTTGAATTTTTCTCGAAGTTCATCTACTTCCTCTACACCAACAAAATCCCCTGATAGTTCAATTACCTTGTAACTGTTGTAATTATATACTTCAATTTTTGTCATATTACACCTAATGTATTAATAATTTTTGTGTTATCATCGAATTAAGTATCTAAAATTAAGAAATTTTAAATTAATATCAATATCATTATTTCAATTTTTGATTAATAATTCCACAATATGAATCGTAAATAATTTTGACATTTGTTTCCCATGAATATTTTGATTTTATGCAGTCCCTTGCCTTCTCACCCAATTCTTTACGTGTGTCCTCATTATCGAGTAGCATTTCGATGACATTTGAATAATTTTCCGGATTGTCACATCGGAATAAACCTTCATTCTCTCCGGCTTCAATTCCCTCTGCAGCAACCGTCGTAGCTATCACCGGTAACTTCATCGACATTGCCTCTAGAATTTTGATTCTTATTCCTCCACCTACAAATAATGGTGAAATGTAAAGCGATGCCTGACTTAGATATGGTTTAACGTCATCAACATAACCTACAAGATTTACTCCCAAATCTGAGTAACCATTTAAGCTTGCTGGTGCTTCTTTACCGATAAGTTGCAATGAAATATCCGGTATCTTTGATCTAAGTTTTGTAATCACATTTTCAATAAACCACACTACTCCATCAACGTTATGTCTCCAATGATATGTAGTCGCCAAAACTAATTGATTTGGTATTTTAGACACAGAACCAACAGGAGTCCATTCCTCAATATTAACTCCCGCAGTTGATGTTATTATATGTGCATTTGGTGCCAGTTCAGATGCTTTCAATCTATCCGGCTCAGTGATTGAGAACGTAACATCAAATTGAGGATAAACGGATTGCTCATCCAATTTAATTTTATTTGCTTGAGATTGGATATATTTTCTTTTTAAAGAATGGCTGGGTAGAACATCTGCATACCTCTGCCAAATGAGATGTTCAATGTTATGTAATCTAAGTCCTGCCGGGATATTAAATTTATTTTTTAGATGTAGTGCAATCGGAGCCATACAAGAGTGATCTGCATGTATAATGTCAAATTCATTAGATTTGACTACAGCTTCAAGATAAGCTATAATTTCTCTGTTGTAATGTTTAGAAAAATATAATGATTGCTTTCTGAATAATGACTTTAATATTCTGAAAGCTGTATTCTGTGTTGAGTGTTCATAAATAAGTGGTTCAGCAAATTCATCAATCAGGCTCAAGTCAGGATCACAGAATGAATAATCATTAAAACAAAAAAATATAACTTCTACTCCCAAATGTTTGAATTGCTTCGTAATATTTGCTATTCCAATCTTTCCACCGTCATCTGGTGGAAAAGTAAATCTAGGAGCAAGCTGAAGTATCTTTATTGTTTTTTCCACATTCTTCTGATCTTTGAAGTAACAACTTGCTTGAAATATCTGAACTGAGTATTTGCTAGCGAAACTCCAAGTGTGATATCATAGAGCTTATCGTCAGGTACTACTCGGCGTTCGTTTCTATAAGCAAAAAATATTACAGTTGTCATAGAGAAGAAACACTCAATTATCGAAAGAATTGGATATTTCTTAATTATTCCCATAAGTAACTGATAGAAGAATTGTTGTATTGTACGAGGAATAGCTATTCTTGCAGGAAAATAGCGCCAATTATAACGCATAAACTGTCTGGAAGTCCATATCCATCTATTCGGATCATCTCTGTCGAAAGGTGAAGCATAATGTAATGTATGAATATTGGGGAAATACCGAACATTAAAACCGGCAACTATTGCTCTGGTACAAAAGTCAAGCTCTTCAAATCCAAATTCCCAGAATCCGCCGATCTTATCAAAAACTCGTCTTCTTATCGCGGCTCCAGTTCCAGGGAAAAAGTTTGCCTTATATCCATCATGAGGTACATTTTGCTTATCACAGGCTAGTGGATACCAATCCCAAGGTTCGAAACCTTTTCGTACTTCTATGTCTTCTGTGGATATAATATCAATATCTGGGTGGGTGTTGAATATATCAACAGCCATCTGAAAAGCATTCTCACTTTCAGGGTGAGAATCGCTGTCTGTTCTCCATATTACATCGCCAGTGGACATCTCAACGCCAATATTGATAGTTCGAATGTCAAAATTTTCGGGCAACCAAAGATAAGTTACTGTAGGGAATTCCAATGGTATCATCTCTCTTGTACCATCGGTTGAAGCATTATCTACAACGATAATTTCTTTGTTTTCATAATTTTGTTTTAGATAACCCTGGATTGAGGTTCTTACATCATCTTTTCGGTTTCGTGTTACGATTACAACGCTGATTCTCATTTAATGACTTGATAAATTATAAAACATCAAAATTAAACAAAAAAATCTAATTCATTTCAGGAAAAATGATAATTTATAGGCTTTTTCGAATATTAATCATTGATGATTAGGATTTATCCTTTACACATAATATTTGAAATGCATATTCTGGTTTGTTTCGAACGAAAAATCGGGATAAATCGGAAATCATAGTCCAGAAAAACTTTGGTCTGTATTTTATACCGGCATATTCGCCTCTTAGTGGTTTCCATCCTCCAATACCGATGACATGATATCCCATTTTCTGCATCTCCTCAACTGTCCAACCCGAAAGATGAAGTTGCCATGGATTATTATCATACACACCTTGTTCAAGAAATCCATTTGGAGTAAAAATAATTATTCTTTTTGATGCAATTTTTTCCATTTTATCTATCAGCTTGTATCCATCTTCTTTGGCCAGATGTTCGATAAGATCAGATGCTAAAACACAATCAATTGATTTTTCGTCAAAATTTTTATCAATATCCAGCACATCAATTTGATGATATTCGGAGTGTATATTTGATTCCCTGCTTTTTTCAATACTGGGAAGAAATGCATCTACTCCTATTGTATGAAACTTATGTGAGAATGGTGCAATGGGAGAATTACTTCCGCAACCAACGTCTAATAATGTTTTAGAGCCATTTATTGCATTTTCTAATTCAATACTATAATTTGGTAAGAATTTATTTGTTATTTTCTTGTACAGTTTACTTAGGTTTTTTTTTAGCATAGAATTCAATAATTTTTCACGAATAATATTATTAAAAGCCAATTGAAAGCATGAAATAAGATTTTGTAAGTTCTCCGGATTCCTTGCCTATTAAGTTAGCAAGTGAGTATTTGAATTCTAACATAGGACTAACAATTCCTAAATTAATTTCGGTACCTATGCCTCCAACAAAACCAATTCTGCTCGAACTTTGGCTCAGATCGGTTTCGGGTACTGGAATTCCTAGAAATTTTCCACTAGCTGTGAAGTAGTTGTAATTCAGTTCTCCGATTAGGTATACTTTGATGGTTTTATCTACAATATAGTACTGAACGCCAGCTCCAATCGGAATGATATCCTGTACAGCTGATATTGGTACCTTTGGATCCTGTGGCGAAGTTATGGCATCCAGTTGAGCATCAGGGAATCTATTCCATCCCAAACTTGCAACAAAAAGTAATCCTTCATCCAATGGTAGTTTGAATCTTGCCCCTAAATGCCATCCCAGATTGATACCTTTATTAACAAAATCTTTGAAAGTTCCATCCTTCTGATAAACATAAGCCATTTGGTTGTTTGGTGTAGAGAGACCACCATATATAGTCAAGTTCAAAAATGAATATGAGTTCTGCGAAGTTAAAATAAATGATACTACAAGTATTATGATCAGGATTAATTTTTTCATAATCAATTCTATAGTTAATATGTAAAACAAGTAAGACGCAAATCTTTACAAAAAGTTTAAAAAAGACCGGATAACCGGTCTTTATGAAATTTATTTTTTACAATATTTGTCCAGGAAATCAAATACTTCCTTGTACCAAACAATCTGTTCCTGCAATTTAAGAATCCAATGGTTCTGAGTAGGATATATAATTAATTTTGAAGGTATGTTTTTAACCTGAGCAACTGTGAATGCTTCGAGACTCTGAGTAAACGGCACTCTGAAATCCTTTTCCCCTGTCGAAATCAAAATTGGTGTATCCCATTTGTCTGCATATCTGTGAGGAGAATTCTTGTCAAAATTCGGTTTATTTTTGGCTTCCCAATATGGACCTCCAAATTCCCAATTCGGGAAAAATAGCTCTTCTGTGGAGCCATACTTGCTCTCAACATTGAATACACCGCAGTGAGAAACAAACGCTGAGAATCTTTTATTGTGATTTCCTTCGAGCCAAAATACTGCATAACCTCCGGCAGAAGCTCCAATAGCTGCAATTCCATCTTTTTTAACATATTTTTCTTTTGCTAATTCATCGGTTGCTGCTAATATGTCCTCCATTGCACCACCAGCCCAATCCTTGCTGATGGCATCATTCCACGCCTGACCAAATCCAGGCATGCCTCTTCTGTTTGGAGCAACGATTATATAACCTTTGGACGCAAATGTGTATAAATTCCAACGGTAACTGAAATACTGGCTAATTGTTGATTGAGGACCACCCTGGCAATAAGTAATCATAGGATATACTTTAGTAGAATCAAAATCCGGTGGATAGATCACCCAATTATGGAATTTTTTACCATCCTTGCTTGTAATCCATCTTTCCTTAACGGTTATGGGTTGTAACTGTCGTAAAACACCGGTATTCTCTGTAGTTAACTGATTCAATTCAGAACCATCTGTCTTCATAGAAAAAATTTCAAATGGATTCATCATATTTCTCATTCCAAAAACAAGAGTTTTTCCATCTGGTGTTAAATCCATCCCTCCATCACAATTATGTTTACCTTTTGTGATTGTTCTCCATTTGCCATCCGGTAGAGTGATGTTATATAGCTGGACTACCGGTCCATCCTCAGCGGAAAAATAAAGGCTCTTACTGTCCTGAGACCAAACAGTTGTTCCGACCCACTGATCCAATGTCTTAGATAATTCTGTGATTTCTCCACTCATTCTATTAAATAACATCAGCCTGATTCTGTCAGCTTCGAAACCGGCTCTTTGCATGCTGTGAAAGGCTATCCATTTGCCATCCGGTGAATAAAGAGGATCTTTGTCATATCCCGGCATACCCTTAGTTATATTGCGTGTTGTACTGTCTTTTAAACTGTAAATATATATATCTGAATTTGTTGAGTGAACAAAATCAATTTCTTTCTTGCAAGTATATGCGATTTCCTTTGAATCAGGGGACCATGAAATTTCATTAACGTCTCCATTGGGTTTTAGAGGAGTATCAAATCTATCTGAAGGCATGATATCTATTGCAGTTCCGCCGGTAACCGGAAGTATAAATATATGACTGTAACTTTCATCAGTCCATTCGTCCCAATGTCTCACGGGAAGGCTTTCATAAATTCTTACATTTATCTTTGGATAAGCTGGATATTTATCTATAGGCGATTTATCGAGTTTAACATCAGAAGTGTATGAAAAATACTTTCCGTCGGTTGAGTAAAGTAAGTTTGATACTCCGGCTGAAACATCTGTTATCTTCTGAACATTTGATCCATCGCTGTTCATTGTAAATATTTGTGATTCACCATCTCTTGCAGATAGAAAAGCAATAGTTTTGCCATCAGGAGACCAAATAGGATCAAAATCTGATTTAGGTGACTCTGGTGTAAGATTTTTCAAGTTCGAACCATTAATTTCCAAAATATAAATATCTGTATTGGATTTATTCTCAGATACATCCGGATTTGTTATTGTGAATAGTATTTTCTTTCCATCAGGTGATATTTTGGGTGTTCCAACACGTTTGAGCGAAACAAGTATTTCCGGTGTCATCACTTGCTTCATCATTTTCATTGGGGGTTCAAGTATTGCCCTATATTTTCCGCCAGAGTCTGCAATGAACTGATTGAATTCTTCTCCGAGAAAGGACTCAATTTTAGTTTTATCAAACTTCGCTAATTCTTCAGGTTTATATTTAGTTAAAAAGATTGGAAGAAAAAGTGCTTTCTCAGGCGTCAATTCTCTTATCATTGTCTCCAGATAAGGATTTGACACAATATTATTTTCAGGTTGAGAAAAAACTTCAATTGAAAATAGAAAAGTTATTGTTAAAAAAAATAATACATTTTTCATAATAAATCCATTTAGATGTTAATATTTAAATTTATTTAATTCTAAGGTTAAAAGATAGACCATAAGCATTATATCTGCTATTGTTATAATATGGTTCAATCCTCATTGATAGTTTTTCACTCACATCAAAATCATACAAATGTGCACCCACATAAGCATCAACAGCTGCCAGTATATACGTTAATCCAATATAAAAGATACATTGATCTCTGTTATTCCTGTAATACTCCTTATATCGATCTAATGAATCGATTTTTGATTTATTAGTCGGATCATTTAGTTTGGTATTGTCATATAATAGTTGATCATTCTGATATTTTGAATTATTCCAAAATGAGAAATAAGCTAGTGTTCCTGCTCCAAGAAAAAAAACAGGTGCTTTCCAATAAGACTCAACGTATAACTGTCCCCAACCTGGAAGTACAAAAGAACGCCATAAAGCACCTGTTGGTGATTTTGTCATTTCATATTTGCTATCCGGCATTTTCTGATCAGCAGTTATTTCGTTTATATCATGAAATTTTAGTGAATCCATCGGAGGGATATAATACGAACGTTTTTTCTTAACTGAATCTATATTTTTAGGTTCTTGTGAAAATGAATCAATGCTGAAAAATACGAAGAATAAGAATATCGTAATACCAAAATGCTTCCAGTTATGAAATGGAAGCATTTTGAATTTAAACATTTTGTGATTATATCCCATACTGCAATTATTGAATAATCGAATTAGAATACTGCTACAGCTTCAATTTCAATCAGGACATCTTTTGGTAGGCGTCCAACCTGAAATGCTGCTCTTGCAGGCTTGCTGTTCCCAAAATACTCATTGTATATCTCATTCATCGTTCCAAAATCACCTAAATCTACCATTAGAACTGTAGTTTTTACTACATTGTCAAAAGTTAAACCAGATTCAGTTAGAATAGCCTCAATATTGAGAATACATTGATGTGTTTGAATGCTGATATCTTCACCGGCAAGTGAACCGTCAGATTTAAGTGGAATCTGACCTGATATAAATAAAAATTTCCCTTCAGCTGATACAGCCTGTGAATATGGACCAATTGGCTGTGGAGCATTGTCTGTTCTGATGATTTGTTTCATTCTTTATTATCCGAAAATTAAAAATCCAAATTTTTAACATATTGTGCATTTTGTTCAATAAATTCTCTTCTAGGCTCTACTCTATCTCCCATCAGGGTTTCGAATATATGTGTTGCTTCTGCCGCATTGTCAATTGTAACAAGAAGTAATGTCCTTGTTTCAGGATTCATTGTCGTATCCCACAACTGTGTAGGATTCATCTCTCCAAGACCTTTGAATCGGGAAATTACAATTCCATCATTTGATGCAGATTCTGGAAGTATTTCATCGTTGACGTCAATAATTCCCTTTTTTGTTGCTACTTCTTTTCTGATTCTTTGTAATATTTCATCTCTTTCAGCATCATTATAAGCATAATATTCCTGTTTCCCCTTTTTTACTTTGTAAAGAGGTGGCTGAGCAATATAAAGTTTACCTTTTATGATTAGTTCGCGCATATATATATAAAATAAGGTCAGCAAGAGTGTACGAATATGTGATCCGTCAACATCAGCATCAGCCATGAGAATTATTTTACCATAACGTGCTTTTTCCGGATCGAATTCTTCACTGAACCCGGCACCTATAGCTGTGAAAATTGTTCTGATTTCTTCGTTTTCGAGTATTTTGCCTAGTCGTGCTTTCTGAACATTAAGAATTTTACCTTTCAATGGCAATATTGCCTGAAAACGTCTGTCTCTTCCTTGTTTTGCTGAACCTCCAGCCGAATCTCCTTCAACCAAATAAATTTCTGTATCTTCTGGATTTCTCATTGAGCAGTCTGCTAATTTACCTGGTAGGGTAGAGGATTCAAGTGCATTCTTTCGTCTTACAAGTTCCCTTGATTTCCTTGCGGCTATTCTTGCTTCAGCAGCTAAGTTTGCCTTTTCAATTACTTTCTTGGCTACTCCAGGGTTTTGATCGAGATAAATAGCTAATTTTTCATTAACAATAGCTCTTACTATTCCTTCTACTTCGCCATTGCCAAGTTTGCTTTTGGTCTGTCCTTCGAACTGTGGCTCTGCTACCATTATAGATATAACGGCTGTAAGTCCTTCTCGGAAATCATCGCCTGTGAGAGGTTCTTTAAGAAGTTTGTTTGATGATGCGTATGCATTTAAAGTTCTTGTCAATGCAGAACGGAAACCCGTAACATGCGTTCCACCCTCTATAGTATTAATGTTGTTGACATAGGAAAGTACATTTTCACTATAATTTGCATTGTATTCAAAACAAATTTCAACTACTGTCTGAACATCATATTCATTTATATCTGTGCCTGTCAGATAAATCGGTTTTGTAAAAGCTGTTACAGCGTCATCCAGATAATGTACAAAGTCAACAAGTCCGCCTTTATAGCTGAATGTTTCACTTTTATTTTCACGTTCATCACTAAGGTGGATTGAAACTTTGGGATTAAGGAATGCAAGTTCACGTAACCTCTCGCTAACCTTACCAAATTTAAAGGTAATTGCTTTAAATATTTCCGGATCTGGGATGAACCTTTGAATTGTACCCGATTTCGTTGTTAATCCAATTTCTTCAACAGGCGTTACTGGAACTCCCTTTGAATATTTCTGCTGGTAGATAATTCCATCCCTGTGGACCGTAGCAATGAAATCTATTGAAAGTGCATTTACGCAGGAAACTCCGACTCCGTGAAGTCCACCGGATACTTTATAGGAATTCTTATCAAATTTACCTCCTGCATGAAGTGTACACATTACGACTTCAAGTGTAGAGATTTTCTTAACAGGATGCGGACCGGTTGGAATACCACGACCATCGTCTTCTACTGAACATGAACCGTCAGTATGCAAAGTTATCGTTATATTCTTAGCATAACCTGCAAGCACTTCATCAATTGAATTGTCCACAACTTCATGTATCAAATGGTGAAGACCACGTTCACCTACATCACCAATATACATAGCAGGTCTTCTTCTAACAGCTTCCAGACCTTCGAGAACTTTAATGCTGTCCTCGTCATAAGCTCCACTAGCAACTTCTATATTGGTTTTATCAAGAGATGGATTTGAAATTTCGTATAATTCTTCAGGTGTTGAGATTAAGGTTTCATCCTTGATTTCATTCGTGTTTTCGATCTCGTTATTGCTCATAAATGTAATATATAAATGGTAGATTACTAAACAAGCAAAATTACGAAAATTTGATGACTTTTCTTATTAAAAAATTGCGTTATCTTACGATTAATTCTTTAATGTGAGGTTTCCCGAGTCGGTTATTAATTTTATCCACAATTTCCTGTCTTCTTAAAAAGATTTCCGTTTTCCATGTAGAAGAATCGGTGGAAATAAAAAGCTTGCCGTTTGTCGTATTTAAGACTTTCGAGTGGTTTCCTATCATTTCTCCAACTACTTCAATCCAAATATCTGGAATTGATGCTTCAAGTAATTTAACATCCAACCCTGATTCCTTGGTTATCATGTCAATTAGCAATTTGATTGATTTTGGATCCCTGTTGCTGAAAAGAGGCATTTTATTTAAATGTAATGAATATTTATAAAATGAAAGAGTTATCTGATGCTAACCTTGAGAAATCCATTATCTGGATTTTCAATAAAAACAAAACTCATCAGATAACTCTTGATATCTTTTATTAATTTACTTTCTTCAAAATATCTTCAACTGCAGATTTATGAATAAAAATACTCATGATTTTCAATTTAATGTAATCTTCATGAAAGAAGTAATAACCAACAGATTTTCCATTTCTTGCTCCTGAACCGGAATCTTTAATCAGGAACCAGGTTTTTCCGCCTTCTTCTTTGTAACCTACCAAATGAATTCCATGGTCATCTGTTGTTGTATTATTACTGAATCTGAATTGACGAGCATATTCATCAATATATGATGATGGTATATCGAAACTTGGAACCATGGCAACATTAATATGTGATTCTATTCCTGCCTCAGAAACATCTCCACCAAGATCCATTGTATAGCCTTTTTTAATTGCATTCTTGATTACTGACATATAATCTTCAAGTGGAACGTTGTTATAACTTGCGTCTTTCCACCAGTTATCGGGAACATCATAAACAACTTTTTTCCAGTAACCAGGTTCAAGCAATGACATTACATCCACATAATCATCAGGTACCAATTTGACATAATTAGCTAAAAACTCCTTTGGGGTATAAGTTTTGCCTTCAAACTCAAATTTCGATGGTGGTACAAGCAAATAGTAATTCAAAATAGCTTTTATATTAGCAATCACTTCCTCTTCATTCCATATATTTGATTCTTTAATGCTATTTAGATATGTTCTCATTTCCCCAAACATTTTTGAATGATCATGGAATTTTTGACCTTGTTTCATACCAGAATAAGCACTTGCAGGCACACATCCATATTGCTTATACATTTCCTTGGTAGCATTTGCCTGTGCTCCTTCCCCAAATTCAGATTCTCCTCTTTCCCGAACAAATCGACGTGCTTTTTCAACATATTGCCAATAAACAGTAAACATTTCGGATAACTTGATTTTTGTTTTGTTAATCCTGTTTGCCTCCGTTTCAAAAAATGATGTCGAGCAAAAGCACCAGCATGTTCCTGTACTGCCCTGGGATATTGGTGGATTGTGCCATTGTTGGTTAAAGTCCTTTTCGGATTTTGGAATGCTTACATCATCAAAATCCATAACATAAGATAACTTCTTCTTAGTATCCTTTTTGTTGAATTCATCTATTCCGGTTTTTACTTCTTCCCAGAATTCATTTTTCTTTTCAATAAATTTTCCTTTGTTCTTGGTTTCTGATTGTCCATTGGTATAAATTGATACTACTGAGAGCATCAACAAGAAAATAATACAATTTTTAAAAAATTTCATCGAACACCTTTTCAGATTTAGAAACTATAAAAAAACAATTTAATAAAAATTAAGAATTATTCATCAACCAATTTGAATAAAACAATTAAAATTATAAAAGTATTAACATTGAATTATCTTTCTTTTTCATATTTTTGTAATCTAATTTATTTTGTTCATTATGATTGGGTTAGACTAATGAAACTCTCTTTAAGGCTATTAGGGATTCTACTTGTTGCAAGTATTTTTTTGAGCTTTGCAACAAGCTGTTCAAAAAAAGAAACAATTAATCAGGAGGAAGTTAAAAAAATGGAAAAAGATTTTGCCGATTTCGTGAAAGCTTATGAAGCCAAAATTAAGCCTGCATACAAAGATATGTCTCTTGCTTACTTCGACGCATCTATCAGTAGTTCAGACGAGAATTGGAAAAAGTACGCTGCATTCGATATGAAATTAAATGAAATTTTATCTAATAAAGCTGATTTTGCCAAAATCGAAAAGATTTACAAATCAGATATGCTTCAAGATCCTCTCCTGAAGCGTCATGCTTATGTCTTGTATCTCACTTTTCTAAGCAAGCATATCGACACTGCAAAGCTAAATTTACTCTCTCAAATGCAGAGCAATATCGAACAGAAATATTCCAATTTCCGCGCTGAAGTAGGAGGAAAAAAGCTTTCTGACAATGAAATTGAAGAAATATTGAAAACCGAAAAAGATAGCAAGAAATTACAAGCCGCATGGGAAGCCCACAAAAATATCGGACCTGTCGTTGCCGCTGATATAATTGCTCTTGTCAAACTCAGAAATGAAATCGCAAAAGAATTAGGCTTCAATAATTATCATGAAATGAGCCTCAAACTCAGCGATCAGGATCCGGTTGAAATTGAGAAACTATTCGGTGAGCTTGATAATCTCACTCGTGATGCCTTTAGCAAAGAAAAATCAAAAATGGACAATATCTTAGCAAAGAACTATGGGATTACTACAGCCGAAATGATGCCTTGGAACTATCAAAACAGATTCTTCCAGGAAGCACCAAAAGTCTATAAAGTTGATCTCGATTCTTATTACAAGGATAAAGACATTGTTGAAACAACTGTGAAATTCTACAAAAGCCTGAATCTGCCCATTGAAGATTTAGTCGCAAAGAGTGACCTTTTCGAAAAAGAGAAAAAGAATCAGCACGCCTATTGCATCAATATTGATCGTGATGCAAGAGATATCCGGGTTCTTTGTAATGTCAAGCCAACAGCCAGGTGGATGGAAACAATGATGCATGAATATGGTCATGCTTTATACGAAAAGTTCCTTAACCAGGAACTTCCTTGGGATTTGAAATCTCCGGCACATATTTTCACAACTGAAGCAATTGCAATGTTGTTCGGAAGATTCGCCACCAAACCGGAATGGATGATGGAAAATATCGGAATGAGCAAAGAAGAAGCAGCTAAAATTTCACAGGATTGTGCAAATACTCTACGTTTGCAACAACTTGTTTTCAGCCGCTGGGCTCAGGTTATGTACAACTTCGAGAAATCAATGTATGCAAATCCTGATCAGGATTTAAACAAACTTTGGTGGGATATTGTTGAGAAATATCAGATGATTAAAAGACCAGCCGGCAGAAATATGCCTGATTGGGCAACCAAAATTCATATTGCAACAAGCCCATGTTATTATCATAATTATCTGCTTGGTGAACTTCTTGCATCTCAGCTTTATTACACACTTTCGACTAAGATTATCAAAGGTGATGTAAAAACAGCAAGCTTCACTAACAAAACAGACATCGGAAAATATCTTATTGATAATATATTCAAACCCGGAAGCAAATATTATTGGAATGATATGATCGAAAAAGCAACCGGTGAGAAATTAACACCTAAATACTATGCACAGCAATTTGTAAACTAATTTGTAAATTGTTACGAAAAAAGGGAACGGTAATCATTATCGTTCCCTTTTTTAATTTCTTCTCGAATTATTCATTAACCTTTCAGTATCGAAGGGCTTTATTTATTGTATTCATCATCTTTCCAATTTAAAGGATTATACTCAATATATTTTCTAATTTGATATAATTCTTTTTCATTTCGGATAATATGTTCATAATAATTTCTCTGCCAAACCGTAAGACCAGAAACTCCTCTAAACCTATTAATTTCAATTGTAGAAATCGATTTAAACACCTGAACAATTCTAGCCAATGTAGGGGCAGAGCTTGCTCTGTCCTTTTCATAAATTATTTTATCATTATCATCATAGTTTTCGGGTAGAGCAAGCTCTACCCCTACGTTTTGGTATTCATCAACAATTATATGGCAGAGTTAATAACAAGCCCTTCGGGATGGAAGGGCTTGTATTTCAAATAACAAAATCACGCTTCACCATTTATCATGAAATTATAATACTTATTCTTTTTTAAGCTAATCTTTAATTGAAAATAGCATTTACCTCCATCTAAAACAATAATAATACCATTTTCCCAATTATTTATTTCGGATGATGTTAAACAAATGCAATTCACAAATATTTCCTTTTCACCTTTAGGATTAATTACTGGAATTAATTGTATTTTATAATTCGATAAATCAATTTCATAATTTTTTTGATTTAGAGTATTTTCACTAGCATTTTTTAAATGATAGTCAGAAATTGCTTTTCCAATTAATATATAGATTGACTCAATCTCTTGTTTATTAATGTCAGAAGGTTTATATTTTTTATTAAATATTAATCCATTATCCTTGTCAAATTTCAGAATTACATATTGGTTTGAATCAATCGAAATATTTTCTGATTTTATTTGAATAAAACAAAAAAGGAAGACAAATATAAAAATTAATTTTTTCATCAATGACTCCTGCGTTAATTATTATTTCCCTTACACCACCGGAGATACTACTCCCCACTCATCTACCACAGAGATATTGCTTGGTTTGCTTTTATACTGTTACTTAATTCCTAATTTCAATATTTACTTTTGAATTTTTCTACTATCTGATTTTTTTCTTCTTTTTCTTTTCGAAGAATGAATTATCCTTTGAATCTTTCTTGCCTTCTTTTTTTCCTGAACTATATCTATCTCTTCCGGAATCCCTTCCATAATCTCTGCCGGAATCACGTCTTCCCGAATCACGACCTCCAGAATCACGACGTTTTGAGCGGTCATTCCTGTCTGATCTGTCGTGGTATCTGTCTTCAATAACTATTTTGCTGTCAAATCCATCATTTCGTGCATCTAATGTTATTTTCAGAAGAGCCGCTGCTATATCCATAGAATTGTAATCTTCACCCATCATTTCTTCAGTTAAATTTCTGTACTTCTTTAATGATCCTTTTGCGATTATCGGTTTTATAGTTTCGAAGATTGTTTGAATTCTTGTTTCATCAAGATCTTCCATTGTTGGAATTAATCTCTTTTGGAGTTTAACGTTATTTGATCTTTCGATTCTCTGAAGATTGTACATTTGTCTTCCGGTAACAAATGAATAAGCTGCACCAGTTTTGCCTGCACGACCGGTTCTGCCGATTCTGTGTATGTAATCCTCATCATCCTGAGGAAGATCATAATTGAAAACTGCCTCAATGTCATTAACGTCAATTCCTCTTCCTGCTACATCGGTCGCCACAAGAATTTCAACTGATCCGGTACGGAATCCACCCATTACTTTCTCACGTTGTCTCTGATTCATATCGCCATGCAACCCATCTGCAAAATAACCTCTCGTTTTGAGTATATCAACCAGTTCATCAACTTGAGAGCGAGTATTACAAAATACTAGGGCGAGTTTAATCGAATGATAATCAATTAATCTGGCAAGTGCTTCAGGCTTTGCACTGGCATTAACTTCGAAATAAAACTGATCAATCTTTGGAGCATGAAGTTTATGGTGAGTAACATCAATTCTAACTGGATTCTTCTGGAATCGCTTCATCAGTTTCATTATTATTTCCGGTAATGTTGCTGAGAACATTACTGTCTGCCTATATTCAGGAGTGCCACTCAAAATTAATTCTATATCTTCTCTGAAGCCCATGTCCAGCATTTCATCTGCTTCGTCAAGGACAACAAATTTAATAGAATCTAGCTTGATTGAGCCTCTGTGAATATGATCTATAGTTCTTCCGGGTGTGCCAACAATAATTTGAGGATTCTTCTTTAATGCTTTAAATTGCCTGTCAATTTCTTGTCCTCCATATATAGCAAGAACTGACATTCCTTCTTTATAGCGCATCAGTTTTCTGAATTCCTCTGTAACCTGCATCACTAATTCACGTGTAGGGCAAAGGACGATTGCCTGGATATAATTCAGGTTGGTGTCTATCATTTCAATAGTTGGGATAGCGAATGCTGCTGTTTTACCTGTTCCTGTCTGAGCGTGACCGATAATATCTTTCCCTGCCATAATACTGGGTATTGCCTCAGTTTGAATCGGTGTGGCTTCCTCAAAACCCATCTCAGATATTGCCTTAATCATTGCTGGAGAGAGATTTAATTCTTCGAACTTAAACTTATTCATTTTATAGGACCTTTATGTGTGTGTAATCCAATTAATTAATGATTTAAGGAGAAGAATTTAATCATTAATACTATTTTTGAATTTTGTAACAAATTTTTTGCTACTTAGAAATTAATATATTTACAACAGTTCCCTTACTGGCAATCTCTCCAGCTTCCGGTGATTGATTAACAACCGTATTCGAAAGATACGTCTCATGTCTGACTGTATTTACGGATCCAAGTTGTAATCCAGATTCCTGAAGAATTTTCTGGACATCATCGATTCTCTTTCCGATTAAATTCGGAATCTTAACTTGTGCTTCCGATCCTTTGCTCACCACCAAATCAATTGAATTTCCATAAGGAATACTCTTGCCAGAAGGTGTCAATTGACTTATCACTGTGTCAGAACCTAAATTCTCAGAGTTTTGATAAGTTACTGTTCCAACTTCGATTCCACGATTCTTCAGGGTTACTCTGGCTGTTCGGTATGGCATACCCACAACATAAGGTACAGTAACAAGTTCCATACCCTTGCTTACTGAAAGATAAATACTCCTGCCTGATTTTACTTCTGACCCAGCTTTTGGAACTTGACTCAAAACTGTACCGGCAGGTGATTTTTCATTATATTGTTCATTAACTTTTGCTAACGATAGTTTATTCTGAATAATCAACTGCTCAGCTTCAGCAAGAGTTTTATTCTGTAAGTTTGGAACTGTAACATTGTCCTTATCGTGTATAAGTGCAGGAAGAATCAGCTTGTCAACAATTATGACTAGCAGAATTATCGTAAAAATAAATCCTACGGTTACACCAAGATACTTCAGGACTGTTCTAAAATTTTCATTCATCTGAGAATCGTAAAAAATTTTGATAACAAAGATAAATATAAACTAAACAAAAGAATAAAAAAATATTTAATTACTCTATGTAAAAAAAATTTATTAGATTGACGATTTATTCTTTTATCTGTTTGGTAACTTTGAACGAAAATAAGAAAATATCGAATTTAGAGGATGTTGAAACAGTAAATCGCATATTAAATGGCGATTCGGAAGCCTTTGCTATTCTACAGAAAAAGTATAAGAGAATCATTGCCTCTCTCATCAGAAGAATGATTAAGGATGAAGATGATGTTATGGATCTCACTCAGGATACTTTCATAAAAACATATAATGGACTGTCAAAATATCAGAGTAGTTATTCTTTTTCTTCCTGGCTATTTAAAATTGCTTCAAATACTTGTATAGATTTCCTTCGCAAAAAACGATTTGGTTTTGTTTCCATTTCTCAAGGTTATGGAGATTCTGAAGATGGTGGAGAGCTCGAAATTAAAGATGATTCATATATCCCTGACATGAATGTATTAACTTCAGAAAGAAGAAAAGTCCTTCTCGAAGCAATAGAGCAACTTCCTGATAATTACAAAAAAATCATCAAAATGCGTCATGGAGAAGAATTAGATTACAGTGAAATTTCCGAAAAACTTGGGATTCCTCTTGGTACAGTAAAAGCACATTTATTCAGAGCAAGAAAAATTCTTTACGATCAGTTGAAAAATCACAAATATCTATTCAATGATTAAGCGCAAAAAATTTATCTTAAACTCTTCAATTGTTTGAACAGTTCCAATTCTTTAGCAGTAAGTTTTTCTGGTAATTTTACATGAAGAGAAACAAATAAATCTCCCCGGTCTCCGCTTTTGTTATACTTTGGCATACCCTGACCTTTAATCAGTAAAACCTTTCCATTAGGAGATTCGGGTGGGATAACAAGCTTCAATGTTCCGCTGAAAGTTGATATTTTAGTCTCACCACCAAAAATGAACTTATACAGATCAATGTCAAGATCAAGAAATAAATCATTCTCAATTCTCTTTAGCTTAATATGTGGGATCACTTTGAGGTTTATATATAAATCTCCATTTGAGCTGTTTCTTCCGGGTTCACCCTGCCCGGACAACTTGAGTTGTTGTCCATCCTTTATACCCGGCTTTATTTTTAGATCAATCCTTTGCCCGTTAACTTCAATCACTTTATTGGTACCTTTGAATGATTCTTCAAAAGTAACTTCCAAGTTAGTAACCAAGTCGTTACCTTTTTTTGTAGGTCCAGTGGAACGGCTGCCTCTTGCTTGTCCTGCACCAGTATGACCACCAAAAATTTTCTCAAAAAAATCAGTAAATCCGCCACTCCCGCCGGTTGAACCAGAAAACATATCGTTTATATTCCCATACCCCTGATTGCTCTGCGGTCTTCTGGACGAATTATCATACCAATTGTTCCAGTCAAATTGATCACTATTCCCGCCGGATTGTCTGTATCTGTTGTATTGAGAACCTAAAGTATCATATTTCTTTCTTTTTTCAGCATCGTGGAGCACTTCATAAGCTTCACTTAAATCTTTGAATTTCGACTCTGCTTCTTTATTACCGGGGTTATTGTCAGGATGAAATTTCTTAGCAAGCTTTCTGTAAGATTTTTTTATTTCATCAGCTGTTGCAGTTTTTTCGACACCAAGTATTTTGTAATAATCTTTAAAATCCATTCTATACCTATTTATTTTGCTTGTTATAGACGAAAAATTCCACATTTATGATAAAAGAGCAATCCATTTTCAGGATTGCTCAAAATTTCAAATAAAATAAACAACTACATATATCTGTGGATCATGCCTTCCTGTTTCTTGAATTTCGGCTGATATTCCTCCACTGGTCTTCCGAAGCAAATACCCATTCCTTCGTACAATGATATTTCATCCAGATTGACAAATCGTTGGATAATCGCTTCAGCCGTCGGGATATATGTAATATAATCATGTTCAACTCCAACTACTGTAACTCCGCAAATATCCTTTTTTAATAAATGAACAGCTGCGGCTCCGGCTTGTTTGCCAAAAGCAACATCATAAGCACTAGTATCGCCTGCTCTTACAAGATGTCCTAGTGAAACCTCTCTGATTTCCGGATACATGTAGATATCTGGTATATATATCCCCATTTCCTGCAAGAAAGCATGCCAATCCGGATCCTGATGCATGTAGCTTTCGAGCTGTGACCTGACATAACTTGCCCCACCTGTCAATCTCTGATGACCAAATGAGTCAGATCCCTTATTGGCATCCATGAAGTACTTACCCTCTTTATCCTTAATTCCCTCAGCTGCAACTATGATATAAGTAGAACCCTTGACATCGCTGTTCTTAAGTCTTGTCATGTAGGTTTTTTTAAAATGCTCATAAACGACTTCGTAGTCAACTGGAATTTCTGGTATGAGAACGCAGTCTGCATCAGCTCCGACTCCACCTCTGAAAGCAGTATGACCGGCATATCTTCCGAAAACTTCGATGACTAAAGCTCGGTTGTGAGTTAGACCTGTAGTTCTCAAATCACGAGTGAAGGATGCTATCCGGTTTATAGTAGAATCCCCACCGACAGAATATGTCTGAAGATCCAGATCCATCGTCTTCGGAACATGAATACATTTTATTCCGTTGTTAATTAAATCGACAACAACTGAGCCTGTGTCATCTCCACCTGCGATAACAAGAGCATCAATCTTATGCTTTGCTAAACCTTCTTTTATCTGATTATATTTATTCGGGTCATTGATTTTGCTGATTTTAACTCTGGAGTGACCTGCTTCTGAACCTGCAACACCCGAAAGAATTTTATCTGATCTTATCCAATCAAAAATATCCAGTTCTATGTCTTTTAAATTATACAACCCTGCGTAACCATTAGGTATCAGAAAACATTCGATACCCGAAAACTGTGCCACACGGGTAGCTCCGAGGATAACGGCATTAAGTCCACCACAGTCTCCGCCACTGGTTATAATTCCAATCTTTTTAATTTCAGCCATGTAATCTCCAGTTTATTTAATCGTTAGAATACTAAACTTACAAAATTAATAAACTAATCTTAATATCATTTAACAATAATCTTTAATTTAATTATTAAAAATAACTTAATTTTGTTTTTTTAATTTTGAACAATCTGATGAGCAAAACAAATCCAATTGGTGTATTCGATTCCGGAATCGGCGGACTTAGCGTTCTGAAGCAATTTCTGAGATTTCTTCCGTATGAAAGATATATTTATCTTGGTGACACTGCTCGTGTTCCCTATGGAAACAAATCTCCCGAGACTGTTATCGAATACAGCCGTGAAGCATCAAAGTTTCTGTTAGATAAAGATGTTAAACTGATTGTAATAGCTTGCAATACTGCATCTTCTGTTGCTCTCGAAGCTGTTAGGGATTCTGTTGATGTACCTGTTCTCGGAATGATCTTTCCTGCGGCACAGGCTGCTCTCAGAGCCTCTGCCAGCGGTAGAATCGGTGTGATCGGTACAAGAGCTACAGTCGCAAGTAAAGCTTATGAGATTGCCTTGAATAAATTGTCTGAGAATAGAGAATTAAATATTTTCCAGCAGGCTTGTCCTTTATTTGTTCCCATTGTCGAAGAAGGTTGGTTAAGGCATCAGGCTACAAGAATTATCGCTGAAGAATACCTTAAAGATCTTAAAGAAAAGGACATTGATACTTTAGTTCTGGGTTGCACTCATTATCCGTTATTATCTCAGATGATTTCTGATATTATGCCCGGGATTAATCTCATTGACTCCGGCGAACATGCCTCTGTCAATGCTATTCGCGTTCTAGGGGAAACTGGGATGTTGGCAGACGAACGTGATGAGTACAATTTCACTCCTGAAATGGAATTTTATGTAACGGATATTCATTCAACATTCTACGAAGTTGCTCAAAGATTTCTCGGAATAGATGTTGAATCTCCAAAGAAAGTTATAATCTAACCATGTCACAGATTGAATCAATACAAGCATTAATCAAATCAGGAAAAATTCCACCGATATTATTGTTATTTGGGGAGGAAAATTTTCTTTTGGAAGAAGATTTCAATTCTCTTCTTCTGCATTTGCTTCCAACTGATGAATCGAAATTTGATTTCGAAGTAATTGATGCTTCTGAATCAGATTTTAACAGAATCGTTGATTCGTGCAGTTCATATCCTTTTGTTAATTCTCATAGAGTGGTTGTGGTTAATAATTTTGATGTTCTTGCAGACAAGCACTCCAAAAAAGATGGACAGCATGCAGGATTCCAAAAATATATGGATAATCCTACATCATCGACCTGTCTGATCATAAAAGCAGAGCTTGATAGCTTGTTTGGAGTAAGTGCCGATTTAAAGAATAAAAAGCAGGAAGCAAAAGCAAAGAAGAAACTTGATTCTCTTAAATTCCCATTTTTAACAATGATAAACAAACATTCCTGGATAGAATATCCAAAGGTAAGTCAGGGAAATATTTCTGCTTGGGTAAAAGATAGATTTAAAAGTTTTGATAAAACAATCGACACTATGGCTGCTGAATTTCTTATCGCAAATTCTGATCTTGTACTAAGAAATCTGGCTGAGGAAATCAATAAAGTTATACTCTATATTGGTGATAATAAAAATGTTACTGCCGACGACATGGCAGAATCAATTGGTAAATCAAGGCATTACAATGTGTTTGAACTTCAGAAAGCTGTCGGAGCACGCAATCTTGCATTGGCAATCACAATCCTTCAAAATATGTTAGCTACAGAAAAGCAGGAAATCCTGATTGTAACAATGATTTCACGTTATTTTATTTCTCTTTGGAAATTGCTGGAAGCACAGCAGGATTCTTCAAATCAGTTCGATCTTGCAGGTAAAATCGGCATCAGCCCATATTTTGTTGCTGAATATCAGGAAGCTGCCCGTCGTTATTCTTCAAATGAAATAAATCGGGCAATAAAACTACTAACTGAAGTAGATTATAAATTAAAATCAAGCTCAATTCCGGCTTTGTTTCTACTGGAAAAGCTTTTTATCGGAATTATGGAAAAATAAATTTTAGAAATTAACTCAAGTTGAAAATTAACAATTAAATGTATTAAATAAGGTTTTTGTATGCGACAGTCTAGATATTTTATACCAACTCTCAAGGAAGTTCCTGCAGATGCTATAATTCCATCTCACAAGCTTATGCTCAGAGCGGGATTGGTCAGACAGCTGGCTGCAGGTGTTTTTTCATGGCTTCCTTTGGGGCATATCGTTCTTAAAAAAATAATGAACATTCTCCGTGAGGAAATGGATGCTATCGGTGGTCAGGAGTTCCTTCTCCCTGCTTTGAATCCTATTGAAATATGGGAGCAAACCGGCAGAGTTGAAGCAATGGGTGACGTTATGTTTCACATCAAGAACCGTGAAGGTCTTGTCCTTGCGCCGACTCACGAAGAGATAATCACATATCATGCTCGTCAGCATATACAGTCCTATCGCGATCTTCCACAGATCTGGTACCAGATTCAGACAAAGTTCAGAAATGAGCCCAGACCGAAGTCCGGCGTTCTCAGAGGCAGACAGTTCTTAATGAAAGATGCTTACTCAATGGATTCTACTGTCGAAGGTTTGGATATCAGTTATCAGAAACATTACGATGCTTACTGCAAGATTTTTGGCAGATGCGGTCTGAAATTCTTCATTGTCGGTGCTTCAAGTGGAGCGATGGGTGGCAGTGCATCCCAGGAATTCATGGTCGAATCCGATGCCGGTGAAGACGTTTGTGCAGTTTCCGATTCGGGATATGCCGCTAACCTCGAAGTAGCGACTTCTGCTCTTCCCGCAGTAGGAAGAATAGATTCTAACAATGCAATCGAAGAATTTGCCACACCAAACGCAAAGACTATCAATGATCTGATAAATCAGTTCAGCTTAGCAGAAAATCAATTAGCAAAATCTGTTGTATATATGGTTAATTCTGAGCCTGTGCTAATCCTGATGAGGGGCAATGATGAACTGAATGAATCAAAACTCGAATCTTTCTTCAAGACAAATCAGTTCAGACCTGCCGAAGCAGAAGAATTGTTCGAGATAACGGGTGCTCATACAGGATCAATCGGTCCTATCAATCTTCAAACAAAAATAAAAATCGTTGCAGATAATCTTCTGAAAGATGCTAATGGTCTCGTTTCCGGAGCAAACAAAGATGGATACCATTTCAAAAATATTGACTTCACAAGAGATTGCAAAATCGATGAATATCACGATTTTAGAACAATTTGCGAGGGTGAACCCTGTCCCATCAACGGAAGTCCTATCCGCGTGGTCAAAGCTATCGAATTAGGTCATATTTTCAAGCTAGGAACAAAGTACTCCACAGCTTTGCATGCAAACATTCTAGATGCAGAGGGTGTCGAAAAGCCAATTATCATGGGTTCTTATGGTATCGGTGTCGAAAGAGTAATGGCATGCTATCTCGAGCAGGGATTTGACGATAAAGGTATAATCTGGAATAAAGCTCTCACTCCATATCATGTTCATCTCTTGGGCTTGAATCTTCTCAGATCTCCTGAAGTACAGCAAGCATGCGAGGATCTGTATAAAGAGCTGACTGATGCCGGATTTGATGTCCTCTTCGACGACAGAGATGAATCACCCGGAATCAAATTCAATGATGCAGATTTAATCGGTATTCCAATCCAGATAATCGGCGGCAAAAAGAACATCGATAACGGTCAGATCGAATTCAAAATCAGAGCCACCATCGAACGCGGAGTCGTCAATATCAAAGACATAGTCGAAAAAGTCCGTACATTCTATAAATAATTTCCGATGATGTCATTCCATCTGATGTCCAACACCTTCAAGGTGTTGGACATCTTTGTTTTCTCTGTAGGGGCGGGTTCCAAACCCGCCCTTCTCATTTTGTCTTGTAGGGACACGGCGTGCCGTGTCCTTTTATTCTTTCTTGTGAAAAAAATCTATCCAAATCTTAAACTTTCTCTATGAATTCATATTTGAAATCTGTATTTTCGATTTTATGGAATAAAATATAAATCATATCAAATACCCATGAATAAATTAGAAACTCTTATGAAAAACAGCATCCTTCCTTTAGTAATAGAAATTGTCGCACCTAAATAATTTAAATAGGGAGATCAAAGATGTTTAAAATATCATTTATTCAAAAGTTATTAGTAATTACAATAAGTATTACTATTTTTACGGCATGCAAAAAAGAAATAAATAATGATGGAGCTAAACCACAAAACGAGTTTGAAGTTAATTTTTCATTTATTAATTCAAACAGGTATAACCCAATTAATACAGAATTATTACCTGATACGGTTTTTCAAATACCTATAAAGATCGAAGTTGATTATAATATTAACGAGAAAATTAATTATTACGAATTCTTATCTGAATTTTTTCGTTCTAATTTTTGGGGAAATAACTTATCATTTTCTGTCACTAGGCATGAAAATACAAAACGGGATATAATAATTGAATATTTATCTTATCAACAAGAAATTTTTAATTTACCAGTATTAATTATTGTCAGAAAATCACTCAAAAAGGGTTGCATTATTATTTGGGACAGAACAAATGTTAGAGTTACTAAAGACTCTCTTGTTAGGATTTGGGAAATAAATAAATATACACCGAAAATATATTCTAATTTGAGTACTTACTTTATAAATGGATTATTTCCTAAAATGAATAATAAAGTTGATAATATAAAAATTAGTCAAATAATTTTAGACTATAATAATTCATTTTTTCAGGGATATAAACGAATAGGGGATCCAGGTTTTACTGTAAATGACACTAATAATTTTTTTTCAAAAATAAAAATTGTCACCTCAGAACATTTATCAGAAAAACGTAAAGTAATGTATATTGAATAGAATTAAATATTTATTCCATTTTTATTTCCTTTTAAAACCGTTTTCTTGAAATATCATCCCCTTTTTTGCAAATTGCAATGTATTTAATTCCCTCTCCAATTGTTGGGGAGGGTAAGGGTGGGGAAAATTCTGTATTTGTTGTTCATTGAAAATGTTGCAAAAATCGAAAACGAAAAAAACGATGAAAATTGATGCAAAAGTGCAATCCGAAAAATGTATTGATTGATAATTAAAGAGGTTAAGAAAAATTTAAATAACCAGACGTTCATTAAAATAGTGCAAAAGATGCAAAAAATGATGCAAATTATCGCGTAGCGATTACATATTGGTAACACAGAGTCCGCCCGGGAGAATTTATCGCGTAGCGATTAAATATTTAACCTCTCAGAGGTAATTATTATTTTGGGGATACGGTTTTTCTACAAATATCAAATCCCTGACGGGATAAAAAAAGAAAAACCCGATGCAACCGATGCAAACGATGCAATTTATATTCAGCTACGTAGTAGCAAAATCTTAATAGAAAACGGATAACATATTGAACCAAAGCTCCATCGGAGCGACCTGAAAAATTGAAAACCCGATGCAATTGATACCATTTACTTTTCTCTGTGCCTCTCTCTTGGTTTTTTAAAAAAATTACACAGAGTTACACAGAGGAATTCATGAGACACACAGAGAAAATCTATACTCTGTGACTCTCTGTGAAATTGTATTTGTCTGTTTATTAAGAAACAATTAATAATCAAAAAACACGATGCAAATGATGCAAAAAGTGCAATTAAAAAAACAAGATGATTGAAAAATAAAAAGGTTATCGGATATTTAAATAACCAAACGTTCATCAAAATTGTGCAAATAGTGAAATTCACTTTCGAAAAGATGCAATCTTTTTGAAAGTTGGATACTCAAACTAAAAAAAGGGGTTCATGGCCCCCTTTTTTTATCATAATCGAATAATTTAATTTTGGAAAATTATTTTTCAAGTACTTAAAAATTGAAAATACTCAATATTGTTGTTATTCATATTAAGCCACTGGTACCTTGCCATGGCATTGTTTGTACTTCTTGCCACTACCACAAGGACAAGGATCGTTACGTCCAATAGTTGGCTCTGTTTTGCGGAATGTTCTTATGTGACCTGCATCACCCTGCTCTGGTCCTTGTTGCTGTTGTCCGCCACCTGTAAGATATGATGGTATTTGAGAAGAATGAGTAAACTGCATAGATGATAAATTGCTTGCTGTACTTCTCATTCTGGGCAGTGAGTCTCTGCTTGGTGTCTGCTTTTCTACGACCTGCGGGAAATACTTAAAAGAGAACAGAACAGATTCTTTGTTGATTTCATGTATTAACTTGACAAACATCTTGAATGCTTCACCCTTGTATTCGAGCAATGGATCTTTCTGACCATAAGAACGGAGATGAATACCCTCTTTCATATCGTCCATTTCTCTTAAGTGTTCACGCCATTTGTCATCGATAGTTTGAAGAACGGCAACACGCTCGAGATAGGTCATGAATTCTGTGCCGAGCATATCTTCTTTTCTCTTATAAAAGTCTTCAGCAGCAGTCATAATTCTATCAATAACTTCCTGTTCTTTTAACTTTTCAAATTCTTCAACAGAAATCTGTGGTTCGCATAGCAAGATAACCCTGCATGAATTTTTGAGTCCTTTAAGATCGAGATCTTTGTAGAATTCCTCATACCATTCTGCAGCCATATCTTCAATGTAACCGAATAATTCGCCCTTGAGTCTTTCTCCCTGAAGTGCATGCCTTCTTCTGCTGTAGATAACTTCTCTCTGCTGATTCATTGTGTTGTCATATTCTAGCAGTCTTTTACGGATACCAAAGTTATTTTCTTCGACTTTCTTTTGAGCACGTCCAACATTTTTTGTGATCCATGAGTGCTGTATTGGTTCACCCTCGGGGATCTTCAATGTTTTCATTACACCGGCCATACGTTCGCCTCCGAAGAGTCTCATTAAATCATCTTCGAGCGAAATAAAGAATTGAGATGAACCTGGATCGCCCTGTCTTCCTGCTCTACCGCGCAGCTGTCTGTCAATACGACGAGCATCGTGGCGTTCGGAACCAATGATGGCAAGACCACCATTTTTCTTAACTTCGTGGTCAAGCTTGATGTCAGTTCCTCGACCAGCCATGTTGGTAGCGATAGTAACAGTACCTTTTTTACCCGCATTCTGAACTATTTCTGCTTCACGTGCATGGTGCTTCGCATTAAGGACATTATGAGCAATCTTCTTTCTCTGAAGCATTTTGCTTAACAGCTCCGAAACTTCCACAGAAGTCGTTCCAACAAGAACTGCTCTCCCATTTTTAACTTCGGTTTCTATGTCATCTGCGATTGCATTATACTTTTCTCGTTTTGTTTTAAAGATGAAATCCTCACGGTCATCTCTTGTAAGATCACGGTTAGTAGGAACTACAATAACCTCGAGAGAATAGATCTTTTCAAACTCACCAGCTTCAGTTTCAGCAGTTCCAGTCATTCCAGCCAGCTTTTTATAAAGTCTGAAGTAATTCTGAAGAGTCACAGTAGCGAGGGTCTGAGTATCACGTTCTACCGTAACATGTTCCTTTGCTTCGATAGCCTGATGCAGTCCTTCGGAATAACGTCTTCCATCTAGTATACGACCGGTGAACTCATCCACAATCATTACTTTGCTATCCTGAATAACGTATTCGACATCGATCTCATACAATGAATAGGCTCTGAGAAGCTGAGTTATAGTGTGAATCCTATCACTTCTTTCAGAATAAACTCTGTTGAAATTATCAATTTTTAACTGTTTATCAGAAGCGGACAGTGATGAATCCATCTCGAGCTGGCTCATCTCTGAAGCAATATCGGGAATGATAAACATATCTGGATCTTCCTGAGCAGAACATAAAACTTGTATGCCCTTTTCTGTAATATCAATTTGATGATTCTTTTCGTCAATAGTATAATATAATCCTTCGTCAACTTCACCCATTCTCTTCCCTTGTTCACGAAGGTAGAAAAGTTCAGTATCTTTCATAAGTTTCATATTGTCAGGTTCCTGAAGAAGTTTCGCCAAACGTTTGTGTTTGGGAAGTCCTTTGAAAGCACGAAACAGAGCTAAGCCACCAAGTTCTTTTTCTTCTTTATCTTGCGATTCCAAGTTTTTGGTATTCTCCAGCAATATTTGATTTACAAGCTTATTTTGAGCTTCCACAAGTCTCTTGACTCTTGGATTCATTTCGTCAAATTTTTGATCGGAAGCCTGACCTACCGCACCAGAGATAATCAATGGAGTTCTGGCTTCATCAATTAACACAGAGTCAACCTCATCAACTATTGAGTACCAATGTTCTCTCTGAACCATTTGATCCAAAGAATTAACCATGTTATCGCGTAGATAATCGAATCCAAACTCATTATTGGTGCCATAAGTAATATCTGAATCATAAAGGGCTTTTCTAACATCATTATCCATATTGGACTGAATCGACCCTACAGTTACTCCAAGGTAATCATAGACCGGCATCATCCACTCTGCATCACGTTTAGCAAGATAATCATTCACAGTAACAAGGTGAGTACCTTTGCCAGCCAGAGCATTCAAATAAAGCGGTAGAGTAGCAACAAGAGTCTTACCTTCACCCGTAGCCATTTCTGAAATCTTACCCTGATGCAAAACAATACCACCCATAAGCTGAACATCATAGGGGATCATATCCCAAACACCCATTTGTCCGGAATATTCGTATCTATATTGAGCTTCAGCCATTCTCCTGCATGCTTGTTTAACGACAGCGAAAGCTTGAGGTAAAAGATCATCTAAAGTGTCGTTGATTGTCTGGAATAATTCATTTTCTAGATTTTTTAGTCTGTCATGAATTTCTTGAATTTGGTCAGTATCGAGAGCTTCATTAATTAATTTATTTTGTAACTCTTTCTTTTCATCTTCTAAATCTTTTGAATTCTCTTTTATAATTGATCTAAATTCATCAGTTTTTGCACGAATTTCTTCATCAGATAATGATTGAAAGTCCTCATAGCACTTGTTAATTTCATCAACTATCGGTTGCAGAATTTTAATATCCTTCTGTTGTTTTGTTCCAAAAATCGCTTTAAGTATTCCTAACATTCTTTTACCGTCACCATATATTTATAAAATCATTTTCTATATTTGAATTTTCAACTTTTCATAGACGCACATTAAAATTTTGTATTTAAATTTCAAATAATAAAAAATTAATGAATTATCATTAGATTGCTTTATTATTTTAATTTATTAATCAAATTTATTTGAATTTATACGTTAATATTAGTTTTGGTTTTCTATCATTTAGAAATGTATTATTATGAAAGTATTGCCTGAAGAATTGAATTTTCTTGCACTTGAAGAAGAGTTTTCAAATCTAAAAAATTCCCAGATAGCCATAGTGTCGGCACCATACGAGCATTCTGTATCTTATGGAGGTGGAACTCGCAATGGTCCGGATGAAATCATAAAAGCAAGCGCTTTTGTTGAATTTTATGATGATGAATTCCATAGGGAGTTATGCTTCGAAAAGGGGATAACTACCATTGAACCAATAGATTTTATGGGACAATCAGATCAATATGCATTGAGTAAGATTGAAGAACAGATTGAGTATCTTTTCAAATTAAATAAATTTATTGTTACATTAGGTGGTGAACATACAATTTCTATAGCTCCAATAAAAGCACATTTTAATAGATTTCCAGACATGACAATTTTGCATTTCGATGCGCATTCTGACCTTAGAGACACTTATGCAGATTCGAAATATTCTCATGCTTCATTTATGGCAAGGGTAGCAGAATTTTTCCCAAATAACAGGATAACCCAAGTGGGAGTAAGGGCTCAGTGTATCGAGGAAGCTGAGTTCATAAAATCAAATGGAATAAAAACATTTTATTCATCATCTATCCGCCGAGGATTACACAGTGAGAATTGGCAGAAATCAGTTGTTGACACATTAGGTGAAAAGATTTATATCACATTTGATGTTGATTATTTTGATCCTGCAATAATACCATCAACTGGAACTCCTGAGCCTGATGGTTTTTTGTATAGTGAAACACTTGATATTTTCAGGCAGATTAATAAATCAGGTAAACAAATTGTTGGGTTCGACGTGGTGGAACTAGCACCAATGACTGGTTTGCACCATCCTAATTTAACTACTGCAAGATTGATATATAAATTACTTAATTTTTCATTTTATAATAAATAGTTGGCAGACATGACATTAGAACAAAAGATCAATGATATTCTTAGTAATGAGGCTCAATATAGTGAGACCGAATTAAATGTGATTTTTACGGAATTATTAGATAAGCTTAACAGTGGCGAAATCAGATCTGCTGAGCCTGATGGATCAGGTGGCTGGAAAGTAAATAAATGGATTAAACAGGGAATCTTGATGCTTTTCAGGCATGGTAAAACTCAACCAATTGTGTTTAATGAAGGTTTTACTTTTTTTGACAAACATACACTCAATATACACCCCTTCACCATAGACGATGAAGTAAGAATAGTTCCTGGGGGATCGTCAATCCGTAATGGCTGTTATGTTGCCAAGGGGGTAATTTGTATGCCTCCAATGTATATAAATATCGGATCTTATGTGGATTCGGGTACAATGATTGATTCACATGCCTTGGTTGGCACTTGTGCTCAGGTAGGAAAAAGGGTCCATGTCAGTGCAGCGGCACAGATTGGTGGAGTACTTGAACCAGCAGGATCTAGACCGGTTATAATTGAAGATGATGTTCTGGTCGGAGGTAACTGTGGAATTTATGAAGGAACTCTCGTTAGGAAAAGAGCAGTTTTAGCTTCAGGAGTTGTTCTAACTGGATCGACCAGAGTTTATGATCTGGTGAATAATCAAATTATACGTTCAACTTCGGAAAATCCATTAGAAATACCTGAAGGAGCTGTCATTGTAAACGGTTCAAGAGCTATCGATACTCCTTGGGCTAAGGAGCAAGGTTTATCTCTGTCAAGTCCGATGATAATTAAATACCGTGATGAAAAGACTGATGCAAAAACCGCATTGGAAGAAGCACTGAGGTCATAATGGGGAAAATATCATCTAATAATGATTTAAACAAAAAGGTAAAGATGGCCCTGCTCATGGTTGCAGGATTGAATATTCTAACAGCAGTCATGTTTTTTATTGCTTATAATTCTTCACATGATAAATGGTTCCTAATAGGGTCTCTCGTAAATGTTGGAGCTTCTATAGCTATTCTAATCATGGCAACTGTTTTTATAAAAGTCAAATAGGAAATTTCTCAATGAGTGAAACACAATTACCCGAAGTGAGGGAAAATATAAAAATTGAAAAATATGATGAGGATGGACAAGAATATATAGTTTTGTATGATGACCAATGTTACGCACAACAACCACTTAGTTTCCATTTAGATTTTATACCATTTCTTCAGCTACTTAACAGCAATTTCACATTCGAAAGTCTTGAAGCCAAATTTAATGAGCAATTCGGTAAAGATGCTGAACAAATAATGGATTCATTTAAGAATTTTATCCAGATTCTCGACAAAACTGGCTATCTTAATTCTCCGAGATTTCAATGGATAAAAAATGATATCGATAATTATATTAATTCTGATATCCGACCAGCTATTTGTGCGGGGTCATCATATTCTGAAGATCAAGCAGAGTTGACTAATGAATTAGAGGAGATTCTGAATTCTTCTGATTCTTCTGATGTTAAAACAGGTGCTGAAATGATAATTGTTCCTCATATCGATTTTCGGATCGGTGAGGCTGCTCATAAGACTTATTCCGCAGGATATCATACTTTAAAAGATACCGAACCTGATCTGATTGTAATTTTCGGAACTTCTCATACCGGATCAAGTAAAAGATTTATACTTACGGAAAAACATTTTGAAACACCACTTGGTACGGTTCAAACAGATGGAGAAATTATTAAGAAAATGAGAAATGTTCTGACTGATTCAGATGAAGTAATTATTGATGATTTGTGTCATCGATATGAACATTCAATTGAGATTCAAGTTGTTTTGGCTCAGCATTATTTCAAGAATAAACCATTTAAGATTTTGCCTATACTAGTAAATTCCTTTTTTAATGATATTCATTCTGGTTCACTGCCAAATGAAGATGAAGGATTCAACAGGTTCCTTGAAGTTTTGAAAGAAATAATTCAATCAACAGAGAAGAAGGTAATCTTTATTGCAAGTGTCGATCTGGCACATGTAGGCAAGAAGTTTGGAGATGATTATGATGCAAAATTAATGTTAAACGATCTGAAGAACGAGGACCAGAGATTGATTCATTATCTAGCAATGTCTGACCCAGATTCGTTTTTTAATACTATTTCACAAGCAAAGGATAAATATAAGATATGTGGACTTGCACCAATCTATTCCATGTTAAAATTTAAAACACCCAAAGAATGTCGGTTCCTTCATTATGATCAATGGTATGAAGAAGAAACAGAGTCTGCTGTCAGTTTTGCTAGTTTAGCATATTACAATTAATCTACAATGATTAATATTTATTTGCATCTATCGTTATTAAGTAAAAAATTTTGTTTAAATAATATTACTGAATTTTATGAAAATTACATTTCCTAATGGTGATGTGCGAGAATTCCCAGATGGGACGACAGGTATGGAAATTACAAAGTCAATTTCCGAAAGATTAGCTAAAGAAGCTTTAGGAATCTTTGTTAACGGAGAAAAGAAAGACCTTGGACTATCAATCCAGGATGATGCATCAATCGAAATTGTTACATTTGATGATCCCAGAGGAAAAGAAATATTCTGGCATTCATCAGCACATTTAATGGCTGAAGCTGTTCAGAGTATTTATCCCGGAACTAAGTTCGGAGTAGGACCAGCAATTGAAAATGGCTTTTATTATGATCTGGATATACCAGGTGGTAAGAAATTATCCATTGATGATCTTCCGCAAATAGAGAAGAAGATGATGGAGCTTGCAAACACTAGTTCTGAATATCATAGATCAGATGTTACTTGGGATGAAGCAATCGAACATTGGAAGAAAATTGGAGATGAGTATAAAATTGAATTACTGGAAGGATTAAAAGGACAGGAAATATCTTTTTATCAGCAGGGTAATTTTGTTGATTTATGCCGAGGTTCACATGTGCCAAATACGAGTCACATTAAATTTGTGAAGCTTTTATCAGTCGCTGGTGCATACTGGCGTGGTGATTCCACCCGATCTATGATGACAAGAATCTATGGTATTACCTTCCCTAAAAAGAAGATGCTTGATGATTATTTGACAATGCTTGAAGAAGCAAAGAAACGTGACCATAGAAAACTTGGTAAAGAGCTTGAGTTGTTCATGATAACACCTGCCATAGGTGGAGGTTTACCCGTATGGCTACCCAAGGGTACAACTATACGAAGAAAACTTGAGTCCTTCTTACGTGATGAACTGATTAAGCGTGGTTATGTTGAGGTAATAACTCCTCATATAGGTAATCTTAATTTGTATAAAACATCCGGACATTATCCATATTATGCAGAATCTCAGTTTGCGCCAATAAAGGTAGATGATGAGGAGTATATGCTAAAACCAATGAATTGTCCTCATCATCATCAAATCTATTCATTTAAACCGAGATCCTACAGAGATCTTCCAGTAAGACTTGCAGAATTTGGGACTGTATATCGTTATGAGCAGTCTGGCGAGTTGAGTGGGCTATCCAGGGTAAGAGGATTTACTCAGGACGACGCACATATTTATTGTATGCACGAACAACTTAAGGATGAGCTTATCAATGCAGTGGATTTGACACAGCTTGTATTTACAACATTTGGAATGGAAGTAACTACCCGTTTATCATTCCGCGATAAAACAAATACAGAAAAGTATGCCGGAGATTCAGATACTTGGGATAAAGCAGAAAAGGAGATCAAGGAAGTAGCAGATCAGATGGGTTTGAAATATGAAATAGCAATCGGAGAAGCCTCATTCTATGGACCGAAAATTGATTTCATCGTTAAAGATGCCATTGGAAGGAAATGGCAATTGGGTACTGTACAGGTTGATTATGTTATGCCCGAAAGATTTGGTCTTGAATATACAGGTGCTGACAATCAGCCTCACAGACCGGTAATCATTCATCGTGCACCATTTGGTTCGATGGAAAGATTTTTATCAATTTTAATAGAACATTTTGCAGGTAATTTCCCATTCTGGCTTGCTCCGGTTCAGTTGAATATTCTTCCTATCGGTGGAAATCAGAATGAGTTTGCTTATAATCTTAAAAAATCTTTTGATGATTTAGGATTCAGAACTGAAATTGATGTTAGAAATGAGAAAATCAATCGTAAAATTGCAGAATCCGAAACGCAGAAGGTTCCTTATGCAATAATAATCGGTCAGAAAGAAATTGATGATAATGTGATTTCACTAAGAGAACATGGCAAGGGGAATATAGGCAACTTCACAATAGATGATGCAACAGCTCTTTTCCAAAAGTTGAATCAACCTGGCGGAGAAAAGGAAAACATCTAATGCTTCTTATTAAATACCTGACCTTTCCATTCTACATTCGGTTTTAAAAGTAAGAATGGAATGATAAGTTCTGCAAAGGATAGAAATATAATAGAAACAGGAATCCATTGGTGAAGCTCATGCTTACGGAGCTTCGCCAGTGAACTTCCAATCAGAAGATAATCCCAGAGAATTCTATTTGCAAATACACACGAAAGAAGAATGAAATTCATATCAATTATAGATAGAATAATTCCTATCCATAATGAAGCACTTGTCACGATAAAAACAGTTGCTCTCCATCCAAGAGCCAATCCACCTATCGCCCATCTGTGATGCTGTTTGAAGTATTCACCGAGAGTAAGGCATGGAAAAGTATCAACATCAGATTCAGGATGAGTAAGATATCGGATTTTTTTTCCAGAAGAAACCATTGCCTGAAGTAAAGCTAAATCTTCAGTTACAGAGAAATCAATTCCTGAATATCCGCCAAGAGCATCAAAGTCTTTTTTTCGAAATGACAAATTGTTACCATAACAACCGAGAGGTTGATTCAGCCCAACCCCGGCACTAGCCATAGTGTGCATATATACCCACTCTACAGCCTGAATTTTATCAAAGATTTTGTTGCCGATAACATTTGTGAATGAAGCAACCAAGGCTACATCCTTATCTGCAAATTCATTTACTATTGTTCTGATCCATTCAGGACCTACAATGCAGTCAGCATCGGTCATAAGTATTATCTCACCTTTAGCATTGTTGATGCCATATTGCAAAGCACCAGGCTTGCCCTTTAAGCTTTGAATCTTATTTGTTTCATTGATTGCTACTACACAAAGATTATCGATAGCCAGGTTAAGTTTATTTAATATTTCAAGTGTTTGATCGGTACTTCTGTCGTCAACAGCGATGATCTCATATTTATCTTTTGGGTAAGAATTCATCGCAAGAGATTCGATGCAATTTCTTATATTTTGTTCTTCGTTCCTTGCCGGAACAACTATTGATACAAATGGGATGTAATCCACAGAATTAACAAAAGCTTTTTTCCTTTCTTTAATTGCACCAATAATGAAAATGATACCCCGGATGGAATAGATGACTAATGTAATAAGAATTAAATTTAATATCACAATACTTTTACAATCGATTAATAATTTGAATTGTTTCACGAATATTGGGCTTTAAAATTGTTAATTCTCTTTTTGTTGGATTAAACATTTGAGTATTCTTTTCGTTATAGTAACAAAACAGGACATAAATGAAAAAAAATATAGATTTAATTAACGGAAAGATTGATTCAACTCTTAGAAGATTTGCCTTACCCTTGGTTGCAAGTTTTGTAATCCAAAATGTTTATACATGGGTAGATATGTATTATGTGAGTCGTATCAGCTCAACTGCTATAGCCGCCATCAAGGTGTCGGAGCAGATGATTTTTATGGTTCTTTCGATAGTTGGTGGGTTAGCGATTGGTTCCGGAATAATAATTGCACGCAGACTGGGAGAGGGAGAAAAAGAGAAAGCGAATCACGCTGCAAACCAATCAACAGTATTTATGGCAATTGTGTCAGTAATTGTTGCAGTATTCTTTTACTTTATTACTCCTGTGTTGACCTCATTTTTTAATTTACATTCTGAAGTCGCTGATCTAATCTTGACCTACAACCGAGCCGTTTGTTTTGGTATTCCTGCAACATTTTTGGTTTTTCATTTGAATTCAATTGTTAGGGCAACAGGAAATTCAATTTTTCCAATGTTTGTGTTGATTACTTCAAATATTTTGAATGCAATCATTGCACCTTTCTTTGTGTTTGGAATTGGACCTTTCCCTAAGTTGGGAATGCAGGGAGCCGGTATAGCAACGGCAATTGCACAGAATTTAGGTTTGTTGATTGCAATCTGGGGTATTTATAAAAATTATGTCAATCTAGAATTTAAACTTAGTAATTTTAAATTCGATTTTGATGTTATTTGGAATATTTTCAGATTGGGCGTTCCGGCCACATTGCAGTTTATTGCAGTAAGTGTTAATAGGATGCTTATAATTTCAATAGCCAATTCATTTGGTGTCGTTGTTCTAACTACTTATATGTTTGGAATTGGAGTGGATCTATTTGTGTTTATGTCAATATTCGCAATAGGAGCATCAATTGAGATAATAACAGGACAGAATCTGGGTGCTAACAGACTTGATAGAGTTATGCTTTTCCATAAGTCAGCTGTGAAACAATTAAGTATTTTGCTACTTGTTCTAGCTATTGTTGTGTTTTTCTTTGGAGAATATTTTGCAAGAATTTTCACAAATGAGACTCAGTTGATATTAGAGATCAAACACTATCTCAGAATAGCTACTTTTGCTTATATACCATTTTCGGTTGGAATAGTAACAATAAGAATTATTAGTGGAGCCGGAGATTATTTTAGGAGTTTTGTTCTGGTTACGATAGTTTTTTTCGGTGTCCAATTACCTTTGGCATATATTTTGTCGCATTTTACAGGGTTGAAGCATTATGGAATCTGGTATGCAATCTTGATTTCTCAGATTTCCTTTGCAGTAATCTCATATATAAGTCTGAGGAATGGGAAATGGCTTAAAGCCAAAGTATAATTCCTCTAAAAGAAAATAATATTTTTAAATTAATAATATTTCAAACATACATAACATTATAGTTTATGAGAAAAATTTTCTACCTGATTTTTTTAATTGTAATCATACATTGTGATCATCTCTTTGCTGAATGGACTGATGTCTCAAGTTCAAAAATTAAGGAAAATCTTTATTCGGCTTCATTTATATCTTTAGACAAGGGTTACGTTGTTGGCTGGGGATCGAGTGGTGGTGTTATTCTATTTACCTCTGATGGTGGTTCAAACTGGGAAGATCTAACTTTCACAGGTTTTTATCCATTTACTGTCAATTATGTGAATGAAGATATGGTTTTTGTAGGCGGATTTTCTGCTAACTGCAATTGTGGAACAATTTTATATAAGGATTTTTCAGGAAGTAACTGGAAGGAAATTGTTTTTGATGATATCGATAAGCCATTTAACTTTTCAATTCTGGATATAAAATCACCGGGCAATGGCTCACATTATGCATCTGGTTATAATGGTTCAATTTATAAAACAGATAATTCTGTGTCAGATTGGAAGAAGATGAAAGCACCATCAGATTTAATCCTTAAATCTCTATATATTGTAAATGATACATTGGCATTTTGCCTTGGAGGAAAGGATTTATATAATATGACGATCATATATAAATCAACAAATAATACTGCAAGCTTTGATACACTCAAGGATTTCAAAAACGACTTTGTTAATATATCATCCATTTATCCCTTGCCAACAAATGAACTACTTCTTTTTGGTGATAGACTCGGTAAGAGAATCATTTTAAAATCCGATTCAGGGTATAAATTGTGGAATGAAATGTATTCATCACAAATTATGGGGACTGTCTTAACAGGATATATGAACACTTCTCAAAGTGGTATAGCTGTTTGCGATGATGGAACTGTATTGAGAACAAATGATTCTGCAATGACCTGGCAGGAAGAATCAAGAATTGACAATGCTGAGCTAACGCATTTCTTCCCAATTGCTGATTCAGCTGTAACAACCGGATATGGTGTAGGAATAAACGGAAAAATATTTAAATATCAGCCACCGGTTAATGTGGAAGAACATTATTCTCAAAATGAAATCAAAATCATCTATTCAGGTGAGGAAATTTTAATAAAAATACCAGATGTGGAAAAAAAATCTGATCCGCAGATATATTTATATGATTTACTTGGAAGGAATGTGAATATTGAATTTTTGTACGAAAATAACACATTTTTGATCAACTCTAAAAACCTAAAATCTAAAAATGTGTATTTTTTGCGATTTTCGGGCTTTTCAAAACCCTATTTTTCTCGGCTTGTAACTTATTGATATTAATAGTACTTATAAGAATCTTGAAAATTATTTTCAAAATTTTTGAGACGTTTTCCGATTTCCTGTGTCATATATATTAGGAAAGTGCAAAAATTAAAAAACTTTTTCTTTTTTTGTTCTTTGAAAATCTGAAGAAAATATCTTTAATAAAAAAAATCTTCATCCATTTTTAATAAACAATTAATTTATTTTGTATAGATTAAAAGTATTCATTATTTTGTTAGTTAGCAATTTCGTACTTTTTTTAATTGTTTTGTCAGGTTTTACAATGCAGATTAAAGGTTCAAGAGTATTGGTTTTAGGAGGCTGGGGGCTAGTTGGGGCAGCTATTTGCCACGAGTTAATGAAGCATTCACCTTCAAGAATTTACATGTCATCTCTCAAAAAACATGAAGCAGAGGAGGCAGTCCAGCAGTTTAGAAACGAATATAAGCATGTTGATCCGGAAACTTTTCAGCCAATTTGGGGAAATATTTTCACTAGAAATAACTGGAAAGATAAGTTCTGGGGCGAAGTTCTCAACGATGAAGAATCAAGGAAGGGAGTTATTTCCGATATCTATGATAATCTCTCCGATGATATTCTTTCAAATTCTGCTCTTTACAATTTTGTTGAAGAATCAAAACCGGATTTGGTTATTGATTGTATTAATACAGCTACAGCAATAGCTTATCAGGATATTTACAATACTGTTAACACAGTGAGAAGAGAAATATCTAAGGACAATGTGACATCTATTGCAGTCGAAAAAATGATGGCAAGCGATTATATTCCTCAATTGATTCGCCACGTTCAGATTCTTTATAAATCATTGCTTGATAACAAGGTCACTATGTACCTGAAAATTGGGACAAGTGGAACAGGCGGAATGGGATTGAATATTCCATATACCCACAGTGAAGAAAGACCATCAAGAGTTTTATTGGCAAAATCAGCTGTAGCAGGTGCACAGACATTACTTCTACTGCTAATGGCACGTACTCCGGACGGACCTCTGGTCAAGGAGATTAAGCCAACTGCAGCTATAGCTTGGAAAAAAATTGCTTATGGGAAAATTTTCCGAAAAGGCAAACCAATTCCACTAGTTGATATGACAGTTGAGAATGCAAAGGAAATTAGCGGTACATTTAAGTTTAATGATTCAGAAGGTGTAACAGATTTAGGCAAAGATTTCGAATCAGTGTTTATTGATACTGGCGAGAATGGGATTTTCTCAAGAGGTGAATTCCAGGCAATAAGTGCTCTAGGTCAAATGGAGGTAGTAACACCTGAAGAAATTGCAACTTATGCTGTTCATGAGATTATTGGCGGGAATACTGGTAGAGATGTTATCAATGCTCTTGATGCATCGACTCTGGGTCCAACATATCGTGGTGGCTGGCTAAATAACGTAGCTCTTGATAAAATCAAGAAAATTGAAAAAGAACATGGAGTTCATAGTGTTGCTTTTGAATTATTGGGTCCACCAAGACTTTCTAAGTTACTTTATGAAGCTGATCTTCTAAGAAGAGTTGCCGGATCATATAAAGCTGTTTTGGAATTAAAATCCGAAGAGTTAGCTTTGAAATGTGAAGAGATTATTAAGAATGATTCTGACTTGAGAGCACAGATGCTATCTATTGGATTAGTGATATTATTGGCAGACGGGAAGAAATATGTTCGTGGCAATGATGTTAAAATTCCGGTTAATTTAGGCGATAACGAATTGCCGGTTAATCAAGAGAACATAGATATATGGTGCAATGAGGGCTGGGTTGATTTAAGAGCTGAGAATTTCAAATCATGGCAGGAAAGAATTAAGAATATTATGGATCAAGCTTATGCAATACCTGCAGACGATACAAGCTCGAGATATACATATACACTTGATTATTGGGATAACTTTGATTCGATAGATGAAGGTAAGTTGATTGGGTGGATATTTGAATATGAAGATCATGGTTGGAGATTCAAACGTTAAAGATAATAATTCAGAAAATTTTGATATTTATTTGTTGAAATGATAATATATTTTAAAACTAATTTTTTTTTAATTAACCTTTAATTAATTATTTGTGCAATAAACACAGGGAGTTTTTATGAAAAAGCTATTGCTACTCTTTGTCATGCTTGGTGTAATACTTGCCGGACAGCAGTCCATCGCCAATGATGACAAGACTGGTGAAGATCAATTGCTTCGCAAGAGCAAAATGTCTGAGCCAAACCCCTTCTACCGAAACACAAGTTACCCGACTATTTTTACTGAAATCGGGAATCCTGTGAACAATCCACCTGTATCAACAGGATATTACTTTGTTGATACTGATGATGAAGCTCCGGATTATTGGAGACCAAATCCAGAGATCATCGATACACTTTCGGATCCAAACTTATGGCGCCGTATTTTACCTGGTCCACGTTTGCGTGAGCCATCATTTTGGGAAACAAGCACAGACGGTCTAAGATTTTTCCGTAATCCAGGTTTACCTGTGTCCGGAAGTTTCTTTACTTCTCCTACAGATTCTACAGATGATGCTATCGCTGGACCAATGCCAATTGGATTTAATTTTTATTTCAATGGCTTAAAGTTCGATTCTTTCTATGTTTCGACAAATGGTTTGATTGCTCTAACAAATGACAGATATTTTTATGATGGTAGTTCACCCAAGCAAAGAGTTATTCCTGCCGGTGCAACAACTGCATATAACTCAATGTCAATGGATTGGTTTGCAACCCAGGAAAATAGAAGCAATCATACTATTACAAATGGTTTAACAGATGCATTAGCAGATGATTTCGGTTATCGTTACTCAGTATGCGGTGGCGATCCTATGAATGTCACAGGTGGTATCCGCACACGTGGCGGTGCACTTGATCAGGGAACATTCACAGCAAACAAGAGTGCTCTTATTGCTCCTTTCTTTGGTGATTTACATTTATCGCAATATAACACAGCTTTGAATGCAACCGAAGATTTTGGAAAAGTATTCTTTAAACGTTCTAATAATGCTGATAAGCTTGTTATTTATTTTATTAATATTGCTCCAATCAGAGCTATTGGTACTCCGTTCGGTACATATAACGGCGTTAGCGATCTTAGACCTGGCGATCAAAACTTTATTGCCGCTAGTGCTCAGGTAATTCTTAGTAAACGTGATTCTTCAGTTACTGTTGTTTACGAAAGATTTGACGGTGTTGCAGTCGTATCCGGTCGTGGTGTACCCGCTACAACTATTTTCCGTTATAATACAACTTGCGGTGTGTCTGGTTTTGCCCGCCACGTCAATTATGGTATTGCAGGCGGTCCACAGTATCCATGGGCAACTTCAAATAACCCAGAATACGCACAGACAACTCATTATTTTATGAAATATTCTTCACCGCAAGAAACATATCCACACAACTATCTTGCTATTAAATTCAAGCAATGGAAGAATACAGTAAGAGTTGTTGATATTTCTTATCGTGTAAGAAAAGCTGATCCAAATGCTGACTTAGAATTTACAGAGCCGGTACCTACAACAAAGGTAAATGACTATGAATTGTTAGCAGGCGAAGAGAGAATTGGCGCAATTCAGCCAGTTGCTATCATTCAGAACCTAACAAATAACATTCAGGGTCCACAAGGCGTTAACTATCAGCCACAACAGTTAAACTTCCGTGCCAGATTCAGAATCATTAATGAAGCTTCCGGTAGAATCGTTTACAACCGTTTAGTTCCTATTGATTCAGCTTGTATGGCATTGCCTGATACTTTAACTCAAGAATGTACTGGCGATCCTTATGTGAAGATCAGATATTCAAGTGTTACAGTTGCAAGTGGTAACTACACAGCAACAAAATTGGCTTTCCCTGGTACAAGTAAATATAATGGCGTTCCATCCTATGGATTCGTTCAGGTATATTTCCCACCATTCGAGCCAAATGAATTTGTAAACAATCATCTTGGTCGTTTGAAAGCATACATAATTGCTGATCCGACAGATCCAAAAACAAACGAATCACTCAACGATGGATGGCCGTTTGATGATACTGCAAGTGTAAGATTATTTGTTATGAAGAGACTTGAAGATTTTAATGATGATGTTACATCATACCATATTGTTAACAGAGCTCCAATGCCTTCAACTTTGAAATGGGTGAACATAGATGCAGAAGTTGCTTCCGGTGATGACGTATCTAAATACCCACTTCCCCCAAGAGGAGATTTTTCACCAACAAATAATTTTGACTATCAATTTAAAGATCCCGATTATTCTCGTGATACTAGACAATCACCTGTTATTCGCTTGAACAGAAAGACTTTGGACAATCAAGAACCTTTAAAATCACCAGGTGGTGACCAGTTACGTTCGTTCCCAATTGACCTTCGCGGTAGATTTGGTGCAGTATTGACATTGTCAATTCAAAGAACAGTAAAAAGAGATGATTGGCCCAGAGGTTTTGGCGATCAGGAATTAGTTGGTCCGGAACCACGTTCGGTTGTTAATGGTGATGTTTTCACACCATGGACTGCAAATGCTTATTCAGCTGCAAACCTTGAAGATCAATTAGCCGTTGAATTTGCCTCACCAAGCCCCGATGGTATCAGATTTATTACGAATATCGATGATAAAAACTGGAGAATCCACCCAAGAAGAAAAGGTGCAAAAGCTGTAACTACAATGCCTGCATACACTATTTTTGGTGCCGGTGGTTATATGCGTGGATTCTTAGAAACAGATAAAGACTCAGCTTTGTCACCTCCGGGTGGCGGTCTTCTAGGCGGTCTGCGTCCATCTTTATATGATGATGGTGTTGACTATGAATATAGAAAAGTATTTATTGGAATTCCTGATACTATCATTAGATCCGTTAACGAAGGCGCAAAGAACTTCAGATTCAGACTAAATGTTCAGGCAAGAAATAATAAAAAATGTATCTCTTGTATTCCAGATGATGACGATCCGTTCTTTGTGGATAACGTCAAGATACTGTTCCCATCAGAAATCACAGACATTGAAATGTCACTTGTTAAAGCAGAATGGCCATACACTGTAGCTCCTGCTTCACAGGCAATTAAAATTCCACTCAGAGTGAAGTTCAGTAATAATACAGCTGTTGCTGCTCCACCATTCCTGATCAGAGTTAGAATTTACAGACAAGGCGATAACAGACCTATATATTGTCGCTTGGAGAATCTTCCTTTTATGTCTGGAAACTCCGAAGTTACTTATGCAATGCCTAACTGGGATGCAAGAAAATCAGGTCCCGGCACATATAGATTAGTTGCTAATGTTTTATTCGGTGCTCCTCTAAATCCTGATCAAGATCTTGAACCAATGAACGATACAACATATACTGATATTACACTTAGGTATGGTGATGTATTCGCTTATGATCCAGCAACAACTCCAAGAAATGACGTACCGGATAATGCATTCACCGGAGTCGTCGGTAGAGGTCTTAATCTCTATGGATTTGCTTGGGGTGGAATGGGCTCTGTTGGAGGTCCATCAGGCGGATATGATGAAAATAACTATGGTGCAGGTTATGTCGGTGGTAGTGGTTCTGGTCAGATAGCAATGAAATTTGTTCTCTATCAGCCAGATACAATCTATGGATACAAAGCATTTTTTGGAACACTAAATCAGGCTCCAGATGATATTTCTTTCAATGTCTATAGAGGAGTTGATCAGCCAATAACACAAATTTCCGGTGCATTAGCTTACAAACTACGTGGATTTGATGACAAAAGATATGATTTATTCTTTGATGAATATATCACATATTTATTAAAGAAACCACTAGTTCTTGAAGCCGGAACCTATTGGATGGCAATCGGGCAGATGGGTGAAACAGGACTTGAACTTGGTGCATCTAAATCAAGAATGGGTATGAGAACAACCTCAATTTATATTCCACCTCCCGTAACAATGGTTGGTCCAGTTGGTGGTGCAGGATATCATTTAGTAATTGAAAAAGACTTCAGAAGAAGAAATTCATCCGATAACCTAATCAATAACAACTTATTCTGTTTGGAAAATACAAGAGGTAGTGGTCAGTGGGCACAGTTTATGCCAACAATTGGTAACCCTGCTTATGCTCACTTGCATCACTTCGGAACTTCTCCAGCAGACGGTGCTACAAATACATTGACTCGTGGTGGTTGGATTCCAATGATTCGCCCATACTTTGGTGATAGATCTTATGGAACAACAATAATCTATGATGATTGTATTCCGGTACCAGTTGAACTAACAAACTTTGATGGTATGTCACGTCAAAAAGGTATTGAGCTTTATTGGCAGACAGCAACCGAAGTTAATAACGAAGGTTTCTATGTTGAAAAACGTATCCCTAACTCTGAAGAATGGTTAAACATTGGATTTATTAAGGGTCACGGAAATTCAAATTCAGTAAATAGCTACAACTATCTTGATCAAAAGGTACAAGCTAATGCAGTGTACTCTTACAGATTAAAGCAAGTTGACAAAGATGGTGCTTCATCATGCGAAACTATTTCAAAGGTAATAACTCTTACATATAATGGTGAAGTTGAGTTAGCACTAGAACAGAACATTCCTAATCCAGTTGTAAACCATACAGCAGTTACATTTACTGTTCCAGCAGAATCATATACAAAACTCGAAGTTATCGATGTTTATGGTAATGTTGTTAAAACACTCGTAAATGCAAGTGTAAATGGTACTCAAACAATTGAATGGAATGCAACCGACAACAACAATAATAACGTTGCAAGTGGTTCCTACATCCTCAGACTTACATCTGGCGATCAGGTAAGAACAGTTAAGATGACAGTTGTTAAATAATCATTAACATCCAAATCTTTGAATAAAAAACTTAACCCCCTGTCGAAAGCAGGGGGTTTTGTTATTAAAGGAGGAAAATTATGTCCGATTCATTATTTACAAAAATTATAAAAAAAGAAATTCCCGCTAACATTGAGTATGAGGATGACTATGTTGTAGCTTTCAAAGATATATCGCCTCAAGCTCCAATTCATATTCTTATTGTTCCTAAGAAGCCAATTCCTACTATTAATGATGCTGATCAAGCTGATGCAGAATTGCTTGGTAGAATAATCATTGTAGCTAAAGAACTGGCTATAAAAAATGGCATTGCTGAGACAGGCTACAGATTAGTACTTAATTGCAACGAGGATGCCGGTCAGACAGTTTTTCATATTCATTGCCATCTTTTGGGTGGCAGACAAATGAACTGGCCTCCAGGCTGATTTTAACGACTTATCTCGATCTTTTATAACTTCAATAAGTTGATTGAAGTAATTTATTATTCATAGTTATTGTGTAAATCAACACAAGGAAAAGCTTATGAAAAAGCACATCTATACTATTTTGTTTGTTATCATCGTTTTGAATGTATATGTATCAAGTGCATTTGATGAAAAATCTTTTGAAGATCAGCAACTAAGAAAGAGCAAACTGACTGAAGCTGACTCATTCTATCACAAGTCGAGTTATCCCTATCCTTTTACTGAATTAAGTAATGCTGTTACAAATCCGGCTGTATCGACAGGTTACTACTTTGTTGATACTGATGATGAATCACGGGATTATTGGAGACCAAATCCTGAGATAATTGATACTTCATCTAATCCTGCTTCATGGCACAGAATTCTATCAGGAGCGAGGCAAAAGCCGGCAAGTTTCTGGACAAATAATAGAGAAGGTTTACCTTTCTTCAGAAATCCAGCTCTGCCACTGTCAAACGGTGATTTCTTCAATGGACCGACTGACTCTACTGATGATGCAATTGCCGGACCTATACCCATTGGATTTGATTTTTATTTCAACGGACTAAAATACGATTCGTTCTATGTTTCAACGAATGGTATAATAGCCCTGACTAATAACAGATATATTTACAACAAATCTGTACCAAAGGAAAGATATATTCCGAACGGAGCGACAACTTCTTATGATCCAATGTCGATGGACTGGTTTACTCCAAGAATGAGAACTGGTGATGGACTTTCTGATCCTTTAGATGATAATTACGGATATAATTCCATATTAGGTTTTGATCCTCTTAATCCTACAGCAGGAATTCGAGCCAGGGGCGGAGCGTTGGATCAACAGACATTTATAACCAATAAAAGTGCTGTAATTGCTCCTTTCTATGGTGATCTTCATCTTTCACAGTATAGTGCTGATACAAATAAACCGCAAGATTGGGGTAAAGTATTTTATTATAGATCAGCTGGCAATGACAAGTTAATGATTTATTTTATTAATATTGCTCCTGTGCGAGAAATTAGCACACAATATGGAGCATATAATGCTGTTCCTAACCTCAGACCGAATGAGCAAAACTATATTGCATCTTCAGCACAGGTAACATTGAACAAAACTGATTCATCGGTTATAATTGTTTATGAAAGATTCGATGGTGGTGCTGTTGTAGCAGGACGAGGTGTACCGGCGACTAATGTATTCAGATATAATACAACATGCGGTGTTTCAGGTTTTGCAAGACATGTAAATTATGGACAACCTTCTGGAGAACAATATCCATGGGCTACTGAAGGTGAGTATCCACAGACAACACATTATTTTATGAAATATCATTCGCCACAGGAAACCTTTCCTCATAATTATTTGGCAATTAAATTCAAGCAATGGAAAAATCTGCTGAGAGCTGTGGATATAAGCTATCGGATAAGAAAGCAAGAAAATAATGCAGATATGAAATACTCAGAGATTGTACCTTCAAGCAAAGCAGATAATTATGAACTTTTAGCCGGTGAAGATAGAATTGGTGGTATTCAGCCTGTCGGAATTATACAGAATTTATCTAACAATATTCAGGGCTCGCAGGGAGTTAACTTTCAGCCTCAGCAATTGAAATTCAGCGCAAGATTCAAGATAATAAATGAAGCTTCGGGCAGAATTGTCTATAACAGGACTGTTCCGATTGATTCAACTTGTCTGGCTCTTCCCGATAGTGGCACATCGAAGTGTACCGCCGATTCAAATGTGAAGGTGAGATATTCCGGTATTTCGGTATATAATGGAAATTACGCAGCCTCACCATTAAATTTTCCAGGTGTTGGAAATCTAAATGGAATTCCACCTTATGGATTTGTGCAGGTATATTTTCCACCATTTGAGCCAAACGAGTTTGTAAATAATCATATTGGAAGATTGAAAGCAAGTCTTATGGTCGAAACAATCGATCCGGGGACAAATGTATCTTTGAAAGATCAATGGGGATTCGATGATACACTTAACTTGAGATTGTTTGTTATGAAGCGGCTCGAAGATTTTTATGATGATGTTACATCATACCATATTGTTAACAGAGCTCCAATGCCTTCAACTTTGAAATGGGTGAACAATGATGCAGAAGTTGCTTCCGGTGATGACGTATCAAAATACCCACTTCCCCCAAGAGGTGATTTTGCTCCAACAAACAATTTTGATTATTCGTTCAAAGATCCTGATTATTCCAAAGAGACAAGGCAATCACCAGCAATACGAATGAATAGAAAAACCTTAGATAATCGGGAACCTCTGAATTCTCCGGGTGGTGATCAGTTACGTTCCTTTCCGATTGATCTTAGAGGCAGGTTTGGAGCCGTATTGTCTTTATCAATTCAAAGAACTGTGAAGAGAGATGATTGGCCCCGTGGCTTTGGAGATCAGGAACTTGTTGGTCCTGAACCCAGGACAGTGGTAAACGGTGACGTTTTTAATGTTTGGACTCAATATGCAGGTGCTGTATCCTCTCAACCAGATGAGTTGTGTATAGAATTTGCAGCACCAAGTCCTGACGGGATAAAAAATATAACTAATATTGAAGACTCAAAATGGAGAATTCATCCGAGGAGAAAGGGTGCCAAACCAGTAACCGTTATGCCTGCATATACTATCTTTGGTGCAGGCGGATATATGCGTGGCTTTATGGAGTCCGACAAAGATTCTGCTTTGTCTTCACCATCGACTGGTGTTCTTGGGGGATTGCGTCCTGATCTTTATGATGACGGATTTGATAGTGAATTTAAGAAAGTATTTATAGGAATTCCTGATACCGTAATTAGGTCAAATAATGAAGGAGCCAAGAATTTCAGATTCAGAGTGAATGTTCAGGCAAGAAATAATAAGAAATGTATTTCCTGTATTCCTGATGATGACGATGTTTTCTTTATAGATAACATTAAAATTCTCTTTCCATCTGAAATTACAGATATTGAAATGTCACTTGTGAAGATAGAATGGCCCTATACTGTGGCTCCTGCTTCACAGGCTATTAAAATTCCGATCAGAGTTAAGTTCAGTAATAACACAGCAGTTGCTGCACCACCATTTCTGATAAAGGTTAGAATATTCAGACAAGGTGATAATAGACCAATCTATTGTCGCTTGGAGAATCTTCCTTTTATGTCTGGAAACTCAGAAGTTACCTATTCAATGCCGAATTGGGATGCAAGAAATACTGGTCCAGGAACATATAGATTAATCGCGAACGTGATATTTGGTGCACGGTATAATCCTGATCAGGATCTTGAACCATTGAATGATACTACATATACAGATATAACACTCAGATTTGGTGATGTTTTTGCTTATGATCATGCACAAAGTCCCAGAAATGATGTGCCTGATGATGCCTTTACAGGAATTCCAGGGCGGGGTTTAAATATGTTTGGGTTTGCTTATGGAGGTTGGGGTTCAGTTTACGGACAATCGGGCGGATACGATGAAAATAACTATGGTGCCGGTTATGTAGGCGGTAGTGGATCAGGGCAGATAGCTTCAAAATTTGTTCTTTATCAGCCAGATACAATTTATGGTTTTAAGGCATTTTGGGGAATGGAAACTTACGATGACATATCCTGGTCAATCTACAAAGGTGTAGAAATCCCCAAAACACTAGTTGCCGGTTCCCTAATGTATAAAATCAGGTGCTATGATGATATCAGAAATGATGGCTTTTCTGATGAATATATAACACATAAGTATAAAAAACCGATTGTACTCGAAGCTGGCACATATTGGATTGCAGTTGGACAGATGGGAGAAACAGGGCTTGAATTAGGTGCATCAAAATCAAGGATGGGTATGAGAACTACATCTATATATATTCAGCCTCCCATAACCACAACAAGTCAGGTTGGAGGGCAAGGTTATAATTTATTAATTGACAAAAATTTCAGGAAAAAGGATAGAAATAATAATCTTATTAATAATAATCTATTTGCATTTGAGAATACAAGGGGTAGTGGACAATGGACTCCATTTATGCCGACAATAGGTAATCCGGGTTATGCACATCTGCATCATTTTGGGATATCACCTGCTGATAACTATACGGCAACTCTAACAAGAGGAACATGGATACCTATGATCAGACCTTTTCTCGGACAAAAATCTTATGGTACAACAATGTTCTATTTAGATTGTGATATTCCTGTCTCTCTTACTTACTTCAAAGGATTTGCCAGAATTAATTCAATTGAACTTTACTGGGAAACAGCAACAGAAATAAATAATCAGGGTTTTATAATCGAAAAGAAGACAAAGGATGCTGAAGAATGGGATAGGGTTGCGTTTATAAAAGGTAGAGGTGATTCAAAAGAAATTGTTAGATATTCCCATACAGATTTGAATGTTAAGCCGAATCGAACTTATACATACAGATTGAAGCAGATTGACAATGATGGAGCAGTAACATGCGATGAGAGTTCAATGCAGATTGATGTTACATATTCAGGCTTACAGAAATTAGTACTTGAGCAAAATACTCCGAATCCTGCGGTAAATCATACAACGATAAATTTTGGACTAGATGAAGCCACAAATGTTAAAATTGATGTGCTGGATTTATATGGGAATGTAGTCAAAACGCTTATTAATGAAAATTCAGAACCCGGCAATCATATTATTGAATGGTTTACAGAAGATAGTGAGAACAGAAAAGTACCTGCAGGGTCATATTTAATCAGGATGATTGCAGTTGATGAGGTTAGAACTGTGAAAATGACGGTGATAAGATAATATTTATACAGTCATTCAGAAGGAGCGTAGCGACTGAAGAATCCAGGCTGATTTCTTTTGGACAATATAAATACATGGATTCTTCACTTCGTTCAGAATGACAAAGAGGCTGTCATTCAGAAGGAGCGTAGCGACTGAAGAATCCATGATTTTTTTTTTGGAGTA
>CAYXFU010000010.1:0-35698 GCA_964464375.1 uncultured Hyphomicrobiales bacterium
AATTTTTAGTCGTTACCGATGAAGAAGCCGACGAACTCTGGGAAGCAGATCTCCAAAACTATCTCGATGAATGTATTTATCCTGAATTGCCGAAGTCGATGCGGTTTTATTTCGATGACGAAGCCTGGAAACGTGATGCCAGATATGATGGCAGGGGACACAGTTTAAACCGCTACGATGGCAACGAAGACGAAATCACAATCGAAACCGAAGAAGGCGACTACACTTTTTACATTTACAGACAAAACTAATTTTCCGCTTCTTTCCCCTCCTAAAATTAGGAGGGGTTAGGGGTGGTGGAAGGGAACACCATGAAAAAATTATCAGAAAAACAACTAATCCAAAACTTCGCAGATGCAGCTCTGCTGTTCATCCAGAAAAATTCACCAGCAGGCTTCAATCTTGCTTTATTCCAAATCTACATCATGAGCGGAAGAATTGAAGATGCAACTTCCTATTTGCAGAACTTCAAATCAGAAGGAAAGGAGACAGAATCATGAGTAAACCGGTAGATCCAGATAACAATCTAATTTCTTCAATCTCAGATAGAACAATCATAAGATTTTACATCGAAAGATTCGACCGTAACATCAATTTCAACAGTCCCGACGATTATTTCTGGACATGGAGAAACCGATTCGAAAGAGGCATCGAATACGCAATCGCACAAATGGACAGCACAAGCAGAGAAACTCTAAAAAAAGTATTATTCGAAATCAATTAACAAATTAAATCGGCTCTCTTGGTTTTGAAGACCAGGAGAGCCAAAGGAGAAAAGAAAATGAAAAAAATTATCAAAGCCATCTATAAACTACCCGAAATCGACGAGGTAGAAGGCACTGAAACCCTCAAAACTCATTTCGTACACATTCTATTCGAGGACCAACTAGCGTCAGCCAGCGAGCTTTTAGACAGTTATTTTGCCCCATTATGTGACGTCATCGGCTACGACATGAAAGTAGTCTATCCGTTCAAATCAGGCTATCATTTCGACGTTGATCTCTGTGACCAGGCACTCATCCAGAACGCAAGAGACCGCAAAATCCTTAAATCAAGAAAGGAAACTGAAAATGTCAAATAATCTAAACCTTGATATAGAGCCAATCATTAAAAGATTTGAATCAATCGACAAAGCAATAGAAGAACTTAAAAAGCTAATCATAAACAAGCCACCCGAAGATGAATTAATCACAAGAACAGAATTCTTGCAGACATTCAATAAATCGGCAACATGGCTCTGGGCAAAGATGAAAGACGGTGATATCCCATATATAAAAATGGGAAGAAAAGTACATTTCAACAAATCAGAAGTTATCGAATATTTCAAAAACAAAACAAGGGAATAATGTCATGGAATATGGAAATCTTTTATATTCAATACAGCTTTTAGATAAAACACATCTAATCGCATCATCAGATGAACTCAGACCTGCCATGACAGGTCTGTTCATCCACAACAGGTTTTGTTTTGCTACTGACAGTTACAAAGCCAACAGCGGAAGAGTTGAATATTTAAATATTGACTTTGGTCACGATTTAGATTTTAAGTGTATTCTGCCACTTGAAATTGTCAGAGAATATTGGAAAACCTATAAAAAATCAAGTTTACCAAGAATCGACATTTACGAAAGCAAAAACGATTACAATCAAAATAAACTTTTAGCAGTTTGTAATAATTTAGCTCTTTGGTGCATAGATGAATCATTCCCGCCATTAACCGACACCATCTATTATTTCGGATTAAGAAATTTCCTTGATGAAAAGGATAAAGGGAAAATCTTCAATATCAGATTGAATGCTGGTTCTCTTTTCAAACTTGCAGAAAGCCTGGGGACAAAGGAAGAAGTAAATTTAACAGTCAACCCGGACAGAAGGCAGGCATTTGTTCACACAGAGAGTAAGGACAGCGGGAAAATCAACATAGGTCTTTTAATGCTCTGCAGGGAAGACAATTTCTCAGAATTGGATTATAAATTCTGGATAAAAGAATTCTGGAACTTGCAAACGTCAGAGCGTCAGGAAGAAATGGTTTTATACTTAAAGGAACAGGAAGAGAAAGAAGCACTCAAAGCAATCGAGGAAGCTCAGGACACAGCAGAAGCAGAGCAGAACAAACTCATGCTCCAGTACATCCAGAAGAACTACCCTCAGATTATTGATGAAGCTGAAGCTGATTACATCAATTCAATGGAAGAATTAGAGGAAGAAGAAGCATGATAAAGTTATCGCATAGTATATCAGACATATCCCTGCATTTAGTTCTGGTCACAAAATACCGTAGGGACTTTAATTTCAACAGCGTCATAATGGGGGAGGCAGTCGCCTCCTCCGGTGCCATATTGGAACAAATCGGCATCTCCACCAACCACGTCCACCTCCTTTTGCAGATCGACACGAAGCGTCCCATCTGCAAAACAGTAGAAATAATTAAATCAGTTTCTTCTAAAAAATTCAAGAAAAAAGCAGGAGAAGCCTGGCACGGCTGGCAAAACGGCTATTTCATTTCCTCCGTCGGCAGATCAACTAAATCCAAAATAAAGAAATATTTGGAAAATCAATAAAATACTCAAATTTAGGTGATTTTTCCAATCTTTGTAAGTACGCATCTGTAGCTATATTACAAACTATTTTTGTTTCTTCGTGAGACTTTTTCCGATTTCCTGTGTCTTATATATTAGGATTGTGCCATTTTTTTAAAAAGTTTTTAAATATCCGTATTGTTTGGTATTGAAATACAAAATAAAATTTCGTAATTTAATTTCTATATATTAATAAATTAGATAATTAATTTTATATGAAGAAAGTACTTATAATTGAAGATGATGATGATTGTAGGGATCGTATAAATTTGTTACTTATTTTTCAGAATCATATCCCCCTGCAAGCATCTAATGGTTTGGATGGTTTATCATTGGTTCAAAATCAAAAGCCTGATTTAGTTTTATTAGATATAGGTTTGCCAGATATCGATGGTTTAGAATTATTAGATAAAATTAGAACATTTTCAATGGTACCAATTGTTATTATTACAGCTAATCATGACAAAAATGTTATTAAATATGCTTTTAACCATTTTGCTGATGATTATATTACAAAACCTTTTACTATTACTGAACTGGAAGCAAGAATATTTAATGCTCTAAATCACAAACGTGTAAATTATTCTGAAACAATTTTTCAGGGATATGATTTTGTTGTTGATTATAACACATTCGAGATTCAAGTAAAAGATAAAAAATTTCAGCTAAGTAAAACTGAATATTTACTTCTTAAATTATTGATTGATAATATTGGTAACGTCCTATCCAATCAATTTATCTTAGAATCTGTTTGGAATAGATCTTTAGATGAAAGTACAGAATTAATTAGAACATATATATTGAAATTAAGACATAAAATTGAACCAGATCCTAAAAATCCCAAATATATTGTATCACTTCCTGGAATAGGATACCGTTTAGAAACGATTTGCTGTAAATAAATATTCCAAACCATCGATTCACAATCTTTTCACAATTCTTTCACATCATATTAACAACTATTTTCATAAATTTATAAAAAGTTGAAAGTTTTATAAATTTATTTCTTTTTGCTTGTTGACTTAGCTTTATAGGTAAATAACAAGATTTTGCTCCAATCTCAATTATAAAAGAATCAAACTTTGTAATATAAACATTAAGGTTTAATAATGAATAAATTAATAAAAATTAATAAAATAATTGTAATATTAACTTCATATTTTGTACTATTAAATTGCAGTTTATGCTTTGCATCAAATTTAGACTCAATCAATTATTTTAATGATTTTTCAAAAAATGTATTTTATAAAAATCACAATTATAATGCTTTTGGTTCAAGATTTGAAATAGCCCAACCGATTGTTTTGAAAAAGATTCTATTCTCAATCTATAACAGTTCAAAATCAGAAGGAAGTTTATATCTTCATATTTATGGATATGAAGGGGGGATGCCAGTTCCAAAATTAGAAAATGATTTAATCCAGCCCCAAAAAATTATTATTAAGAACAATGATAAAAATATTATAAGAGTCGAACTTGAAAATGAAATTTTAACTTCTCAGTTTTTTATTGTAATTGACAGTTTAAGTGAAGGTCTGTTTCTTACAAGTGATTCTGAAGAAAAGTTACCGACCTGTGAAGGAAACGATTTAGATAAATATTATTATCAAGTTATGAGAAAATCGAATGGACAATGGACTTATGGTAGATATGGATTCGATTTGCAAGTTTCATTCGAAAAAAAATTGAGCAATGCCAAACCTATGTTTAATGAAGTTTTATCAAAAGAATTTGGTATTCATGATAAATTAATAAATAATAAATCAATTGCATTCTTCTATTTAAATGATGATAAACTTCTGGATGTATTAGTCGACGGAAAAGTATATATCAACGAAGGTGATTTTAAATTTAAGAATGGTACCAAAGATTTGAATATATCTGGCAACCCAATTTTAAACTGTATTATTGATATTAATAAAGATGGGTTAGAGGATATCTTATATCTTGGCTCAACAGATAGTAATGAAATTATATACAATAAATTCAATAAACTTTATTTGAATTTAGGATCTCAAAATTTTAAAGAGATTAATTTAAGTCTTCCTCAATTATCAAATCCAGTATCATTTACAGTTGGAGATATCAACAATGATAATTTTCCCGATCTTATAATTACTCAATCATTAATTACTGATACCGGGTTTGTACTAAGTCCTGTAATATTGATAAATAATCTAAATAACGGATTTATTTTAAAAGATAGAGATTATTTTCACATAGAAAATTCGAGTGATTGGTCAACTATAGAATTGATTGATTATAACAATGATAATAAACAGGATATATTCATTGTAAATAAATTTAATAGAAATAAATTATTGACTAATTTTGGTGAATCGGGATTTAGAGATGAATACAGTACGGTTTTCCAAACAACTACCAATGAAATTACATACAAAAATAGAGATAAAGATACTATCAAATTAAATATAAAAGTAACCTATGTTGCAGATTGGATTGATTTAGATGAAGATGGTGACTTGGATTTAATAGAAACCAGTTCTTATTTAATTAATAAAAAGGATAAGATAAAATCATTTACAACCATTTATGAAAATAGTGGTTATCCTAATTATGTTTTTACAAAAAACAATAAACATGATTTTGAATTTAAAGAAGAAAACGTAGGATGTAAGTGGTGTGATCTTAATAATGACGGATTAGCGGATTTCATAATATTAAGTGGATGTAATTGTGTTGATCCAGACATTTATCTGCAACAAAAAGATAAATCATTTAATAAAATGACTTTTAGCTCAGGTTTGAATAAAAACTCTTTAGGTTCTGATCTTATTCTATTGGATTTAAACAATGATGGATATCAGGATATTATCTCAGTTAATGATTATAAAGTGAATATTTTTGAAAATCAAATTAGAAATAATAACAATTATATTGAAATACTAGCCGGAAAATCAGATATTTTCACTTATGAAACAAAAGTTGATTTATATACTCCAGGTGGGAAAAAATTCTCCAAAACATTTTCAACGGGTAAAGGATTGCTAGTGGAAGAACCATTAAAGCTTCATTTTGGACTTGGTGATATTAGCAAAATCGATTCAGTGGGAATTACAAATACAAGTGATAATAAACAATATACATTTAAAGATGTCGCTGTGAACCAAAATTTTGTTCTTGATCCTAAAGGGATAAATCAAGAAGGAATAAATTTAATTGAAATTACAACTGTACCCAATCCTTTTACTAATAGTTTTCAAATTATTTATGATATAAAGAAAAGTCATAATGTTGTTCTTTCAATATATAACTCATTAGGTAACAAAATCGAAGAAATTTTAAATGAAAATCAAACCTCTGGTAAGTATAATATAACTTGGAAATCAAAAGATTTAAATGGAAATGAATTATCTTCTGGAATATATTATTTATTTGCAGATTTTGACGGAGTATTGAAAATGTTAAAGTTAATTAAATTATAACTGATTACTATAATTATTACTCAAAAGTACTCAAGTACAATGCATCGCACTAAGTGAAAATGCTAAAATAAGAAGATAAGATATAAAAAATAAACTTGTGGTTTGAAATAAACATGAAAAATGTTATAATTTTAAAAATCATTCAGGAATAATCTAAAGAGCAGGACACTTTAAAAAAAGTGTTATTAACAAAGCAATCTAAATTTAATGGAGTTTATAATGTCTTTAAAATTCAGAAAATTCTTTAAGCGAAAAATAGTAATATTTATTAATTTATTAATTTCCTTTTGTGGAATAATTCTGGCTGGTAGTAACGGACCAACTCAACCTGAATTTACCAACTTCGAATCAGTAACAACTAAAAATATGGTTAATGAATTTACGGGAGCTTTTACATACAATATACCCGTAATTTCGATCCCAGGACCAGGTGGCAGTGGATATGCACTATCATTATCATACCATAGTGGTTCATCTCCGGAGGAGGAAGCATCCTGGGTTGGGTTTGGCTGGACAATTAATCCGGGATCTATAGTAAGACAAGTAAAAGGATTCCCTGACGATTATAAGAATACTGAAGTGATCTATTATAATCAAACCAGACCCAATATAACTGTTTCTGATATTTTCAGGGTTAGAGCAGAATATTATTGTGTTGATAAATCAGATATGGATGCAAAAGGAGATGTCACATTAACTTCAACCAGTATTGGTGCAGGGTTATCATATTGTAAAACTAATTTTTATAATACATATAATGGATTCAATTATAATTTAAGTTTTGGATTAGATAATAAACAGTTTGGAAGTCTAGGATACAATTTAGATAATAGAGGGAACAAAAGGGTAAGTTATGATTATACCATAAGTAATTTAATGTATAGCAATGGAGAGATACAAACAGAATATAAGAAAGACAATTATTTGAATAATTTGTCTAATAATGCTACTAATAGGCTTATTGGCAAAATCTCTTCTTTATCTATTACTCAATATTTGGGATCTGGAATAGGAACTTATTATAATTTTGGACCTGATGCATATTTTGATAGATTGCCTGGTAACAGCTCTCCCTATAAAGGTTCTATAACTGCATTTAGACCATCCTTTAAGGTAGATTATTCAACAATAGGAATTGGAGTTGAAGGTGAAATCCCTATTGCTACTATGGTAAATAAACAATGGACGGTTCCTGTAGTAACAGAAAAAGTATACGGTTTTATGTATTCTGGGGATGTTTCTGATGATAAGGCATTAATGGATTATTACTGTGAAAAAGACAATGGTATAACAAAACGGGATCGATTTCTCCCTGTTCCATTTAATAATGCAGATAATTTTATTTTGACTGGTGAAGGATTACAAGGTAGTTTTAAATTACATAATGCTTCTGTTGGCTTTTTCAGACCTCCAGCTAAAACTTCAGAAACAACAATAAGTGAAGGTGCAATAAATCTATCAGTAGGCATAACACCTTTAACTGTTGGAATAGGTGGAGATTATACTGGTGGAACACATACTCTCAATGTAAGTAAATGGGATGAATTAGTAAACTCAGTTTCAAATTTTAATTTTGCTTCAACTCAAAATTTTGATAAAAGTCCTGGATATTTCTTTAGATTTTTAAATGATAAGGGCGGCTGTATCACTTATGGCAATCAAACATCTGAACATTATGAAATAATTTCCCCATTAGTATCTTCTATTTCCAATATCAATTCAAAATTGAATATAAATACTTCAACCTGAGAGAATGATGGTAGATCATCGTTTATCAGATATAATGTAAATAAAGATATAAAAAATATTCCAGATGAAGTTCCATTACAATTTAATAAACGATCAGACAATTCAATTACCTCAAAAGATTTTACAAACGTAAATCCTGATGGTATTGGTGAATTTTCAATTGTAAACAAGGATGGAAATACATATGTTTATGGACTTCCAGTGTATACTAGAAATGAAACAAATGTAAATTTTGGTATTACACAAGCCAATTCAAATAATACATCAGACAATAAAATCATTTACAATGCAAAAACATTAAAAAGTGATAATAGTTACGGGAATGGAGATGAACCAACAGAAGTTGTCATAGGTAATCAAAAAAGAGAACCTTATGCAACAACTTTTTTATTAACACTTATTACATCACCTGATTATGTTGATGTAAAAGGAGACGGTCCTACTGAAGATGATCTTGGTTCATACACAAAATTTAATTATAGGAGAGTTAGTGGAGCAGATAACAAAAAAAGTACAGATAAATGGTATAAATGGAGAAATCCATATCGGGGGTTAAATTACTCAAGAGGTTCACTTTCAGACATAAGGGATGATATAGGTTCTGTATCATACGGTGAGAAAGAAATTTATTATTTAGAATCTATCGAAACAAAAACTCATATTGCATATTTTATAACAAATAAAACCTATCTTGAATTAAAAAGAGTTGCAAATAAAACCAAAAATTTGTGGGAACAAGGCTATCATTGGGATACCGAATTACAATCAATGTATGTTGCGGAAAATTTAGGTCATTCAGGATCAATTATTCAGAGGAAAGACAATTATGAAGCATTTGAAGTCGAATCTGTAGCATCCGGAGATAATACAGCCAGTACAGCATATAACGGAAGTAATCAAAAAGCTAATACAATGCAATTTTTGGAGCAGATAGTTCTTTATTCTAAATGCTCTTATCAACCAAAATTATTGGAAAAGAAAATACAGACTGTTCATTTTCAATATGATGAAAATTATCCTATATGGCCAAATCAGCCAAATTCATTTAAAACACAAAACGGAACAGATAAAGGCGGTAAACTAACTTTAAAAAAAGTATGGTTTGAGTATGAAAATATTAAAGATAATAAAATAAGTCCATATATCTTTAACTATGAATATAAAAATGAATATGGATATCCTTTAGTATATAGGGCTCTAGATAATTATGGAAGTGGAAAAAATCAAACACCTTCATATAATCCAGTGGATGTAGATATTTGGGGAAATTATCAGAAGGATAATCCTGCTAACAGTACAAATTATAAAACAGATTCGAGGCATTATAACTATCTTCCATGGGTAAATCAAAAAAATCCAGTTGATTTCGATCCTGCCGCATGGAATTTGAAAGAAATAACTCTCCCTTCAGGAGGACAAATACATATCCAATATGAACAAAATGATTATTGTTATGTTCAAAACCGTCCTGCATGTTCATTGTTTAATATTTATGAATATTCCGAAACTGAAAAATCGATTGTGTTACAACCAATAATAGACGATATATCAATAAATTATTCTGAATATGCATCATACCTTAGCAATTATTTTAAGGATCATAAATTATATTTTAAATTTCTCTATGCACTTGTTGGTGAGCATGATAAGGCAAAGTTGCAGAACCAGGCAGCTGAATTTATTGACGGCTATGTTGATGTCATTACTCAAGATGGTCAAAGTAACCCTATCGATGGTGTTGTACCCTGGCCATCAATTAATGCTCCATCTGGGATTAAAATCAAATTGAAAGATATAGATGGCAAAATGCCAATGAAACAGCTTTGTATTGATTATATGTATGCTCATCGATCTGGTATGTTTAATTCAGGAGATATTATTAATACAGATCCACTTACAGGTGATGGTTTTAATATTTCATATGAGAATGAAGGAACTGCGACTAGGCACCTAGGAGAGAAAAAATGTATGGATGAAGACCAATATTGTAGGTATATTGACGAAAGTCATTCATATGTCAGATTGCCTTTACCTGAATATATCGCAAAAAAAGGGGGAGGTATAAGAGTCAAAAGGATTTTACTTTTTGACAAGTTTGATAAAAATATTGAAAATGCAGAACCATCATTATATGGAAGTGAATATATTTACGAGAATTCAATTAATGATCCCCAAAATAACGCTAAATTAATTAAATATTCTAGCGGTGTTGCAACAAATGAACCGCAAGGTGCAAGAGAAGAAAATCCTTTGGTTGATTACCTCGACTTTAGATCTCCGCTACCGGGTTTTGCTTGGGGTACAGATGGATTGATATCATGTGAATGGCAAAGTGAATTAAGAGAAAAATACGAAGGTCCTTATGGAGAAACGATATTACCGGCACCTGCCGTAGGATATTCAAAAGTAATTAGCAGAAGTATTAATTCTGGGAGAAAATATATTGACCATCCGGAAATGAATGATTATGGTTATAGTGTTAAAGAATATTTTACTGTCAAAGATTTTCCATTTGATGGTGAAAATCAAAAAGATGGATCAGGAAAACTTATAAAATCAGTCTCCTCTTCAGATATTCAGTCTGCATTTAATCCGGCTAATCCATTTCCAAACCCTTTCTATTCATCAAGTACAAGGGAATATAGTAGTAATCAGGGATATCAGTTCATTCTCAATGACATGCACGGGAAAATCAAATCTGAAGCGATTTACGGTGGTAATTATTTTTCAATAAATGATAACAATCCGAATGATCCTTTACGATCAGTATCAGTCATACCTGATATAGAAAAAATGAAAATTGAAAATTCAAATCCATGTACATCAAAAAAGGAGTATGAATATTTTGGAATTGGCGAAAAAGTCCCCGTTTTAGATAAAATTGATGAAAATATAAATCCGGCTACTCTTGAATTAAAAAATCTTGGTGAAGAAGTTGAAATAGCCATAGATAATAGAAAAATAATTGATGAAACATCCAGAACATCAGGTGAAGTTGATATTACTATTCCTATACTCGCTTGGCCAGTACCCTTTGGATCACTAAGTTATGCTCAGGAAAAAACAATAATAGGTTCAAGTGTATGTTCAAAAATTATCAGTTTTCCTTCTTTTTTGAAAAAAATCACAACCTCTACTGACAACATTACAAATACTGTAGAAAACATTGCATTTGATCCGTTAACAGGAGATCCTGTTTTAACAAAAACTTACGATGGATTTAACAACCTTACTTTAAATAATGAACCGGTTCACAATGGTGAATATTATAATTTCAAAATTATGGCACCTCAACATTACCCTCAATTGGGTCAGATATCTTCTAATGAAAATATCAGACTAAGTTCATTTAATGGAGAATATGACAATAGTGCTAAAAACTTCAAAATGAGTGATTATACCTTCACTCGATGGGTACAAGATTATAATTTTGAAAGTACTTCATTCGATATTTCTGATAATCAATATAAATACTATATTTTTGTTGATTATAAAGCAGATAAATATAATAATAATAATTGTGATATTCTTAAATATTTATCTAAAGGAGATCTTTTAAAGGTAACGAAAAGTCATAATCCAAACTACGACGAATATAAGAGTGAGTTTTATCTAATCGGAAATATTCAATGCGATGTAATTTCTCTAATTCCATATTATAATGTGCCAGATCTGCCACTACAAAGTATTCCTGCTAATCCCGATTTTATATTTAATATAAAAGATATGGTTAATATTGAAATAATAAAAAGTGGTAAAACCAATCAATTGAATATACAAATTGGAGATATTACAACTTATGGAGGTTTCCCAGGTATTCAAGAAAGCAAATATAAGTCTCCAACTCCATATGATGATTATGATAATATACCGGAAATTAAAGAAAGAAAGAAATTCGTTGACCAACTGAATAGTATTGTTTATTCTTTTGTGCAACAATGTGCTTCAAATACATCAGAAACATATAGTATATTAAATCCACCAACTGGTACTACAAATTATTATCCTGATCTAAGTCTTATTGCAAATGTTGATGGAGATTGTAGAGCTAGTCAATCGACTCAAGTAAAGGATGTTATTATAAAACTAGAGGAACTTGAAGCCGGTCAAATCACAACAAATAATAGTAAAAAGGAGTTACTTGATAAACCACTGACAGATTGCAGGTATGTTAAAATCAATATATCAACTCAAAGGTTAAATTATAACGCTGAGGAACCGTTGCCAATTGCAGATGACACAAAAAATGATCTGGTGAATGATTTGAATAATTGGCTTGATAAGACATGGGCTACGAATTTGATAGGATATTTTTCGACAGAAGATATCAATAATATTTGTGTATCTACTACTCCGTGTTATAGTACATATTTGTACCCAAATAATAAATTCAGTATAAATATAAATGATATAACAGGCTTAAATGATATTCTTAATAAATCATACACGATTAATGGCATAGCATTAAAAGGTTCTGATATTTTTGAACCGGTAGGCAATTTAAAAGATAATTTTCATTTAATATATTATGATATTCATAGTACATCTGATCCAAAGGCTTATGTCGGTAGTTCTGCGATTAAATTTATTACAAATCCCAATATTAACTTTGTGGATTATATAACAAAATTCTGGATAGGAACATTCAGAAAGGCTAAGGATAATGCTAATAATACATGTTTATATAAATGGTCTAATTTCACACCATATTATTATTTCAACGAAGCTGAAACAACATTTGTTGCATTTTATGAAGGTATGAACGGAATTGCTAATAAAAGTTCTTCCTCCGATTTATTTGATCTTATTAAAAGTGCAAATGATGACCCATACTCAAATTCCTTCACAAATAAATTTGGAAATTTTTCCATAAAAAGGAATTCATCAGATAAATGTTATTATCTTTACTATAGTGCAGTAGGTAATTCCACTTCAGATCCATTTTGGGTTCCACAAAATGGAACAAATCCACCTCTGAGAGAAGTCAAAATTTTTAAGATAAGAGGAGAGGATAAAATCCAAGAATGTTCAATGGATTTTTATGTTAATTGTAATTCAAATTATGATGAATATTTTATTCTTAATGAAAATGGTCAAATTTGTATTAATCCATCTTTATCTGCATTATGTAATCTGCAATTAGATACTCGAACTTGGAATAATGAATTATCATGCATACATTTCTGTCCTGATATCAAGCCAATTTATAATTTTACAAATGTAATTAATTCAAAAGTTACAAATTTACATGATTATTGGCCCATTGAAGATAATGAATATTCAAAATTATCAAATTCAAATACAGGATTGTCAGGTGAGAATACACAATATACAAAGAATTCATATCTACTTGCTAATGTAGGAAAATGGCGTCCACAAAATTCATATATTTATCAGTCTTCAATTTCTCCTGGAGCAAATACAGGAGCTATGAGCATTCCCCCAGTTAATCCAACCAATTATAATGCAGGAACTTTTACAATGAATATGTTTAACTGGAGTTTTTTGGATGCAAATATTACAGATTATTCGCCAGCTCTTGGTGATTACAAGAATCAAAAGATATGGAATAAAACTAGTGAAGCAATAAAATATTCTCCTTACGGTAATTTGGTTGAAAGTAAAGACCAAATTGGTGTTACAAATACAATCAAATATGAAGTGACAGATAATAATCACCCAAGTTTTGTTATCAAAAATGCCAGTAGTATGAATGCTGGATTTGAGGATTTTGAAGATGGTAAATTCAATACATCTCACGACCTAGTTTATTCTTTAGGTGCTCATTCAGGTAGATATAGCTTGTTATTAGATAATGACCAATTTAAACAAATTCTTGGTTTTGAATCTAAAATCAAACCTTCTTTAGATATGAGACATAATTCAAGTAATGACAACCATGGTATATTATGTCAGGTGTGGGCGAAAATAAATTATTCTTCAACAGAATATAATGATCCAAATATAATAAATCCTAATTTGGTTACCCATATAGAAATTTTTAATAATAATACAACTAGAACATTAGTTAAAAGTTCTGATCTACAGATGACTCCTATTGTTAAAACTGGTGAATGGACTTTGTGCGAAGTTATATTACAGGTAGATTTAATCGAAATTACTGAACCAATAGATAACTATACAATTGAAGTTTCAGTTAAAACGAACAGACCAACTGGAGGGGTTTATATTGATGATTACAGGTTGTTACCGCTAAATGCTGAAATGAGTTGCTATGTTTATGACACAAAAGATGACTCAAAGTTGCTTGCAGTATTAGATAACGAACATTTAGCAACCTATTTCCAATACAATGCAGAGGGAAAATTAATAAGAAACAAAAAAGAAACAGTCCGTGGTATTAAAACGGTTGCTGAAGTAAATTATAATTCGCCATCTATATCAAGAGATATTGTTTCCGGAGGTATGATTGCAGGTAATGGTAATGTACCACCATTAGTGATGCCTGGAAATAGTAGCTTAAATGATTGGAATAAACAGTTGAAAGTACCTAATACATATCGTTACTCAAAATATAGTAAAGAGTTACATGATTTACAAAATCAAAATATCAAGAAACAGGACTCAATATCTCAAATTGAATTAGATATTTTAAAAATAAATATCAATCAAAATGAACAAAAAGTAAGAATATTCGGTGTAGATAAAGATAATTTGATAGAGACTTTGGATACTGTTGGGAATGCGATTAAAGGTATTGATCCACAAAAATTAATTATTATTCCAAAAACATCACTTGATTCACTTAATCAAGATTTGAATATTCCAAATATCGAAAACAAAATTAAAAAAGGTAAATTAAGTATAAATGATCAAATTGATAATATAAAGGAAAATGTAATTAGTTCTGATTCACTAATCAGTAAAACCAAATTCAATAGTAGATTTAATATCGATAGTTTAAGTAAGGGTAAAATAAATTTAGATTCTTTAAAAAGCAACATTAATCAGGAAAACCTAAAAAAATCATCTGTGAAAGGTCAGAAATACTTACCTAAAGATATAGAAATAAAAAAGAAGAATGGAAAATAAGGTGATGTAATGAGAAAAAATATTTTATATTTATTTATTGTTCTAATCAGCTCTCTGAATATTTATGCTGTTGATTGGCATATAGATCAATCCTATTTCATAGAAAATAAGGGGCAGTGGGATTCAACAATTAAATTTATTTCGAAATCCAATGTGGGAGAAATCCAGATTACTAATTCAGGAATTAAATATAAACTTGATTCAATTACAACTATTAATTCTGTTTTTCTTAATTCAAATTGGGTATCGACTAACTTTTCGAGCTTTACCCAAGATATTCCCGGTAATGCTAATTATAATTTTTATTTAGGCTCTGATTCAAATAAGTGGGTTACTGATGTATCAACGTTTGATCAAATAACATTAAAGAGTTTATACTCTGGAATAGACTTAAAACTACTATTTATTGATAGCACAAAATTCAGATATGATTTTATAGTTTCTCCAGGAAGCAACCCGAATTCGATCAGGATGAAGTTCAATGGAGCAGATTCAATAAAAGTTGATAGCTCATCCACAGGATTTACTGTTTATAATAGTGCAAATAATCTAATTAATTCAGGATTAAAAGCATTTCAGATAATTGCCGATACAATTAGGTATATATCCTGCTCATTTCTTAAAAACTCAGATACCTCAATTACCTTTGTACTTGGAACTTATGATACTACGAAGTTACTTATAATTGATCCTATTATTTTTTCATCATATATTGGTTTTGATCGAAGTCATGATAGATTACATGCTATAAGAGTAAATGACGATAACATAGTCTATATGTCCGGTATAACTACAATAAATAATAATTTGGATGTATTCCTTGTCAAATATGACCCGGTTAGTTGTAAAGTAAATTATACTATTTTGGGGAGTACTCAAGGTAACGATGGTTTAGATCAGTTTGCACTATCAGAAAATGGAAAAGTGGCATTAGCAATCGATAGAGAGGCTAATGTTTATTTAACAGGTTATATTGGTGGAGATGATTTCCCACTTACATCTACTACATTTCATACAATTAATCATTCTGCAACAAATTCAATTTTTTTCGCGAAATTTGATAGGAATAATCACTTGAAATATTCAGGTTACTATGGCATTATTAATGAAGGAAAAATATCTAGTTCGGGAATAGCGATCGATAAATCCGGTAATGTATATGTTTCAGGACATTTTCTTCATTATCCATCTAATCCCAACACTTGGAGTTTTATTTTGAAGCTAAATGCCAGTTGCACAGAACTGATCTTTGATGAAATTATTTCTGGTCAAAATAATGGTGGTAATGTTATTATTACAGATATTGCTTTAAAATCAAATAATAATATATATATATATGGATGTGTAGAATATTCAAATATAATTATAAATAATACATCATATACTAATTCAAATTCAAATCCTTATCATTATGATGCATTTCTATTTGAACTTGCTCATGATGGATCAACAGTTATCAATTATAAGTTTTTAGGTGATAAGCATCACGAAAATATTAGTCAGGATTATAGCAATTTTAGAATGATTCTTGATGCTAATGATAATGTTTATCTAACAGGATCAACTTGGTCACTTGAAACGGGAATGACTTCTCTAAACTTCTGGGATGGTGGAGCTGTAATAGGGAGAGGAAAAGAAGGATTTTTAATTAAAATAAACTCCAGTGATTTTTCATTTGCATTTAAGAAGACTTTTGGTGGTATTTATGATGACTGGGGTTATAGTATAGCTCTTGATAAAAACAACAACATTTATATAATTGGTGAAACTACATCTGAATATGGAAGCACTACAGCAGCATTTCCCTTCACAAATTACTATTTCTATAATTATTATCAGCACTACGAAAATGTACATACTGGTGCAACTTTTCTAATAATTTTTGATAATAATGGTCAGAATATTTTGTTCTCTTCTTTTTTAAACATTTCCAATTTCGGTTACACCACATATCTAGCAGCTTTAGATGTATGTGTAGATAAAAATGGTAAAGTATATATTGTTGGTACTACAGAAGCTAATAATTTTCTAACTATTAACCCAATAAAAGCAAAACATTTATCTAGTGAAGGTTGGGATGGTTTCTTAATGATTCTAACACCATTTCCAGATCCGATTATCGTAAAATAAAAATATGCTGTATAATTAATTTATATAAATCTATGAAAACAATTAAAATACTAGTAACGGCGATTATTATAATTTTAAGCAATTCGATTTGTTTAAAGTCACAGCCACCAACAGATAAAAAGTACAATGATCCTGTTCAATTATACGATTACAGAAATATCACTAATAATGTAACTTTTTCCAAAAGTAATATAGACAATCAGGCATATATTGGAACATATCTCACATTAGCACCAGAACCAATTGGTAATACTTGCCTAGATACGAAGTACACGGGAAAGCTATTTGTTGTCTTAAAAATAGATGATTTTACATATCATCATGGTGATATTAAATCACAACTTCCTATCACAGCTAATATTAATTTCGGTGCTTATAAAAATGGTAATCCATTGGGTCGTAACTATACTACAACTTTATCGTTGAATGATTATACAGGTGCTGATACTAGAATTAATATTCAGGATTTAAAATATATTGATGATCCAAATTTGTTTTATATGAATGATGGAATAACACTTATTGATGAATTTCGTATTACTAATATTACTTTAAATCCTAACAACGGAAGATCTATTCTTGACAGTATAAAGGTACAGTTTTTCTATACTATGGAAAAAAAAGTTAAACTCATCGATAGTTATTTACCGATACACGAATTTAGTATTCAATGTTCGGAAGATCCGAATACTTTGGAAGTGACTTGCCCAAAATATAAAGAAATTGATTTATCTCAATTTATGGAACCGGCAGAAATTTTTAAATGGGTAGACCCATCGAACTGTATAGATAAAATAGAAAATGTTCAATTACAAATATTAAGATTACATAATCAAAATCCAGATTATTATGACGATATTTATAAATGTAGTACTATAGTTGATTGGTCGAAAGCTTTAACAATAGAAGCCAAAAATTTGGGTATTTTAAAAGACTATTTTATTACTGAAGGTAGTGGGTTTTATATTTGGCGGAACCGGTATGTAGGATCATATTTTAATGGTGGGATCTCTGATGATAGAAATTGGGGAAAATGGAATGATTATATTTTAATACATCATATTGGACCTGAATGTCCAACTGGCAATTCTACAATTAGTTGGCCAACTTCTTGTAAATTTGAAGATGGTGATTTATTTGATACAGAGGGTCAGAACGAAATTTGTGCATATTTCATTAAAATTGATGATGATATAAATTGGAAGCATTCTCGAATTTATACTGAAAATAGTGAAACAGGAATCAATTTCCAAGACGAAATGGTCTATGCAGATAACTTATTGAATGTTAGACAGAATCAACAGATCGTTACTATAGGTAATAAATCGACAAACTTTTTAGAAGATCCCAGAATTTCTATAATTCAACAAAATATTTTGGACTATAATGGACGAGGTGCAATTAAAACATTACCTGCTCCAGTACAGGATAATCCAAACGGTGAATCTTATGCTCATACTGGTATTAAATACAGGTCTAACATTATAACAAAAGATGATGTATCCTATCAAGCAAAAAATTTTGATAGAGATCTGACTTCGGTTGGTAATTATTCTGTTGATCCAGGATGTATATTGAACAACTACTATGATGGAGATGGTAATTACGGTACTATTATTTCAGAAACTGCCGAAATTCCATCTGCCGAAGGTTATCCTTTTACAAGAAATATTTACATGAATGATGCTACTGATAGAGTCAAAGAAACAGGTTTACCGGGTGAAACATTGCGCGCTAAACCTGAAATTGCTAACCCAACAACTCCTCCTAATACAGTCAGAGTAAGTTACACGAAAGCGACAGATGAAGAGTTGCTCCCAATTTTTGGTGCAGAAGTACCTGATGCTAATACTGTACTTAAACAAATCACAATTGATCAGAATCAGGTTAAATCTATAGCCTATTATGATATGTCCGGAAAAATAATTGCGACATGTCTCCAGGATAATGCTATTGCTAATCCTAATCTTTCTAATCTTAATAATGATGAAGAGTACTTACAGAAAACTTTCAATTACCAAATTACTGGAATGAATAAAATCGGTAACAGTTATTTTGCTTATAAATCTATTGGTATTGATGAGAGCATTCTTGAGGTAAAAATTCATTATGAAATGCCACAAGAAACAGTAACTTTATCCTCAAATGATGATGGATTTTGTGGTTTACCATTGGAAGATAAAACTCTTGATTTTAAAGTCAATTTATTTATTTTGAATTTGGATAGAACTCCATGGAATTTAGCGAATATATACAATTCAGACGTAGATGGAACTACAAAAGATATACTTCATTATCCTACCCTTCCAGGAAACAATAATTTTTCAAGAGTTTTGACTTATAATGCTGATATTGATATTCAATCTTTTAAAAGCCATGTTTATGATTTTTATACAGGGCAAATTAATAATATTTTTAAACCTATTTATAAAAAGTTAGATGATTTACGGGCATTGGAAAGTACCGGCCAATTTACTCAAGGATCATTACAAAAGTTTTATGCTTATTTAACAGATGGAACAAGTAATGGTTACAAAATGGATGATAATACCAAAAAGGAGTGGGTTGAATCCCAAGAACGACAGAATTTTGAATTAGAACTAGGTGATCCTTCGTGTTTAAATAAATTTACAATTCCCAAAATTATATGTGATCAGTGTGAAAAAACTGATTGCATTCTTACATCTTATGATAAGTTTGAACAATATTTATTTAATAATTTAACTGACGAACAAAAGATATTACTGGGTATAACTAATGTAAATGATACCAAAAAAAGCTTTTATAGAAATGGTGATAAACTATATAAACTAGTTCCTTCAGATCCTAATTTTTCATCAAATCCATTTAATGTTTTGATTCAAAAAATGAGCACTGAAACTATCGGTATATATCCAGTTGAAGACTATAAAATGACTAATTTATGTAACTGCTGGACTAATGAGGTTGCCGCTTTTGGAGTAAAAGCTTTTAAGTTAACTACTTTAGCAGATATCGGAAAAATAATTGATGGCAAAACTATTTCCACAGAAGGTCAGTTATATATAAATAAGAATTTTGATTTACTTGAAGAATTTCTTAAATGTACTGGAAAAATGTATCAAGGAATTTCAAACCATGAATATGGAACTGCTGGAAATAACCAATATGGTATGGGATACATTGATAATGCTTATAAATTTTTTAAATACACCATAGATGATCAAAGAAAATACTATACAGGTAATATTGATGGAAATACAATAGAAGGGCAATCTTTATTACAAATTGATTTTTCTAATCAATTTATCCCTGTTCCTACATTCTTTGACTTAGCAAGTCCCAATAATACTATAAATTACGATTTCGATTCGCCTGGTCCTGGTATTAGTGAGAGTAATAAAGATAACAAAAGATGGGAATTGTTCGCTTCTGCACTTCATTCAGCTAATATTAAAACTACTGAATCAACTCAAAAACTAAAGGATATTGCCAAGAACGATGATAACTACTCATCAGACGAACAAACTAAAATAAATAGTATTTTAAAGAAAATTGACGATGCTGAAACCAAACATACTCTTCCTGACAATGATTTAATCAGAGATTTATTCGGATTAATGACAATTTCCTGTGAAAAGGGATGTGAATCACGAAAGAATGAAATCACAATTAAAGTTTTAGAATATTTCCACAGTATAGGATCTGTAATTGAAGGTGATACTGAATGGAAAGACCAGACTACTGATGTAAATTCACCTAGATACAAGAAATTTTATCCGATTGAAGGCAATCCTAGATCGCTAGTAAGTAATTCTTGTAATTATGAAATAGATGTAAGAATTAATTCAGGAACAATTGAAACTAAAACATTTTACTATTTTAAAACGATTGATGCGGTTGTGTTTGCTTTGATTCAAGATTGTATGTCAAAATGTGATGTAGAACTTGCACTCAATGACAAGAATATTTTAATACCTAATAGCACTGATCTTGATTGGCTAAAAAAAATGATGAGAAAACCTAATTTAAAAATTGAGCATCCTAATGTCAGTACTGACTTTTGTCCCGATGGTTATTCTAAGTTAACTCAAACTACATTACAGCTACCAAATAATTATAAGTGTTATACTCTTATTACAAAAGGTAACGAAATTGTAAAGACATTAAATGATAAATTGAATGAATTAATTTCTTCAAATGCCAATGTATCTTTCACCGAAATGAATAAATTGAATAAGAGGTATGAGATATGTAATGAACTCCAGACTGCACTAACAACAAAAATTAATTCATATTTAGGAGAGATTGTTGAAATATCTGGTAGAGATTGTGATGATAATAATGTAGATGATCACACTATCTATGGACTGGATTACACGAATTATGACGGTTCCAATCAGTATCCTCCATTATCTGGATACTTTTGGGGATCCAATTTATGGGATATCTATTCTATTCATGTCGGCGAGAATTGGCATACAGATAATAGTTCTGCTCCTCATGATCCGCTTATTACAGATTACACTGGTGATATGTTCCCGGCTTTTATTCTAAGAAATAATAATAATAGAACTCCAGAAAGTGATAGATATTATCAATATTTTGAAATCGGTGAAATAAATTCAATTGAGTCAACACCTCCAACTTGTGAACTGCCAATAATTTTCAAAACTGTGACTGGTAGAGATGCTAAAATACCTTATAGATACATGGAACTGCAGTTTGCTAAAATAAGATCCAACTTTGAAACATGTCCTCCACCTGAAGTTTGTATAAAATGGGAAGATCAAACTGCACCCGACTTCACGGATGTTATTACTCGACCTAAAACATGCCTTGATGAAGCTATTCCTATAATATTGAATTCAATTGCATCGCAGATAAAATCAAATGTTGATGATAAAGTGACAAAAGCGGGACAAATTATTGAAGAGAGAATAAATGAGAAACTTAAAGATTTTGCAGAACATGAAGAGTATACAGTTACTGCTGAAAGTCCTAAATATTATCATTATACATTATATTACTATGATAGGGCTGGTAATCTGCTTAGAACTGTTCCTCCAAAAGGAATATCAATAGATCTTAACAGAACAAGAGCAGATATACCTCCACATACATTCGTTACAAACTATGATTATAATTCACTTGGGCAATTAGTTGCTTCTAGCAATCCGGATCATGATGATGGAACATCAATTCACAAAGGATATACAGTAAATATTTATAACTTAAAGGGACAACTAAGATTTTCTCAAGATTCGAGACAGCGATCAAGTAATCTTAATGATCATAAATTCTCTTATGTGAAATATGATAAGCTTGGCAGAGTTGAAGAATCAGGTGAAATGACTGTAAATTCATCATTAAATGATGATGTTATACAAGAGCTAAGAAAGAAATCAGAAATTGATGCATTCCCGGATCCGAATGCTTCAGCTCAACCGGAAGCAATACCTTCTAATATGGCGATAACTTTCAAGACGAATACTTACTATGATAGTCGTATTACAGCCATTCCCAGTCCATATTCATCAAATGTACAGAACAATTTAAGAAACAGAGTTTCATACACAGTCCGAGATCCTAATCCTTCATCAGCTAACGATGAAGCAACTACAATTTATAGTTACGATCTTCATGGCAATGTTGAATGGATTATTAGCGATTTTCCATCTTATAGACCTCCAGGTGCAGTATCATTTGGCGGAAATTTTACGACAAAAGATGAATATGAATATGATCTGATTAGTGGAAAAGTGAATAAGATTATTTACGATAGATACCGCGACGACGAAATGTATCATAAATATAGTTACGATGCGTCTAACAGAATTACTAAGGTTGAAACATCCCGTCATGAAGAAATTTGGGATGCTGATTCAAAATATTATTACTATCTGCATGGTCCATTACAAAGAATTGAAGTCGGTCAGGACAACTTACAAGGATTAGACTACTCTTATACGATTAATGGATGGCTGAAAACAATTAACAACAGTAATAATATTATCAATAACGATCCAGGTCGAGATGGAAATGCGTCAAATGTAGAATCTTTTGCTCAAGATGGTTTTGGAATGAGTTTGCATTATTTTGATGGGGATTTTTTGAGTTCATCCGATCCATATAATATTCGAGGAACAGCTCATCCGATGGGTGCAGTTAATTTATACAACGGTAATATAGCCGGAATTATAACCAATTTCAATAATACTCAAAATAAAATGTCATTTCCTAATTACTATAACATTTATAATTACGATTTGTTAAACAGAATAACTCAAAATAAATTTAATGGCGTTCCAGAACCTGGAGGAATATTCAGTGAGTCTTTCTCATACGATCCGAATGGTAATTTCAAAACATTGAATAGGGTCAAATCTATTGTTCCACTAGTAACTGATAACTTTAGCTATACATATTATGATGGGACATTACCCGCAACAAATAAATTGAAAAATATCAATGGTACAACTTCACAGCAATATATCTATGACGAAATCGGTAATCTGAAAAGCGACGTTTCTGATCCTGCATACAACGTCTCACCTATAACATGGACACCCGATGGTAAAATTGAGGAAATAACAGAAATGATAGATGTGTATCCATTACTACCGGTTCCTCCTGTGCCACAAGTTCCGATGATGAAACAGCGTAAGATTAATTTCTATTATGATGCTAGAGGTCAAAGAATTGCCAAGACTGTATTTTCAGATCAAATTCAGTTATGGTGTAATCAATCAGCTCAAATCGGTGGCGGACTAGCTTATTTCGAAAATTGTTACGAATGTATGAAGGCATTGGGGCTTAAAAATACATATTATATGCGTGAAGCTAACGAACAGGTATTGGCTGTTTATGAGGTTTTCGATCGTTGTGAGACTTTTGGACCTAATCTTCCATCTCTTGTGCATTGGAATATTTACGGCAGTGAAAGCCATGGATTGTTTGCTACGAGAAAACCTGATGATGGTGTAAATGGCTTGTTACTATCAAACGATTTTAATTATGATGATAATAATATCTTATCACTCTACCCAAAAATAGACAAGCGCTTTCTTGGTGGCAGGGAATATGAATTCAAAGACCACCTCGGCAATGTCCGCGAAACATTTTCGGATATTAAAGTGCCTGTGTCGGTTCAGCCGGGTGCCGGACCCTACTCATTAGACCTGAAGAGCATAAATAATTATTATGCTTTCGGTATGCTTATGCCTGTGGCAAAATTGCCGCCACCGCCACCGGGAACACTCGGGCAGAGCTGGCAGAGCGAAAAGCACAGATATGGTTTTAATGGTATGGAAATGGATAATGATATATTGGGTAAAGGCATTGAATATACGACCGAATTCAGGGAATATAACTCTAAAATCGGCAGATGGATTACTCTCGATCCTGTTATAAAACCATATGAGAGTCCTTATGTTGGATTTGGAAATAACCCAATATTATATTGTGATCCAGAGGGAACAGATGAAATAATTTCTAAACAAGCTACTGGTAGTAGTGAAGGCGAACAAAGACAAGTTACTAAACAAGGTATTGATTTTAATACTTTACTGCCCTATACTTATACATCAACGTCAAAAGAATTTTGGCACATTGGTGAGAATGGGACTGGAAGCTGGTTATCCGATAATGAATATTCTGGAAAACTGAAAACACTTGCAGAACATGCTTTCGATGAAAATTTAGATGCAAGCAAATTTGGTTTTAAAACTAATGTTCCATATGATCCAAATTTTAGCCAAATGTTTTCAGAGGCTATTAAAAATCATTGGGAAAAAGTTTCACCAATTTTACCAAATGGAGAAATGAATCCATGGTTCATTGAGGGAATAGAGTCTAATGATTTTGATGTTCTTGCCGCGATTACTATAGCTGGTGGTATTAGTAAAGGATTGATAAATTTGGGAATAAAGAAAATTTTACAAAAAGAAGCATTTTCAGAATTAGAAGGATTAATAAAATTAGGAGCATGTTTTGTTTCAGGTACTTTGATTTTAAGTCAAAATGGCTTGATTGAAATTCAAAATGTTAAAGCAGGAGACAGTGTATGGTCTTATAATATAATAAATGAAAAAGTAGAGCTAGCTGAAGTAACTAATAATTTTGTTAGAAGTTCGAATGATTTTATCAAATTGTACTTTGATAATGATTCTGTTATATGTACTCTTGAGCATCCTTTCTTTGTAAATAATGCTTGGATAGCAGCTAATAAACTGAAAATAGGTGATCAACTTATTAGCTATGTTGGATTAAAAGTTCAATTAGATAGTATTTACACTTATAGGACAGATATTGCTACTACAATTTACAATTTTGAAGTTCCTAAGAATCATAGCTATTTTGTATCTAATATACAGATTTTGGTGCATAATCAATCGAGGATGGGTTATACTACCGTTATTAAAAAATTAGCAGATAATTCGGCACTAAAATCTGAATTACCTATTCCAGCTGGCTATTCACAAGTTAGAGGTGTATTTTCAGAAGGTCAAAAGGTTTTTTATAATGGCAAAAATTATATTAGTCCTGATGTTACTTCTCATATTGGTGGTTTTTGGAAAATGGCAAAAAAAGTAAAGTTACTAAAAAATCCTGAAACAAGAATGGGGACTTACGATAAGTTACTTAATAAAATAGGAGATTAGAATGTATTTAAGAATAACAAAATATAATCCTCTATTTAGAAATGAAGATGGATACTATACAAAAAATGACTGGATAGGTTACACTCAAATTGGGAAAATATTCAATGAAAAATTATTTACTTATGATGAATATGAAGAATGTGAAAATAAATATTTATCTGTTGTTAGGGTTGCAATTGAAGCAAGCAAAGTCAACGAATTATTAATCGAAAAATTAGAAATTTTTGATGACGATCCTGAGCCTTCAGAAGAAGTAAAAAAAATCTTGAAAAAAGGTAAAATTTCAAATTCAGATGAAGCTGTTCTGATTAGTCAGGCTATTCTAAGATTGTTTTTTTGGGCTGAGCTTAATTCGCCAAATAATAAGCTTTCAATAACTTTTGGTTATGATTATTATATGTATATAGAAACAGAAGATGAGAATGTAATAGCTGCAATTAAATCAAATTTGCCAGATGGGATGTTTATCGGATAAAAAGTAATAAAATTCATGAATTTTAGCCATTTTCATATTAATAAATATAATTTTTAATAAATGCGGAGACTGAACGAAAAAGATAATTCTACTGATTGCTTTGGTTGTTTCTTTATCACAGATGGTATAAATACGGCATCCTGCTTGTATTCTCCCATCTTGAGAGGGGATCAAGGGGTGTGATAATGGCAGGAGAAAAGGAAATCTAATGAAGAATTTATTATTAATAAATGCGGAGACTGAATGAAAAAGATAATTTTACTGATTGCTATGGTTGTTTCTTTATCGCAGATGGGATATTCCGAATGGAAATTAGCCAGCGAAGCTGTGAAAGGCTCGTTTAATTCATTTGTAGCAACTGACAATAAATTTTATGCTTCAAGAGGTTATTTATTGTATCAATCAACCGATAATGGAGCAACATGGCTCTCACTAAAAGTTCCTGCATTTAATAAAATTTATGCTATAAGTGCAGATAAAGATTATATTTGTTTAGGCACTGACAAATATACATATGTATCATCAAATATTGGGAAGAATTGGACTAGGGTTAATGTTAGTTATCTTTCAACTGAAATTTATTCAGTTTTAATAAAAGGAAATTATATATATGCAGGTAATACGTACGGTGTAATGATAAACAAAAACAGGGATACACTCTGGGAATTTACAAATGATGGTATGATTAACGGTGATATTATATGTTTTACTTCCAGTGGAAATAAAATATATGTTGGTTCTAAAAGTAATGGTGTCTGCTATTCAACAGATGATGGTGTAAAATGGATAAAGGCGAATAAAGGGCTTGGCAATGATTCAATCACAGCTTTGGCAGTAGCAGGAACGAAATTATATGCAGGAACAAGAAATGGAGTATATGTATCGACAAATGATGGTGTTGATTGGACAGATATAAGTCAGGGATTAACCAAAAAACGGATAACTGCATTAGCTGTCAAAGACAATAATGTTTTTGCCGGAACCTATTACAGTGGTGTGTTTTCATTATCAGAAAATACTTCAGTCTGGAAGGAAGCGAATCAGGGAATAGCAGATGGTACTCCATTATATATAAGTTCTTTATTGGTAATTGGCGATACCTTATTTGCAGGATATCAAACTGGTATCTATAAATCGTGTGTAAACGAATGGATAACCGATGTTGAAAATCAAAAGACAGTTGAAACGAGTTTGAGTGTATATCCGAATCCGGCCAGAGATAATATAACAATATCATTGTCAAATTCGGCAGTTCCTATTCAAAAATTATCAATCTATAATTCACTGGGAATCGAGATCAAGCAGTTCGACACAAAAGACGTTTCAACTCAGAATTCAATCAACTTCTCAACCGCAGTATTGCCATCGGGAATATATCAATGTGTGGTGACTTCAGGGTATGAAAGAATAATGAAGAGTTTTGTGGTTATGAGGTAGGAGAGAAGTTACCTTGAATTTAACTCGAAAACTGGTATTAGAAATTTATTAAAGGACAATAGAAAATTATCTTTAAAACAAAATATATTTTTCTTAAAATTATCCTATTAGTTATAACTTTTTTGTTTTTTTATTCATGTAGTTCAACTACGCAGGTTCAAAGAATAATTAAACAGGATTTTAAGGATAAATCTTATGAAGATGCATTTTATAAATTGCAATCTATGCTAAATGGTGAAAAGAAACTAGATTTTAAGCATGCTGTTTTTCTTACAGAAAATGCTTTTCTCAGTGATTCTTTAAACTATCAATTATATTGTTCACAGATTGATACTATTGTTCAGAAGTTGAAATGGTTTGTTAAAGCAAAGAGATTAGAAAAATACAAAACTTCAGGCTTATATGCTGTATATTCATATATGTGCGAACCGACTATTATTAATGACAGTTTAACTTATAAATACGATTTTGATGATTTTATGGGTTATGAAAACTGGACAAGTATGTTTGTTACTAAATTGATGAGAACAAATAAGGGCAATTGTCATTCTTTGCCATTTTTCTTTAAAATTCTTTCAGATGAAATGGGTGTTGAATCTTTTCTTAGTGTTGCACCAAGTCATTTATATATTAAGCATAAGGATGAAGAAGGAAAATGGGTTAATATCGAATTGACAAATGGCGGAGCTTTCTCTTCAGATGCTTGGATTATATCTTCTATGGGTATAACAGCAGAAGCAATTAAAAGTGGTGTTTACATGTCTCCATTGACTCAAAAAGAATCTGTTGCAATGTGTCTTTATGACTTAGCAATGGGTTATAAACAGAAGTATGGGTATGGAGATGTTGTAGAAATGATGTGTAATAAAATTCTCGAGCATTATCCCAATTGCATTATGGCTCTAATGCTGAAATCTGACTGTATAATTAATGATAGAACTAATCTTTTAAATAATCCATATATTGTTAATTCGACTTTAGTTAAATTAGAGACATCTTATAAAGAAATTAATAAAAGAATTACTGAATTAGGTTATACAGACATGTCTCCTGAATCCTACGATAAATGGGCACGTTCAGTTGAAGAAGAAATGAAAAAAATGAAAAATAATGATAAGGAGAATTCAAAATGAAAAACTTGTTTATTTTTTTAGGAATATTTATTTTTTCAATAGTTATAACAAAAGCTCAAAATCCATATTCTCAATTTGGATGCAAAGCAGGAGTTTTGCAAACTGAGCAAGAGAAGAGCGGAGAATATGATTTTGTAGCTATTGCAAACGATACAAATTCTGAAATTCAAATATTACATTTTAACCTTGTAAATATGGAATATATAGCTTTTAATGCAAAGGGAGAAATGATCAAATCAGGCAAAATAGTGATAGAGATACCCAAAAGATGGATGAGTATTGACCCTTTATCATCAGAATTTCCTGATAAGAGTCCATATAACTTTGTATCAAATAATCCTATAAACAGGATTGATCCTAACGGTTTGGCTGATTTTTATAATGAGGGTGGAGAATTAGTGAAGCATACTGAAGATGATGATAATTCTATATTTGTAACAAAATCAGAAATTGATGAAAATACAGATTTCAAAGTATTAAAAGGAGATAAAAATAATACAATATTAGTAGCTCCATATGAAGAGAGACAGGCATTCGATAGATTTATGCGAAGTGAAGCAAATAGACTACGTGGGACATCAGATGAAACTGGAGCAACATTCAGTAAAGACGGTAAATTTAAAGAAGGTGGAAAGGATTATGTCGTTAGAAATGCTGAAAATCGTCCACAATTTGATGTAAGGCAAATGGTTATTGACCATGGAGGATCAGAAGTCATGACTGATTTTCATACTCACAACAAAGATGGAAATCCTTCAACATCTTCTTCATTAAATGAAGGTAGTGATTTAAATGGTGCCCATGCTTTAAATGTTGAATTTCAGGTTACACAGCATGCAACTTTCAAATTACAAGGATTAACAAATTTAAACGCTCCAATGCCAACTATTAATTTTTACAATTCATCAGGTGTCATATTAAAAATAAAATATGATGTCTTTATTAATTTAGGAAAATAACAAAATGTTAAAATTATTTCTGATTATTATTTTATTATTCTCAATAAATTATATTGGATTTAATAAAGATGAGGTACAAAGACATCACAATGGTTGGAGCTTATATAATTATATATACAACGACATACAAAAAGCTATTAAATATCCCGATTCAGTAATTTGCTTGGTTTTAAATAATTATTATGCTGGTACAATATCTGACAGTATTGGCTTATTAAAAAATCTGGAAGAAGTTTCCTTCAGCAATTTGGAAATTGTTGAGTTTCCTGAATCATTTTTTGGTTTACAAAAAATAGTTGAATTACGATTATTTAATTGCAGGCACCTTGATTATAAACTTTTTTTTAAAAACCTTAAGAAAATACTTCATTTAAAAACACTAAAAATTGGTGACGCTAATTTAAAGGATTTTCCAGCAGGAATTGTTGAATTAGAAAGTTTGGAAATTTTAGAATTAGACAATTGTAGTATCAGATATATTCCTGAAAGTATTAATAAATTAACAAATCTTGAACATTTGACTTTGTCCAATAATAAGATTAATTTCATTCCTAATTTCTTAAATTTACAAAATTTAACAGGATTAGGGTTATCATCAAATAATATTATTCTCCTTCCTGATTCATTGAATGGTTTGCCTAATTTAAAAGTTATAGATTTAGATGAGAATAATTTTACAAATTTAGATGCTATCATAAGAATGTTATCAAAAAATAAAAAAATAACTGGTTTAGGAGTAGGCTGGAATAATTTGAGTCAGATTCCTAATTCAATTTCACAATTAGAAAATCTTGAATCTTTAAGTCTTGACAATAATCATATTGTTGAATTACCTGATTCAATAATAAATCTAAATAAATTAAAAGAAATTTCACTTGCCAATAATGAATTTTCTCACTTTCCTAATCAATTATTGAAAATTGGCAGTTTAGAAGGAATTGTTTTGGAAAACAATAAAATTACTAATCTTCCTGATTCAATTTCACTTCTTACAAATTTGGGATATATTAATTTAACTTCCAATCCGATAAGGAGTTTACCAAATTCCATGTCAGATTTAAAGAAGCTTTATTTAATTTGGATAGATAATACAAATGTTGATACAAATGACATTGATTATATCAAAAATAGAATTTCCAAAATTAGCATCTGGAATAAAAGAAAAAAATGAAAAACTTGATTATTTTCTTAACAATTTTTATTGTGTCAATAACAATATCAAGTGCACAAAATCCATATTCTCAATTTGGATGCAAAGCAGGAGTTTTGCAAACTGAGCAAGAGAAGAGCGGAGAATATGATTTTGTAGCTATTGCAAACGATACAAATTCTGAAATTCAAATATTACATTTTAACCTTGTAAATATGGAATATATAGCTTTTAATGCAAAGGGAGAAATGATCAAATCAGGCAAAATAGTGATAGAGATACCCAAAAGATGGATGAGTATTGACCCTTTATCATCAGAATTTCCTGATAAGAGTCCATATAACTTTGTATCAAATAATCCTATAAACAGGATTGATCCTGATGGTAAGGCAGATTATTATAAATCAGACGGGCAATGGGCCGGAAATGATCTTGTTAATGATAATAGAACAATGCTGACAGATGGGGTATTACAGGGGCCTACTCCTGCAGGTCAAAATGATTCTTGGAGATTTAAAGGAGCACAGGATTTACACATTGGACATGACATATTTTTAGGTTTTGCAGCAGCAATAAATCAAGAGACTGGTGGCGGAGCTTCTAAAGATGAAGCCCTAGCAATAGGTAATACTTTAATGAATATTGCTAATCAAGGGCCCGGTTCATTAAAGACATTAGATGATTTAGTTATGTATGATAATTCTGTTGTGCAAGGTGCAACATTAAAAAATTATCAAAATTTCCTTCGAAAATCTATTTCTCAACGAAATAAAAAATATGCAATTACTTCAGCATTAAATGCTATTGGATTTGATAGAAGGCTGACAGGATTTCAAGATTATTCTGGTGGTGCTGATGCATGGGATGGAAAAGATTTAGTAAAAAGTAATCTAGCTAATTCTCACAGAAAATACAAATGGACTAATAGTTCAATGTCAATTTTACAAAAATATTCTCAAATGTATGGCTCTGGTGTTGATGTCACCAAATTTACATATACTGATGTGAAACCAACTGCAAGTGCACTTAAAATAGTTGGTGAAACAGTATTTGAGGATATATTAACTCCTTTAGGTGGAAGAAAGCAGGACTTCACTAGATTTTTTAAATAAGTTATCGATGTGACACTATGATCAAATATTTATTAGTATTTGTTGTATTGTTGTTTATGAATTTCGGAACAGGATTTAGTGAAAACGATAAATTCTGGAAGGAACGAACTTCAATATTCAAAGGTTGGAGACTTGATACATTATCAAAATTAAAAAGTATTTCTCTTGATTCATTTAGTTTATCTAAAAAAGCATTTATTCTTTTTCCTAAAAATGAATTCAAGTTACGAGAAGGTGAATTGAATTATGGGTGTGAAAAGCTTGAAGTAATCTATGATGATGTTGACTCTGAATATATTAAATTCATATATTATTACTCTGAAGAAATAAATATCGATAGGATTGATTTACAGAAAGGTCTAATAAAGTCACTTTTAGATGAAATAAGAGAAAAAGACAGTTTGCCTTCAAGTAATTTTAATATCAGTTTTGAAGTACATTTATTCTTTTACCCTTCGCCTATGGAAGGATGGAATTATGACTATGTTCATGAAATAAAAAATTTGAAAATCATTGTTCCTAGTGAATTTATTATTGAATATGATGAACTTAGAGGTAATATACATGGAAAACAAACATATAAAATATTTAAAAATTAATTTCAGTAAAGTTTATCATCAGAATCTACTTAAGTAATTATCTAAAATGCTTAAAATAAGACTATTCCATCTTAAAATACTATTCAGTAAAGTAAAATATTACATTTTTTTTACTTTTCATAAAGAGCAATAACTAGAGTGGTCGTATCATTTAACATAAGACTGAATAGTGTTAAAAGAAAAATGATTTTCCCTCTTTACGAAAAAAGAATTTATGATTTTCCGCCATTTCTGACGAATGAATATAATCCAATAACCCTTGTCTATTTTACCCAAATAAGTAACGAATAGAGTAGGGTGGAGTTCACCACACCAAACTCGATATTCGTTTTATACAGAGTTCATATTATTGTTTGAACATAAACTGAATTAACAAGAAAAATTCAATGGAGTTGAATTCTGAACGAAATTTTAATACTCTATGTAGTATAATGTGTATTCCGCACAAAGGATACCAGGTCTTGTAATTACTTTCTTTTGGTAAGAGATTATCAATATATTCGAAATCTTCAAAGTCCAGAACATCACCATATTCTCGAAGAATTTTAGAAATAAATTTGACTGCCAATACTGATGCCTTTTCATAAATTTTTCGGAATAATTGATAGTCTTTGTCACTCAATGAAGAATCTTCAATAAATTTTCCGTTTTTGAATATTGGTGCCATGATTGATAAGATTTTTTTTATTTATATTTAGGACTCTGCAATATTATATAGTTGAATTATAGTAGAAAAATTAGAAGGAAATATTCTGGATCGAGTAATTGTCAAATTTGAAACTGGCACAGGTAATTGAAAATTATCTATGGATTATCGGATTTTGGATGATTTCGGCTATCTTGTCATGATTGTATGGAGAGAAGATGTAGTTTGTTGCTGAAATAATTGTTCTTCGGTTTAATTCCCAAATATATTTCTCATTTGGATATGTGAAATGACCTAAAACATTGTTTTGCCATGATGCAAGGAAGCAAATCCCTTTTGATAAAGGAAAAGTGAGTTCAATACTAATATCTGCTAGCCCATATCCGATTGGTGAATTTGAGTTTTTGTAAGGATCAACACAGCTTATAGGATTATCAGAGGTCAAAAAGTAAGCATTGGAAGGTGTATGGATATAACCCCATCCCATATTTAGAATAATTTCAACTAAATACATAGCTATTTGTAAAAAATCTTTTAGTGAATCTTCCAGAGAAAATTCAAGATCATAGTCTCCTTTTAAGCAAAAGTTCCTAAACTCTTCAGGATTGATTGTTATTCTTTCTTTTTCAGTGATTTTACTAATGATAGCATAAAAAGTTTCAGAATAAGATGCACTAATTTGCATCGTTCTTTTCCTAATACTAGCTTTTGAATCACTTAGCCATTTCCTGAATGTTGGTACCCTTGTTAATTGAATTGCTATGAAAAAAGCAAAGTCACCTTTTTCGTTATCAGTTAGTGTTTCTTTGTTTGAAATTTTATCTATTACACTTGAAGCTTTACCTTCAATTATTCCTAATAATTCTTCTAATGAGTCTGTATCCCTGCTTCCGTCTTCTTTTGTAAAAGCATAATAGTAATTACGAGTGGCTGCATCAAATACTGAAACAGATACCGGTTTACTGCCAATCTTATCATAGCTCCAAATCTGACCCGGTTTATCTGGTTGAGCAAAACCACTCAAATAGAATCGTGGTACATAGTGATGCTTCTTTTTCATTTAAATAAATATTCCAATTGGAGCTATTAATAACGAATCTTCTGTTATTTTTGATTTCATTTCAGGAAGCATAAGATTTTCGTTATTCATGGATTTTACAATATCTCCAAATTGGGTTTGAGGTAAGTAACTAAATGGTGAGTCTTTCATTAAATCATAAGGATTTTGTTCGGTAATTTTTGATATTACTTTCCCTAAAACTTTCCAAGTTCCGTAATGAATATCCTCAATTGTTTCATTCCTTGCATAATCTTTATAAATTTTACAAATAAGGGACATTTCGGAACATTTGAAAATAAGGTTATGCAGTGAAAATTTCTCAGGAAAAAGAGAATTTATTGATTCTTTAATTAAATTAATTAATGATAAATTATCTTCAATTTCTGATATTTTCAATTCAATATTACGCTTATAGATATGTTTATTTTCTAAAGTAATCTTCTGTTTATCATCAATTTCAAAATTGTTATTTTTTCTAACATCATTTACAATATTCAATAAATTTTGTTGCTGTCTAATTTGAATCTTAAAGAAAGGCTCTACAATTGGTAACAGTTGGTTGAAAGTATTACGCATAATATAAGACGGCTCAGGTGATGCAATACCATCAAATTCTACAATATCACCGATTTTAATGTCAACAATCTGTTTAAAATCAGTCAGATTAATAATTCGTTCTGATTCTTTCAAAATATTACGTAGTCTATTAAAAAGCCATGACTGAGGATATTTAACATTTGTCTTATAATTTGATTCAAGTTTTGTAGATATTTCATTAGATATTTCGCCGTCAATGCCTGCTTTAAAAATACCTAAAACACCGGATATGCCTGCATGAAGTTTACCTTTCTTGGCTTTCTTCTCAGAACCAAGATTTTTAGTTTCGACTTCTGTTGATTCGATAATGCCATTATCAATTGATGCCAAGAACGAAGTCATCATTGGTACATCGAGATATATCGGGTAAATTAGTTCATTTTCCATCTTTACCCTTTAATATTTTATCAAGTTTATTATTAATAAAATCATCAAAATCCCTCTTGCCTGCAAACTCTATCATACTCTTTAATAATTGATATACTTTTGTTCTTTTTTCAGATGGATAGAAATGTGTAGGACTATCATCTAAACGCTCACCTCGCTCAATTGCACTTTCAACATTTTTAATGAATTTGATACAATTATAACCACCACTATCAAAATCCGAAATTTTAGTTTTAAATTCCTTGCAGGTAGTAGCTCCAGATTCATCAATTTTATCATTCATATGCAAGAACAACCAAACCTCAAAGCAAGGATTACTAATTGCAATATGCCAATTTCTTTGATAATCGCAATGTTCTGATAATTCTTGTATCAAATCATAATCCCAATCATCAACATCTATAACCAACCATAGTTCATCTTCATCGATAATTCCAGAACTTTCAACATATTTCACAGCTCTATCAAGTACCCTCCTTGGAGATGAATTTTTTGAGTATTCTGGATGAAAACTGATACAGCGTTCAGGAAAACACGCAAGGTT
>CAYXFU010000010.1:35708-83798 GCA_964464375.1 uncultured Hyphomicrobiales bacterium
CCAAGGAGCAGTAAATGAATGAATTAAAAGAAATAGTGTTGAAAAATACTGAAATACTGTGGTTCACGTTTACTCCCCTCACAAGCTATTGCGAATAATTTATAATCTCTTAAAAGAGCTGCATCCCTTTTGTAACCTCTATTTTTAAACATCTGAGCAACTCCAATTTAGTGATTCTAAATCAGCCAAGAATGGTATTGCTCCAAAACGTCCCATCAAGTAGCCTTTTCTTATATCTAAATCATATCGTGGTTTGTAATCAGCTAAGGAATATAAAACAGACGCCCCAGATTCACTGTTTTTTTCGCAAAACCAAATTTCGTCTTGCCGAAAGATATTTAAATCTAACAAGTTTGATTCATGAGTTGTAAAAATAAATTGACCCTTAGTATCATCTGATAAAATCTTTGTCGTTAATTTTATTAGTAAGTTAGAATGAAGGCTTTGGTCTATCTCGTCTATTATAAAAGTAACATCGTCCTTTAACAATAAGTCAAACATTGGTATAAAATCAAGTACTCTTTGAGTCCCATCAGATTCATCCGTAATTTCAAATGGAACTAATTCAGAATTAGCGGATTTATGATGAGATACCAATTTTTTTATTTCAACCTTATCATTTTGTTTTGAAACCCAAAACCATCCATTTTTTGTTTTAATGTTTACAAATGAATTATTTTTTTGGCGATTAATTAGCTTCTCATAATCTCGTTGGGGTATAGAATTTTTAAATTCATCTTCACCAATTTCTTCTATACACAATTGCTGTACACCAGTATCAAATGATTTGATTATATTGTTTGTAAATGTATTAAACTCCTGATTATCGCTCATAATTGGAATAAAACTCCCGAAAATTGAATGTGGAAAAATAATCACAATTCTATTTTCTAACCAAAATCGAATTTTAGAAATAATGTTTATTTTTAATTCTTGCTTGCATAATAGGAGTTGGTTCTCCTGGACTAAATTCTCTTCGAGAAGTTTCACTAATAAATTAAATTGACTGGGATTTGGAGAAGAATATTTTTTAGCAAATTTGATTTCTAATTTATTATTACTATTTAGTTTTCTAGAAAAGATTGGTTTTGGTTTAGCTGTTCCAGTCTCATATAACCATTCTTCAATGATTCTATCTTCCTGAATTGAAAATCCATAAGAGAAAAATTCTTTTTCAACTGCTAATTCTATCTCGAAAATTATTGGTTTTGTATTATTATCAGGATTAAGTTTAAATTTTGAATCGTTTAGATTCTTGGTGAGTTCACCTTTTCTTATGATTTGCTGCATCGTAAAAATTGCTTTTATAAGATTCGATTTACCAGCAGCATTAGCACCATAGATGGCAGATGATTTTAATAAATTAATTTTCTTAATTTTATAGAGATGATTTTGATGATTTTTAAAATTACCGGCTATCATACTAAATTCTGTTTCTTTCTCGAAGGAAAGAAAATTATCTACAACAAATCTTACTAACATAATAAAATCTCAAAATAAATTATTAATAACGTAATTATCTCTTAAATACTAAATTATAAATAAATTATTAATAAAAAAACTAATTTAAGAGAAATATGCGACATAAAATGTAATAATTAATATTATTTCTTGGTTATAACTATATATTACCTTTTTCATTTCACATTTCCCCCTTGAAGGCTTGCTGGCTCAGAGAGCCATACAGGTTTTCTAATTCATGCAAACTGGTTTTGTATTGCTCCTTGAGGGCTTCAGTTTTGGCTACAATTTCTGCAAATTTTGTTTGTAATTCAATAGGTGGTTTTGAAAATTGAATATTCCGCAATTTCGGCATCGAAATATTAAGCATTGAACCACTAGTACCTGTAGCTCCTTTGGTAAGCGTATGTCTAAATGATGCGTTCTGGAATAGAAAATGGATAAAATAATGGTTCAATTCATTTTCATTCAGCTTAAGATTCCAAATTTTGTCAGGAAGAAATAGTTTTGGGTAATCTTTGTCGACTATACATGTTGCTCCAACAAGCTCTTTTGTGTTTGCTCGGCTAAAAAGTAAATCACCTTTTTGTGGATGAATGAGCTTACTAGTTATGTCTTTTATATTAACAACCTTAAACTCATTTGGATTAAAGACACCCCAAGTAACAGCACTAACCTTTAAAACACCATATTCGTCATCCATTAACCTATCTTTTTGTTCCCCTCCGTAACTTGATCCGGCAATTATTTTTAGAATATAATCACCAAATCTTACATTTTCCCAGCCCTTCTCATTCTTTACTGGGTCTCCGAACATATCAACAAAAGTGCTTTTCAAAAATTCATCTAGTAAGGAAATACTTTGTTTGCGTTGTTCAATAAGCGTTTCTGATTTGCTTAAAAGTTCTGTTATTCTATTTTGGTCTGAAAGAGAAGGAATAGGGATTATTATTTTTTTTAAATGAGACGGTCCAAAATTTAATTGTGCAGCTCCAGTTATTAATTTTTTTAATTGATTTTTAAAATGATTAGTTTTCAAGTAAAATCTGAAATAATTTATACTAAATTCACTTTTATTAAGTGATTTAAACCTAATTGTACTTGTATTCAGACAAAGTGGTAAATCTTTCTTGGTAGCAAAAGCGATTTTATTATGAAAATTAGTAACCACTATACCGGAACTTGCAATCAATAAATCCCCTTCATCAACAAGGAAATGTTTATAATTTCCAAAAGCTTCTTCTTCGGAAATATACAATTTTGTGGTGCTTGTATCAAGGATATCATTATTGATATTACCAACATTTAGTAATTTCACTCCTGAAGATCTAAATTGTGTTTTTCTAACTCCAGGTCCCTCTTGAAAGAAAGCAACTTCTGATAATAGTTTATTTACAAATTTCATGATAATAATGAGTTTAATATAACCAATCCATCTTGAATATTGATTTCAATGTTTTTAAGCTTTTTAATAATTATTTCCGGTTTTTCATAAATTACTTCCTCGTAATCCTCTTCTTTATATGTACTTAAATTCAAATCGTAATTTTTTTCTACTATCTCATTTTTTTTCACAAAGAAGAATTTGCTTTTTCGATTAGCATTGGTTTGATTCTTCCGATTTTTATACAATTGAACTATTTCTGGTAAATCACTATCTGAAATTTTGTTTCTTTTATCATCCAATGTGTAGCCATCTGCTTGCATATCATAAAACCAAACATCGTTTGTTTCACCACCTTTTGTAAATATTAAAATAGCTGTACTAACACCAGCATAAGGTTTAAAAACACCGCTTGGCATAGCTATGACAGCTTTAAGTTCAGTTTTTTCAATAATTGTTTTTCTTAATGCTACAAACGCTTTACCGGCATTCTGAATCACACCCGAAGGTACAATAACAGCAGAAGTACCACCCATTTTGAGCATGTTAAAAATTCGTTCAACAAAAAGTAATTCTGTTTTTGTAGTTGGGAGTTTCAATCCTGTGTTAATATCACCCTTATCAATATTTCCTGTAAATGGCGGGTTAGCCATTATTATATCGTAGATACCATCTTCATTGTAACTCTTGCTCAATGTGTCCTTGTAATCAATCTTAGGTTCATCTATACCGTGCATCATCAGGTTCATCAAACCCAAACGCACCATGGTTGTATCAACATCATAGCCAAACATGCTATTTTCAAGAATTTGTTTGACCTTATCGGTGAGAATAGCACTCATTGTTGCACGTTCAAAGCCGTCTTCGTCAGTTATCAATTTTGATGGATCAGTTTTACGCACCAAATCTGTAAGTATGTATTGGTAATAGCCTAGAATAAAGCCACCTGTCCCACTTGTTGGGTCAGCCATTCGTTGCCCTAATTGTGGTGCAACCAATTCAGACATTAATTTAATAATGTGTCGCGGAGTTCTGAACTGTCCGTTCTTACCGGATGTTGCAATCTCACTCAATAACATTTCATAGACATCACCTTGTATGTCTTGAAATGCCTGTCCACCCTCACTAGCATCTTTCTCAATTTCAGTAAAAAGTTGTTCGATGATGTTAATTGCTTCTACCAGTAAAGAGGCTTTTGGCATTATAAACACAGCGTTAGCCATGTGCTTTGTAAATGGGGAAGTGCCACCATTCAATTCCTTTAGAAATGGAAAGACTTTTGTTTGTACATGAAGTAACATTTCATCGGCTGGTCTGCGTTTGAAATTACTCCATCTCAGATCATTCTTATCAACTTCTTCGGTACTGCCCGGAACTTTGAATTTTCCATTGAAACGTGAAGTATATTTTTCTCCGGTAAATTCAGCATCTCTTTCTCGCTTAGCTTCCAGATCATCCAAGCGTTTCATAAAAATGAGATATGTGATTTGCTCAATGGCTGTAAGTGGATTGCTAATACCACCACTCCAGAAATTATTCCAAAGCTTGGCAATTAGAGATTTAAGTGTAGAGTTGTTTTGTAACATATTATGCTGCTATTAATTTTTCTGTAAATTGTAAAATTTCATCAATCTCTCTGGGATTGAATATTCCTCTGATACCTTCAGGATGCAGTAAAGTAAATGGTGATTCGATTAAATTCTTTTTAGTTAAATCTTCGTGCTCAATAATAAAACCACGAAGTAAATCTAAAAAGCGTAACTGACGGCTTGTAAGATAAGTATGTTTGGTAATAAAATCATCAAATGCCTTAGATACAGTTTCAGGAAAAGATTCTAATACAATAATTCCTAAAATATGTTTGATGAATTGAACTAAAGCAGCTTTTCGATGATTGTAGATTCTTCTCAATAAATCAATCGTAATATGTGGATGTTCATTGTGAAGTTCTTCTGCTAAAAGTTCGGCTTCAGCTTCAGTTATTTCTTGTCCTTCTTTAAGTTTTTGCAAAATCGGATTCGCCAAAACCAACTGATTAATTTTTTGCTCGACTAATTCACGATATTTTGCAACACTCAATGCTTGATGTTCGGGTCCAAACTCTATAAATTCTTTTTCACTGATTATGTCTTTCAGATTGAATTTTTCAATTGGATTTGGAATTACACCTTCCCGGAATTTCATTAGAGGAGAAAGTTTCTGAATCAGTTCATCAAATCTATCTTCATTGATAGCTGACCAAAAATTACTTGTTTGAGCTTGTCTGATCAGTTGTTCTTCTCTGGCAACAATGTTCACACTTAATGGAAGTTCACTTAATTCCTCAATAATACTGTCTTTCAGGGTTTCAAACTTTTCTGTTTCACCTGACAAATGGGCAAGTGATACTTCAACTATGTCTTTTTCAAAACGCATTGCTTTAAAGTCAGCATCAGAAACAGTTCTGAATAATGGTTTCACAACCCGGTGTAAAAAGTCAAGTTTGTCCTGTGTAAGATTAACCCAGAAGTTTTCTTCTTCCATGACTTGCATATCAAGTCTGGCATCCATAATTACAACTGAGTTTTGAGGAAGTGCATCTATCTGATCTCTTAATTTCAGAACTTCCTTAGCAACAATCTCAGTTCTATTTTGTGTTTGGGCTTCATCAATTTTTTCTAGTCGAATACCAAACAAACGAACAGGTAATGGAATTTGAGGTTTAAGTTCCTTTCCTTTTGGTTTAAGTTTGAAATATTCAAAATTGTCCCAGCAATCTAAAATTAGGAAAGAATCTTTCTGTGTGCACCAAGGTTTTATCTTTGCAGATTCTAATAACCGAGTACCTCTGCCTATCATTTGCCAAAACTTTGTGTAACTGTAAACTGGTTTAGCAAAGACAAGATTTGTGATCTCACGAATATCAATTCCTGTGTCGAGCATGTCAACGCTCAATGCAACGCGAGGCATATCATTATTAGAGAATTGGTCAAGCAAACCACCCTTACCATGAACTCTATGATCTTCACTGACAATAACTTTTGCTAATTCACCTTTATATTCAGGATATAGTGAATCAAAGATTTCTTCCATGCGTCGTGCATGAGCCTTAGTCATACAAAAGAATACTGTTTTACCCGGCAACACACCGTTTGAATCTTTAATGGATTCTTCCATAAACTCGCGAACTATCAAAGCATTTGTACCACGATTGATAACTTTCTTTTCAATCTCGGTACCTTCATAATTTATTTCTTCAATTTCTTTTCCTTGAAGAATTAATGTTTTTTGATCATCAAGAGAAATTGTTCGTTTATTAATTCCTTCATCCTGGAACTTGGTTTTTATTTTCATTACCTGAAAGTCGCAAAGATAAGGTGGAATGTGGTTCACTGCTTCATCATACGAATAAGCATAAGTTGGCACACCATCTTCGGTTTCAAATAATGAAAATGTATTGTGATCTATCACATCTGTTGGTGTGGCTGTGAGACCTAATGTTATTGTATTGAAGTAATCGAGAATTTCCTGATAAGTATTGTAAATGCTACGGTGACTTTCATCTACAACAATTAAATCAAAGAAATGAGGCGAAAGTGAATTATGTTCATCACGGATAATATTCAACATACTTGGATATGTAGAAACATAGATTCGCCTATCTTTAGCTATATCACGTTCATTAGGTTTAGGCCACCTTGGTTCATTTGGTAAATATTCTTTAAAAGCATCAAGTGTTTGATTCTGTAAAGCGACTCTATCAACAAGAAACAAAATTCTTTCAGCCCATCCAGCTCTCATAAGTGCATCTACTAATGCTATGCAAACACGTGTTTTGCCTGTGCCTGTTGCCATCACAAGTAGGAATCTACGTTTTCTCTTTTCAATAGCTTCCATAACAGCACGAATTGCAAAAATCTGATAATCCCTTCCTGCAATTTTAGTATTGATTAGTTCGCCAGCTAAACTTTTCCTTGATCTACGCAAATAAGCATAGCGTTCAAGGTCGTCTCTGGTGGGAAATCCATGAACTTTTCTTGGTGGATAGTTATCCAGATCCCAAAAATAGATATGATACCCATTAGAGTAAAAGCAAAATGGAAGTTCGCATCCAAGACTGTTCTTAATGTTAATGCAGTATTGCTTTGCTTGTTCTCTTCCATACGAAGCATCGGAAGTTGTTTTCTTTGCTTCAACTACAGCAAGTGGCTTACCATCCCTGCCTAGTAAAACATAATCGCTATATTGGTGTCCGGAATAAGGCGTTTGAGCTTCTTTAACAAGATTAGTATCAACAATAATATCAAATTCCGGATGAACTTGAGTACGGTCATTAATATCCCATCCGGCTTGTTTCAGCTGATTATCAATATACTGTTCTCTTGTTTGTTTCTCAGACTTCAATTGCTGTTATCTTAAAATTAATATTCAATTAACTATGTGTACTCATTCATTGAGCTTCATTTTGAAATAATACAATTCAAATTTTGTTAAATTAAATATAAGAGAGTGTAAAATAACACTGAGGAAGTTTATAATCAAAAAATTTATTGTTTTATATCTCTTTTTAATCAGGATTGGATTGAATGGATATGCTTCGTATCGAATATAAATCCAACTGCTCTGAGAATCGACACTCTTCACGTTGATATTTTCCTTTGACTTTGTAAAGTTTATTATTCGCAAGTGATTGATTTTTTCTTCACATGCCAGCTTGATTGTTTCTATCTCTTGTAACCATGAGCAACTACTTAGATCCACATACATCATTGTTATTAAATGATCATAGGTTTTGAATGTCTAATAATACCTGTCGCTTGAATTTTATTTTTGCTGTCCGGATAATTTTGACTCTGACAAGTAAATTTATTACCTGGGTTACATGGTAAATTATTACAATAATTCAATAAATCCAGATTATTAAATTGCTATCATTATTTAATAAAAGTTTCATTAATGCACCAATCCTAAAAGTCCATTTCCTGTCTTAGAAAAGCCTCATGATTGAATCGCAAGTGGTGTTGCCTGGAATTGAATGGCTGATGATGGGAAATGGGGTAAGAGGGCATTGTGTTAGTAATTATTTTTTTCCATTCCATAGTCATTTCGAAATGATATTCTGTAAGGAAATACTAAATAGTAAATCATCTTTAGAAATCTTTATTTAATAATATTTTCTAATATTTCAGAAGATTAATCTTTATTTCATTATAAAATTGTGCAACATTCTGTGCAACATTAAAAAGAAAAATGGCATAAGTACTTTATAAATAAAGAAACTTATGCCATTTTTAGTCGGCGTGACAAGATTTGAACTAATATATTATACCTATTATTTACCTTACTTTCCTTATATTATATTATTGTGTTGCCTTATCTATACTACGTAGTGAATATTAATGTATTTTATTAAATGATAATAAATTTTGTGTTAGTTTCTGTGTTAGGTATATTTGTAATATTATTTATTACGAATTTATCAAACGGAGTATGTTATGGCAACTGCATTAAAAATCTCTTTTGGATTGAATGTATATGATAAATCTAAGCTCGCATCAACTGCTATTCCAATTAGAATGATTGTTAATTACTGCGGGAATAGGTACTTTCCAGGCATCAAACACAGTGTATTAGTTAAGCATTGGGACTCTGTTAAGCAAATAGTTGTTGATGCAGACGATGCAATCACAATCAATAAGGATATGCAGTTGATAACGGATAAGATTCTATTGAATTATAAGTATATGCAGGACAAAAAGGATATTAAATTGTCGATGGATGAAGTTAAGCAAATATGCAAAGATGCTATTGATAAAGTGAGATTAAGACCAGAGCCACCAAAAATTGAAGTTGTATCTAAGCCGGAAATATCATTTTACGGGGCTTACAATCAATTTATGAAAGATTCTGAGTCAGGACTACGAAGAAAAAGAGTAAGACAAACACGTATTCAAATAAAGGAATCGACACAAAAGGCATACGCTACCGTCTTAAATAAGCTCATGCTATTTGACACTAAACAGGAACTAACATTCGATTCTATTGATGAAAATTTCTATAATGAATTTTACCAATTTCTGAGCAAAACGAATTTCATAAAAGATAAATTGCATAAAGTAAAATTACTCAGTGATTCCACAATAGGGAATCATTTAAAGATACTCAAAGCATTTCTAAAATATTCATTTGGCAAAAATTGGCACAATAACAATTCATATTTGAAAGAGTATTTTCTATGCCCAAAAGAGAACATACAGCGACAATTCCTCACAGTTGATGAACTACAAAGGATATGGCAATACAAGCCCGTCACAGATACACTACAAGCCGTTAAAAACGTATTCATGTTTCAATGTTTTAGTGGAATACGCTACTCAGATTTAAAAAAACTTAGTCCCAATTCTATTGATACAACGAAGAATCTAATATCATTCGACCAGAGCAAAACGGGCGGGGTGGCATTTATAGGACTGCATCCTTTTATTAATAAAATTCTTCGAGATACTGACAATTTCAGTAAAAATTGGTTCATCCTGAGTAACGATAAATTGAATGATAATATACAAAAGTTATGTAAAAACGTGGGACTTGATACTGAGGTAAATGTTATTAAAGTAGTTGGTGGGGAAAAGAAAAATGTATATGGTGCAAGTAAGAAGAAATATGAAGTTGTAACCTCACACGTGGGACGTCATACGTTTGTAACCCTTTGCACGAATGAGTTAGGACTACAAGACGAAACAATACGTATATTCTCCGGACATTCAGGCGGTGACTCGCTACAAAGATATAAACACAATATAGAACTAAGAGCCGTTAAAATCCTTAACGATGCAATGAATGATTTTATCGAAGAAACAGGATTTCATCCGGATAAGTGATAAATATATTTTCATCTTTTTTTATGCCTCACTAAGTACCGTCATCTCTATTAGTACACTTAATAAGTATTTATACACAACGTGTTATATATTATCTAAAGCCATATAACACGTTGTCGTATTGTTAGATAACTGTGGATAACTTTACTTATCAAACCAATATGTTTGCATCGTTATTAAAATTTAATTTTATGTAAATAAACATTATAGATTGAATTTTTTAATCAAAAATGATACTGAATAATGTTCATAACTTTTAACAATGTTTGTAGCGTGGCTTCTAATAGCTCTTTAGATAGCAAAATAAATAGTTTTGAACATACTGAAACTTATGTAATCTTTTAAATATCTTTGTATGTTATTAAACGTTAAATTTTGAAATAACAATCACTTAAATAAATATAGAAGAAATAATAATATTTAGTAATATATTCACAATAGGAGTTATGCAATGAATGATTTAATTTCCACTTATAACATCGAAACATTAGCCGATAGATTAGCCGATGTTTTAGAGCATCGTTTCCCCATGTTAAAGGCTCAGAAACAACCCGAACCAGAGCCACAGGAACAACGATTCCATACAACCGATGAAGTGTCTAAACGCTACAATTTAGGCTCTTTAACGTTGTACAAACTTAGAAAAGCCGGAAAGATTCCTTTTCATAAGGCGGGGGCACGTAGAATCCTATATGATTTTACAGAGTTAGACAAAATATTTTTGACTAAACATAACTAATTAATCATATTTAAGGATGGTACTTGCTACCAAAAGGAAAGGATAAGACGATGCCAAAGGAAAAGACCGAACCTAGATATTTTATTTATCCTATCGTACTGAATAGTCTATTAAATGCAGACGATTACAAAGATAGAATGAATGAGATAATAAGTTATTCTTACATGAATTATATATTCAAATTTGTAGAAGAATCTCAGTTAGTAAAACAATTATATTACTGCTATTTTCATAAAAAAGATGCTCTAAATGATAAACTTATTAGAACTATTGATGAATTGGAACTATGCCCAGATTATAAAGGATTTGAAACCGATGGAACATACAACCCAATGGATGAAGAAATCGAACCTATTGTAAATTTATTAAATGAGAATAGTAATTTCTTTGAAGATGCAAGACTTTATGTAGGATGTCATATTGTAGCAGATTATTTTAAAATAGAAATCCATAACCCTATAATCGCATCAAAACATTATAAAAAAATTAATACTATTATTGGAGAATTTATGAAACCATATAATGTTAATCCAAAAGTTGCAATGGTAAATAAAAGTAGGTTCTTTGAAGTAAGGGACGGAAACTTTTCACCAGAGGAATTTCAGTTATTAGCGGCGGTACGGGCAAAAGTTGGGAAAAATCGTTATTCCTCCACTACATGGGAGGAATTAGCGGGGCTTATGTCAGGTTATCAAAGAAAATCTATGATACCAAAGGATGCAGACTTAATTTCTAAGTATAGGATTAAAAAAATATTTGAAAAATTGGAATCTAAGAAAATGACTCTTTTTGTTTTTGTTCCTACTATCGACAATAGAAGTATATATATTTCATGTCAGAGGAAAGAGCCAAATGGATTAATAGAACCAAAGGATTTAATTAATGCAATAGCTAAAACTAAAAAGGAATATAAATCATTATGCGACAAAAAAAGAGATGCAGTTGATGAAATTACTAAACAACTAAAACCGAATATTCAAAAGAATAACGGGAATAGTGACTTTTGGGAATCTATAATAGAACATGAGTTTAGATATAATTAACTTTATCCTGACTTATTACTTTATTGATAGAGACTTTATGCAGACTTTATACTTAAATAATGTATTTCTTATAATGTATTCTTCTAAAGGTTTTAATAAGGTTTTATATAATATGTAGTCTCAAATAAATTTTCGACTTTGTTATAAATAAAAAATGAAATTTAAGCTAAATAATATTGAAAGAGTACAAATACATGAACACTACTATAAAAATCAAATGGCGGGGCGTTTCTGTGGCAAATTTCTACAATGTAGATGCAGTGCTAACTCTTAATTTACAATATCCATAATTTTATTTACATTTGTACGGTTTAAATCTTAATAGGACGTTATTCAATTATGAAAAATAAAGTAGTTATAAATTTAGTCTTAAATCTAACACAGATTATAACACAAAATATTGAAATCTAACACAAAATTTTAGGGAATAGTACAATGAAATATGAAAATCTAATAAAGAGAGTTGATGCTCTTAAAAATGGCTCTGAATTAAAAGGATTCTTAGTTGATGACGGCGGCGGAAATGCTACCTTAAAGATATTTCCGGATGAAGAATATAAATTCAACTTTAAAAATGAGAATGATTTATTGGCTCAGGTTAAAAAATTAAATCTTAGTAAAAATCTGTTTTTAATGAGATTCTATTCGCATGGAATCGGCGGTGCAAAGGTACTCGAAAAAGAAGAATATTTAAATTCATAAAATTAAAGCAGTGGCGGCAATACTCAAATATAGAATGGATTTTTATTTTGTGTATCGAACTACAAACTGTGAATGGATTTCATGGTGGCATATCGGAAATATTAAGATTATTACAGAAATTATTTATTAATTAATTAATTATGAAAGGATAACAAAATGTTATCAATTAAAAGCAAAAATTCAAATTTGGAATACACATTCCTAACTGAAAACAACGGGGTTAAATATGCTGTTAAGGGACTCCCCACATTCGTAAACATTGAAAAAATCTTAACTGAAATCAACCCATTATTTGATACTGAATTAAGAATGATGGAGTTCACACCCGAACAAGCAAAGAAAATTCAGGATAAGATTCTATCAAGTTATATTCCGGAAATGGAAACACCACCACAACCACCACCAGGTGCAAATTTTCCATTTGAAAACTTAAAACGTAGTTTTGCTGTAAATGATGATAGAACTTCACAAGTTTGGCACAGCCAACTAAAATTGCTACATATTGTTAGCAGGGGTAGTTTTATCTATTCAAACGAAGGTAACTAAAATGATAATCAAATCAAAAAATTACAACCTTCAAGTCGAATTACATCAAGGGGAATCAAATTATACGAATGATTTTTTTAAAAAGTACATCAAAAATTATGATGCTCGGAAAAATTATTCTATTGAAAGTTTTGCGGTAAATTGGCAAAACGAAGGATACAGAAACGAACCCGTAATTAAGATTTTTAATAAGGGTGCTTTTGAAATATGGAACGACCCAAGCAGGGGAATTACTATGTAAAAGGTATGGGGGGCGGGGTGGGAGAACTCGCTCCCCATGCTATTTTCAATATGGAAAGGAACTATAAAATATGAAATTACATAAAACAAACGAAACCGAACCGGATGAAGTAAATTTGTCTCAGGATAACAGATTAATTCCATCATTAAAGACGGCTCTAAGAGTTAGTTCAATACGTGATGCGAGCCGTTTAATGGCACGTGTTGTCTATGAATTTCAGAGACTGAATATAAGTAGCGAAAATGCGAAAACGCTCGCATACTTACTACAATGCTACATTAATTCGTTTCGCATGGCTGAAATCGAAGATGAAGTATTGAAGTTGGAACAGGCTCAGGAAAGGACTAAGAGATGAACAAAGATATTATACGACGTGTCAGAGCATTGAAAGAGACTGCAAAAAATAATAAATTAGTTCTATTTTATTTCGACGATAACAAAGAAGTAACTATTCCCTCCGGTGGCGGTGATGTAGTTGTTAAATTTGAGACTGTGGAAGAATTAGAAAAGAAAATATTTGATTTGACGGGAAAATCCGGTGATGAAGTGATAGTAATAATTTATTCAGTGGATGAAAATTCCCCAGAAATCACACTGAATGAAGAATTAGACTAACTACTGTTATTGCCTTACTTGAAATACAGTGAGGCATTAACACTATTTAGGAATCAATGAATAATTTATAGTAAATTGAGATTGAAAAAGGATAGGAAAGGAAAAAGAATGTTATACACTAAAACACAAATGAAGTCTGAATATTTCACTATTGAGGGACTACAAAAGAGAACCGGTCTAACATCCGATAAATTCAACTTATGTATTATCAAAGAGCTTTTAGATAATGCGATGGATGCAGTTGATGAAACCACCGGATTAAAAACAATCGAAATTAATTACAATTCCCTTACCTCTGAATTATGTATTTATGACTCAGGAAAGGATTTTAACAAAGATTTTTTAGATAAAACCTTACTTGATTTTGATAACTATTTTTCATCCAAAAGGAATATTAATTCAGTAAAGAGAGGTACTCAGGGGAACGCATTAAAGACAATAGCGGGAATCTGTTTTGTCAATGGGTACTCTCTGAAATTCCAATTTAGTGGCAAAGTAGTTGAATATAAATATCAAACTGCATCCGGATTTATTGAATATGATAGAATCGAAAAAGCCACCAAAGACTTTAGAAAAAGAATTATAGTTGATGGATTTAATATTGATGAAAAGATATTAGAGCAACTTATATTTAAGTTTTATATGGCTAATAGCTACGTTAATTTTGTGTATAATGGCTTTGAATATTCTTCAATAGAATCTCTATCTCCAATCAAACACGACCACAATATACATTTTTACAAATTTGAGGAATTTTCAGAGCTGCTAAAAAGTTGCTACAATTATAATTCAAATTATACTATAAGGGAATTTCTAAAACAATTCGATTCCACAAAAGACAAGCTCAGTAATTTAGATTACAGGGGCTTTAAAAATCTAAGTGAAATCAACACGAATGAGAATTTTATTCTACATTTATTCGATTCTTTAAAACAAGTAATTAAGCCACCAACTTTAAAAATATTAGAAAAATATCTTATAATTGGAGATGTTATAAATGCGGTTTTGTCTCAGAAATATAAAGATGTAGCCATTGAACAAAGCAAAACAAAAAAGCTAACTATTGATGGAATACCATTACTTTTACAGGGCTTTTTGTTGTCGTATCATGGAGAGAAAAGAGAAATTTTGAATGTTATTACAAGCGTAAATCAATCTATAACATACAAGGACTTTCCATTTATTGGAAAAATAGACCAATTTTTAAATAGAAAATATCCTGAGAGTATCTACATTGACGATATATTCACTAAAGAAAACATAGACTCTTACACGTTCCAAAAAGCTAATTATATTTTATACCTTTCAATTACATCTCCAAAGATTGAATATAACAGTTATTCAAAGGATGAAATTTTAGCTCATGGCTTTATGAACCAAATAAAAGAATTATTGGAATATCTTTTAAAACCTTTAGTTAAGGCAATTCGTACCCATGAAAATCATATTTCGACTAACAATAAACACAGTATTACTGCTATGATTGATAAGTATTTTGACGATGCTTTTATACGTGCAAAGGGTACTTATAGCTCTGTAATGGCTCGCCAAGTGTTTTATGTTATTCGAGAACTAATAAACATTCACGAGGGAATAGACATTGGAGAATCGAATAATATTTATAATACTTTTACTCAAAAAATTGTAACAAAATATCAAGATGGAAACAGCAAATATGATGCAATTTTTAATGAGAGGAGAGGGTACTTCTACGATATATTTTTCAATAGCGAGACACCTTTGGCAACTAAAGAAGTTTTAGAATTTTGCAGTAAGAAATTTAAAAATATAATTACAGAACAAAAAACATTAATTTACGATATACCATACAACCAATTATATGGACACGTTCTGTTTATTGAGAAACAGGGCTTTACTCAGTTATTAAAAGAATCCGGACTACTAAAGGAATTAAACCTTGCTCTTATTTGTAGTCAAGGATTTGGGACACGTGCAAGTAAAAAACTAATCCAGTATTTTAATAGAATAGGAATTAAAGTATATTGTCTACATGACTGCGATTTAAGCGGGAATAGAATATTCCATAATTTGGCAAATAAATCTGAGACATTCAAAGCAGACCTTAATGTAATTGATATTGGAATTAATGTATCGGATGTTACAAACTACCAGAAACTACCAGAGAGCTACAAGTCAAAGAAAAGTTATAGCAAAGTATTAGATAGTCTCAGTAGTGAGGAAAGAGACTTTTTCGGCGGAACTAAAGTAAATGAGAATGAATATTCATATAGACGATGTGAAATAAATTCCTTTACGAATGATGAAATAATAGGATTTATTCGAGATAAGATAAAACCTATTGATGTAGTCCCATCCTTTGAAGTGCTACAAAATTGCATCCATATAGATAAGACGGCACTTGCTAAAGAAATTCTATTCTCTAAATATGGGCATGAATTAGCAAAATCAATCAATTTAGATACTCAGGGACTAACTAAACGTATCATGGAAATTCGTAATAGTGAGCATTGGACTGACAATTTTAATACTATAATGAATGAGTACAAAGCGGAAATCATAAAAGAAATGTCCGAAAAGTAGTAAATTAATTAATTTGGTACTTGTAATCATTTTGAGATAAAATTGTACTTTTCCGATAATTGAAATTAACTTTATTCATCAAATATTATTAGAGTATATTAGCTAACTAAATGAAGAAATCGACCACTATTTGTGTTAGATACTGTGTTAGGAAAAGAGAAAAGGCTCTGTAAGTTGTTGATTTACAAAGCCTTTTGTGTTAGAAATGTCGGCGTGACAAGATTTGAACTTGCGGCCCCTACTACCCCAAAGTAGTGCGCTAACCGGGCTGCGCTACACGCCGAAATAACAGATTACAAAAATACGTCTTATTCATTTATTTTCCAATTTTTTTATTGAATATGCTGATTCCATCTAACTATTTAATCTATCACAATTTTCATTTTAAAATAAATGTCTCCTAATTTCGAGTTTAACTCTGGCTAAACCAAAATAATTAATTATTCATAATTAAGTTTAATCGGAGATAACATGTCAACATATATATATAAATGTGTCAAATGTGACGCCAAATACGAAGTAATTTCAAAGTCAGTCGAGTTTGCTGAAGACATCATGTGCCCTACATGCGGTTCTGAAAAGCAAAAGCGGGTATTGACTGCCGCAAACTTTGCAACAGTTTCATCAGGATCTAGTTCCTGTCTATGTGGACCAACTGGGGAAAAATTATCTGTATGTGTGTGCGGAGCTAATTGATTGAATTTGCATCTAATAAAAACAGGCTGCCAGTCTCAAAACTGACAGCCTGTTTTTTGATATATCACTTATTGAGAATCAGCTTTTGTGTGCTTTGCTTAAATCCACTACTTATTATCAACAAGTAAGTACCACTTGGGTAATTAGATAAATCAATAGTTTCAAGCTTCTGATTGTCAGTATGTTTGATATCAATCAATGTCCTTCCAAGATTATCAATTACTCTGAAACTTAATAATGAATTAACCGGATCGTTGAAAATTAGATTGAAAATACCGGTTGATGGATTCGGATAAATACTCACGGACTGATTCTCAATTATTAAAGATTCATCGACTGGGCTAGCAAAATCAAACCCATTTGAGAATGGAGAAATGCAACCCGGTGCAGTTGTGACTAAAACAGTATAAGTTCCAACAATTTTGAAAGTATAATACTTATTGTCCGTTGCACCTTTGATTACTTGGTCTTCCCAGAACCACTGATTGCCAGTTGGAGCGCTTGAGTAAAGTGTATCCATTTTCTCTGTGATCTTAGGTTTAACCGGCATTGTATGGATTATTACATCAAAATCAACTGTATCCCTGAAAGGGGTTCCTGAAACCCACTGAACTAATCGTACATGACCTGTTGCCGCAGAGTCCCATTTGACTGGAATAACTCTCTGATTATTAGCACCCTGAATTACGCCACCTGTTACTGTCCACTGATTGCTTGCACCAAGATTTGATGAAGCAGAATAATATTCTAAACGATCTTCACAAACATCTCTGAAACCATCAACATTAATATTTTGGAATATTCTAACCTTAAAGGTATTCGAGTCCTTACATCCTGTTGTTGAAGTCTGGACTTGTATCACATAACCAAAGCCATAATTTTTCCATTTGATTTTAACAGTAGATGCTGTATCGGAGCCAATAATTTCACCATTAATTGTGAGCCATTTTTTTCGAATATTTGGCGGAGTTAATGGGGTGGTATATGTGCTTGTGATATTTTGCTCACCATAAATTGTACCGTTAATTTTAGCCGATGGAGCACGTAGAATATTTATTTGGATAGTTGACGAATCAATACATCCGTCAACAGAAATAGCAACCAGTTTCAACCTTCCTACTCCAGGATTGCCCCATTTTACCCATGCTTTATTGTGATCAGGCAAACTATAAATTGTTCCACCTGTTGCAATCCATGAATATTTAATTAATGGATCAACCTTGGCTTCATAAAGATATGAATTATCTGAGCAAACACCGAGTTTACCTGTAATAGCAGTACTCGGATGATTTGAGATTTTAACATTGAAATCGGTAGTGTCTTTGCATCCGCTTTCATTTGTAAGAATTAGTCTTACTCTTCCTGTTGTTTGGCTATTACTCCAATTCACAGTTATAGAATTTCCAATGCTATCGATATAGAAACTTCCATTTGTAAGTCTCCAATCATATTGCATTGATACATCATAAGGAACTGAATACGATGTAATCGAATTAAAGCAAACCGAAGCACGCCCCATAACCGTAAAGTTAGGCAATTCATTTATTGTTATGAAATCACTGGGATTGCTAATGAAATCAGGATTAGAAGATTTAATTCTAATTCTGTAAGTATTGCCTGAAGGTAAATTTTTTGGCAAAAATGTAGTTATTGTAGAAAAATTCCCGGTTCCTGCATTAGAGCCAATAATCATTGGATTTGTTCCAAACTCACCCAGAGTATCTGATAATTCAACTGTAAATCTGTTGTCAGCTGCGAACATATAAAGAGTTTGAAGAGTAACAGACATGTTTTTTCCCGCACAAATATTCTTTTGATATCCTGTGATATAAGAACTTGGTTGTATGTTAGGCTGTTGATGAACCAATAATCCCCAATTAGTAGATATCCAGATATTGTTTCCTATGTCTGTTGCCAATCCATTAATGTGATTATCAGGCAATGGAGAATTGTCAACATGTAGAGTTGAGAAGGAATTGTCAGTATTTATCACAGATATTGCTTTTGAATAAGTTCCAATCCAAATCTTACCGGTTAAATCAACTGTTAAACTTGTTATGTCATTCTCAACCAAATCCGAATTGGAAGTGTTAAAAGTGTACCATTTTATCTCATCAAATCGAACCAAACCATTTCTGGTACCAATCCACTTTACAGAGTTTTGATCCAAGGCTAATGATGTAACGGTCTCATCAGGCAATTCTGAATTTGAAGAATTATACACAATCCAACTAGAAAGACCATCGTATAACCTCAATCCATTATTTGATCCAATCCATATTTTGCTGGTACCTTCAATGATTAAAGCATTAATTTGTCTTTCTGGTATAAGCGAGTAATAAGGTTCCATAAATTCCCATAGATTTCCATTATAACGAACTAAACCGGCAGATGTTCCCACCCATAAGTTTCCATTTTTATCAAATGCTAGTGCTCGAACATCGTTAGTTGGTATTGACCCGGAAAGAGAATCAAAAACAGTGGTCGTAAAACCAGAAATTTTAATAACACCTTGATTCGTCGCTAACCAAGCAACATTGTTCTTGTCAAATACTGTTTGACGAATATCATAGTCCTTCGTAGCTTGAATATAAGACCAAGTAGATCCATTAAAGGTTGGGCTTCCATTAACTGTTGAAATCCAGGCAGAGCCAGAATTTGAAATATTAATCGAATTGATTACATTTGTTCTGAGGGTTGTAATATTTACATTTTTCTTTGCCCATAATGTTCCATATTGGATATTCAAACTATCAGGTGTTGCAAGCCATTTACTTCCGTCATTAGCAATAAGTAGATATTTGATTAAATTTGAAGATAATGGGGCAGTAGATTGATCTGTTACTTCAAATAAGGATCCTTTTAATCTTGCAAAACCATTATCCGTAGATAACCAAAGGTAGCCATCCTTATCAAAAGCAAGAGAAGTAACATTATCACTAGGGATATCCGAATTGGAAGTATCGTAACTTCGCCAATTAACTCCAACAAGAATTGAAAGTCCGCTTCTTGTGCCAATTAACTTTGCTCCAGAATTATCAAAATTAATAAAATTTATGTAATCACCAACTATTCCAGAGTTTTCGGTGTTGAAATTCTCCCAAGTTGCTCCATTGAATTTAACAAGACCATTGTCCGTTCCAATCCATTTAGCACCTGTATTTTCAACTCTTATATAAGTAATTTTATTTGAAGGTAATCCTGAATTAGCTGTAGTATAAACTGTCCATTTTTTTCCTTGAAGCACAGCTAAACCGCTATCGGTTCCTATCCATCGACCACCAAAAACATCAACATCTACCGTGTTGACTTTGTTATTTGGTAATCCTGAATTAGATGTTTTGCTGGTTTTGAAACTTACTTTGTCATAAATTGCAAACCCATTATTTGTTCCTATAAAAAGCGTGTCTCCTACTACTTTTACTGAATTTATAAACATATCAGGTAATCCATTTACCGATTTTGCAATATTACCCAGATACTGCCTATTCAATTTTGAATAGTAGAATAAGCCACCACCATTAGTTCCCAGCCATACATTATCACCTTGTTCTGCTAACACATTAATATTGTTTCCTGTGAAGTAGCTTCGCCAGTCATTAGGCTGACTCAATGCAGAAGAAAGGATTAATATAGGCAAGAGAACAATGATAATCGTTCTAATAAGTACTTTTACTTTCATGTATCACCATTCTAAATATTAAGAAATTCCAATTTTGTTTTAATAATTAATATAAAAATAATTAAAAAAATTCAATAAAATAAAGAAATAAAGCTGTTCTTAATTCTTTTGATTCTGTAAAAATCTTATATAACAAATTATAGCCCAACGATCATTAGTGTCCAATTTGTAATTTACAGGGAACATAAGGTTCTGTCCGGAACTTAAAATATGGAACAATCTGCCGTCACTGAGTAAAATCGCACTTGTCCTTGTTAAATCAGCTGGTGGAGGAAAGCCCTCTTCAGATCCGGTCAACTTTGGTTGGGTTATTATTAATCCTTTACCTTTTCCATCTGAATTGTGACAAGGCACACAGAATATTTGAAATCTGTTCTTTCCACGTTTTATGTTGAAATCATTCATTAAGAGTGGATTCGTATATCTCTTTACTGCAGAATCATACTCTGTCTGTTTAAATGCATATTTAGTGTGATTAATTGGTGCAGAGTTTGGCAATGGTGCCACCAAAACTGAATCAAGATATTTTTGATTTGTTGTTTCTTGTGGAGTAAGTTTTGACTGATAAATCATATCTTTGAAAACATCTATTCCATTGAATGGCAATTTTAGGTTTACATAACCAAAATATAACAAAATACTGATTATCAGTAAGATAAATGGAAGATATAAAATAATTGATTTCAATATTCTCAACGTTTTCATAATATAGTAAACTCTTCAATACTACAATCTATATGATACTTTTCGAAGAAGCTAATAAGATTCTGGTTCTGTTCATCATCCAGATCGAATTCAAAATAAATTCTATCAGGTCCTGTCGAATTAAAAGATATCTTTGATTTTATAGATCGAAAAATAAAAATAATTACACCAGCCAAAATAGTTGCAAGAAATCCAAGTTCTAAAGAAATTGGCAAAGATGTGATCAAACTGAAGAACGGTTTACCTCCCAGATTCTGCATTTGATAAAATCCTTCAACCCAGTATTGAAAGAGATATGACAAAATAAAGAATAATAATCCTACTGATAATGACCATCTAAAAAGAGAATTAGATTTACTGTTTATTTTCTTTTCGCCATTAAATGGTAAACTGGAAGTGTAATTAAATGAAATAGAATTCTTATCAAAATAATCTATTAATAATTTTGAATCGTAGTAACTTATTCTATTTATATAATATTTATTCATTAGTCTTAGATAAATTATTTAACCTTATTTCAATTAGAGATTTAATTGGAAATATTTTGGAAAATATCAGAATTAAGAAAAGGAATAATCCAAACGATCCAATGAGTATTGAAATATCGGTAATTGTTGGGTGATAATATGAATTATTTATTTCCATGAATGACTTTTCCTGACCAAATACAACAAAGATATATCTTTCTATCCACATCCCAATAAGTATTCCCAAAGAAATCAAAATGCTTCCAAATGAGTTAATTCTTATTCTTTTAAAGAAAAGCATCAATGGAATTATCGAATTTAGAATTATCATTAGAATAACCAATGGATTGAAATTGTCAAAAATTATAAATCCTGAGTATTCAGGCTTATGAATGAATCCGGTTATATATTCTAAAAGATATACAAAAGATATCATCATACTTGTTGTTAATATGATCTTATTTAACTTATCCAAAACATAGGAGGGACTTTCTTTGAGTCCCATTAATTTATTAAAAAGTAAAGACATTACCACAACCATCGCACATCCTGAAAAAATTGCTCCAACGACAAAATATGGAGGTAAAATTGAAGTATGCCACGCAGGTAAAACAGAAACATAAAAGTCAAATGATACAATCGAATGAACGGATATAACAAGTGGTGTTAATATTCCTGCAAAAAGTAAATAAAGTGAATGATAATCTTTCCATTGTTTCTTTGATCCGGACCAGAAGAAAGTAAACATCCTGTACAACTTATTGATATACTTAGATTTGACTCTATCTCTTAGTGAGTAAATATCAGGAAGCATACCAAGAGATAAGAATAATATCGAAACTATAAAATATGAAAGAATTGCAAATATATCCCATGTTAAAGGCGATTTAAAATTAGGCATAATCGACATTTGATTGAAATAGGGCAATAACCAATAAACTGCAAACCAAGGTCTTCCAGTGTGAATAATAGGGAATAATCCACCAATAATTAATGCCATAACTGTCATTACTTCTGCAAGTCTATTCAAATGCACTCTCCAACCCTGATTTAACAAGAAAAGTATAGCAGATATCAAAGTGCCGGCATGAGCTAATCCTATCCAATAAATAAAGTTAACAATTGCAATTCCCCAAGATACTTTGTTGTGAATACCCCAATTAACTAAACCATCATTAAAAGTCCTGTAAGTGCCAATTATACCAATTACTAACATTAATATTGATAAGACAAGTAATATCTTGAAAAGATTGCTTTTTTTATCATCTATGAAATTGATTGATATTTCAATTAGTTTATTCATTATTCGTTATTCGATAATCTTATTTAATCCAATGTAAGTTATTGCTGGTAAAGTATTTAAAGATTCCAAAAGCTTATAACTTCTATTGGAATTATAATCAATTCTTTGTTTGAGTTTTGAAGAATTGTCCAGCAAATTCCCGAAAGTAATTGCTCCCATTGGGCATGCCTCCTGACATGCTGTTTGCACAGAACTAATAGAATCAACACCCTTTGATCTAGCTTCGTTTAATCTTTGTACACAAAAAGTACACTTTTCAGCAACACCTCTTGATCTGACTGTAACATCTTTATTTAAAATTAGTTGCAAGGGTGACTTGATTTCTTTAGTATGGTCTTTAAAATTAAAACTTCTTACTTCATAAGGGCAATTTACCATGCAATATCTTGCTCCGATACATCGGTTATATGTCATTTCATTCAAGCCTTCAGGACTATGAGAAGTTGCACCAACTGGGCAAACACTTTCACAAGGTGCATTTTCACAGTGCTGACACATTAGTGGCTCAAATTTACCATTAATTGAATTGTTGCTTACATTTAAATACGTATTAATTCTAATCCAATGCATAGATCTGTTCTTGTCCATCTCTTCTATTCCAATTACCGGAATATTGTTCTCTATCTGGCATGCTATTACACATGCATTGCATCCCGTGCATCTAACGGTATCAATTAACATACCCCATTTGATACGTAAATTTTTGTATTTTGAACGAATTGAAAAATTAGTCTGAGAAAAATTATTAGTAGAATTATGTAAATACTTATAATAAAGTGTATTAGAGCCATATGTTATCAATAAATTTTTAAAGTTGAACGATTTATCATTTTTCCCAATTTTTTGAATAGTAATGTTAATTGGTTTCAAATCATTAAAATTATCTAAGATTTTATAGAGGTTAGCGCCTAAATCATTACATATATTTGCCTTTGCTTTTCTGCCATATCCTAAATTCGAAATAATTAAATTGTCAGATACTCCTGGAAAAATTAAAATAGGTAGTTCAATTTCTCCATGAACTGATGTAATTCTAACAATATCATTGGTTTCCAAATGATTCTTTTGAGCCGTACTCTCGCTTATAATAGCAGAATTACCCCATACTCTTTTGGTTATTGGATCTGGCAGTTCATGCAGGTATGGATTATTTGATTCTAACCCATAATGAAAATATGGAGATGGTATTGCGAGAAATTGTAATTCATTTGAACCAACATAATTATCTATAAATTTATTACTTACACCATTTCCCAGTAAATGGGTATGTTTAGTTTTTGAATAAGGATAATAAAACCCATTTTGTAAAATCTTTATCCATTCATCTTCAGAGCATAATAAATTAGAACTTATGTAACTATAATAATTATCAATAGGTTCAATGCCGTCACCTGAAAGGCTAAATAGCTTAAAAAGTAAATCCTGAAAAGATATAGAATTAGGGTGCAACTTATTTACAACTGGTTGCTGTATTGATATCAAATCATTTAAGGAATGTACTTCCCAATTCTCTAGATAATTAGTCAAAGGAATATTAATATCGGAATCAAAGGATGTTTCGTTAAACAGTGATGATAGACAAATTTTATTTTTTGAAGGAATAGAATTAAGATTATTTAGTCGATTTTCATTTAGAAAATAGTTAGGATTAACATCACAAAAAATTATCAAATCATATTGATTAAATTCAGGGAATTCAGTTTCTAATTTTGATTTTTCAGTATTTATATGTCTGCTTAGAGTCAAATTATTAAAGGAATTAACCATTGCTTGTGCATCTTCAGTAAGATAATTTCCAGGAATAAAAAAACTATTTGAGGTATTAACTATAGTATCAGTGAGTATATCCCAGAATTTTGTTTTTTTTAGGTAATAATATTTTTTATAATTGTTTGACTGTATTGAATTTAATTCATTATAGAATAGTCTTATCATTATCTCCAATTCATTTAGGGATAAGCTTTCCCGGTAATTTGCTTTTAATCCTGTCTGAGAAATATAAGGTTCAGCAACGAACAATTTGTTAATGAACTTTGGTTCGTTCTTATGCCAAAATGTTGAGTTTGCTAAGGAAGCTTCTCCATTTGAAAAGAAATCTGCTCCAAATGATATATAATTGGTTATGCTACTGTAACTAGCTTCAGTTACTATGGAAAGCATTAATTCATCACAATATTGATTTCTATTCTCGGAAATGAAATGGAATTTCACATTATAATTTTTCTCTTCAATTTCCTTTGCTAACTTTTTAAAAACCTTAGAGTTTGTTTCATTTATTAATAAATGGATTGTTGCTTTCGAATCAATTTGTTCAATCCTTCCTTTTATCTCCTTTATTGCGGTTTGGAGATCAACTTTATTAGAAGAAACCTCTGGCGACCAGAATCTGTCGGGATCATATAATGAATAAAGAGAGGCTTGAATTAAGGCTGTAGAACCACCCTGACTCAAAGGATGTTCCGGATTACCATCTATCTTAACTGGTCTTCCGTCCTGTGTTTTAACAGTAATACCGTAATGAATATTTTGAAATGGAAAAACTGTGTTATATTGAGAAACAACACCTACAGGAGCAGATTCAGATGGGTGAACCGGAGCCATTAACTTCTGATCGGGACGAGTACATCCACTCGCAATAGCTGCGATTGATGCCGATAGACTCATTATGAATTCTCGTCTTTCCATAATTAATAATGACAGGCTGAGCAGGTTTCTGGACCTCTACCCGGTAGTTTTGAAAATAACATTGAATTATTATTTTGGGGTTCTCCTGTATAATACATCCCATAATTGGGCATAACATATGCCTCAGAATTAGCAAGTTTAACCTTACCATTTAATGCTATTGAATTAATATCAGGATAAACAAAAATACCTGATATCTCTCTTATTGGTATAATGTATTTTTGCGGATCTCTGTGACAGTTCAAACACCATTGCATTGACATATTCGTAGTTTTATAAACCGTTTCCATCTTTTCAATTTCTCCGTGACAAGAGGCACAATCAATCGATGCGTTGATATGAGTATTATGCCTGAAGTGAGAATGCTCGGGTAATCTGTATATTCTGTTCCATTTCAGCGGTGTCTTAGAATCATAACTTGTAATCAGATGTTTCATACGTTCAGTTTCTGTTTTTAATGCAGTATGACAAACCATACATGAATAAGTTGATGGTAAAGCAGAAAAGGCTGTTTTCTCAGCTTCAACATGACAAAGCAGACATTTTAATTTATAATCACCACTGTGTACTTTATGTGAGAAATAAATAGGTTGTGATGGAGAATAACCATAACCGGCAAATAAATAATTTACAAAAAAATAGTAAGAGCTAATTAAGGCTGGTAACCATAGAATTTTTAATACTAATAGATAAATATTTCTTTTACTTTTCGCCACTAATCTACTATTTCCATAATTTTTTACACTAATTTACCAAATTTATTTCTAATGTAAAAGTGTTGATAATGATTTGTAAATATGAGAATAATTATATAATTTTCAATAAAAAAAAATTACGATTGAAATCATTGATAAATTCTTTAAATATTAAAATTACTAATTCTCTAAAAGAGCTGGTTCCAATGTATGATCAGATCAAGGAATTTTGTATTGTGAATCGCTTTCTGGATTATATTAGATATGATGTCAACCTGATTATCGAAGAACTTGTCACCAATACTATTTCTTATGGCTACATTGATGAAAATGTTCATGAGATAGAGATTAAATTGGTATTAAAAGATGATTCTCTTTATGTAGATATTATCAATGATGCAGATACTTTTAATCCACTTAATCATCCCGATCCCGATTTTTCTGTACCTTCGAATCAGAGACAACCTGGTGGTCTGGGTATATACTTTGCAAAAATTTTAGCTGATGAAATCAGCTATAACAGGAAAGATGAACACAATTACATATCGTTCAAAAAATCTCTAAAAAAATAACATTGTTCTATTCAACTGGTTATTTATGGTTATCAAAATGTCTTAATGGGATCATATAAGCAATCCATTTTGTAAAATCTAAATTTTTATGGTACTTGAAGCTTTTATTGATTGGTATGTACTTGTCTTTTTTTGCTAAAAGAATAAATAAATCTCCTTCTTTCAATTTGCTCAAGTCAATGATTACATTTCCATTCTTGTCTGTATTGAAAATAATTTCAAGATAATCTGGGCCTCTTTCATCAGGATAGAATCTCTTATACCCTCGGATAATTCTGAATTCTACACTGTCAATTTCCCTAATTGAATAGTTCACTTTTGTTGTATCGGTTAGCAATTCAGAATTAGCCCATGGTGGTGCATTATCCCAACTATAGACTTTTGCAGTTAAAGTTTGAGCATTCGTAAAGGAAAATGAAACGATTGCAAGAAATAGGAAAAATATTACTTTTATCATTTTTATTGCTAATGAATCTGGATACACATTAATTAACTGACTTAAAAATGTAAAAAATATTATAAATTACATTATAGAAAATTATCATCTTTTTTTCTTAAAAAATAAATAATGAAACTTGTCTAATGATTCGTCGTATTGAACAATAATTGAAGATAAGTATTATTTCATTAATTCATGGAGTATTTCAAATGAAAAAATTAGTTATATTATTGTTAGTGTTAAGTTTTACAGTTTCTTTACAGATAAAAGCCCAGGATACTAAATCATCGGAAGTAAGTGATTCATCAAAATCAAAAATTGAAAATAATGATTTTGATGATTGGAATTATTACAAGAATACTTTCAATGAGAAACCAACTATACAATTAATCTATTCATGGAATCAGGGAGATTATAACAAAGATATTTTCACATCCGATTTTGCAAAAATTAATGCGGCTGAAATCCGCCTTGGTTGGACAAAACAGAAATCTCTGTTTTCAACAAACAATGTTACAAAATTCAAGTATCCATATTTCTTCTTCAATTTTATGGAGAAAACTCTGAATTCTAAAGAAATCAGTGTAAATGATTTAAGAAATTATGTTACAAAAAATGTCCAATTCGGTTTTGCAGAAATGAAGGGATATGGCTATCAATTTACTCCAAAATCAGGTCTGTACCTTTATCATGGTGGAGGTATTTCATGGAATTCTGTGAATTTTGAAAGTAAAATTAATCCTCTCGTAATGACACCAATACTAGACTCAGCTATTTTTGCGACTGAAAGAGTTTTAGATACATATAGAGGTATAATGAGATTTGGGCAGCATTTTGAATCCGGTTTGAAACTTCAGGTTTATGATCCTGTCTCCATAACTGCCTCATATAGCAAATCAATAATTTTTCCTCGTCATTTATTTCTTCAGTGGGCTGTCAGCAATATGATCGAGGGAATAGGGCAGGGGATTATAGATGAATTCAGCAAAGCTGTGATCAATTCCTCACCAACTTTCGGTCCAATTGTGAATTTTGTTTTGAAAACAGGTGTTTCATACGGATTCTATGAACTTAGAAAAACCAAAATGAACTGGCCTTTCAATTCTGTTAGTCCATTGATGTATGAGAGCTGGAAGGTCGGTATGTCTTTTGAATTCTAAATCAAAATTTCTTGAAAGGGGCTCAGATCAAAATAAAGCCCCTTTTTTATTGCCAAAAAAGTTTGTTATATTGTTGCTCTTATTTTTTATTTTTGGCGGAAAAAGTGCAGAAACCAGATATTGCTGTAAAAGCTGTGGATTTATCAAAATCGTATTTTGCTAGGAAAGAAGTCCAGACACAAGTGCTGAAAAATTTGAATGTTGATATTCACAAAGGTAAGATTACAGCATTGATGGGACCTTCAGGTGTAGGTAAAAGCACTCTGCTTCATCTTCTTGGTTCGCTGGATACTCCCGATTCAGGAGAAATTAAAATGTTTGATGGAACTGATGAAATCAATTATTCATCAATCAAATCCGACGATCTTGCTAAAGTCCGCAATCAGAAAATTGGCTTTATTTTCCAGTTTTCTCATTTGTTGCCTGAATTTACAGCAATTGAAAATGTAATGATGCCGGCTCTGATTGCAGGTCTAACAAACACAGAAGCTAAACAAAAAGCAAACGAATTGCTGAAACTTGTAGATGTGATTCACAGAAAAGACCATAAACCCATGGAACTATCCGGAGGCGAACAACAGAGAGTAGCTATCGCCAGAGCCATTATCAATAATCCAATTATTGTTTTTGCCGACGAACCAACCGGCAATCTTGATTCAAAGAATGCAGAATCAATTCTGAACTTGATCAAGGAATTAAAAGAGAAATATGGTAATACATTCTTGATTGCTACTCACAGCAAGGATGTATCCGATATGGCTGATAGAATTTTATTGATGGGTGATGGTATAATAATAGAAGAAATTGTGCAGTAAATTACTCAAACATTCCGCTAGCAGCTCCTCTGTATCCATTTATGAATTCTTTGAATGTCATTGCTTTCTTACCTTCAGGTTGGAATTCCAATATCTGAATTGCACTGTTGCCACATCCTGCATAGAATCCACTTTTGTTTATTAGATAATGTGCAGATTCGACTTTTAAATCATTAGATAATCTGACACGATAAATCTTTAGCAATTGATTATTGAATCTCGTTCTGGCTCCTGGAACAGGCGAGAAACCATGGATCAATTGCATTACTTCCTGGGCAGGAAGCGTCCAATTAATTATCCCATTTTCAGGGAAAATCTTTGGGGCAGGAGTCGCGGTACTATCGTCCTGTTTTAATGGAGAATAATCTCCGGATTTCAATAATTCAATAGTTTTCAATCCGATTTCGACAGCTCTGGGCATCATGAAATCATGTAGATCGCCTGCCGTAAATCCTTCAGGTATTTCAAATTCATCACGCAAAAGAACATTTCCAGTATCTACTTTATCATCAATCAAAAAAGTAGTCAAGCCTGTTGTCTTTTCTCCTTTGATAATCGCCCAATTGATCGGTGCAGCCCCTCTGAATTTAGGAAGAATACTTGAGTGAATATTAAAAGTACCAATTTTTGCTGAAGTAAATACTTCTCTGGGTAAGATTCTGAATGCCACAACAACTATTATATCAGGATTCAAATCCTTGATAGTTTGAACGAAATCTTCATCCTTAAGTTTCTCCGGCTGTAATACCGGCAATCCCAGCTCTACAGCTTTTACCTTGACAGAAGATGGAATCTCATGTCTGCCTCTGCCTTGTGGCTTGTCTGGAACAGTAACTACTGCCAGAACATTGTAATTCGAATTTATGGACTCAAGAATGGGCACAGAGAACTCTGGTGTCCCCATGAATACTATGTTAAGTGGATCTTTCATAATCTGATATTTATTTTGAAATAGGGTTGTGATATCCTGTACTTCCAAACCCCCCCGATCCTCTTGAAGATTCGGGTAAAGTTCTGACTGATTCCCAGCTGATATATTCATATTTGGCTATAACCAGTTGAGCTATCCTGCTCCCACGATTGATCTCGAAAGGTTCTTTACCAAAATTTGCAAGAATGATTTTAATTTCTCCGCGATAGTCGCTGTCAACAGTACCAGGAGCATTTAAGGCAAAGATTCCATTTTTAATAGCTAAGCCGCTTCTTGACCGCACCTGACATTCATATCCCTGCTCAAGTGCAATTGCTAGGTTTGTCGGTATAAGTGCTATTGCTCCAGGCTGTATGAATGTTGCTTCTTCAACTGCAGCATAGACATCCATTCCGGCTGAACCTTCAGAGGCATACTCCGGCAATGGTAAATCATTAAATTTTTCATCAATTCGGGAAATCTGAATTATCATATATATATTTCATTTTTGAATTTAAACAAAGCTCTGTAGCGTAAACGTAATTTAGCTTCTAATTATTATTCAAACATTCAAATTCAATAAATTCATATCAAAAGAACTGATATTTTTATCTGATAAAAACTTTTAGTATTTTTACTATTCTTTTTTTAATCCCTTTGAGGTTAATTATGAAATTTCTGAAAATACTACTTATTGCATTAGCATCGCTGATCTTTATTTTCATTGTAATGAACTTCTTTTTTCCGGCTAAGTACCATTACTCAAAATCCATAGAAATCACGACTGAGGCAGAGGAAGCTTTCAATCTTGTTAACACAATGAAGAATTGGGAAAAGTGGTCTCCATGGCAGGAGAAAGATCCTAAAGCTGTAATTACGTATGAAGGATCTGAATCCGGTAAGGGCTCTGCTTTTAGATGGAAAAGTAATAACGATAAAGTCAGCTATGGCAAAATGACTATCATTGATAGCAAACCACTTAAATCCGTAACTCTAAATCTTGAATTTGAGGACATGAAAGGTTCAACAATCCTGATTACTTTTGATGAGCAGAAAGGTAAAACTTTAGTAACATGGAATTTGAACAGTGATATGAATTTCTTCATGCGCTGGGCTGGCTTTATGATGGATAAAATGCTTGGTCCTGATTTTGAAAAAGGACTGAGTAACATTAAAAAGATTTGTGAATCAATTCCAAAATTAGACCTGAAGATCGGTGAAACTCTGGTACCTGCAATGAATCTTATTTGTATTACTGATTCAACTAGCCATACTGATTACAATGAGATAAGCAATTCATTTGAAAAAGCATATTCCGAACTTGGTAAGTTCGTTGGAAAAAAGAAGCTGACTATGGTTGGACCTCCTTTGGCAATTAATATTGAATACAAATCTAAGTACATTTTTGATGCTTGTTTCCCTATTAAAGAGGATAAAGTCAAAAACGAGGGAAGGATTAAATTTGTTATGAAACCCGAAACAAAAGCAGTTATGGGATTTTATAGGGGTAGTTACGAATCTTTGGAAAGAGTTTATGGGAAATTGCATGAGTATATCAAAAGGAATAATCTTACTATTGATGGATATACCTGGGAGAAATATCTGAATGATCCTATGAGTACACCAAAAGACAAGCTCGAAACATTGATCTATTTTCCAATTAAATAATATTTAAATCAATGCCAGTTTTTCTGCAAAATATTGATCTGTTCCTTTTCCAGTTGTTCAACATGACTCTGGCTAATCCTTTATTCGACAAGCTAATGCCTTTCGTTACTCATCAGCAAAACTGGAATATGGTCTATATCATTCTGCTGGTTTGGCTGTTGTGGAAGGGTGGCAGGAATGGTAGAATTGCATTTGTTTTATTGATTATCACAATTATTTGCGCAGATCAACTCAGCAGTTCTTTTATAAAATCATGGGTAGCCAGACCCAGACCATGTCACAATCTTACTACTTTAAGACTACTTGTTGATTGTGGATCAGGTTATTCTTTTCCATCATCTCATGCTGTTAATAATTTTGCCGCGGCTGTGATTCTATCATATTTTTATAAGGAATATAAAGTAGTACTTTTTACTATTGCATCTGTTGTAGCGTTTTCAAGGGTTTATGTCGGTGTTCATTTTCCAATCGATATTGTTTCAGGTGCATTCATTGGCTACATTGTGGCAAAATTAATTTTATTGGTATATAAAAGGTTAGCAGACAAATACAGCTCTATTGCTCTAATCCAAAAGATTGGATCAAAATGAGATATTCAACAATACTTTTATTTATTCTTTTTTCTCTATATTCAGCTAATGCTCAGGTTTTAGAAGGCAATATTATCGATAATGATCTGCCTTGTGATCTTGCAAGAAATTTTGATATTCTAGACTTAGATAGTATCAAAAATTCAACTCTTTCCTGGATAAATGGAAACCAGGAATGTGTCTATAGCTTATTGGACAAAATGACTGATTTATATATTAAAAATGGGAATTTCGATTCTTTTTCCTGTCTTTCTTCAGTTTGTAACAATTCTACGGGCAAGATCTCAGACTACTTGATCGATGTCAATGGTTCAATCTTTTATTCCAATTTTGCACCATATATTAAGTATTTATTTTACTTCAAGTCTAATTATGGTGAAGAACATTGCATGGTGAAGCATCTCATATCTGCATTGAGTCTTCAGGTAGCCTCAACAAAAGAAGTAGATAGAGAAAGAAAAATAATCACTGATTATATCAAATCAGAATCAAAAAAAGCTAAATACACTCAAGATGAGATAAATTATGTTATGTCAGTCTATGACAGAATCAATATAAAACTTTGGGAATGAGAATAGAATAACAAAAACAAGCAACTTTTATAAATTTTTAAAAATGAAGGAAATGAAAAAAATAGGTGTGTTTACAAGTGGGGGAGACTCCCCGGGCATGAATGCCAACGTCAGGGCTGTTGCCAGATATTGTATCGAAATGGGCATAGAAGTTGTCGGGATTGAAGATGGCTATACCGGTATGATCGAAGGTAGAATCATCCCTATAAACCGGGCTTGGACTGCTCAGATTATTTCTCAAGGTGGTACTGTTCTAAAAACCAGCAGATGCAAGGAGTTCATGTATATAGGTGGACGTTCCGCCGCCGCTGCCAGACTAAAAGAAGCCGGAGTAGAGGGACTTGTGGCTTGCGGAGGTGATGGTACTTTCCATGGTGCCCATGCCTTATGGGTAGAACATCATATTCCTGTTGTCGGAACTCCCGGTACAATAGACAATGACCTCTATGGAACAGACTATACAATCGGATATGACACCGCCATCAATACTGCGGCTGAAGCCATTGATAAGATTCGTGATACAGCGGCTTCACATGGCAGAATCTTCATCATTGAAGTTATGGGCAGACATGCGGGTTTTATCGCTATGGATGTCGGTATAGCAAGTGGTGCCGAATATGTTGCCGTTCCTGAAACAGTAACTAACTTAGATATATTATACCAAAAAATTCTTGAACAGGGCAAAAACAAAAGAACTATAATCATCGTTGGGGAGGGTGACGAAGTCGGAGGAGCATCTGTTTTCAAGCAACTTTTGAAGGAACAGTATGACATTGACTCTCATGTTGCAATTCTAGGTCATATACAGCGCGGTGGCAGTCCGACTGTCCGCGATAGAGTCTTGGCAACCCGTCTTGGAGTTGCTGCCGTTGATGCCCTCCTGGAAGGCAAAACGGATGTAATGGTCGGTGAGATTAACAATGAAATTATTTATACATCATTTGAAGAAACATGGACTAAACGAAAGGCTTTGAGTGATTATCTGATAAGATTATCAGAAATTCTGGCTTAGAGAAATTTTTTCTAAACTTTTACTTTCTATGATTCATGAAAAAGCTCCTCACCATATTGGCTTTTATTCTTTCGCTCTCAGCAATTAATGCTGCTGAACCCTATTGGGAGTTATATTCCATGACTCCCCCTAGGGGTATGGTGTGGAATTTTGCTCAAAGTAAAATAACAGATAATATTTTTCTTTCATCTAATAATGGTGTATTTAAATCCACAAATCATGGTGAATCTTGGAGATTAGTCCTATCTGGTGGACCAGTTTATAAAGTCATAATTACAGATAATGGGTATCTATTTGCAATACAAAGATGGGGTTTAAATTATGGAACGGACAATAATAAACATGCTGTTTATAGATCATTTGACGATGGAGAGACTTGGGAATCTATTAAAGATTTTTGGACGGATCAACCTTCCGGCGGTAGCGTTTGTGCTCCATTCAATGTCATTTCAGATGGTAATTATATATTTATGAGTTTAATTAAAGATATACTTGGAGATGAAAAATTAGATTTCTATTATACAAATGATTTTGGTAATTCATGGTCAAAGTCGTTTACATTAATTGCAAAAGAATCAATAAATGAACAGGATTTGAATTTTGTGCAATCCAAAATAAATTATTTTAAAGACAGTACAATAATTCAATGCAAATTGGATTCCGATTCTAATTTTCTTTTAAAATCAAAAGATTTTGGTAAATCTTGGAGTAAAACGTCATATGGTTTTTATATAAATGAATTCTATTCTGTTAATAAAAATGAATTATATATTACAACTACAAATGGTTTATATTATAGTTCCGATGAGGGTGATAACTGGTCATTGAAATGGTTGGAAGGTGTATTTACTCTCAATATGATTAAGAAAAATGACACTATTATTGTATCAACTTTCCGAAATGGTATCTATTACTCTCATAATGGGGGTGATACCTGGGAGAATATTAAACCAATTGATATTATTTTAGATTACAAATTGGATGATGTTTATACTTTTCCTCAGTCACCCTTCACGATTGATAACAACGGAAGAATTTATAATTCTCAAGGCGAGAGTGGTATATATATTACTGACGATGGTGGCAATTCCTGGCAAGAATCTGATGATGGATTTTCAGCACTCAATCCTTATGATCTTATTTTCAATAAAAAGGGTGAAGCTTTAATAACTGCACGAGGTGTATTTAAATCCGATCCAACATTAAAAAATTGGAAATTATTAGGATTGAAAGGATATAGCCTCAAACACATTGCTGAAAATAGCAAAGGTAAATTATTCGCTTGTGATTGGTTTTCTGATTGGTATTTTCCTCATAGTATCTTTCGTTCTACAGATGATGGTAAAACATGGTCAAGTTTAGGTGAATACTATGCTTTTTGGTTATTATGCAGTACAAATGATGTATTATTACGAAGTACTGGTGATAATGCTCCTTGTACATCATCTGATGATGGAGATACATGGGTATGTCATGATATTTTACATAGCAGAATTGGAGTAAATGGTAGGGGTAATTTATTTTCGTTGGGATGGTGTGATCTTGATTATCCTTCTTGTATTTACAGATCAATTGATAATGGTAAAACTTGGAATTTTGTTGGTGGTGATGGGTATTGGGGGCGGAGAACTGATGACTATAATAGCCCATTTTATTTTCAATTTAAAACAGTTTTTAATAATAAAACAAAATCTTCATGGTTCGGTCCGGCTGAATTTGATTTTAATCTTCAGGTGATTTACAAAACAACTGATGATGGGTTAACTTGGAAAAGTAAAATACTGAATAATGATTATGATTGGTATCCTTCTTCAGATCTTGTTGCCGTGGATTCACTGGGATGCTGGATTGCTCCACGAGATGGCTATGGTATTTACAGATCCTGCAATGATGGTGAATCATGGCAATTAATGGATACAACTGGTTTTTTAGTTAAAAAATTCGGTCCTATAGGTGTTAGTCCTGATGGTTATATTTATGTTTTTGGATTATTTGGTGGTCTCTACCGCTCCAGAGATAAATTCGTCTCAGTTGAAGAAAAACCAAAACCAAACGACGAAATAACTATAAATCCAAATCCTGCAACCGACTTCATAGAAGTCCAAAATCCAAATTATGAGAAGGTATCGATCTTGAATTTCCTTGGTGAAACAATATTTACAACCTCAGAAGCTACGAAAATTGATGTCTCATCATTTCCGATGGGGATATATTTAGTAAAGATAGGAGATAAAGTCAGCAAGTTTGTGAAACTGTAGTTTTTCCCCTCCTTTCCAAGGAGGGGTGGATCGACGCAGTCGAGACGGGGTGGTAGATGTAATCAATCATGCCTTTCATCCCAAAAATCCCTAAAATCCCAGTTCAGACAAATTGACTTTTCATAAATATAAAATAAAAACCGTTTCTTTGAAAAATTCCTTTCCATTTCACAATTTGCATCCGGTAATTAAAGAAGGTGATTTATATTTTTAAAAACCTTATTTATAGCTTTTAGCATTAGTAGCCAAATATACTCCACAGACTATAAACCTTATTACATTATTCAAAAATGTTATAAATTAATAAGGTCAAATTACAAAGGGAATAGTTTTCTACTAAGGTTCAACAACATATACAAATAAGGTTTTCAACCAAAATCAAGATTAAATTGATGCAAAAGTGCAATGCGAAAAATGTATTGATTGAAAAATAAGGGAGTTAAAGGCAATATAAATAACCAGACGTTCATTAAAATAGTGCAAAAGATGCAAAAAAATATGCAAATAGTGCAATTCATAAAATGCAATCTGACAATTATTGCACCAAAAAAGATAGCCACTTGGTATAATCCACATACTCCCGTAGGACATGCATCCCTGCTTGTCCGCCTAAAAAGAAAAAAAAACCGCAGGATAGCTCCTGCGGTTTTTTGTAATAATATCAAATTCAAAATTAGAATTGCATTCTCTTAGGACCGGCAATACTAACCTGATCGGGACAGCCATCAGCAAATAATTTGAAGTTCTCCACATAGCGTGCGGCAAGAGCATCGTACTTTTTCCAGTATTCGTCTTTATTGCCCCATGCGTTTGAAGGCTCCAAAACGTCCTCAGGAACGCCGGGACAAGAAACAGGCACCTCAAAGCCGAAGATCTTATCTTTACGGTATTCTACATTATCTAAAAGCCCATCTAAGGCAGAATTGAGCATGTTGCGTGTGTGGCGGATTGAAATACGCTTTCCGACGCCGAACTTGCCACCAACCCAACCTGTATTAACCAGCCAGCAATGAGAATCATGTTTTTCCATCTTCTGACGAAGTAAATCAGCATAGTAGAAAGGATGATGAACCATGAACGGAGCACCAAAACATGCTGAGAATGCAATTTCGGGTTCAATGCCAAGTCCGATTTCAGTTCCGGCAATCTTAGAAGTATATCCACTGATGAAATGATACATAGCCTGATTCATATCAAGTCTGGATATCGGCGGAAGCACACCGGTTGCATCGCATGTAAGGAAAATTACATTTTTGGGATGATTTCTGGTCATCTTTTCAGGAACAATGTTAGGAATAAAATCCAATGGATATGACGCTCTTGTATTCTCGGTTAAGCTGTCATCCTCCAGATCAATATTTCTTGAGGTAGGATCCCAGACAACATTCTCCAGAATTGTACCGAAGCGTTTTGTACATTCATGAATTTCTGGCTCGGCTTCAGCAGAAAGTCTGATTACCTTAGCATAGCATCCGCCTTCAAAGTTGAAAACACCTTCATCGCTCCAGCCGTGTTCATCGTCACCGATTAACTGTCTGTTCGGATCGGCAGATAGGGTAGTTTTACCTGTGCCGCTCAATCCAAAGAATAAAGCTGCATCGCCTTTTTTGCCGACATTAGCCGAACAATGCATAGCCATCACGCCTTGTAACGGAAGCAGATAGTTCATCACAGTGAACATGGTTTTCTTAATCTCGCCACCATACATAGAACCGGCAACAATAGCGATTCTTTCAGCAAAGTTGATAACCATTGCTGTTTCTGAACGAGTACCGTCGATTCTTGGATCTACTTTGAATGAGGGAGAGGCAATTATCGTAAATTCGGGAATATGCTTTTTTAGCTCATCGCGATTGTTGATTGGGATGAACATATTTCTGGCAAATAAACTCTGCCATGCTCTGTCAGTAATAATGCGGATTGGCATACGATAGTTAGGATCAGCACCAATATAACAATCCTGAACGAAGAGTTCTTCTCCCTGCAGGAAAGCCTGAAGTCTTGCATGCAATCCACCAAATTTTTCAGGACTAAAAGGACGATTATAAACTCCCCACCAAATTTTATCAGAAGAAGAATCTTCCTTTACCACATATTTATCGTTAGCTGCGCGAGCTGTCCATTTACCGGTATTAACAACCAATGCACCGCCAGATGAAAGATGTGCTTCACCTCTGAAGATAGCTTCTTCTATCAATGCAGGAGTTGGTAAATTCCAATAAACTCTGTCGAGATACTGCAAACCGTGATTGGCTAATTTAAAATCACTTGCCAGATCGCCGGCATGTTTAATTGCCGGAGTATTAAATTCTAAATATTTCATAGCCAATCCCTCACTAATTTTCTTTCTCCAATATACAATTCATTTGGTGAATCAGGATCTAATGCCCATTTGATTCTCTCAATACCCTCTGTGATGTCTTTGACTGTACCACAAGTTGACAAACGCAGATAACCTTCCATACCGAACTCAATACCCGGAACAACTGCAACTCTGACTTTATCCAGAAGCATATTCGCAAGTTTTGTTGAGCTTTTGTCATATACACTGAAATCAGCAAAGCAATAGAAAGTGCCATCGGGCTTGGTAGCTTTAACTCCGGTGAAGGCGTTAAGTCTGTCCATCATGATATTACGATTGTTCTCCAGAGTAAGTACCAGACTATCAACACATGACTGAACACCATTAATGGCTGCAACAGCTGCTACCTGAGTAATAGCTGATGGTCCGGATGTCTGATGAGCCTGGATATTTGTCATAGCTGAAATAAGTTTTCGGTTTGCTACTGCCCAACCGATTCTGAAACCTGTCATAGCATATTGCTTTGAAACACCATTGATAACAATCAACTTAGAAGTTTCAGTAAGATTATTAGCATAACTGTAACAATTTATGGGTCTCTTCCCATCGAAAATCAGACGATGATAAATGTCATCCATGATTAGATAGATATCTTTCTTTTCGCAGAATTCAACAATATCTGCAATAAATTTCTCAGAATAAAATGCACCTGTAGGATTGTTCGGACTATTGATGATAATCGCTTTTGTGTAAGAAGTAACACGTTTTTCAATATCCTCAAGTCTTGGATGGAAAGTCCCATCTTCGGCAAATACGGGAACAGGAATGGCTCCACAAAGTTTTACCATTTCAGTGTAACTTACCCAGTAAGGAGCAGGAAATATCACTTCTTCCTGCGGATTAAGAATTGCCTGTAGAGCAACCATAATTGCCTGCTTCGCTCCACTTGAAGCTATAACGTTCTCAGGAGCAACCATTCTCTTGTAATATTCTTCAGTATAACGGATTATTGCTTTTTTCAAAGCAGGAATCCCATCAGCCGGAGTATAGCGGACTTCCCCGGAATTAATTAAACCTGCAGCAGCTATAAGAGCATCCATAGGAGCTTTTGTCTTTGGTTCTCCACCGCCCAGGTGAATTACCGGTTCTCCTTTATCCCTCAAAATAGCGGCTGTTTCGTTCAGCTTCAATGTTGCTGAAACTGCGATCGATCTGCCAATAAGGCTTAGACTCATTGCTATTCCTCTAATTCAGAAAAAATTAAGATTCAAAATTCCCAAAATTTTAATTCATTTCCAAGAATTATTAATAGTATTAATTTTATTAAATTTATTCTTCTGTTCCTAAGCTATTTAATTATCAGTTGTTTAAGCGTCAAACAACATATTATTACAAATAATATATTTCGTGATTCTGTCAAAATTAAAAAAAGACAACCGTTTGGAAGTCTTTTTTGCTATTAAAAATATAGAAGATTTAGTCTATATTGTCTAAATCACCTAATGATTTATGATCTTCATCAGTCAAGATTTTGCGGAGGTCAAGAAGAATCAACAATCTGTCCTCAAGCTTTCCTATCGCAGTAATATATTCTGAATCAATACCAGCAACCATAGGAGGAGGTGGTTCAGTTATACTCTTATTAATTCGTATAACTTCACTGACAGCATCAACCACAAAACCAATAACCTTTGATTCTATCTCGACTATAACAATTCTAGTGTCTTTATCAAATTCCTTAGTAGCCATTCCCAATCTATTGCGCATATCAATAATTGGTATTACTTTTCCCCTTAGATTTATTACACCAAGCACATAATCCGGTGTATTAGGAACTCTTGTAACTTGTACCATACGGTTAATTTCCTGAACTTTTAGTATATCCACTCCAAACTCTTCGTCCCCAATATTAAAACTAACTAGCTGTAATAGTTCATCTAAAACAAGGTTTTCAGATGATTTGATTTTATCGATGCTCATTAGAACCTCAGAATAAGTTATAAAATCTGATTATATTTAACTTTATTTGTTGTATATAATCGTCAAAAATTAAAAAAAATTTAGCTAAATTTATTTTTAATTTTCACATAAAAAATATAAAGGATATTTATGCTGTTTGAATCAGGAAATAATGCAACAATAATTACTTATAATGGAATAACTCCAAAACTGCACCCATCAGTATTCACTTGCCACGGCGTTAGAATTATCGGGGATGTAGAAATAGGTGAAGATTGCTCGATTTGGTATAATACTGTCATACGTGGTGATGTCCATTACATCAGAATCGGACAAAGAACAAATATCCAGGATATGTCGATGCTTCATGTCACCAATGACAAATATCCACTTATTATCGGTAATGATGTCTCAATTGGACATTCTGTTACATTACACGGGTGTACACTACAAGATTCATGTCTGATTGGTATTGGAGCTATCTGTTTGGATGGATCAATAATTGAAAGAAATTCAGTTGTAGCTGCAGGTTCTCTTGTCAAGGAGAAATTTGTAGTTCCTTCCGGAACATTGGTAGCTGGAGTACCAGCCAGAGTTGTAAAAGAATTAAATCCCGATGATCTGAAGAACTTTACTAGTATAGGATCTAAGTATCTAAATTATGTTAGGATTTATAAATCTCAATATAATGAAAGTCAATAAATCCAAAAAAGTTGAATTTTCACTATTTATTTTACAACCATAAATGTATTTTTGTGATATAATTTACTGAACTTGGGTTTCATAATCAATATTTCTTATGATCTCACGTATTCAAAAATACAAAAAATCATATAATATTTCATTCAGGATTGTTCGTAAACATGAAGTTTAGTATTCTTATTATCGAAGATGAAGTTGCGATTAGTTCTGTCATAAAAAGTATTTTTGAGCTTGAAGGACATCAAATTCTTGTAGCTGCTTCAAAGGATGAAGGAATGAATGTATATAGACAGTTCAAACCAGATGTTCTCCTCTTGGATTTATGTTTACCAGATTGTGAAGATGGTTTCGAGGTGCTAAAAAAACTTAGAATAGAATCACCCAGTTTATTTGTCATCATTCTTTCTTCGATGGTGCAGAAAGAACAAAAGGAACAGGCTTATTTACTAGGTGCTGATTATTATTTATCTAAGAATGTAGTCTCTGTGGATGAGCTTTACTCCAGCGTGATAACAGCTATTGACAACATCAAGATCAAGCGAACTCTCCATTTGGTAAAATCAAAAGATCTTTATATTGATTTTGAAAAAATAAAATTATCAAAGAATGGTATGGAAATAGAACTACCTATTCATCAATATGAAATTCTTGAATTATTAGCCAGAAACGCTGGTAAATTTCTTTCGAAAGATTTTATTATAAAAAAAATCTGGAAAGATAAAGCATTTGGCAATTATGAATCCCTGAAAGTTGAAATCCGCAAATTAAGACTCAAGATTGAGGATAATCCCGACGTTCCTATGTTTATTACCACCAAACATGATTACGGTTATAGATTTAATATTTTATAACTGCAAAATCATATTAGATTTTACTTTTCATTAACTTTCTAATCAATAATTTTGCCATAAGATAAATTGACATTAGTTGAAACTAATAATTATATTAGTAAAGGCTAATTTTTAATATTATTAATTGTATAGTTAATGACTTAATATTAAGATATTATTACTTATTTCTAAACATATATGGAGGATATTATGCATGAATTCGATGAATCAGTAAGCATGGGCTGGAGAAAAGATTATCCAGATTTTAACGATTATACAGAAAAACATGAGCTGATTAAACCATTGCTCAAACAAGTAAAGGGACTTAGCTCACCACCAGCTAAACTACCTCTTACTATCGACCTTAGAGCTTGGTGTTCACCAATAGAGAATCAGGGATCGCTAGGGTCTTGCACTGCAAATGCAGGGGTGGGTTTGGTTGAATATTATGAAAAAAGAGCATTTGGAAAGCATCTTGATGCTTCACGATTATTTTTGTACAAAGCTACAAGAAATTTACTTGGCTGGGTTGGAGATACAGGAGCTTATTTACGGTCCACAATGGGTGCAATGGTATTGTTCGGAATACCACCTGAGAAATATTGGCCTTATTTAGTCACAAAATTTGAAATAGAACCTACCGGATTTCTTTATGCTTTTGCTCAGAATTATCAGGCAATCAATTATTACAGACTTGATCCTATAGGTTCAACGCCAGCTAATTTACTTGCAACAATCAAAACACATTTAGCAGCGGGATTACCATCAATGTTCGGATTTACAGTTTATAGCTCGTATTCTCAGGCATCTACTACAGGCAAATTTCCATTTCCAACTGCAGGAGAAAAGGTTGTTGGCGGACATGCAATAGTAGCAGTTGGTTATGATGATAATATGGTTATTAAAAATACAAATCCAGGTGGAATAAATTACAAGGGAGCAATCCTCATTAGAAATTCGTGGGGATCAGGCTGGGGCGATGCCGGATACGGCTGGCTTCCTTATGAATTTGTCCTTAGAGGGCTCGCAGTTGACTGGTGGACATTGATTAAGAATGAATGGGTCGAAACAAACGCTTTTGGATTTTAATATCTTAAATGTTCTAATGTTCTTAAAATATTTATAAGTAATGGGGCACCATGTGCTGTGCCCCTTACTTTAAGTAATTTCCAAACATAACAAGATTAAATGGTTAATATGGAATTTTATATAATTTTCTTGCCGGGATTAGTATATATTTTACTTGGAATAGCACTTCTTATAAATTATATGAAGAGAAGATATTTTGTTTGTAAATGGCTTCAGAATCCAGATATTCAAAATGCTTACTTTTATTATCTTAATACATCAATCAAGGATGATTTGAGTGTTATCAAAAAGAAGAATTTCAAATCTTCACAAATTCGTGAAATAAACAATCTTCTGAATAGAATCGCAGGTCATAATCTTATATCATTCTGGGCGGCATTTTTAATTACATTTATTGTTTTGACTATATTCACATATCTGACGTTCAGCCATTTTATACCTGGGTATTTATTCACAATAAATTCTCAGCTTAATAAATTTATTAATACTATACCAAGTCCTGTCTTTTTTGCTGCAATAGGTGCATATTTCTGGGGATTCTATGAATTCTTAATTAGATTTAGAAACCAAAATTGGTCTTCTGTTGCTCAGCATATGATTTGGCTCAAAATTCCAATTTCTATGATTGTTTGCTATTTCATATTTGCCGATAGTAGCAATCAAATAAGCAATGTATTAGCATTTGGAATTGGTGCATTTCCAATTGAAGCATTGAGAAAATATGTAATAAGCTCAACAGCACCAAAAATCGGTTACCAGAATGCTTACATAATTAATAGTCCAAGTTGGGAATCAATAAAAGGAATCACGTCACAAGTTGTAGAAAAATTTGAAGAATACGATATTGAAAATGCACATCAGTTAGCTAGTGCCGATCCATTCAAACTCCATTTTAATACTAATATTGAATTTGTCTCAATATTGGATTTTATTGACCAGGCATTACTAATCGCCTATCTAGGTGCAGATAATACAAAAAATCTAAATTCACTCGGTATAACCGGAGCAATCGATTTTGCAAACATTCTGTATCAGCATGATAATAGCTTTTTAAATGAGATCACAAAGAGTGTTAATTTTTCAATCACTAATAATAATGAGATTCTTCAAGCTGATGTAATTCTTAAATCATTGATGAAAACTGTTCTGGAAGATTCAAGAGTTCAACTTATTTGGCAACTTTGGAATATTAGTCTAAACCACCAGGAAGCAAATATATAAAGTTATTTAATAAACAATTAAAAAATCTTATGAAATTACCTAAAGAATATATTATCGATACTCCTATTAGAAAAGGCCATAAAGGAGCAAAAGTCAAACTTATACAGGAATGGCTTTCACTAAATGGTATCAGTGTTTCAATTGATAAGAATTTCGGATCTGCAACTGAAAGAGGAATTCAGAAATTTCAAGCATCAAAAAATATATCTGTTACTGGAACAATTGACAAAATTACTTTTGACGAAATGATTGCTCCTATGAGAAGGGCATTGAGCGATATATCAGAAAACAATCTGGATTTTAATCAGCTTGTTGTCAAATATGCTGAACAACATTGTAATGAAAATCCCAGAGAAATTGGTAATCCGAATTGTGGTCCCTGGGTTAGACTTTATATGAATGGAAACGAAGGAGAACAATGGTTTTGGTGTGCAGGTTTTGCTATGTTTATAATTAAGCAATCTGCTGAAATCCTTAATTTATCAATTCCGTTTAATCCTACATTTTCTTGTGATAATATTGCGTTCCAGGCAAAAAAAAATGGATTCTTTTTATCCGAAAAGAATTCCAAACCGGAATTGATTAAATCAGGTTCGCTTTTTATTAAAAGAAACTCACCGGGTGACTGGGTTCATACCGGGATTGTTATACAGGCTCATGCTGATTCATTCGAAACCATTGAGGGTAATACAAATGATGATGGATCGAGAGATGGTTATGAAGTTTGCCGACGAGTTAGAGGATACGAGTCAATGGATTTTGTTGTATTATAATAATGTTAAATCACGTAAAATAAAGGATTGAAAATGTTTAGAGTCTTATCGATAGATGGTGGGGGATTGAGAGGGATAATACCTGGTCAGATAGTTGTTGCCCTAGAGAATAAATTAAAGCTAAGGGACAACAACCCAGATGCTAAAATTGCAGATTATTTTGATCTTATTGCCGGAACTAGCACTGGTGGAATTCTCACATGTGCCTATCTTACACCAGACAAAAATAACAATAACAGACCTAAATTTTCAGCAGAACAGGTTGTTGAATTATATCTAGAAAGGGGAGACGAAATATTCAATGTTCCGCTTTTCCATAAAATAAAATCTGCCGGAGGTTTGCTTGATGAGAAATATCCGGCAAAAGAACTGGAAGATGCTCTATATGATTATTTCGATGATCTCAAATTAAGCCAATTGCTCAAACCCTGTCTTATTACTGCCTACGACATCAAGAGAAGAAACGGTCATTTCTTTAATAAAACGGATGCAAAGAATGATAATAGATGGGATTTTTATATCAGGGATGTAGCCAGAGCAACATCGGCAGCCCCCACATATTTTGAATGTTCAAATATTAAGTCACTTGGTCAAATTTCTTATCCATTGATTGATGGAGGAGTATTTGTTAACAATCCTTCAATGTGTGCTTATGCAGAAGTTAGAGAAAAATATATTTTCGGTATTAATAATGAAATTACTGAAAAGAAAAATAATCCGGCTGGGACGAAGGTTACAGCTAAAGATATGGTTGTTCTTTCACTTGGGACTGGTTACGCGAAAAAGGAATATGATTATAACACAGCAAAAAACTGGGGATTGGTTGAGTGGGTAAAACCTATTCTTGATATGATGATGGCTGGTGTCTCAGATGTTGTTGATTATCAGTTAATGCAGATGTTTAATGCTGTTGACTGCCCGTCACAATATCTACGTATTAATGATTCAATGCCAAATGATGTAAGTTCTGAGATGGATAATGCATCACAGGAAAATTTAAATGCACTGAAAGAATTTGGGAATGATCTTGCTTTAAAGTTTGATATTAAAATTGATAATTTCTTGAACTATTTGTAATTGCTAAAGGAAATATTATAATCTTTAAAACTAATATTTTTAAATTAAAAACAAATTCAACAAATCAATAAAAGGCGAATGCCGAAAAGCCAAAATTTTAATAGAGTAGGCAAATTTTAAGGAGAATTATATTATGAAAAGAAAAGCACTTGTTGTTGGAATAAATGATTATGCTCCAGTAGGTCCTGGTGGACCGGATTTAAATGGTTGCGTTAATGATGCTAGAGATATGGCAAATACTTTGGTATTATGCGGGTTTCAGCCTGCAAATATCAGAATATTAACAAATCAAAATGCTAAAAGAGCTAACTTTCTCACATATTTGAATTGGCTGTTTAGTGGCACTACTGCAGGCGATTCTCTTGTATTCTACTATTCAGGACATGGAACACGTGTTTCGAATATTGGTCCTGATTTAGAAATTGATGGTCTTGATGAAGCCATAGTCCCTCATGATTACTCATCAGCAGGATTTCTAAGAGATGATGATTTCAAAGCTATCTTTGATGCAAAATTAAAACGAGGGGTAAATCTTGAAGTAATTTTTGATTGCTGTCATTCGGGTACCGGAACAAGAAATTTGAATTTCAATGAGTTTGGTGCTGCTGCAACAGTTGAAACAGCACGTTTTTTGGAACCAATGTTGGAGGATGAATTCTACTTTAACTTCTCAAAAGATTTAAAATCAAAAAAGTCTAAAAAGGGCGAAGATAGCATGATGACCAACAAAGCACTTGTTCCGGTTGCTGGGATGAAACATACATTATGGGCAGCTTGTAAGGATAATCAGGTAGCAATGGAGGGTCCAATTGGAGGAGTCACAAGAGGATATTTCACTCTACACCTCTGCAGAGCTTTGAGGGCAACATCCGGAAATATTACCAGAAAGCTACTGGATGCACAAGTTGCTAATGCATTAGCCGCTATGGGTGCAGCTCAAATCAATCAAACAGAAAGTACTCCAGCTGAATTTGCACAGAAAGTATTTATTTAGATTACATCAGAAAAGGCTAATAAATAGCCTTAATATTAATTAAATAATTAGAAAGGTATAAACTATGCCAACTAGAATAGAAGCTCCGATGACTATGGATGAAGTTCGCAAACTGAAATCCATTAAGGCGACCAAAGCCGGTGATAAACCGGAAATTTTTAAAAAGGATCCTGAAATGGAACTAATTGATGGATTGAATTTTCCGAAAGGGACAAAAACCGTTGGAATTCCAATTACTGAAAAAGGAACTAAAGATTTGACTGAAACAGATCATTTCTATCCTGCTCATGCCGACTTCGATTATCAACCCATTTTAGAACCAATAGAAATGCGCAAACCTATTTTTATTGATAGAAATAATATGGGTCCTGCAAAGGGAGAAAAAACCATTTTCGGTCCCGACAACAGAAGGGTTTATTACTCAACTGCATATCCATGGAGATGTGTTGGCAGGGTAGAAAGTCCTCTTGGGTTCGGTAGTGGGGTTATGATAGGTCCAAGACATTTGCTTACTTGCTCGCATATAATTGACTGGAAAGCAAATAATACTACAGGATGGCTTAAATTCACTCCGATGTATTACAATGGAAGTGCACCATTCGGAAGTGCCTGGGCAATCATGACTTATTATAAATATAAAGTGGCTGGTCCTACAATTGATTCTACTGAAATTAAATATGACTATACTGTAGTAGTCTTGGATCGTCCAATCGGTAAAAGTATCGGATGGCTAGGTGCAAAATCCTACTCTGATTCATGGG
>CAYXFU010000010.1:83808-105847 GCA_964464375.1 uncultured Hyphomicrobiales bacterium
GTGGGGCATATTGGACTCATGCAGGTTATCCTGGTGATTTGACCGGCACCCAGAGACCTACTTATCAAACAGGAATCGCTTTGGATGGTGATTTTTGGAGTTCTGACGCTCATGAAAGTATGACTCATAAAGGAGATGTTTGGCCCGGTCAAAGTGGAGGTCCATTCTGGGGTTATTGGGGTGGTTCACCTTATGCTGTTGCAACTCAAAGTGCGCATAACCCTAGTGATAATTTTGCCAGTGGAGGTTCAGATCTTGTTGGTCTGGTAATAAGAGCCAGAAACGATTACCCATAACAAATAAACTAGATTAACAAAAGATTATGGCGGATATCCTATATAGTATTACTAATGGTCCACTCTCTAACATTGGTTTTACAGAAATTACTTCAGGATATTCGCCATTAGTCGTTTGGCATATATTTGGAAATTTTTAAAACTAGTAAAAAATATGTATTAAAAAAGCTCACAGAAATTAATTCTATGAGCTTTTGAGTAATTAATTATTTACTTTTCATACCTATCATTTATGAAAGGGATATCAAAACAAATATTTTAATTTGATAATTCATCATTCTTTTCTTTCAAATTCTTTACAAATGAAATTACAAATCCTATAACAATGACAATAACTCCTATCCAAACAAAACTAATAAAAGGTTTGAATGAGGCTTCCATCGTCAATATTTCCTTTGGCTCTACAAATTCTTCATTCGATTTCTTAAAAGTAAAGGCAGCCTCTGATCGTGCGTTTTCTGACTGAGCCGGTACAAAACTCCAGAATGCTATATCATAATCTGTGTTAGGTATTTTTTTCCAGATAATCCCTTTAAACTGGGAAGAATTCTTCATTTTTGTATAGATTGTGTCCAATGACTCTTTGCCATTGCACTTAAAATTGACTATGGCTCCGAATAATGGCTGATTATTCTCATCCATTTGTTTTTGCGACATTTCAAATTTTTCTAAAGTAATGTATATATTTGAATCAAGATAACATTTTACTGTTTGCATCTCACCAATCCCAATTGATTTGAATTCTCTATCAAAATCAGAAGATTTCAGAACAAGATAAACATCCTCAAAATTTAAATTAATTAAATGGAAACTAAAATCCAAAAGCTATAAATATCTTTTGGGGTGGGGGAGTTCAGGCTGTTTTGAATATAAATCTGAGAGCAAGAACAGAATCAGTTATATCGACATTATGAGATACGTAAATAATATTAAAATAGCAAATAATATTTGGCAATTATCCAGCAATGTTCTTCATTATTCAGTGATTCATCACTGAAGTATTAGCACTAATAAACTTTCCTAACTTTCAAACATCGAATTTGTAACCAATACCACGTATATTTTTGATCAACTTTGCTGAATCCTTAAGCTTTTCGCGAAGATTTTTGATATGTACGTCCACAGTTCTATCTAGAACACCCTTATCGTTGGAGTCAATATAGTCGAGTATCTGATTTCTTGAGAACACCCAACCTTTTTTACTGACAAGTAGTTTTAGAATTTTAAATTCTGTGGTTGTTAGTTCAGCTTTTTCTCCATTAATTCTGACCTCATACTTTTGAAAATCTATTTCAAAATTGTCATTTACTTTGAATTTTTGCGTTTGAGGTTCAATATTTTCTCTGCGAATAACGGCTTTTACTCTGGCTACAAGTTCTCTTGGAGAGAATGGTTTGGTAACATAATCATCGGCACCTAATTCCAGACCAATGATCTTATCTAGTTCTTCCGCTTTTGCTGTCAACATAATGATTGGAAGCTGAGAGTATTTTTCACTTTTTCTTAATAGCTTACAAACTTCCAGCCCATCCATGTCAGGTAGCATAAGATCCAGGATAAGCAAATCTGGAATTTCTTCTTTCAGAGAATTGAAGAAACGGTCAGCACGCAAAAACTCTTTAGTTTTGAAGCCTGCTTTTTGGAGATTGATAGATACTAATTCAGCTATATCCTTCTCGTCTTCAAGAATATATACCTTCTTGGGTGAAATTTCTTTGTCGAGAGTATCAGAATTCGGAATCATATATTACCCATTTAATGTTGAAGAATACGGCAGAAGAACAGTAAATCTTGATCCTTTATCAATTTCACTATCCAAAGAAATCTTTCCTCTATGAAGGTTAACGATGTGTTTGACTATTGATAGTCCTAAACCTGTACCTGCAAGCTGTCTGGAACGTGATTTATCGACTGTGTAGAATCTTTCAAAAATTCTATCCTGATCTTTTATTGGTATTCCGATACCAGTATCACTTATATCAAATTTAACATGATCTGATTCCGGTGATGCAGAAATCTGAATTGATCCTTTTTCCGTATATTTAATGGCATTATCAATCAAGTTAATAAACATTTGCTCCAGCTTAAAGGCATCAGCCTTAAATCCATGAATATTATTATTATAATCAATTGATAGAGTTATGTTTTTAGTTTTAAGCTTTTGCTCGAAAGTATTATTCAGGTTAACAAAAAAAGAATCCAAATCTATATCGGAAATATCAAGCTTAACATTTATATCTTCAAGTTGAGAAACTGTCAATAAATCCTGAACAATGTTGATTAATCTATTAGTATGATTCTTAATGATTGATATGAATTTTTTATTCTTTTCGTCAATATCGTCTTCAATAGTTTCGATGTATCCTTTAATAACTGTAAGTGGAGTTCTTAGCTCGTGAGAAACATTCACAACGAAATCCCTTTTGATGTACTCCAATTTTTTCAATTCAGAGATGTTATTGAAAATCAGAACCAGTTCACTTTTATCGTTTATGTGGTTAGCACTGCAAATGAAAAAATCATTTTTAAGTTCAATTTCAGCAGTAATATTAATATCAGATTCGATCATTTTCTTAATAGTTTTGTTCGCCTGATTATCACGAATTACTTCCCAATAATGCTTTCCTATAAGGACTTCATATCCTGTGATTAATTTAAAACTATCGTTAGAGAGTATTATTAAACCATTGTTATCAATAACAACTAAGCCTTCCTGAATAGAAGAAATAATTTTATTCAATTCATCTTTTTGGCTATTGGTTTGATTGAAAAGGCTCTCTAGCCTTTCAATCATATTATTAAAACTTTCTCCAAGTAATTCCAATTCGTCATTAGTTTTAACATTTGTTCTTATTGTAAAGTTACCGTTTGCAACATCCTTTGAAGCTTTTGCAAGAATGATGATCGGTTTAGTCAATGTTCTCGATAGGAAAAACGCAAGTAAACAAGAAATAACACCAACAAAAAGTACAATTTCTAGAATTTTATATTCAAGACTATCAATAAGATTGGAATAATCCTCCATGAATATACTCAATCTTGTAACACCGAATAAAGCATTATTTACTCTGAGGGGGGTAGCAACATACATCATATCCTGATTAATAGTATAGCTGTGACGAACTGATGTTCCTAATCCTGATTGTAATGCCTTCACAACTTCTGGTCTATCAGCGTGGTTATCCATACTATTGGGATTAGCTTTTGAGTCCGCGATAACAACACCATTTTTATCGATTATTGTAATCCTGGAATTAATCTGATTACCCAAATCTTTAATATCAGAATCCAATTTAACAAAATTTCTTGATAATAATAATGGCTGAATATTAATAACAATGGTATGACTTATATTAATCTGACTCTGAATCAAATTGCGTTGATAATTTTCACTTATAGTGTTAAATGAAAAATACAATATTGGTAGAGTCAAGACAATAATTACTAATAGGTATCCAAAAAATATTTTTGTAAAAATTCTTTTCATTTATATTCTATAAATTTTCAGTAACATTATCATCTAATCCAGCCATATCAGGATCTATTTTCAAAATATCTTCAATTTTCATGTGCTTTATTACTTTTGAATCAAAAAGATAAACCAATTCCTCAGCAATGCTTTTAGTTTGTTGTGATATCGCTTGGAAATTTTTATTAATATCCTGAATATAGCTACATGGATCAACATATTTAGGATCTTTTTTCATCAAATCTATTAATATGTTGAAATTTTCTATATACAATTCTTCAACATAATCAACCATCTTGAGAGTATCCAAAGCCATGTTAAGATTAATATCAACAAATGAATCCATTAGTTTTTCGATCATAACAACTATTTGGTCAGCCATTATTTTTATTTTTGTTAATTCAATCAGTTCAGGAGGACAGAACATTTTCAAAACATCACGAGTAATATTAGTGGTCATATCACCAATGATTTCTAAATAAATATTAATTTGAAAACCAGTAAGAACCAGTCTTAAATCATTTGCCACAGGCTGATGCAATGCAATGATTTTGACGCATTGAGTATTGATTTTAATATCAAGCTTATTGATTTTCTTTTCTAAATCAATCACTAACTGTGCAATTACAGTATTATTATTCAATAATGAACTTATTGCCAATTCGATTTGCTGTTGTACGAGAGTTCCCATTTTTACTAATCGGTACCTCAACTTTTTCAGTTCATCATCAAATCTTTTTAGAACATGATCATTCATCTATTTATTCCATTCATAATTAATTCAAAATTAATAAATTAAAAAGAAAATATATTAACCAAATCTTCCGGTTATGTATTCTTCTGTCTTTTTGTTGCTAGGATTTGTAAAAATTGTTCTAGTTTTGTCAAACTCAATCAGCTCACCGATATAGAAGAAGGCAGTGTGGTCACTAACTCTGGCAGCTTGCTGCATATTATGAGTAACAATAACAATTGTATATTGATTTTTTAATTCACTAATCAATTCTTCTATTTTTGAAGTTGAGATAGGATCAAGTGCTGATGCAGGTTCATCCATCAATATTATGTCAGGGTTTACTGCCAGACATCTAGCAATACATAATCTCTGCTGCTGACCTCCGGAAAGTCCAAGTGCAGAACTTTTCATTCTATCTTTCACTTCATCCCAAATAGCTGCTCTTTTGAGACTTTCCACTACAATTTCTTCAAGTTTGCTTCTTTCTGATATACCATTGACTCTTGGACCATAAGCAACATTATCAAAAATTGATTTGGGAAATGGATTAGATTTCTGGAACACCATTCCAATACGCTTTCTTAGCTGAACAACATCAATATTCTTATCATATATATTTATGTCATCGATTATGACACTACCATCGATTTTAACACCATCAATTAAATCATTCATACGGTTTAATGTACGTAAAAAAGTTGATTTACCACAACCTGATGGACCAATGAATGCTGTAACTTGCTTCTCAGGAATATCCATTGTGATATCCATTAATGCTTGTTTTGTTCCATAAAACAGATTAAGATTTTTAGTGCTTATTTTGATGTTTAAATTCTTCATTTCCAATAATTTCGTTAGTTTATCTAATATTCATTTATTTCTAACTGTTCTTTGCCGCTCTGGATCTTATTCTCGATCGTATAAATACTGCAGTAAAATTCAGTAAAAAAGTCAACATTAATAATACAAGCGTTGTTGCATACTGCAAAGGCTTAGTCAATTCTACATTAGTTGATTGAGTGGTTAAAACATAAATGTGATAACCGAGATGCATAAACTGAGAATAAAATGTATTTGGCAAATCAGGCAAATAGTAAGCAACTCCCGTGAACAAAATAGGAGCAACTTCTCCTGCACCACGACTGATAGTTAATATTGTACCAGTTAGAACACCAGACATTGCACCTGGAACAACAATCTTCATAATTGTCGTAAACTTTGTAGCCCCTAACGCCAGGCTTGCTTCTCTCTGCTCTCTTGGGATTGTTCTTATTGCTTCTTCGACAGATACAATAACAACCGGCAAAGTGAGTAAAGCCATTGTCAATGCCGCCCATATTAAAGCAGGTTGTGCCCATTTTGGTCTACTTCTATCTTTGAAGAATTTTATAACTTCAGATTTCTTAAGTTCAATCCCTGACCCATACATTTCTGTAAGAATCTTAACCTGATCTATCTGGTTAACCCAGTATTTTGAATCATTGTCAGTTAAATATTTTTTAATGTCATTATCGGTAGCAGAACCGGAATTTTTAAAGGGCGAGGATGGAGCATTAAAAACAGTTTCGAGGTTGTTCATTCTTTTGTTGAGTTCTACATTATCCATTTGCTTACCGACAAATCCGATGAAGAAACCAAGTCCGAAAAGACCGAAAACAATCGCAGGAACACCTGCTAGAGTATTTACAGCAAATCTGATGGATTTTGTAAGAATTGAATTTTCTTTAGCATATTCAGCAAGATATATTGCTGTTATAGTTCCGATTGGAACACCGATTAAAGACATAATTAAAACAAGGAGTGAAGTTCCGACAAGAGCAGGAAAAATACCTCCACCTGTTAAGCCATCTTTTGGTGCAGTAAACAGGAATTCCCAAGTTAAATGACTTTTACCTAATAAGAAGATATGCAATAAAAGATAGATTATAAACAGGATAATAAAAAGTGCTGAAAGACCACTTAGTGATACAAAAAATCTTTCACTAATTTTTCGTTTCAGACCAATCGAAAGTTTGCCTTTCAAGAAAAAGCCTGCAATAATACTCAATGTAATCATTATAAGAAATGTTATATACACTTATAATCCCTGTATTCTTTTCATTAATTTTTTACGAACATAAAATTCAGCCAAAGCATTCAGTGAGAATGTTACCATGAATAGTATTGCTCCAATCAAAAATAGTACTCCATAATGAACACCCCTGAATTCAACTTCTGCCATCTCTGCGCCAATAGTAGCAGCCATTGTTCTTACAGATTCAAAGATATTATTTGAAACTAGAGCAGCGTTTCCGGTAGCCATTAGAGCAATCATGGTTTCTCCAAATGCTCTACCAAAACCAAGAATCAAAGCTGCAAATACACCGGGTGCTGCGGAAGGAAGTAGGACTCTCCAGGCAGTCTGCCAACGTGATGCTCCTAAAGCAAGACTTGCTTCTCTCATAAATCGTGGAACTGCAGTTAGGGCATCTTCTGTAACAGTATAAATAATAGGAATAACTGCTAAAGCCATACCAATTCCGCCAACAAATGAATTGAGCCGGTATGTTGTATGGAACACCTCTTGAATAACTGTTGCTAAAGTCATCAAGCAAAAGAATCCAATTACAACTGATGGGAAACCAGCAAGAATTTCAATAGCCGGTTTAATAATTTCTTTCAGCCACTTAGGTGCGAATGAGACTGTAAAAATCGCAGCCAGAATAGCTAATGGTGCGGCAATGATCAGACCTATCAGCGTTACTTTCAATGCACCATAGAACAGAGGTATAAAACTATATTTTGGAGTGTTACCAACTGGTTGCCAAATATAATCAGGTTTATTGTCAATGTAATCGTTTGGTTGAAACATTTCTTTAAATGTAATTGGCTTTTCACCTGCTGTTTCTTCTAATGATGATCTTAAAGTTTCTGCTCTCTGTGAAATTGCCTGCTTATCAGCTTCGGTAAGATTCTCATTTTTACTTGCTGAAGTAGATTCTGTAGGTTTTGAATCATTTTCTTTTGAGGAATATGATTCCTGTTTTAATTCGCTCTCATTTGAAGTAGAGGAATAGGTCTCTTGTTTAAGATTCTCATTATCAGATGAAGAGTATGATTCTTGTTTTAATGAACCTAAATTCTCTGTTGGTGCACTTTCAGAATTTGGATTATAACCTTCTTGCTTTAAATTATCTGATGCCCCAATTGGAGAGGATTTTTCTGTAGAAGTATAATCCTTTGCCTTTTCAGGACTCTTGAATGCGAAAGTTGCTTCTTGAAAAACATAATAAAAAATTGCAAATATGGCAGCAATAGAAATAAATGCAACTAATTTAATAAATTTTTCAGCAAGAAACTCTCCTATGTATAACTTTTTACCATAAGCTAGAGGCTTATGGACAATATATTGGTGTGTTGGCTTAATATTCTGATTTTGTTCCATCAATTAAATTCTTCAATAATGTTTAAAAATGAAAGTCCGTAATTTATTTGATTACGGACTTTTTGAGGAATTATTAAAGTGGGAAATAACCAACTTCTGAAACAACTTTCTGGCCTTCTGCAGACAGAGCCCAATCAATGAATTGCTTTATCGCTCCACTTGGTCTATTCCTAAGGTACAAATATAAAGATCGTGAAATGGGATATTTTCCATTTCCGATATTTTCCTTAGTGGGGTCAATTCCATTAACTTTACACATTTTGACACCCTTGCTATAGCCATGACCACCATAACCAATACCGTTGACATCTTTTGAAACAGCGTTTACAACTGCAGCTGTACCTGGCAAATTCTGGCATGAAGGAGCATAATCCTGACCACTAAGGACATTATCCTTAAAGTAGACGTAAGTGCCGGAGTTGTTTTCACGTGAATACATAATTATTTTAGAATCTTTACCACCAACCTGTTTCCAGTTTGTAATCTTTCCTGTATAGATTTGTTTCAATTGATCAATTGTTAGGTTGGTAACTGAATTTGAACCATTGAGGTATATTGTTATACCATCTTTTGCACATGGTATTTCTACACCAAGAGTCCCAAAGCGTTCCTTTAACTTTTTGATTTCAGATTGTTTCATTGGACGTGATGAATTACATATATCAGTTGTGCCATTGATAAGAGCAGATATACCTGTGCCTGATCCACCACCTGTTACCTGTATAGAAACATTGGAATGAGCTGACATATATCTTTCTGCCCATCTTTGAGACAGAATAACCATAGTATCAGACCCTTTCACAGTAATTTTTTCTTGCGCCATAAAAGCTGAAAAAACTAGAAGTCCGGATATCAGAAGCAATGGAAGAATAAATTTCTTTTTCATAAGATTAAACCTTTAAATTATTTAAAATTCATTTTTAATAAGTTACAAAATTCAACATTTAGTATAAAGCGATTATTAAGATCATGTTAAGATTGTGTTAAGATTGATTCCTTAACAATCAGGCATCCCTATCATAATTAATAGATTCAATTAAAATTTATATTGAAATCTTAGTGTTAATTGATTATCAATTGGGTCACTTGCTAATAGAGCTTTTCCTTTAATTACATTATTAGAAATTGTTGTTTTAGGAAGATCATACCATAATGAAATTCTAATATTTGAAAAGGAATAGTTATGAAGACCCAATGCAAGAGTATTGACAGCAAGATCATTAACATTATCTATTTTATCTGCTGAAATTTTTGTATTTGGATTATAGCTATCATACTTTACTGCAAGCTGCCAATCATCTGTAATATTCTTAACCAACATTACATAATAACCATTAAAATCTCTTTTACGAATTGAGGAAGTAGCTGTTTTTGCAGCTGCTGTTGCAGGCTGATCTGTATTTGAACCCATGATATATTCTCCCATAAGTTTCATACCACCGAATAAATCATAATATAGCTGAGCTTCAAAACCGAACCAGTTTCTTCCAATGGCATCACCTTTCTTAACTGATGTGGAGTCAACAAAAGTTGTTGGTTGTTCGCTAGGAATTACTCTGTTGACATTAGATATCACATCTCCAATTCTAGCGTGGACACCTAAATCTAAACCAAGACCTAAATCAGTGAAAGCGAATTCCTTTGTAAGTCTAGCCATATAGTATAAAGGTGCTTTATTTGAATTTGGCCAAAATTGACTTAAATCACCATTATAAGTATTATTATATCCTGCAACTTGTAGTTTAAATAAATCATCGGGTGCCACTGTAAACATGAAACCAAGATCTCTCTCTCCCGGATATAAAGCTCTAATAACTCTTGAACGTTCCATAGACTCTCTTTGGCTTGAAGAATACTCAACTTCGAAGTTTGGTCTGTTGAAAACACCAACGGTTAATGAAACATATTTTGTCCAAGGATCAGTGAAATTTATATATGCATCCTTTAATTCGAACTTTTCATTTGAAAAGTCACCCTGCAATACATATTGAGTCATTCCTGCATCATAGGTAAATTTAATTCGGCTGCGACGTACTTTGAATCGACCCTGAACAAAATCTGATGAGTCATAAGGATTCATTCCTATGCCTCTGAATGCCTCATACTTTTCAAATTGTATTTGCATATAGCCAGACACTTTAAATTTCTTCAATCCGGCAACATCTGTTAGTAAAGTTGTTACATTTTCATCAATACCTTCAACCTTACCGTTTAGTTCTTCAATATTTACAGGCTTTTCATCATTTTCCTGTGCTGTAAGAGTTGTGTTAAACATAATTATGGAAAGTAAAAGAATTGAAAGAGAGATACTGAGCTTCATATTTGCTCCAAATATTGATTAAACAAAATAATTAATTTTTCTATTAAGTATTCTGCAAAAATCAGGGATTAGTATGAAGATAAAATAAAGAATGTGTTAAGAAAGAGTTAAGAAGAGCTAAGATGTTGAAAATCCACTATAAGAACGAATTGTTAAAATCTAAAGAATAAAGAATTTGGACTAAAATATTAAATTCATAGAGAATGGCAAAAAAAATACAAGCCAAATACAACCATATTTTGAGGTAAAAGAAAAATACCTTGACGATTAGACCAGTAAATCGAAGTAAGTGTGACCTAAATGTGACCAATACATTTAAAAATAGGACAAAACAGGGCATTTTTGGATAAATTTAAAAATTATTATATTCCGTAGAACCGCATAAACACTAGAGCCAAATGGGGGACTCGAACCCCCGACCTACTCATTACGAATGAATAAGATAGTAACATGTGTCCATCGCTTTTGTTCTGTGTTTATGCGGTTCTATGATTTTTTGATTATTAGATATTTTCTCGAAAGTTCCCTAAAATGCCCTAAATTAAATTAAAAATAGGTGGGATTTAGGTGGGATTTTCATCAATACTCTGCTCTATGAATTCAAATATTTCAATCCAAATTCCTTTTCAAATGATGTATAATATTTCCAGGTCGTAACTGGTTTATTATGTCTCATTAAATACTGTATATAAGCTTCTGGTATTCCTTTTTTTGCCAATCGCATCCTGAATGTCGATCTGAATTCCTGAAAGCTTCTTTCGTCCTGTTCGATTCCTAAATTAATAAATGCTTCTCTCAACAACTTTGAACAGAATGATGATCCCGCGTATGTCCATCGAAATATCTTATCTCTTTCAGGTAATTTTTCTAATATCTCTATTGCTTTATTGGATATTGGTCTCGGTTCCGGTGCTTTTGTTTTCTTGTTCTTCCAGATTATTTCCTTTTCTTTTATCTGCTTGCGTTCAAGTGTCAGTACGTCAACCATCCTAGCTCCTGTTTCAAGCATAAACTGCATCATTAAAGACAGTTCGGAATCCCTTTTGTCGAAATATTCGATTAATTGCTTTATCTCATCCTCATTGTATATTTTGGCTTCATTATCGTAAACTCTCTTTTTGTAATCTTCTTTTATATTTATCGTTTCTATCCATTTCTTCTTAATGCAGTAATTAACAAATACATTCAGATATGTTAAGAATGTGTTTATTGAGACAGAACAATGATTTGTTGATTTAACATATCTTTGTACGTCCTTCTCGATTTTTTCTGCTTCAAGATAATAATCTCCGGATATTATCAGTTCGTATGCTACCTTGTACATTTTTTTTGTTTTTGGATAGTTGTTTATTTTCGTTTCCATAAATAAAGCGAATGCTTCATTAATTCTAATTTTTTTCTTTTGGACTATCTTACCTTGTCCTGTGTATTCTTGCCATAATTTCATTAATAACTGCTCTGCCATTTGTCTTCCGGCTTTTGTATCCTTCAGACCAGTAGAAATAATTTTCCCTTTGAATTTGATACAGAGTGTATTGTAGCTGGCTGGTTTGTAAATAGATCCCGGGATCCTTTTTTGTGTTTTCATCTGTATTGTATCACCGCCTTTACAACTCCAATAAGGTTTTCAACTTTCATTTCATCAGCGATTTTAATAATTAGTTGCTTTTCATCGATGTAGATTATTTCCTGACCTTCCAAAGCCCTTTTGCCTCTTTCGACAATTATAATGTTACCATCGAATATTTGGTCACTTTCAAGGATATTACCAGATACTCGAAGACCGATTAATTCATCCTTATTATCGATATTTAACATAATTCTTATTGTTGATTTTGGTAATATCTCAATCGATGATATTCTTTCTGTTCTCGCATATGTTGATAGATCATATATAGTAATTGTGTTTGCATCTGAGGCGGTTGTTTGATTTGGCTTATACTCTTGCTGTTGAATTTCAAATTCATCATTCTCATCATCACTAATTCCAGTATTTGCTTCGAGTCTTAGCTCTGTGTACCTAAATGACATTTGTTTTTCATATTCATGTGATTGCTCGATCAATGAACGCTGATCTTTGAATAATTGCTCTAATTTAAATTGGTGTAATTCTCTGTTCTCTAGTACTGCCATCTTTTGCATACTGCTGATCTCATTAGTTCTTTCTTCTAATGCTGCTTTACACTTTTGTAGTTCATTCATTAGTAAAAGTAGAGTCTCATCCATCTTACTACCTTGCCCAGTCTTTATATACTCTATATTTATTCCGATTGTTGCAAGTTTTGCTAGGGTTCCGGCTCCGATTTGAGGACGATTTTTGTAGCTGTAAAGGAACTGTGAGGATAAACCTAGTGTTTTCGATAAGTTACTGAGGTTCTTAAAGTACTCCTGAGCAACTTCTTCCAGTCTTTCGAATTGAATATTCATATTTTTTTAAAAAAAGTTTTAAACATACATTAATTTTGTTTTGATTTATGTTAAACAGATTATATATTTGTACTAGTTCTTTTGGCTGACATTTAATCTGTTTATTTCAGTTTCATTTGGTTTCATGTTTAAATATATTTCTTTGAAAGTAGCTCTAGCAGAGCAATTAACAATAAATAATAAATTTTTCAAATTCAAATATGTTTTCATCTCCAAACTAAATTCTAATAAAAGTACGTTCGGTCACAAAAACAATGCTAACTATAATGTTTAAATAATATGTATTACAAATCTATTAAAATTTTGTTAAATATGCAAGTTATTAATTCAAATATTAAATTAAAGTTCATAGAGTTCACTAAGAACTCATATTGTGAAATCGGTGAATATAAATTCTTCGGCGTTCGCTTATCGCGTCAGGACTACAATACATTAGTTTCTCTAAGCTTAGATTGTGGTCATAGTAATTTAGCACAAACTATCAGAATGTTGATAAAATATGTAAACAGTGGAGGATTTAATGCAGTCTGAAATTGTAAATTTAACTCAGATTAATAAAATTTTCGGTAAAAATATAGGTAGAGACCGGATTCTCGAATTATTGAATAATGGAATTATTAAATCTGCAAGAATAGGTGGAAAGCTCGTTTGTCGCCGTAGTACAATTGATGAATTTATTCATATGGTATTCGAAGAAGGATTCAGTTCCGATAAACTTGAAATTGTACCAGTACACAAAAAAGTAAAACAAGCTAAAGAAAAGTTTAATCCTGAGCCTTCTTCTGAAGAGGGTGAAAAGAAGAAGAAAAAGGACAAAAAAATCAAATCGGAACCACTTACCGAGGCAGATCCCGAAAAAGAAAAAATTCTCTCGAAAGAGAATGTTAAAAAAATACTTTCTAATATTCAGATGGGAAATATATAATCATGAAAAAATACGATTTCTCAGAATCAGATTACCTTATAGAGAACGGTGAACTAAAACCATTGTTCCCTTTAAACACCACTGAAGATAAATCTTCTGCTCTTCCTTCACTGCCTTGGCTTATTCTATTACTATTAATTATTTTCTTCCTCTTTTCCATTTAGGTGTTTTTATGCTCGACGAACAACAGGCTGAATCCTGTCAGCCTCAATATTTGGATTTATCCAAATGCATTACTAAGCTACGTCCACTGTTCCGTACAACCGGACCCGGTGGTCGCTATTATTTTGATGTTGATCCTAAAGGCAATGTCAAACGTTATCCATCTGTAACAACAATACTGAATCACGTATTCCCAAAGTCTGAATACTTAATTAAGTGGATCGCTGAGCATGGCATCAAGCAGGCTGAGTTCCTCAAAATGAAAGCAGCTCACTACGGAACGCTGATGCATATTTGTCTGTCCCAGTATCTTATGGATGGATACTTTTCTTTTGATTCTCTTCCTGGTCGCATCCAGACTTATATTTGGGACAACCGTATCGACTTCGACACAAGTCTTTGGCTTCACGAATTGAAAAAAGACATTTTCGCTTTTGATAAGTTTTGTTTTGATTATCAAGTCAAACCCATTGCCATTGCTGTAATGCTAGCTTCATTGTCCTTGAATGTTGCCGGAGAACTTGATATCGTAGTGGAACTCACAATCGGAACCGGAGTGAACGGACTTGCCAAAAAGAATGATTTAACTTATGATTCTTACGGAAATGTAAGAAGCGACAAGAGAATGAAAATCAATGCCATCGTTGATTTCAAAAGCGGAAGACACGGATTCTTCCCTCAGCACGAAGCTCAGCTCAAAATGTATGAACGTATGTGGAATGAAAACTTCCCAACAGTTCCGGTTACTCATGTCTTCAACTGGTCTCCTGATAATTGGGAAACAACTCCGGCTTATAAATTCAAGAATCAGTCAGCATCTCGGGAAGGTGTCAAAATCGATGATTATGTAAAATTCTTCAACATCGACAAAGATTCTGAGAAAACATTCTCATACACAAAATTCACCGGAGCATTAAAACTCGGTGAGAACAATGCCAAAAGCCTTGTCATCAATTCATTTGATGACAGAGCAAGAAAATTCTCAGGCTGGAATTCTCCGGGAGTTGTGCAGGAAGTAAATCAATTTGACACAAGCAATCTTCCTGTTGTTTATTCAGATGATATTAAAAAGATTTTAAAACAAGAAAAAGAAAAGTTAAATGATTCAACAAGTATTGTTGAACAATTCAAATCATTAATCCAAAATACATAGAGGTTTTATGTTACAAAATGAATTAATCACTCAGGAACAGCACAGATCTTTAGAAAAGTTCGAAGAAGCGAAAGGTCTTATCCTTGCTATCTCAGAGCAATGCAAGAACATCGTTGTTGTTGATTCTTCATCCGTGGATTCGGTAAGGGTTCTTCTGAAAAGTGCCAAACAAATTAGTACTATGATAGAAGAGAAACGGAAAGAAATCACAAAGCCAATATTGACTTTCAAATCCAATGTAGACAAATATGCAACTGATCTTACATTAGATCTTGATAATTCAGTCAAAGGTTTGAGAGGCAGATTGCTGAAATTTCTCGAAGAAGAAGAAGCCAAAAGATTAGCTGAACTCAGAATACTTGAGCAGGAGCGTGCAGCAAAAGAAAAAGAAAGACACGAAATGCAGGCGAAACTCAATGAACAAATCGTTGAAGGCAGTGTCGCAGTTACCGTAAATGATTCACAACAATTGATTAATATGAAGCATGACGAACTCGATATAGTCAGACAGCAGAAATCAATTGAAGAAACAAAATCGGGTGGTCTCTCAAGTTATTGGGATTTTAAAGTAACCAATCCGGAACTTGTTCCTCTCGCTTATCTAATCGTAGATGAAAAAGCAATCAAAGCTGCTATTAAAGCAGGTGTCAGAGAAATACCTGGAGTTACTATCTTTCAGGATAATCGGTTAGTCGTAAGATAATTTTAAATCAATAATATTAAAGGAAGCATAATGGGAGCAGTTTTTTATGATCAAATCAGTCTTATTTATTGCAGTATCATCGCACCGAAAGACATTCAGGATCGCCGTGGTCTGATTTTCTGCAAATCAAAGCAACAGTACATCAACGCACTCGACGGTTATCTTACAAAAGTTGAAAGAGAAGATGGTGAATATGAGGGTCAGGAAACTCATAAATTAAAATTCTTTCTGAGAGAGCACAACAGCTCTGACACTTGGGTTCTATCCTGCGGTCGTCGTTCGTTTTTCACCCGTTCAATTCTTAATTGCCTTGCTAATCTTGATCAGATCGGATGGGTAAGACTTACTCCTTACCTTTCGGAAGATCCTAAAACAGGCAAGAAGTTCATTCATGGTGCAGTTAGGCATGATATTAATTTTACAAATCTTGGATTAAGTGATTCTTATAAAGTCAAGAAAAAGTATAATTGGAGCGAAATTCCCGTTCTCGAAACACTTCAGGTCCAATTAAAATCAGGCAAGACAAAGGAAGAACTTGATTCATCGGCAAGAGATGAATTCTTTGAAAACCTTATAGATGAACTAATGGAAAAACTAAATAATCGCAGTAACCAGATTCCTTTCGAGGAGGAATCAGTCAAAGCAAACATTTCTTTCTAAGCAGCAAACAGCATAACGGATTTTAAATAACTGAATTATAACGCTCTACGCGGGGGATACAATGTTCATACCTGTGATGTCTGCGGACATCAACTATATTAGTTCGAGAACAATCGAAGCTATCAAATTTATAAAGAATAGATCAAAAAAAATAGAAATTCACTGCCAGACAAATTCAGGACTTTGGTACGAAATAAATACCGGGGACAGTATCACTGACATTGATTCCGCACACCATTGGTGCGATGTGCATATTAGTAATTTAGACTGATTCTTAATAGTTCTTTTTCTTTAATTTCATATTTAAATACTAAAAAATGAAACTCTCAATCAACGATAACATCATCAATAAAGGCGATCCGCGAACATCAGGTTGGAGGAATGCAAATCTTAATATCGACCAATTGATTGATCATATCGTTAAACGAGGTTGTGCGTGGAGTCCCGGCATAATGTCTGAAACAGCGGGGGGAAAAAAGCCGTCTGTTTCAGACATCGTCGGAGCAATTCTCTTAGCCGTCGATATCGACAATTCAATCAAAACTCACGATAAAGCAAGCGGAAAATATAATGACCGGGTGAAAACACTTGCTGAAGGTTATCTTCCGCTTGACATCGCAATAGCCGATCCGTGGCTAAGAACAAATGCAATTTTCCTATACGAAACTCCTTCATCAACCGTAGATTGGAACAGATTTCGTATCGTGTTTTTATTAAACTCTGTGATTGATGATCCTTCTTATTATTCCGAAATAGCAACAGCCTTCATCGAAAAATTCGGTGCTGATAAATCATGCAAAAACATCGACCGATTCTTCTTCGGCTGTAAAAATGCGAAGTTTGAGAAATTCTCTGATAAACCTCTTCGCCTAAAAATTATGGCTTCGGTGATGAATTCATCTGTTGAAGAAGAATCTGAAATTAACGAGTACAAAACTCATGGAAGTAATGGCGATCTAACTTCCGATCAGGTTGCCGAAATATTGAAATACATCGATGGTGAAAGTTTGTCCTACGACGAATGGTTCAGAGTAGTGTCAGCCATTGGTAACTTCTTCGATGAATCAACTGCCGTAAATCTTGTTGAAAACTGGTCTCCTGATAAAACAGTCGGTACTCAGTACAAAATCAAACATCGTGCTTCAAAGCCTGGTATCGGTTCAGTAATCTACTTCGCAAAAAGAGCAGGATTTGATTCAAAGGCATTTTATCGCTCAATTCCAAAAGCCAAATCTGATGTTGCAGTTGATCAGAATGGTCAAATTGTTCCTGTAAGGGTTGAAATTAATCTGCCTACTGACTGCATATTTTGGTTTGAAGAGGAGACTGGTATCAGACCAATTAAATTAAAATTGAATATAAATAAAACCAGATTAATTAATTTCCTGAATCACTTTGGTTTTTATAAATACTGGTTAAGTCCATCGGTATCTACTTTCGTTAAGTTATCAGAAAATATCCTTGAAGAAACAATACCTGAGAAAATGCTTGATTTCATCCATGATTTTGTCCGTTCACTTCCGTCGCAAATATCTGATAATTTCACAAGACCTAACCTGACTGAACTATTGCTCCAGAAAGTACACGTAATTAATCAAAAAGAGTATCTGGCATCAGTTAGATCCCTTCCGGATAACTTTGTAACTGATGAAGAAAAGAATATGACTTTCTTCTTCCAAAATGGTTGTGTCAAAGTTACTGATACTACTGCCGAAATAGTTGATTACAAAACTCTTAATGGTTTTGTATGGAAGAATCAGATTTCTAAACATGATATTGAACTTTATCCAATCGATGAATCACTTGACACAAATTTTTGTATGTTCAGCAAATTTATTAGTTATGTATGTTCAGTAAAAAATCCTGATGCACCCGATGACAGGAAAGCCAGGCTTCTTGATTTACAAAGGTTCAAATCGTTAATGTCTGCACTTGGCTATCTTCTGCACACTTATAAAGACCCTACAATTACAAAAGCAGTTATCTTCTGCGAAGAGAAAATTGCATATAACGATGAATCAAACGGTAGAAGCGGAAAAGGGCTCACGTCGGTTGCACTTGGCTATCTGAGAAACCGGACTCCTATTTCAGGAAAGAAGATTGATTTCCGTGACAGATTCGCTTTTCAGGAGGTAACAGCAGCAACCCAATTATTATCGTTTGAAGACACCAGGAAGGATTTTAATCTTGAATCTATATTTAATATCCTAACCGAAGGTCTTGTCGTTGAACTCAAAGGAAAGAAAGCCTTTACTATTCCTTATGATAAGTCTCCAAAGGTTATCGTTTCAACTAATTATGTAATTGCTAACGATTCTGATTCTTACAGAGCCAGAAAGTTTGAGATTGAGTTTTCTGATTATTTTACAGCTGATTATACACCCAAACATGAATTCGGCACCATGCTATTCGAAAAGGGCTGGACTGATAACAAAACAGAATGGGATAAATTCTTCTCCTTTTTAATCGCCTGCTGCTGCTTTTATCTAAAAAATGGTCTGATTCAATATACACCCAAAAATATAAATGAGAGAAAACTCAAATCGAAAGTTCCTGATGAATTTCTTGAATATGCCATTGATATTTTATCCGATATACATTCCGGAGAAAGGATTTATAAAGACGATATTTACAAGAATTTCACTGACAAGAATAAATTTTATGCATCCGGAAGTAAAACTGCAATTCCTCAGAGAAAGACCACAAAATGGTTCGAAGATGTGATGGATTTCAAAAATATCAATTATGTTCATGATCGTACTGGTGTTAGAAGTGAAAGAAGGTCATCGTGGACAATAGAGTAAAAATTGGAGTTTTTGGGCTCCGTACCACTATCTCTAATGGTACGGGAGACCGTTGTTGGTTTTCTAATGGCACAGGGTTGACGCTCTGGATCTTATTCTACAACTTGGTACCATTATCCCATTAACTTTTTGTAATTGAAAAGAAAAAAAAATAATATATATATTATAAGTAAGAATAAATATGAATAAGTGATTATGTATATAATAGCAAATACAGAAATGGGAAATCGTAATGGTACGGACAGATAAAAGCTTGCAGATCAGCCACCAATGCCACGAAACAGTGCCATTAAAAAAAATAGCTGATAAAGGGACAATAGTGGGCATGAATTTTTATGAGAATTGACCTTTTTGATGATAATGTTAAAAATGATTCTGGTTTTATTCCATTAAACCCGGAATATTTGAGTACAAAAACCGAACAGCCAAAGGAAGAAAACCCTATTGCAGAAATTCAAAAAACTGAAATTTCAAAAGAATTACCAGATTCAAAACATCCTTTATTCTTAGAAGCACTTTTAGAAAAAGAAGATAAAACTTCAACAGATCCTCTTAAAAATTACGATTATTTTTTACCGGAAATTCAAGAGAATCCAACAGACAAGATTTTCTCAAATTATGAGAAATTTGATCAAGAACAAATTAAATACTGGAAGGACCTTTACGGTTGGCAACCCGAACTGATCGAAAGAGTAGTTATCGACAGAATGTTGATTGCTGAAAACCTGGAGAAGAATCCGGTAAACACAACGAAATGTCTAAATAAACTATTTAAAGCGCAATATGCAGGTTATGTAGAAAATCCTTACTACGATCGGCATGCGTACACTTTTAACTTTTACGACTATAATTATGCTTAGACCATATCAAACCAAAATAGCTAATAAAGCTTTCCAAATCCTTAGTGATTTGAAAATTGTTTATCTCTCACTTGAAATGAGAGTTGGAAAAACACTTATTGCACTTGAAACTGCGAACTTGTGTGGAGCAGAAAGCGTACTCTTCATCACAAAGAAAAAAGCAATATCATCAATAGAAAAAGATTTTAAAAGAGAAGATAATTTCAGATTCCGTCTGAATGTCGTTAATTACGAACAGGTCCACAAATGCGATCCCAGTGATTACGATCTGATTATCGTTGATGAAGCTCACAGCCTTGGTAAATACCCGAAGCCTAGCCTTAGAACAAAACGAATCCGAAAAATAGTAGGGGAGAAGAAACTCATTCTTCTTTCCGGAACACCGTCACCCGAAAGTTACTCTCAACTTTTCCATCAATTCTGGGTATCTGATCATTCGCCATTTGACGAATCGAATTTCTATAAATGGGCAAAAGCAGGTTATGTAAAAGTCAAAGAAGTTTATCGAAACGGCTTCAAACTGAATGATTACAGCAATGCTGACCAAACTTACATCATGGAATTGCTGAATCAGTATTTTATTAACTTCACACGTGAAGAAGCAGGGTTTACTCAATCTGAAGTGATCGAGAAAGTTATTAAACTGCCTTGCCCGCCACAAATCACACAAATGGTTAGTACCCTTCTCCGAGATCGTTATTATGCGTTTGTCGATGGAACTGAAATCCTTTGCGACAGTGCATTGAAACTTCAATCGAAAATTCATCAGGTATTTTCCGGAACCGTTAAAACAGAAACCGGAGAATATAAAATACTTTCACCGTACAAAGCAGAATTTATCAAGAAGCATTACATCGACACCAGAATCGCAATCTTCTATAAATTCGTAGCAGAAGGAGAAATACTAAGAAAAATGTTTGCCGGAGAATACACAGAAGATCCGATGGCTTACGATCAGTTCAAATCCAGAATCTTTTTATCTCAAATCCAGACAGGATCTATGGGAATATCGCTCGCATCTGCCGACATTCTGATATTCTATAATATCGACTTCTCAGCCGTTCAGTATTGGCAGGCTCGCTCAAGACTCCAGACATTGAACAGAATTTCTCCGCCAATTGTTCATTGGCTCTTTTCCGACATTGGGATTGAACATAAAATCATGAATGTCATAATCAAAAAGAAAAGCTATACAACCAAATATTTTAAGAAAGATTTTCTAAATGGAACAAAAGATACAGACCAAGATAATCAACTATCTTAAGAGCCAAAATATCTATCTAATAAAGACAATCCGTGTATCGAAGAATGGAGTTCCGGACTTGATATGTTGTATCAACGGATTGTTCTTTGCCTTTGAAATTAAAGATGTTAAAAGTAAAGCAACACCACTGCAAACGGCTAATATTATACAAATCCAAACCTGTGGTGGTTATGCTTTTGTAGTACATTCGGTGGATGAAGTTAAAGAAATTTTACATAAATGCTTTGGTGAATAAATGAAAGATACAGATGAAATATTAGTTGGTCAATTACTATACTCAGACTTATCAGATAACATGAAATTGATATCCGACATATCGGGATTGGATTTTACCAAAACCCTAATGTTAAACCACGGTGGCGGTCAGCTGTATATACCATGTCTTAAATATGTTCGACCGTTAATCAAGCGTTTCTTGAAAGAAAATATCAAAACAGGCTCATATCAGGAGTTATTGTGCCTTTCAAAAGACATGGATGTATCGGTTGAGTACCTTAGTATTCTGATAAGGGAGATATATACAAAAAGTAGCAAAGTATAAGTCATTGAAAATTAAATTCAAAATAATCTTAATTAGACTAAATTAAATAAATAACCTATATTTTAGGATATTATGTGATATATATGATATTATTCGCTATTTATCACCTATTTAGCCTATTTCTCTATATATCAACGATATACTGACATTATTCGGTATTTATCGCAAATTTCGGCATATCTCCCATCTTCCCGATCTCCCGACATTCCCCCCAATTTTCCGCCTTCCTCCGCAACAATTTCCCACCACCACCCCCGAAGCTCACCACCGAATAATAGGAACATGGTGCTCGCTT
>CAYXFU010000011.1:0-102576 GCA_964464375.1 uncultured Hyphomicrobiales bacterium
ATGGAAGGGATTTTGTCAAAGAAACGGTTTTAAAAGGAAATAAAAATTAAATATACTCCATATTCTTGGAACTTTTTACTCATTTTTTCGTTTATTCTGGATAATTATTTAACTTGCAACAAAAAATGAGTAAAAAATGAAGTTAACAAAATACCCTTGGATAATCAGAACATCGATATCTTTGTTGTCTGCATTCCTATTATTTGTTGCATTATACAATTTCATTGGTACAAGCAGTTCTGCAACCGATGAGAATGTTTTCGTATCGCCAGTCTCCAGATTTTATCTGGTGAAAGACATTGCAGTCTCAGACTCTATTACCAAAGGAAGAACATTCGAATCGACCGGAACTTTGCGTAAGGGTGTATTCCTACTTAAAATCAACAATCAGAGTCTAAAAGATTCAGGAGATATTTATAATGCTCTATCCAATAAAGATGCGAAAAATCAGATAAAGATATTAACTTATGATTCCAAAACCGGAGTCAAGAAATCGGTTTTTACCAAACCTGAATATATTACCGATGAATCTTTTAATTTTCTTCATTCAGCTGTCGTCGTAGTTCAGGTGATTAAAAACGGTGCATCTGACAAAGCCGGTCTGCTTGTTGGGGACATTATCACAGAGATAAACGGTAAGCCATTTAAAGATATTTATGATGCTGATAATAAACTCAGAAATTCACCTATAAATTCTGCTATTAATTATGGCATCAAAAGAGTTGATCAAGATTTATTACTCAAAGTCATACCAGTAAAGTACGGTATTCCATTTATCAATGTTATTCAACTATTGATTTCTTTAGTGTTTCTGATATTTGGTTTATTCCTTTCTCTCCATAGACCACAAATCAAAGCATCAGTAGTGCTAGGGTTAGCCCATATAGTTACATTCGCTTTGTTGTCATTGGCATATACGAGGTTTATTACATTGGATGAAACAATAGGTGTGGTGCGTATTTATGTTATTATATTTGCATCCAATCTTGTCTATGCTTTGTTTATACATTCATCGTTTTTATTTCCCATTGAAGTCAGGGAAGTACTAAAGAGAAGATGGATAATCATTACTATCTATTCCTTCACAGTTGTGGAGTCATTACTTAGTATAATTAACCTTTACACTTTCAAAAGCTTTCTGTTAAACCAATATATCAACACATTAAATTTGGGGAATATTGCTCTTGTGATTTTCTTCATCATTATAAGAATAATTTACAATAAAGTATATTCACTTGAATACAAGAAGATAAATAGATCTATAGGACTATCCATTCTGATTACTTTTCTTGTTATTTCCATTATCAACCAACTTTTAACATCTTCTGCTTTGATGATTGATGGAAATTATTTTATTTGGATTAGAGTGTTAATACTGATGATACCAATCAGCATCTTCTTTACGATATCGAAGTATAAGCTTTTAGACACAAATATCAGAATTAAAAAGAATATTCAATATGTGTTTGCATCATTAATTGCTCAAGTGTCTACATTAGCAATTTTATTGATACTTTTGATTTGGATTTCACAGTTAAATATCAGTTTCCCAAATCTAACAATTTCGGGAACGAATATAGAAGTACTTAACACAGCATTGAGTCCTGAATCTCAACAATGGTATCAAAAAATATTTCTTATTATCATAACAATTCTATTCTCGATAATTGGCTGGAAAGCCAGAATACGAATATTAAGGTTTCTAGATAAAAAATTCCACAGAGTCAGATTTGATTATCGAAAAGCTACGAGCGAACTTGCTGAAATATTATCTAAATACTTAACTATTCGTGAGCTTACAACTACCATAGTTAGAGAAATTGCCGATCTTGCAATGCTGAAGAAGTCAGGTCTAATAGTATTCCGCAATGAAGAAACAATAGCTGCGCATGATTATTATGGCGTGAATAGCAGTGAACTTTATGATCTGCTGTCATCGTCAGGAATAACTCTTGTTCAGTCGATTAAGAGTTTCAAAGAGTCGTTCAGAGTTGAGTATTTACCAGAGCCTCACAAGGAAATACTTCGTGCATTCGGTTTTGTTCAGGTCTTGCCAATTTATTCCAAGAATAAACTTTTGGGAGCGGCTCTCATTGGCGAAAAGAAAGCAGAATCATCTTTGAACAGAGCAGACATCGAATTTCTGAATACTTTTTCGGGACAACTTGCAGTAGCTATTGACAATTCTTTTATGTACGAAGAGTGCACGCTGCAGGAAAGAATCATGCATGAGCTTGAAATAGCCCGACGAATACAGCTTGCATCACTACCAGATTCAATTCCGAATATCGAAGGTCTGGACATTTCAGGAACATCAATTCCGGCTTATGAAGTTGGTGGTGATTTTTATGATTTTCTCGAATCGGATAACGGCGATTTCATGATGATAATTGGGGATGTCAGCGGTAAGGGGACATCAGCGGCACTTTATATGTCCAAGATTCAGGGTGTGATTCGCACCTTGCACGAGTTTGGATTATCCCCGCGTCAATTGCTGATTCGCTCCAATAATATCCTTGCAAAATATATTGAAAAAGGATATTTTATATCAGCAACAATCATAAATTTTGAAACAAGTAAGCGTAAAGCTCAGTTTGCCCGTGCAGGTCATCTTCCGGTTTACTCATATTCGAATAAAAATTCTGAGCTGAAAAGGATTATCAGCAAGGGAATGGTTTTAGGATTGACAAGGGATAAACTTTTCGAGAGAAATCTTGAAGAGGAAGAACTGAATTATGATTCCGGTGATATTTTAGTGTTTGTTACTGATGGTATAACTGAATCAAAAAATAGTATGATGGTTGAGTTCGGTGAGGACAGGCTTATCGAAACAATAAAGGCTAATGCAAAACATACTGCAGAAGAAATACGAAATCAAATAATGAAAAATTCGAGGGAATTTGCTTCAAACGAACCACAGTTTGACGATATGACGGTTGTTGTAATCAAAATACCTTGATAAATCATCAATGCAAACCCTATTCAATCGTTTATATCTGCTGTATAAAAATTATCCGGTAAATAAATGGAATTAGTTGAATTTTGGACAATTTGTTCTTCCAATGGTATTATTCTAAGTAAGGAACAGGTATTTGACCTTGAAAGATATTATAATGAAATGATATACTGGAATGAGAAAGTGAATCTCGTTTCGAGAAATGATGCCGAGAAATTTCTTGAAAAGCATATCATGCACTCTCTAACATTACTGAAATACTATGACATTCCACAAAGAGCCAGAATGCTGGATGTAGGTACAGGTGGAGGATTGCCAGGGATTCCATTAACAATTGCAAGACCGGATATTTTTACAACTTTGATTGATTCTATTTCGAAGAAAATCAAAATCACTAAAATGTTCGCTCAGCATACAGGCATCAGATCGATGAAAGTCATTTGTGGAAGAGCTGAAGAGTTAGCTTTGGATAAACAGCTTGTTGGCACATTCGATTTGATTGTCAGTCGCGGAGTTTCGAAAATCGGAGTTGTGAGTTCATGGGTTTATAAATTACTGAAACCAAATGGTGCGATTGTCTTTTATAAAGGTGGAAATCTTGAAGAAGAGATTGAAACTGCTCAGGATCAGTTAAAGAAAATGTATTTTAATGTGATAGACATTGATCTACTGGGTGCACCATGGTTTAAGGAAGATGAAAAGAAGCTAGTTATCTGTAAGTTTGCGCGATGAAAATAAACAAAAAGTATATTATATATTTGTTTCTGCTAATCCTTGGATTTATGATTGCTGAGGCTCAGCAGAACAATATTGCGAAAAGCAGGGTTAAGCTTGCAAGGGTGAAGTACAACGGTGGTGGTGACTGGTATAACGATCCATCGGGCGAAGTTAATCTGCTGAAGTATGTCGCTTCAAATACAAGCATACTGGTTGATCCAACCTATGAATATGTTGATTTATCTACAGATAACCTATTTCTTTATCCTTTGATTTTTCTTACCGGTCACGGCAATATCAATTTTTCTGAACAAGAAGTAACGCGACTGAGAGCTTATCTCGAAAATGGGGGCTTCCTTTATATTGACGATGATTATGGATTGGATGAATTCGTTAAAAAGGAAATGAAAAAAATATTCCCTGAGCAAAAATTCATCGAGTTACCTTTCGAACACGAAATATACTCAGCACATTTTAAATTTCCAAAAGGTCTACCGAAGATACATGAACATGACGACAAAGTTCCTCAGGGTTTTGGACTTTTTCATGAAGGAAGGTTATGCGTCTATTATACTTATGAGGCAAATCTTGGTGACGGATGGCCTGACTCAGATGTTCACAATGATCCTCCGGAAGTCAGAGAGCTATCATTGAAGATGGGTACAAATATTATAGTTTATGCTTTAACACATTAATACAGATTATAATGAATAGTAAAATAGCCGATATATTAAATAAACTTAAAAAAGTAAGAAGACAGGAAACAATTCTTCTTTTGAACTCCGGATTACTGAATACGCTCTCAGCTTCATTGCTGGTTCTACTGATGATCTCAATTATTGAGCTTATAGCCCATGGTGATGTCAGCTTCAGAAGTATTCTGTTCGGTTTCTTTATTCTTGGATTGGGTACTGCATTCTACTTTTTTTTAATGCCCAATTTTCTTAGAGCCTTGGGCTTTAAGAACACGCCAGATCTCAATACTTTGGCAATTAGAGTTGGTAAAGTTTATCCTGATATAGAGGATAAACTTGCAAATTCACTTCAGCTAGTAGCTGAATCAAATTCACTACAAGGAACTTCAGGTAATCTGGCATCAGCATCATTTGATACAATTTATGATAAAAGTAAAAGTAAGGATTTCAGCAAAATAATTGAACGTGAAAGAATAAAAAAATCTTTGTTCTTTTTTCTTGCTGTCGTTCCTTTGTCTGCACTTCTTTTCATCGTATTCAGTACATCTTTAGGTGCTTCTCTCTATAGAATTGTAAATTTCAATAAATCATTTATTCCTCCGGCACCATTTGCTTTAACCATCAATAAGATTGATAATCAGGTTCTTCGTGGGTCCAATATAAAAATAGTTGTTAAAGCAAAAGGTAAAATTCCAGATCTAGTTCAGCTTTGTGTCCGGGAGTTACAGCAAAAGGAATTCGACGTACTCAATCTCAAAGGCGATTCGTTAGGAAATTTCGAATATAATATTACATCCATAAAAAAATCGGTCGAGTTTTTTGCCAAGTCTCCGTGGATGAATTCTGATGTCAAAACAGATATCGTAACAATTACTGTAGCTGATCTGCCACTAGTGAGAAATTTTGCCGGCAGAGTTAATTATCCTTCCTACACAAACTTGTCCGGTAAAGATTTCAATGAGCAGAGTGGTGATATTACTGCTTTGAAAGGTTCGAATGTTACCTTCTCAATAGTAGCCAATAAGGATCTGAAATCTGCACAGATTTATTATGTAAAATCTAAATTCAGCTCAGATTCAATTCAAACTGCTCAATCCGATACTATAAGTGTTAACCTCAGTCTGCAGGGTAGAAAAGCATTTGGTGGATTCAGTATTGGTACTTCGGGATATTATTTCTTCAAGCTTATAGATAAGGATAATCTTGTTAGTACTAATCCGGTTGTTTATTCAATAATTGCCCAAAATGACGAATGGCCTTCAATCAGTCTTGAAGAACCAAGAACTGATGTCCAGCTTTCGGATGATGCTATTCTGCCGATTAAAGTACTTATAAGCGATGATTACGGTTTCTATGGGCTCAATCTCAATTATAGATTGATTGAATCAAGATACACAGATCCCGATACTAAATTTGCTACAATCCAGATACCATTTGCAAAAGGTCAGAATTCAATTTCTGTCCCATATATCTGGGATTTGAATAAAGTAAATATTTCTCCTGAAGATAAATATGAGTTCTATCTGGAAGTATTTGATAACGACAGAGTATCCGGACCTAAATCTGCAAAAACCAAGATATTTACTCTAAGACTTCCTTCACTCGATGAAGTTCTTAAATCAACAGATAATATACAGGAACAGGTCGCAAAGGATGTACAAAAGCTGGTCAAACAAGCTGAAGAAGTCAAAAAAGATATGGAACAGATGAACCGTGAACTCATGCAGAAACCCAAGGGCGCACAGTTGGACTGGAAGGAGAAAAAGAAATCGGAAGATCTTCTGAAAAAGCAGGATGATCTGAAGAAAAAGATAGAAGACATTCAGAAGAATCTCGATGAAATGACTAAAAAACTAGAAGAAAACAAAGCCATTTCACCAGAGACACTAGCAAAATATATGGAATTACAGAAACTTCTGAAGGAAGTTAGTGCACCCGAGCTAAAGAAACTCCAGGATCAGATTCAGGAAGCAATGCAGAAAATGAGTCCCGAAGAATTGCAGAAAGCTCTGAAGAATAGTAAATTCGATGAAGAACAGTTCCGTAAATCAATAGAAAGAACAATGAAGCTCTTAAAGAGACTTCAGGCTGAACAGAAAACCGATGCAATCCAAAAGAGGACTGAGGAATTAATCAAGAAGCAGGAAGAGCTTAACAAAAAGATGAATAATTCCAATCCTCAGGATAAAAAGCAGAAAGATGAACTTGCGAAAGAGCAAAAGGAACTTGGCAAAGATCTGGACAAACTGAACGAAGATATAAAGGATCTGGACAAATTAATGAAGGATCTCGCCAAAGATATGCCAATGAGCGAAATGGATAAAGCCAAAGATGATCTGAATATGCCTGAAACTGCTCAAGAGATGGATAATGCCGAACAGAACATGGATAAAAGCGATTTCAGCAAAGCCGACAAAAGCCAGAAGAAAGCCGCTTCAAATCTGAAGAAGTTTGCTGAATCGATGAAACAGGTTAAGCAAAAGATGCAGGATAAAGTCGCAAAAGAAGCACTGAAGAAAATGCAGAAATCGATGGAAGATTTGCTTGACTTATCAAAACAACAGGAGAAACTCAAACAACAATCTCAAAATACAGACTATAATTCAACAAAGATTCCAGATTTGTCCGAAAATCAGTCTGATATTGAAGAGGGATTGGAAAACGTTGCTAATTCTATGATGGAATTATCTCAGAAATCTATGGCTGTTACTCCCGAAATGGGCTCTCAGATTGGTCAGGCTCTTCAGCAGATGCAGAAATCAATGCAGGAAATGGCAAACCGTAATATGCCTTCTGCGGCTCAAGCTCAACAGCAGTCAATGGCAGCAATGAATAATGCTGCAGCCCAGATGCAGGCTATGATTAGTGCAATGCAGAATCAGGGTGGTTCCTGCGATAATCCCGGTGGGTCAGGATCCGGAAAGAAAGGCTCCGGAATGAGTTTTGGGCAGAAACTTCAGCAGTTAGCTCAGCAACAGCAGGGCATCAATAGCGGTATGCAAAGCATGGGATCGCAAGCCTCGAACAATGGACAGCTTTCTCCGGAACAGCAGGCTGAACTCGGAAGAATAGCAAACGAACAGGGGAAAGCACAGAAAGCATTACAGGATTTAGCAAATGAACAGAAGCAATTCGGTGGCGAGAAAAAAGCTCTAGGTAGTCTTGATAAAATCGTACAGGAAATGCAGGAAGTTCTCTCTGATCTCCAAAGTGGAAATGTAAATCCCGAAACTATGAAGAAACAGGACAGGATTCTTTCCCGTCTGCTCGATGCTTCCGTTTCGATGAATGAACGCGATTTTGAAAAGAAAAGAGAATCAACAACTGGTAAAGAGATGAACAGACAAGGTCCAAGTGATGCTGAACTAGATCAAATAAACAAAACCAAATCTATTCAAGATATGATGAGGACAATCCAACAGGGTTACACAAAGGATTATGAGATGATAATCCGCAAATACTTCGAAGCTTTACAGACACAGGGCAATTCACCGAAGTAAACTGGATTTGTCATCCTGAGTGAAACGAAGGATCCATGTATTTGTAGTTTCTCGTAAAAACAGTCGAGATTCCTCACTTTGTTCGGAATGACAGGCAATATTGTAACAAAATATTTTGAAAATACTTGCACTCAATAAACATAAATTATAAATCACTTCTCGCTGCAGTCATCATTGCAATAGCTCTGATGACAGGCTGTTCCTCATTCTCCACAAGTCCTTTCAGGGGAAATGTTTCTGATCATTTTGATGGGGAACAATTCCATAACACAGATTCTGTGGAAAGCAAGAACTTTTTCCATCTTCTGTACTGGTTCCTCACAAGAACTGAGAGTGCTGGTCCTGTATTCTTTGCATCACCATTCGGAGAGAAACCGCTGGAAAAAATAGGGAATGGATCACTCAGAGCCACTTTTGTCAATCATGCAACAGTGCTGCTTCAATTCGATAATGTCAATATTCTTACCGATCCTGTATGGTCAGAAACTGTCGGACCCGGTACGTTTCTAGATCCGCATAGAACTCGTCCTCCGGGAATCAGATTCGAAGATCTTCCTAAGATTGATATAGTCCTTTTAAGCCACAATCACTATGATCATACTGATATTCCGACTCTCAAACGTCTGGCTGATAGATTCAATCCTGTTATGCTTGTTCCTTTGGGCGAAAAAGCTCTTTTACTGGAGAATGGTTTGACTAATGCCATAGAGCTGGACTGGTGGCAGGATACAACGCTTCTGAAGAAAAAGATAACACTTGTTCCGGCGCATCATTTTACTATGCGTGGGCTTGAAGACAGAAACACATCTCTCTGGGGAGGATATGTAGTTGAGTCAGAGGAAGGTCCAATCTACTTTGCAGGGGACACAGGCTGGGGAGATCATTTCAGAAAAATCTATGAGAAATTCGGCAAGATGAGGCTGTCACTTCTTCCGATTGGTCCGGTCAATCCTCGTGGATTTATGGCACCTGTTCATATTGATGGTGTAGAAGCCGTCAAAGCACATATTGTTCTGCAATCTCAGACTTCTATGGCTATTCATCATGGAACATATCAGCAGGGGGATGATACCATGCTTGAGCCGCTGGAGGTGTTGATGAGAGAAATTAAGAAGAAGAATTTAAGTAAAAATGAATTCCGATATCCCTTCAACGGAAAGTATATTGATGTAGCTCCGCTTAAACCCTAGTAATTCGATTCGTCTATCCATTTTTCTATCTGCCAGATGGATCCGGGAGCGGCTCTCACAAGAGTAAGATTGACCCTGCCGACAACTTCATCGGAATAAGTTGGATCGAAAATGATATTGAGAGTAAATCCGCGTGTAATGTTCATTCGGCTCGAGTCCCCTATTGCAATCACAACCTGATTCCAGATCAGATTCACACTTTGTGCGGCATTGAACAGACCGAGAGTCGTCATCATGTCTTCAGCTCTGCCCCAGGAAACATCAACATTCTTGTCATAGTTATGATAAGTGAAAGTGAAATTATCCGACAGAAGTTTCCCGTAAACAAGTGTATCCTTGAAAATATAGGCATATCTAAAATTCTCGAAAACTCCGTCTATCGTCTTCTGATCGGTGAGAATCTCATGTGAGCCTGTCGCCAGCTTTGGTGCAAACGGGTTTGTGCATGAGTATGCAACGATTAAAGTTAAGATAATCATGATAGGAAGGTGGAAGTATTTGTAATATTTTGGAAGTTGTTTTTTCATTAATATTTCTGAATTCTACTTCACCTAGAAGTTCGATTCCACTCATTTTTAACAATACTATTTGTATCAATATTTTTTCTAAATTGAAATAATGGAGTAAATGGTGTTACTTTTTGAGTAATATAGATAAAAGGACCACTATCATATGCACCACCATATGAAATATAACTTTTCACAAGTCGAATATTAGGATTTGTCTTGAGATGAAATATCTCAGTTTCATGTAAAGAAGATGCTGCCGTTACCAACCAGATTACAGATAAAAAAATAAAAAGAACACCACCCAAAAAAATATTTACGAAAATTCTAATCAAAAAATGATATTTACTCTTTTTGAATTTTTTGACATTAAATCCAGTTAAATTCATTAATACTAACAAATCCACAAATATTGAAACAAAGATAATCCCACTTATTATTTTTTTTTCAGCATTTGAGTTAGAAAATTCTATTGGGCTAATCTTCCATAGAATACAAAGGATAGGTATCAAAATTAGATAATATTTTAGAAATTTTTTTAGATTCATTTTTTTCTTTCTTTGCATCTTGAATTTGCACTTTTTGCACTATTTTAATGAATAACGAGTTCTGTAAAATCTTTCTAACATCCTTATTTTTCAATCAACTCGTTTTAATGATTGCACTTTTGCACTAATTGCATCGCGTTTTTCGTTTTTCTATCCCGTTAGGGATTTGATATTTGTAGAAATCTGATCTTAAACATTCATTACATCGTAGATGTTAAATATTTAATCGCTACGCGATAAAATGATGTTTGGGGACATTGTGCTACCAACATTTAATCGCTACGCGATATTTTTGCATTTTTTCCAGGTCGCTCCGATGGAGCTTTAGTTCGTTTTGTTATCATTTTTTCTACAAACAGTTCGCTACTGCGTAGCTGAATTTCAACCAACGCAATTTGCGCAATAGAATCGAATATTTCAAGTAAACTGATTAAAAATAATTTTTAAAATAAATATATTCTATGCTTTTGCCTTGTATATATGGCATGTGTCTTTCAGCATTTCCTTTGATAAATCATATCTCTGGGTTTCGTTGAGCATGTTGAAACTGCGGTTCATCAAGCCAAGACCCTGATCATATCCGATCAATGTTGTAGCAGCAAAATTAATGGTTTCCAGTATCAATTCTCTCAGGTGCACGCATCCGTCGCTTCCGCCGATCCTGTGCGTAACTTCCTTCACGATGCCGCGTTCAATCTTCAGACCGATTAACATTGCGGCTTTGATGGAAACGATAGGACACTGACCATGTGGATTGTTCGCAAATTCGCTCTTGGCGTGGACAATCAGCTTTGTCTGCGGTTCGATGTGCATATTGAACCGTATCAAATGATAGGGATCCAATAGTGTTGCTTCGAGCATCAGATTCCCGTTCTCCAGTTCGAATGCTTCAATTCCGATGTCGCGCTTTGACACAAGATGTTTAACTGGAATTCTATCCAAATCCGATATGCTATTTGTATTCATGTATTCTGTCTTTCTACTTATCTAAATATTCATATATTAAAAATCTCTTCCTATTTTAAAAAATTGTAACTTCCCATCATTCATAATTCTAAAGTAAAAATATGCTGTTAATGGTCCACCACCGCTCACCCCTGGATCGTATGGCAATGGTAAGCAATTAGAAACACGTATTGTCAGTACTTTTGTATCCTCTGTAATTGGAGGAATTGTTTCCATTTTGGGGATAGTTTGCTTGTAGCAAGTTCCTATTATTTTACATTCCTGTTCGTCAAATAATTCTAATGTTCGAGAATTAGTAATGTAAACATTTTTATATTTTGAAACCGTTTCTAAATAATATGAACAATCTATACATGTTTCATTTTCGAGAATACAAATCCAATCATCATGATATTTTAATAATTTAGATACAAGATTTTGTGTTTGTTCACATACAGTTCCACAAGGTCTTTCATCCTTCTGAGAGCAATTAAAATATGAACAAGATGAGAGTGCGATTATCAATAATGATAATAATATCTGCTTATAATACATTTTGACCTCGAATTCTAACAAACCTTGTTTTTCTTTTAACTTTATACTTCATACTAATTCGCCAGCCTTGCCTTTAAAATGCTCCACGACTGAAGAGAATCCGATGTATTTTGTATGTCATACCATGTTCTGATTGACCAGAGTCCACTGGTTCTCGGAACTATTGTCAGTTGTAGAGTACCGGCGTAAGTCTTCGCTAAGTTATCAATTGTATGCTTGACGCTGAGCAGATATGAACTAGTGAACACTGCCGAATCGGGTGACAAGACATCGAATTTGCCGTTTATAAGGCTGATAGCCGGTATAATATCCGTTGGTGTGGCATTTAGCAGGGTAGAGAAGTATCTGCGCTCTGAAAACAGATTCCATGACATAAACGTTGATGAATATGTTGCGGATGCTTCCGATGATGGTCTGAAGAAGAACGGGAATTTGTCTCCTTGAGATGTATCTGCCAGACATGCTATGTAGTTATCAACGTTCTTCTCGGTAATCGAGTTGATGAAATTGGATATCACAATCGAGGCGGATGTCGGCGGTACAAACGAAGATTTTTTCTTGTTTGGCTCTTCAGGCGTTCGGGTTGAGAATAAATCGCAACCACCCAAAGCAATGGATATACTCATTAACATTATGATAAATATGGATTTACTCTTAGTCAAAGATATTCCCCCGTCCCAATAAGTTGTATGGATCAAGAACCTTCTTAACTGTTCTCATGCAATCGATTGCTTCATCCCCGTACATTTCCAGCAGATATTGCTTTTTCAGCTTGCCAATACCGTGTTCTGCCGAAACTGTACCTCCAAATATAAGAGTTTGGTGAATAATTTCATCATATATTTTCACAGAATCATCAAATTGTTGCTGACTGTTGGGTAGGAGATTAGCATGCAAATGTGAATTTCCGGCATGCGACCAGATAGCATATTCAATCCCGGATTTATCCAAAAGATTCTTGACGAACTTATAAAACGGGATAAATTTATCGTCTGGAACTGCAGTATCAGTTCCGACTTTTCTGAACCCTACCTTCTGTATCTGTTCAGAAATATGCAAAGGAAGCTGATGTCTGAACTCTCTGAACGTATTATGTTCGTTCTCTGACAAAGCAGTCCAGATGAAATCTGTAAACTTAGTAAATTCAGCAATTAACGTGTACCACTTAGAAATAATATCATCTTCATTCTGCTCTGTCATTTCCTGTTCAATCCAAACTGCTCCGTTTACATTGTGAGGAATCTGAGGGTAATAAGTCTGCAGAATTTTCAACGCATGGGCATCATATAGCTCGATTGACCTTGCGGATATGTCGCTAACATCATGATAATTAAGCATATTATTGACTTTGCTTGTGCTTCGAATGTTTTCCACAAATGTTAATAACTTATCAACACTATCGAAGAAGATGATCAAACCGAGTACTTTTTCGGGTAATGGTAAGAACTCCAGCTCAGCTTCCGAAATTACACCTAAAGTACCTTCATTGCCAATGAATAAATCAATCGCATCCATTCCATTTTTCAAGAAATATCCTGATGCATTTTTTATATCTGGCATATTTATATCATAAATAGGAATGCTATATGAAAAATTTCTTAAAGAACTAAATTTAAGTATATCATTTTTAACAAAATACTTATTTCTGACAATCATTGCTTCGTCTCCATTTGGGAGAATTACATTCAAAGATTTAACGAAATTACGGTAAGCACCATATTTGAAAGTTCTTGATCCTGAAGCATTTACTGCGATATTGCCACCAATTGAACTGTTCTTCTCTGTTGGATTTGGAGGGAAGAAGTAACCACTTTGATTCAGTTCGGTTTCCAGATCGGATAGGAGTGCACCGGGTTGAACTTTAGCAAGTCTAGTATTCTCATCAATTTGTATAATGTGATTGAGATTCTCTGTAGATATAATTGCACCTTTTTGGGGTACACGTCCGCCAGTCAAACCTGTTCCGGCACCTGAAATAGTAAACGGAGTTTTGCTGAAATAACATTCGGAAACCGCTTTTTGTAGTTCGTTAGAATTATCCGGTATATAAACTTTATCGGATGAGCCCCGATAATTAGAAGCGTCGGAAAGGTAATTCTGAATTGTATCGGGATCTGTCTTAATGATCATTTTATTTCCAGTTTTAATTATTGACGTTTAATTAAAGATTTAATATATTGACATATTATTTTATAAACTTTGCAAAAAACTGACATGAAGTTGACTAAATTAATATTTATTTTCGCTATTATATTTTCGACTCAGATATACTCGCAACAACCGTTCCAAAATGAGTTATTTGCAATTCATCCAAGGGTTGGATATTTGCTGAATTTTCACAGCGGAGATTTCAATGGCGTTAACGGCATGTACAGCTGCGGAAGTTTTACTACAGGATTTGGTGCCGGACCCGGCTTTGCTCTCTCATTTGAGAAAGAATTCAGCGGATCATTCATTTCACTCGGATTCGGCTATGACGACAAAAGCGGTAAGCTAAAAATAAGCAGTTCTTATCCTCAACGGGATACTTCTTCAGGAATTATACGAAATGTTATTACCGAAAACGAAATGGATGCCACTTTAGGCTACTTCACTGTCAAGGCTGATTTCAGGTACTCATTGTCCGAAAACTTCATAAACGGACCGCTGAGAGCCTTTGCAGGCTTTGGAATGGACATCCCTGTTAAATCAACTTATATACAGAACGAGAGAATACTTAGTCCATCAGACGCTACATTTCTCGATAATGGTTTAAATGTAAGAGAAAGACAGCTGGCTTCGGGCGAAATTGCACCAAGAACCGGAATGGTTCCCGGAATATATTTTGGTCTCGAAAATTTGCTGAAAGTCGGCAAATCGGATTATTTTACTCAGCAAATCAGTTTCAATCTTGGTATATCAAATATTGTCCAAAATGTAAATTGGAAGATAAATTCAATCAAATTTGAGCTAGGTTATAGGTTCAGTATTGCCAAACCGGAACCAAAAACGGAAGAGATAATCACTCCATTGGTTGAACCGGATACAGTTAAAGTTATAGCTTCTTCTAAACCATTGAAGGATACTTCAACTATTAAACTAAATAATCTTCAGGAAATTCCTATTCCGGTACTTCCTGCAAGACCTGAGCTAAAAATCGCCATAGAAAAATTAGAACATCAGCTTTATACAGGTAATGAAATACTTGCAACATTGCCCATCGTGGATGCAGTCTTCTTCGAAAGAGGATCGGCAGAAATTCCGGCGTTCTACCTGCAGAAGTACGATTCACTGCCCGATTTTTATCATGGTGACGCTGTATATGTACATAAATGGGTGATCCCGCGTATAGTTGAGATATTGAAAGCAAATCCCAGAGCTAAGTTGACAATTGAGGGAACTACCAGTGGTCCCAAAAACGAGCCTGATGGACTGAATCTATCAATGCAGAGAGCAAAAGCAGTAGAGAAGATTTTTCTTAGCCTGGGAATTCCGAATGAGCAGATTAGCACCGACAAGAGAATTTATCCTCTTTATCAGTCTAATCAGGATCATGACAAAGGGCAGATCGAGAATCAGCGAGCCGATCTGTTTGTAGAAAATGCTCCGCTTCAGAAGTATGTTTCATTGCAAAGATTCAAGCTTCTCGAGGGAAAAGCCTTTTTCAGCATTGAATCGAAGAATGTTCCACAAGATAGCATGATATATTTCACATCAAACATTCTGGATAAAGAAGTGCCAGTAGCACAGAACTCAAAATTTGATTTCGGTTTCAAACGCAGGATTAACGATATTGATTCATCCTATTCGGTTAGTGCAAGTCTTCGCTATGAAACAGATTTTACACCTGAAATTTCTGAGGAAAAGTTCATCAATCATAACGATACAATCATGATTGATCTTATTGTCGAGAATTTCAATGCCGTACTTAGATTCGATTATAACAGCTCTAAGCTCAGTGAAGACAACAGGGGACTTCTGCGTGATCTTATCGCTGTTCTTCCTGTGGGAATCACGATTATTGTTGCAGGATCTGCTGATGCTCTCGGTCCGGAAGAAAGAAATGTTGTTCTTACAAAAGAGAGAGCCGACATAACAATCGCCTATCTGAACAAGATTTCAGGTGGAAAGTATAACATCGAGAAAAGCTATGAATTCGGTAAATTCCCGGAAGACACACAGCAGGGCAGATTCCTGGACAGATCGATAAGGATAAGACTGAGAAGATAGACCTGTTATGTTATCCACCTAAAGCAGTGAGGAATCCAGGTATTTATATTGTCATTTCGAATGTAGTGAGAAATCTCAACTGGAAATACAAACTCAGATCCCTCTCTACGCTCGGGATGACAGACTAATATGTCATTCAGGACATACTGAAGAATTAATGTATTCCAGATGTACTACACCTCCCAGGTGTAGCACATCTAATTCTTAAATCATGTATTTAATCATACGAATCACATAAATCACAGTTCAGACATTTTATATCTTTACAAACTTGCTTACTCTATCACCAATACGCACAAAATACAAACCTGAAGCTAATTCTTCGTTGCGTTGGTCATTTAAGCATAAACTAATCTTCCTTTTGGCACAGGAATTTGTCTTCCAAGTTCATATCTCTTTCTTTATTAAATAACATCATTATTTAGCCAGCTTTATCCATTTAATCAGATCGCTTAGCTTTGGCTTTTTGCCGTACATCAGTATTCCTACTCTGTATATTTTAGATGTTGCCCATAGAGCCCCGAAGAATGTTCCGATCAACAGTACAACCGATAGAGCAATCTGCCAGAGAGGCACATTGGTAGCTGCAACTCTGACTATCATCAATATAGGAGTGAAGAATGGAATCAGCGATAATATCACTGCAAGGGGACCATCGGGATTTGCCATAATTGCCGGCATGAACATCATCGGTAAAATTATCGGCAGCATAACCGGTGTCTGAAGCTGAGCGGCGTCAGATTCCTGGTCCACAGCTGATCCTACTGCAGCGAATAAAGTCGAATAAATGAAGTATCCTGCTATGAAATAGAAAATGAATCCAAGTATCAGACTTATTGGAATGCGAGGTATGTCAATCGGCAGTTGAGGTACTTGTGCCATTTGCATTCCTCCAGCGAGCACTTCGGGTTTTGGCATGAACATCATCATTATCGGTCCGGCAGAAGCAAGGAGTATGCCTCCAACGACTAACCAAAAGGTTACCTGAGTCATTCCAACCAATCCAATTCCGATAACTTTACCCATCATGATTTCGAAAGGACGGGCTGATGATGCGATTACTTCGATGATTCTATTTGCCTTCTCCTCAATTACACTTCGCATAACAAGTGAACCGTAAAGCATCATCATAATATAAATGAAAAATCCTAGTATATAACCTATTCCGGCATAAGCTTCTGTATAATCCTTTTCGGTTCCTTTAGCTGTGATTTTTTTTGTGCCAATATCAACACTGACGTCAATCATATTGATAACGGAAGTATCGGTGCCATTTTGAATCAGTCTTTCTTTACGTATAATGTTATTCAGATGCTTTTCCATCAAAGCAATAAAACCGATGCCACCGCCACCTCTTGTATAAACGGTTACTTTGGCTGATTGGAGGAAATCATCGGGAATAATCAGATATCCATCAATCGTTTCGTTTAGAACCTGCTGTTGAAGCTCATCCTCAGATTTTGAAGTCGGTAATTCAAATCTATCCTTATCTCTTAGAATGATCTTTTGATCGAGTTTGAGATTCGTTCTATCTAGAACGGCAATCTTCTTTTCAGTAGAATTTTGAGTCAAAACACTGGATGCAACTGATATACCGAGAAAAGCAAGAATAATGAGAGGACCCAGAATTGTGCTTATTATAAATCCTTTGGACTTTACTTTGGTCAGATATTCATGACGGATTATAGTCATTATTTTTGAATTATTTGCCACTTGCGACCTCCTGTTTTGAAACTACATCAACAAAAATCTCATGAAGGCTTGGTGCACTAACCTCGAGTTTATCTATCTGAACCTTGTTCATAACTTTTAGCATTATATCATTAAGTGTTATCTTTGTGCTGTCATATCTAAATTCAACTCTGTTCTGCGTTTTGTTAATAATTTTTAGGTCACCTATGTCGGAGATAAAGGAATCATCACCTTCGAATTCCAGAAGAATTGTATCGCGACCATATCCTGATTTTATATCTCTAATCGAGCCATCGAGGACTTTCTTGCCTTTATTAACAAGGCAGATGTCATCGCAAAGTTGTTCAGCTTGTTCCATAATGTGCGTTGAGAGAATTATCGTTGTACCCTTAGCTTTCAGATCAAGAATTATGCTTTTCAATAAATCAGCATTGATAGGATCGAATCCTGAGAATGGTTCATCGAGAATTAATAGCTTTGGGTTATGAAGAATGGTTGTAATAAACTGAACTTTTTGCTGCATTCCTTTGGACAGTTCTTCGATTTTCTTGTTCTCCCAATCAGAAGCGTCAAGATTTTTTAACCAGAATCTGGCATTTGTTTGAGCCTCGCTTCTTGAGAGACCTTTAAGCTGACCGAAATAAATAATCTGATCAAGGACTTTAATCTTCTTGTATAAACCACGTTCTTCGGGTAGATATCCCATTTGATTCTGATGAGAGAGTTGCTGGGGCTCTCCGAATAAAAATATCTTTCCTTCATCCGGGAAAAGAATATTATTAATCATACGGATCATGGTTGTTTTACCTGCACCATTAGGTCCGATCAAACCAAAAATTGAGCCCTGATCAACATCGAAGCTGATGTTATTCGAGGCGGCATAGTCCCCGAATCTTTTAACAACATTTTGTACCTGAATTATTTTCATATTAACCTATGTTACTTAGAGATTGTTAGTCTAACGAATAATCATAAAAAAAGTTTCGAAAAAATTTCTAAAGTGTATTTTAATAATATTATTTTTTAAAGTTTTTGAGATAGTTCTTTGTATAATCAGTTAATACTAGTTTCCCACTAACTTTTGCCTTCTCGATCAACAGTTCATCCCAATTTTCAGTTCCATCCCAAAATAACTTCTTTAACTCGTACATAGCATCCATACTGGATAAAGTTAATTTCTCAGCAAGTTTACTAATTTCAATATCCATTTCTTCGGTTGTTTGAAAGACTCGGTTGAAAAGACCCTTATCCTGTGCCCATTTTGCCGTGTACCATTCAGTATCGATTGTCATCTGTGAGAAAGCCGATTCACCGATTTTTCTGACTATAGCCGGTGCAATCACAAATGGTCCAATGCCCACATTGAATTCACTAAGTCGAATTGTAACAGATTCGACAGCATAAGTATAATCGCAAGCTGCGACCAGACCAATTCCACCACCAATTACCTTGCTATGAATTCTGCCAATTACAAACTTTGGACATTTTCGAATATTATTAATAACATTTGCAAAACCGCTGAAGAACTTAGTTCCATCTGCAAAATTATTAATTTCTATCAGCTCATCGAATGATGCACCTGCACAAAAAGCACTTTTCCCAGTGCTCTGAAGGATAATAGCTTTTATATTATCATTTTTACCAGCATCTTTGATTGCTTTTGCAAGATCCGAAAGTAACCCACTTGGCATAGAATTTCCTTTTGGATGGTAGAATGTTATTGTGCAAACATTGTTTACGATAGTCTGAGTAATTGATCCATTTTCCATAGATTTTTTTTAATATAATTCATAAAAATCGAATAAATAAACTGTAATTTAATATTTATTGAATAAAATCTGATAAATTCTATTATAAAATATCAAATTTACTATAAAAATCAAATATTTTACAGTATTTTTGTATCTTATAAATAATCTGAATAACAAAAAATTGTTAAGGCACAATGGCATTCAATCTTTTTTCAAATGATGTTGCAATTGACTTAGGAACTGCAAATACTTTAATCTGGATGAAAGGTAAGGGGATAGTTCTGAATGAACCATCCATAGTAGCTTTCGACAGAACAAATAAAAATATAATCGCAATAGGCAAAGAAGCTCAGGCGATGGTAGGGAAAACTCACAGAGATATTAAAATCATCAGACCACTAAGAGATGGAGTAATCGCTGATTTTGACTGTGCTGAAGGTATGCTTCGTAATCTCATACGTAAAATTTCTCCAAGCTGGCAACCAGCCCGGAGAATTGTTGTGTGCGTTCCATCTGGAATTACTGAGGTAGAAAAAAGAGCCGTACGCGATAGTTGTGAGCATGCAGGAGCTAAAGAAGTGCATCTTATAGCTGAACCGATGGCAGGTGCAATAGGTATTGGTCTTAATGTGCAGGAACCAATCGGAAATATGATTGTTGACATTGGCGGTGGAACTACTGAGATTGCTGTTATTGCTCTTTCAGGTATCGTAACCGATGAGTCTATCAGAATAGCCGGTGACGAGATGACTGAAGCTATTGTCCAGTATTTCAAGCGACATCATAATATACTTATTGGAGACAGAACTGCTGAAACCATTAAATGTGAAGTTGGATCTGCTGTACCTCTTGAAGAAGAAATCGTTATTGAGGTAAAGGGCAGAGATCTTGTTTCAGGAATTCCAAGAATGATTCAGGTTAGTTCAGCTGACATCAGGGATGCTTTGAGCGAAGCAGTAGGGCAGATTGTAGATGCAGTATTGAATCTTCTGGAAAGAACACCACCGGAATTATCTGCTGATATTTTTGACAGAGGAATCATGCTAACTGGCGGTGGAGCACTTCTTAAAGGATTGGACGAAAGACTTAGAAGAGAGACTTCATTACCTGTGCACGTTGCTGACGATCCTCTAACTGCAGTAGTGAGAGGTACAGGGCGAGTATTGGAGAATCTTAATGAATACTCTTCAGTTTTGATTAAGAGCACAAGATATTAAAATAGAATTTATTAGAGAGGATGACGCAGCATAACGATTCCTCAATTTACACATCAATGAATTAAGGCTTTCGATGCAGGGCTTAATTGATTTTGTCTTAAAGTTTAAAAATTACATATCTTTTTTAGCACTGGTAGTAATCAGTCTTTCATTGATTTCTATGGGTAGCATTAATAAGATAGGTGGATTTAGAACTATAGTTATTGGTTCTATGGGATGGTTCCAGGAGATTTTTGCCTGGGTGCCCAATCCTGCGGCTGTCAAAAATGAGAATAAAGCACTCCGTGAATTAAATTTACAATTATCCACAGAAGTTACCAGAATGCGTGAAGCTGTCGTTGAAAACAGATCGCTCCGTGGCATGCTTTTCTATGCACAGAAACCTGAGTATCCATTTGAAACTGTCGAGATAGTTGGCAGAACTACACTCCAAATGCGTGACTACATGATGATCAATAAAGGAAAAAACAGTGGTTTGCTCGAAGGAATGCCAGTTCGTACCGATGCCGGTTTAGTAGGAATTCTTATTGGAGCCAGTAATAACTATGGTCTTCTTGAGGTAATACTAAATAGAGACATTAAAATTTCAGCAAAATGCCAGAGGAGTCAATATCCAGGATTGATAGTCTGGGAGGGTGGTGAATTCCTTTTAATGAAGAATGTACCAAAGTCTTATGATATTAAGTCCGGCGATATTATCGTTACTTCAAATTACAGTCAGAAATACCCAGAAAATATTCCTATTGGCGAAGTCATTGTTTCCCGCGAAGAAAAGGGGGAACTGTTCTTAAAAATTGTTATTAAACCCGCTGTAAATTTTGCAACCATAGAGCAGGCATTTGTATTGAAGCATCTTCCTAATCCGGAGAAGAGTTTGTTAATTACTGAAATTGATGATAAGCTTAAATTAAGAAAATTGGAAGCAAAGAAAACTGATAAAATTTATTTCGAAAAAAAGAAAAAGACTCTTAAAGAAGATAAGAAATAATAATGAATATATTACAGGACTCACAGTTAAAGCGGAATGAAATAAGAAGGTATATTACCTATGCAATTCTATCTATTGTTCTTATAATTGCCAATTTAACTGTTTTGGATTTTGTTGCAATAGGTAATATAACCCCTGATCTGTTGCTTATTCTCTGTGTTTGGATAGCCATTCAAGAAGGACAATTTATAGGTGTATTCGCAGCTTTTCTAATTGGACTTACTCTTGATATCGTCTCAATCGATGTTATTGGTACAAATGCTCTTACAAAGATACTGGTAGCATTTGTAGCAGGGTTCTTTTATAAAGAGGGAGAAGCATTTAAAACAATCGGGAGTTATAAATTTCTTTTGATTGTGTTTGGCACTGCAGTAATTCATAATCTTGTTTATAACTTTTTCTACCTCAAAGTCAGTGATGCTTCTTTTGGGACATTTTTTCTTAAGTATGGAATTGCAACAGCACTTTATACAACAGTTCTCGGCATCTTCCCAATGCTTAGTAAAATTCCACGAAAAGGTTATTAATTCAAACTAATACCTTCATTCTACTATATAAATATCTGTTGATGATGAATACTAATTTGCATTAGACTTTATCCATTTCTTGAAATACTCATTATTTGTGTTATTCACATGCGAAAGGAAATCTATGATTTTCATACGAAAAAAAGATTCCTGCATTCGCAGGAATGACAGCCTGGGATTAGCTTTACAAACTTTTTAGCTATTTTCTGTGAATAATTCGATATAAAGCAATTTTGTATTATAAGTCCCAATTTAAAAAAAGCTGATGATTTGATCATCAGCTTTTGAAAAGATACTATGCTACACTTATTTATTTTATTTTTGCAATTTTTTGTGCTTCAGGGAAAAGCTCTGAGGCTTTAAGCACTTGTTTGTCCATCGAATAAAAGACCTGCATAAACTTACTGCGATTCCAGATAGATTGAGCAATGTATGCTTTTATGTAAGTTTTGAAGAAATCTTCGTCAATCTTATATGCTTTGTCATCCCAAGTTATACCTTTAGCAATTGCTAATTCTTTAAACTCTTTCATAGCATTATCGTTAAGAGAATAATTCCTCATAAAATCGGAATAGTTATGCTGATATTTTGATCTTAATTCTTTACCCTTGCCAGAGAAGTACAAATTGGTAAACTCGAAAAAGAGATTTTTCTTTCTAAGTTCAGCACCAAATCTTGTGATTGTGTCCTGGTCAACGATATAATCAGGAGTAACACCGCCGCCACCAAAAACTGTTCTACCATTTCTTGTTTTATAGAGTGGCAGTGACGCTAAGTCAATTTTGTCAGATTCTTTCTTGGTCGTATCATTAATTCTTTTAACCTGATCGGTAATTTTTGCATAAGCATCATAAATATATGAGCCTTCCTCCAGATTGAGTCTTCCCTCGAGATGGCGATATTTATCTTTATCTTTATAAGGTCTTTGAATGCATCTGCCGGATGGCGTGAAGTACTTTGCAATAGTTAATCTGAAGACAGAGCCATCGCCAACTTCGTAAGGGCGTTGAACTAAACCTTTTCCAAATGAGGTTTCGCCAACTATTAAACCTCTATCGAGATCCTGAATTGCACCGGACACAATTTCACTTGCTGAAGCAGAACCAGCATTCACGAGCACGATTAGTGGTAACTTTGAGAATTCATAACCACCGCGAGATATATAAACCTCATCAAATGTTGCTTTTCTGCCTTTGGTATAGACAATTGTGTCGCCAGCTTTACTGAATTCATCTGCCATCATATATGCCTGATTGAGTAATCCGCCTGGATTATTACGCAGGTCGAGTATAAGGCGTTTCATTCCTAATGACTTGAGAACATTAAGTGAGTCCATCATCTCGTCGTGAGTAGTCTGTGCGAACCTGTTAACTGTAATAATACCAATATCTGTACCATCAATCATGAATGATGCATCAACAGTATTTAATGGAATTTTATCTCTTTCAATATCGAATGGGATTAGATTTTTCTCACCGGAGCGCATTACATCGATTTTAACAAAAGTACCTTTCAATCCTCTTAGTTTTTTGGGTACTTCGTTTCTGTCTATTCCCACAGCATTCAGTCCGTCAATTTTTATGATTTTGTCACCGGAAAGAATACCAAGTTTCTCACTCGGACCACCGGGAATTGGTGAAACTATAACAATAGTATCATTTAATACATCGAATTGAACGCCAATGCCATCGAAACTTCCTTTGAAATCTTCATCAACTTTTTTCTGTTCTTCAGCTGATATATATACAGAGTGAACATCAAGCTCACCAAGCATTCCTTTAATTGCCGCTTCAACCATTTTTTGAGTGTCAACTTCTTCAACATAGTTCTTACTTGCAGTATTTAGAACTAATTCTAATTTGCGAACCTGGTTGTATATGTTGTCACTTGAGATCAGAGGTTGTATGTACACCCCAATTAATATACCTACAACGATAATTGCCCCGAAAAAAAATACTTTACGCATAATGCTCCAAAAATTTACTTTTTGTGTCGTGAATAACTTATTTACGTTTAATTGCAAGTTTAGTTTCCAAAAATCCTACATTAATTAAATTATTGACGCAATGAATAGTCAATAATTATTACAAAATTAATGTTTTTTAATAATAATAACTCAGTAGAAGTAACTAGTATCTACTTAATTATCTGAAATTGTTTGGTGTATATTCCCTGATTAGTCGAAAGTACCAAAAGATAAGATCCCTGAAGTAATGAGGTAACATCTATGTCAATCTTATAAATACCTGCTTTTAGAATCGCTTGATATGCTTCTGATTTTAGTTGACCATAAGTATTAAATATTTTTATGTCAGTTATTGATTCTTCTGATAATCCTATATTAACCGATGCAAGCTGATTTACAGGATTAGGATAAACATTATCGAGGAAGAAAGACTTAGGTGCTTTCTTTGTGGTTAGAAGCATTTCTATATCACAAGCTGAATTCCCATCTCGGAGCAGTTCAGTAGCTAAGCCGGATAATCTTAATTTTGAAGAAATACATTTGAACGGTAATACTAGGGAATCCTCTAGTACTTTTTTAGTAACAGTAGTTGGCCTGAAACAAACTGATATATATTTAATATCACCAGGGTTAAGAACTAATGGTAGTTGATGCTGTGGTATTGAAAATTCAATATTACGTGATAAAGCTATATTGTCAAAAATAATGGTTCGAATGCCATAGTTCTCAATACGGAATGAATCACATACAAAATGTCCAATAGGTGTCCTGGAAAAATCTATTAGATTGTCATTATTATCACCACCAGTTGAAATAGACAATGTATAGCCTGGAATTGTGTCACGGTATGATATTCTGTTATTCATTGAGTCCACAGCAATGAAGGCAATGATAGCATCTTTAGTCGGATCGATTACATTCAGAATATAGTTGAAAACTTTTGGTGAACTTGCGACATTAGTAAGTGTGCAATTCACTGTTTCTTCGGTTGTAATGCTAAATATGCCTGAGTCTATTTTGGCAGAATCAGTGATAGATATTGCATTAACCGAATCGCATGGACCATTGACAATGGCTATGTTTGGAGATTTTCTATCAGAAACTGTTGTCAGATTTAAAATCACTATATTGACATTTGAACAATCATCAGAGATAAATAGAGTATCGGTAATCGTAGTGTCTGTATTAAGAGTAATGCAAATATCAATATCGATTTTATTACCGGGAGCCATTGTAAAGTCCGAATTAATACTACGTGTAAAGTTCAATATATTATTGAATTTAGGAGGCTTTATCGTATGACTAAATTTTCCATAATTGATTAACTTTAATAAAAAACAGTATTTGCCACCTGAGCGCATAGTGTCAGTTATAGTGTAGGAAAGTTCCTGATTTTGAGTCTGATACTGACCAATTGTAAAACCTGGAATATTGAACTTCATATTTGACTTATTGTCTAAAGAATCAGCAGTATTAATAATAAACTGACCATCTTTTCGAGTGTCTTTTAGAGTAGCATTGAATTGAACTGATTCAACTAATGGTGTAAAAGCCGGAATAGTTATGTCAGTATTCACTACAGAATCTGCAGTCACACTTAATATACGTAAATCCTTGTCGGATGACCTTTCAACTAAACCCAACACCGAATAACAAGAATCAATGGATGTGATCTTGGGTGCCTTGTAATTAATAGGAATAAAAGTCATACCGCCCAGATAGCCGTAAGAATTTGCTTCACCATATCCATATACATAAACACCCATTGTGCTGAAAGCAGAAACCAGATGAGTACCATCAGTAACACTTAAATTTGCATAAGAATATCCGGAGTTCTGAATTGGTCTGAAACGACTTGGTACTACAGTTCCGTTATCTAGTTTAACTGAATAGATTGAAGTATCGGCGACAATAATTGTTATATATTGTGCTGTATAAATCTTCTTTTTGTTCTCCCACGCCTGAGCATTAATAATTCTGCAAGTTTTAATATATTGTTCTTTTGGAGGTATTAGTAACATAAATGGATCACTTATCGGATAAGGATCTTGTGAACCTTCGCCAGATGATTTTTTATACTGGAAGACTGAAATCGGTTTATTTGCTTTGATGACACTAGGCGTTAAGCCAACAGGAGATTCATATAATCCACTTTTATTTAAGATAAAAATATTCCCATTTATAGTAACCTCAGTTGTATCGTAGGCGGCTAAAACTCTAAATAAATCATCACCACTTGAATTTATCGAAAGGGGTTGAATAAAAGGGATAATAAATGCATTCTTACCCCAATACTTGAAAGGCTGCATCTGTTCAACAAGACAGTCTCGAGATGCACTATAATTTGCAAGGGAATATGGTAAACTTGCACGTTGATGACCACCAAAAACGGCTATCGGTTTGTCTGCATTTATCTCAGTTCCGGTAAGATCAGGATTATCATTAAAATTATCAATTTTAGATTGTACGAGATAACAGTCACCTTGGTTCAAAGTAATTTGAAATGGATTTATCCTATTCATATAAGTTGCAACTGTTGGAGAAATTGTAATTTTTGTATTGTCTTCAACTGCCACAATTGCAAACTGTGATGGAGTTCTATCTCCTGCTCCAGTATCTGCATTATAAGACATTACAAGATAATCCATACTTAAAACTTTAGTGGGAAATACATTGAATGCATCACTGGTAGTTTTAGCCTGATTATGAGCATAAACAGTTATATCGTCATTACTTGTGATATGAAAAGATTGAGGAGCAATCCTTTCAGTTTGATTCTGATTCCATGATGTTGGCTGTCCTGGAACAAGGAAACCGACTAATTCATAAGAATCATCTTTTAATTTAAATGTGTAAATCTGATTTGGGTTATTAATGACAAAATTCTGAGTAAAGGATGTACCTGCCTGATTTCTGTAATTAATTGCACCGGAAGTTGGTACAGTAGAAGTAATAAAAATAAAAATTGAGTCAGTATTTGAATTGCCATTAACATGGTAATTTGGCATAAAGGTTAACCAGAAATCCTTACCCTGAGTTGTAAATTCCTCATCCTGAGCATGAACATATCCGGAAAAAAGAACAATAGTCAGACAAATTAAAAGTTTCAAATGTCTAAATATCGTAAATTCATATATTTTGTTATTGATAGTTTTCATTATAAAGTTTTTTATTATTTTTGACAACTTATTAAGACAATTATTTTAAAAAAGTTACTGATCTTTTTAATAAGTACACATTATCATCAATTTAGTTATATGAAAAAATTAATTCACTCAGAAATTTTAGAGGAAAGGCTAACAAATGAACAAGCTAAATCCGTGGAAAGACTTCCTGTGTATGTTATGATGTCGAATATTCGTAGTCTTTATAATGTTGGTTCTATGTTCAGAACTTGTGATGCTGCATTGGTGAGTGAATTAATTCTTTGTGGATTTACACCTCATCCACCGAGGGCGGAAATCGAAAAAACGGCATTGGGTGCTGTCGATACTGTACCATGGAAGTATTTTAAAAAGGAAGTTGATGCAATAGAGTATTTGAAACAAAAAAAAGTTAAAATCTTTGCCCTGGAAATAACGGATAAAAAGCGAAGCTATTCGTCCTTAGTACTTGATGACTATCCGCTTTGTTTAGTTTTGGGAAATGAATTGACAGGTATTGACGATGAACTTCTTGAATTGTGTGATGAAGCAATTGAGATTGAAATGCATGGGGTTAAACATTCTCTTAACGTGAGTGTTGCGGGAGGTATTGCCATATTCGAGGCAATCAGGAAGTGGAAAGAAATTTCAAAATAAAAGAAAGAGAATTATGAATGTTAATATAGCAGTTCCCAATAATCCTGTATTCAGTAAGTTATACTCGAATACTGAATTTATAAATAATTACGATAAAATTTCGATTTTTGATGTTAATGAACCTGAGATTTTCACTCTTTTATATGGAGAGAGAGTTGACCTTGCCTTGATGACACCTCTTACTTATGCTCAGGGTATCAGAAAGTCTGATTTTAGAATAATACCGGGACCGGCACTTTCTGTGGAAGGATTTGGCGGATTAGCCTCAATATTTTTCCAGAAGGGATTGCAATCAATAGATAGCTGTGTCAGTCCAACTCCGGATGATTATTTGATTCAAATGGGCAGAATTCTTCTATCGGAAAAGTTTGATATTATTGTGAACCTCCTGAAGAAGAAGAGCAGTATTGATAATTTGTTAAATGAGTTCAATAGTGTCATTGCCTGGAATGATATGGAACCTAAGCTCGATGCACTAGATATTACTGAGGAATGGTTCGATAGTTTTGAAGCACCAATGCCATTGTGCTTCTGGGTTTGTAAGGCAGACTCTTTTCCAAAAGATATTGAAGACATAGTGAAGAATTTGGCAATCTCTGGATTACCTGACGAAGAGGAAATAATCTTTACTAATAACTCCGAAGACATGACAGAAGATTATATACCAAGAATTGGTAAATATATCTGGAGTTGGGGATCAGATTCTGAAAGTATTCTTGAACAGACTTTACAATTGATCTATTTCCATCAACTTGTGGAAGATATTGCAGCAGTAAAGATATTAAACAGAGATTGATTCAAATTTATTAATAATCGAACTTACATCCACAGAACCAAGCTTTTTGTTAATATACTTAGTCTTTATATTTTCTAATGCAGAAGCTAGATCTTCAGCTTTGATGCCAAGTTTCAAAGATGACCAAGCCTCAAGATAAGCCGCTAGCTGGTCAGCGGCTCTAATCAATTGTCCATCGATCGGATTATATTTATCATCGTTGTATTTCTCATTCATTTCGTCTGTCGATTCAGCCCTGCAAATGATTCCGTCTTCATTCAAGTATTTATTATTAAATTCATCTCTGGTGAAGTATTTTATTTCGTCACGCCAAGAGGGCTCGATAAGCGGAAGAATTTCTTTGTCAGCTAAATCTGCTTCTATATCTTGAATTAAATTCTTGAATTCTTCGGAGGACATTTTAACCGGTGAAATTATGTCGCGAGTTACAGCTTCGGGCAGGTCATGGAATAATCCGCCAAAAAAATTGTTGTAGATTCGTTTAGAGCCGGCATTATTATCTCTTGCAAAGAAATAAGCAACACAAGCTACAAATAGTGAATGTCCAAGAACTGAAGTTTTTGGCAGTCTGGGAGTTTGTGACCATCTGGTCTGAAATCTCAATTGTCCGCAAAGATCTATAAAATCAGACACCGGACGTCGGGTAATCAACTTCCTCATTCCAACTAAATCTAGTTTTGAATCAATCATACCAAGCAAATCCAATTCAATCTGGTTGATCTGATACCCTTCGGGATTTGCCTGTTTGATTATCTTGAGAAACTCCCAGTAGCTGGAATAAATATGTGATGCTTCGAGAATTCTCATACTAAACGGATCCAGAGAAGATTCATCGTTCAAGAAGGAATGAAATTCCTTTTTTATAGTTTCATCTTCAAACTTTGATTCGATACTTTTATAAACCCATTCGTTCAATTTGTCAAAAGTTTCTTTAAAATCAATTTTCAGCTTATAAAAAATAGGGGATTTGATGTCGGAAATAATTATTCTTCTTAGCAACTCAAATATACCACCTTTAATAATATCATCCCAGTTTACCTTTTTTCCATTTTGTTCTTCATATTTCCCCAGAATATATGCAATGAACATTTTGTGGGCATGCTTATCCATTTCAATTAATTCAACTGTTCTAATCTTATCGTTCCAACGCTGAACAGTAAATCCTTTGAATAATTCCTTTACGATATTAATATTTGTAATCATAATATTCCAGAATTAAATAAATAAAAGTTGAACTAAAATATAGATTGGAAGTAAGATTATCAAAGAAAACTTGAAGATATATTCAAAAAAATGCGGCATTTTAACTCCATTGTGTTCTGCCATCGCTTTTATCATGAAGTTTGGACCATTGCCAATGTAAGTCATTGAACCAAAGAATACTGAACCTAAACTTATAGCTTTCAAAAAAGATTCAGGGATTCCGGCTACCAGATTTCCGGTGAAGACTGCAGGATTGGCATCAACCATCCCTTTGGCAAGGGAGTGCATTGTTACTGCTGTCGGTGTGTTATCCAAAAAACTGCTTAGAAAACCAGAAATATAATAGAAAAATGATGGAGAATTCTTAGCTAAAGTTGCGGCATTGGATTCAAGGTAAAGGATACATGGAATCATAGTAATGAAAATCCCAAGGAAAAGATAAGCAACTTCTTCGATAGGATGCCAGCCGAAATTATTTGATTTTCTGATCTTCTTTGAAGTGAATTTTAATGAAGAAATTATCATCAATACAATAATAACATCACGAATAACAGATAAAATCTTTGAATCGATATTGAAATTTTGTGGTGTTAAAATGACCACTGCTAGTATAACAATTAAAAGCCATAAGAAGTTCAATTTTCCTTCAACTTTAAAGTTCATAGCTTTAAAATTAGGATGATGAAGTTCTGATTCTTCCTTACGGAAATAATATCGATCAATAAAAAAGTAGATTGTTATAAGCAGTCCATTTACAAAAAGCCATTCCGGAAATAATTTCAAAAACCAAAAGAAAGGTGCTCCTCTAAGGAATAACATAAATAATGGGGGGTCGCCAACAGGGGTTAACAACCCGCCTGTATTGGCAACAATAGCGATTAAGAACAGAAATGTATGTGTTTTATATTTCCTATGGTTTAATATTTTTATCAAAGGGTGAACAATTAGCATTGCCGCTCCTGTTGTTCCTAAAAAAGAAGCAAGGACAGCACCTAAAACCAGGAATATAGTATTAGTTTCAGGGCGTGATGTAATATTGCTATCTAAGTGAATCCCACCAGAAATTACAAATAATGAACCTATTAATATTATAAAAGGTAAATAATCAAAAAGTAATGTATCAAACATTACATGCGTGTATCCGGTTAAAAATGCCCATAAAATAACCGGTAAGGATAACGACACTGAAACTAATAGCTTATTTAGATTCTTGTGCCAGAAAAATTCAAGAACAAGGGGGAAGATAGCTATGGTTGCTAACATCAGCACAAAAGGCAATGTGAATATTAGATTAATTTGGTTAACCATTTGAGATTTAAATTTTTTAAAAAAACAAAATAATGATTTTATTTCAATTTTAATTACTCAGAATAACAATTCAATGATTAGATTATTAATTTTAGGCAAGACTAATTTTCACAAAATATAATTATTTTGATACGTTTTATATCAAATAAATGATTTATAAGGCAATCTAACTAATTTAATCATTACTAATTATGATATTGACAATCATCATATATAATAAGGACTAATTATGACAAAATCGTATATACTCTTTGCTATTGTATTTTCTTCAATTTTTGTGTTACTATCTTCTTGTGCATGTCCAAAAAAAGAGAACCAAATTATTCCTAATGATTTTCATCTAAAATTCGGTGCCGGAGGAGGATTTACAGGGATTTGGTCTGGATATTTTATAAAGCAGGATGGAAAGGTGCTAAAGTGGGAAGGCAAAATGGGTAATGAGAAATTTCAAGATTTCGGAAATCTTTCGAATGAAGCAATGGGTTATATCCTGAAAGAAATAAAAAGCAATAAGATCATGATGATTAATATGCAAAACACCGGGAATATGACTATGTCAATTAATGTAACATTAGATAGCCTGGAAAACAATATTCTGTTTACCGAGGATTCTTCGAACGATACTTCAAAAGTACTTCAAAAGTTCTATCAAAATCTGGATAGTACAATTAAATCAATCAAAAAATAATTATTAAATTTTATTATGAGGATGTTATGAAATTTTCTACTATAAATTTGGTTCTGACAAGGTTTTTGATCCCGATACTTATTTTAGGGATAATTACTTCAAATAGCTTTGCTGTATCTAAAAAGATAAATAAAGTAAATAAGGAACAGACAATTTCTATAAGCCCTGGCGATTTGAATGCTATGGCTATTAAGCTTAACAAATTCTATTCAGTCGCCAAAACAAATCAAATTATTAGTTCACCTGATCTGTTATTGAACTCAAACAAGAATACCAATCAACCAGAAGCATTCTTAGGGGATCTTTATATTGAGAGTAAACATAATGTACCCTTCTTTATGAGTGGTGAAACTCTTGAGAAAAGTTCTTCCCTTTTTCTAAAACAGACTAATTCAGATAAAATGTTGAACTCCACAGACATTGCTATCTCTTATATTCAGGATAAGAAGGAATTATTCAAACTAATCGATCCACTTAACGAATTGAAAATCAAAGAAACTGTTAGTGATATTGATGGAAATCATCATGTGAGGTTAAGTCAATCATATAAAGGCTTGCCAATATGGAGCAAGGATATAACAGTGCATTATGATAAAGATAAAATTTACTTAATCAACGGCAGATATATTCCTACTCCTCAGAATTTAGACATTAATAATTTCAAAATATCTTATGAAGTAGCTCTGAAGTCCGTCATGGATGATCTTAAGCCGATAACTTCATCAAATCTGAATTCTAATCTGTTCCCAAATTATACAGGACCAACCGCCAAAAAATATATTTGGTGCGATGATTCGGGTAAGCCTTATTTGGTTTGGTTTGTCGAAGTAAGACCTAATATTATTGATGATTGGTATTATTTTATCGATGCTACTACTGGTTTGGTTTTGGAAAAATATAATAATACAAAACAAGACGGACCAACAACTGCAAATGCTAAAGATCAGCTCAATCAATCAGTAGTTGTTAATTCTTATCTTGACAACGGAGCATATTACATGATAGACGCGTCAAGACCAATGTTTAATGGCAATATCAGCAATCCTAAAGGTGTTATCATCACTTATGACAACAAAAATACTGATTTAACAAATACCTCGAATCCGGGACCAGTAAGCTCCAATAATAATCAGTGGAATGACGCTGTTTCAGTATCGGCACATGTAAACATGGGAAAGTCATATCAGTATTTCAAAGACAATCATTCCAGGAATTCAATCGATAATGCCGGTATGACAATCTTTGCAATTATCCATGTTACTGATAATAATCAATCTTTTGCAAATGCATTCTGGAATGGACAATTCCTTGTGTTTGGAGATGGTGGTGGCTTTTTCAAACCATTAGCCGGAGCACTTGATATAGTTGGGCATGAATTGACGCATGGAGTTATTACATATAGTGGTGAACTGGAATATAAAAATCAGTCTGGTGCTTTGAATGAAGCAATTGCTGACTGGGGTGGTGTGATGGTTGATAAGCAAAACTGGCTTATTGGAGAAGATGCAGACATTAATGGATCAATTGTAAAGCATAGAGATATGTCTAATCCTCATAATGGTGAACAAAAAGGTCAACAGAACTGGCAGCCTGCAAAAATGAGTGAATTTCAGACTATGCCTGTTACCCAAGATAATGGTGGTGTTCATGTTAATAGTGGTATAATTAACAAAGCCACATTTTTGATAGGAACAGCTATTGGCAAAGATAAACTGGAAAAGATTTATTACAATACATTATTCAAAAGATACCTAAGTACGCAGGCTCAATTTATTGATATGCGTCTTGCAACAGTCAAATCTGCAACTGATCTTTATGGATCTAACTCAAATGAAGTAAATGCTGTAAAGAAAGCTTTCGATGATGTTGAAATTTTTGATAATACCGGAACCAAACAAGATCCGGAAAGTGCTTCCAATCCAGGAGAGCAATGGGTTGCGATTGTTGCAGCACCACAGGATGAAAGTGATCATAGTCTTTATGTTGCAAAGGCTAAAATTATTAATCAGTCAGATATTAAACAATTAACAACTACTCAAGTATATTCAGGCTCCGGAAAAGCAATTACAATCACAGATGACGGGTCTGTCATCCTATTCGTTGATGCTAACAACTTCATTCGTGGTATCCTGCCTGATGGATCAAATGAAACTGTTATTAGTCAGACTGGTGAATGGAACTCAATTTCGATTTCACCTGATGGGAAAAAGCTTGCAGCTACTTCTAATCTACAGGAACCTAAAATTTATTTATTTGATTTGGTAGCCAGTACAAGTAAAATTCTTGACTTATATGTACCTAGCTCGCAGACAACAGATGACATTAAGCCGCTTTATCCGGATGTTATCGATTTCAATTTAAGTGGAAATCTTCTTATTTATGATGTTGCTAATCGTGCAATCAAAACCAATGGTACATCTTATAATTATTGGGAGATGAACCTTTATGATCTGACCAGCAATATCATCAACAGAGTTGTTCCAACTCTTGGGGAAGGAATTAATATTGGGAATCCTTCATTTGCAAAAAACAATAAGTATGTTTTTACTTATGAGATGGATGATGCAGTCAATAATATGCATTATATCAGAGGGCATAATTTGTTTTCCGGTGATGACGATGTGATTGATAACTGGGATTACAGTACCAATGACTGGGGAGCGCCATGCTATTCAGTTGATGATAAATATATAGTTTATCAATACTATAACCCTAATGATTTTAATTACTATATTTATAATGTAACTTTATCTGCAAATAAATTAAAAGGGATTACCAGAACACAATATTTAGTCAACGCCAGACAACCAAGACCATTCGCTATAGGTAAACGACCTGTTGGTGTAGATGAAGCTGATATTTTAAATACACCAAGCCTTTCAGCTTATCCAAATCCAACCAACGATTTGGTGGAGATCAATTTCACTTTAGATAGATCTGCAGATGTGAGCTTGAAAGTTATTAATTTATTTGGTTCGATTGTCAAAACATTGGTTAATAATAATTTCATGACAGAAGGAAATCATAATATTGAATTATCGACAAAAGGATTATCATCTGGTACATATTTAATCATAATGAACTCCAATCAGCAGGTTCAAACCTTGAGAATAGTGGTGGTAAATTAACACTATTCCATTCTTCTTTTTCACAGGACTGCCCGGAATATTAGGGCAGTCTTTTTTTTGTGAAAAAAATATATTAATTTAGTTATCTTTTTTATTTACTGATTAAGAAGTAATATGGAAAAAAGCAGAGCGGTTGTCGGAATAATAATGGGAAGTGATTCGGATCTCCCAACAATGAAGCAGGCAGCAGATGTTTGCGAAGAATTTGGTATAGATTATGAGTTGAGGGTTGTTTCGGCTCACAGAACTCCTGTTGATATGACAGAATATGGGCAAAACGCACATAAGCGAGGTATTAAAGTTATAATAGCCGGAGCAGGTGGTGCCGCACATTTACCGGGAATGGTAGCTTCGAATAGTCCATTACCTGTAATCGGAGTTCCAATACAATCCAAGTCTTTGAATGGATTGGATTCTCTTCTTTCAATCGTTCAGATGCCACCGGGAGTGCCTGTCGCAACTGTGGGAATAGGCGGAGGTAAGAATGCAGGTCTTCTTGCTGTAGAAATGTTAGCTATCAATGATGAGGATCTTTTTAAAAAATATCTTGAATTCAAAGAAAAAATAGCAAATGAATCAAGAGATAAAAATAATAATCCTGAATTTACAGAATTGAAGAACAATTGAAATATAATAAATATGCCAATCAATATAACAGATATGGGATTTATAAGAGTTGCTTCAGTCTCACCTGAGTTGAGAGTAGCTGATATAGAGTTTAATAATAAATTAATCAGTAATAGTATCCTAAAAGCAGAAAAAGCAAAGGTTAATATCGTTGTTTTTCCCGAATTGTGCATAACAGGTTACACTTGTGGCGATTTATTTTTTCAAAAGTTAATGCTAGATAAAGCCATTGAATCCGTTATTAATCTAGCAAATGCTCATTCAAAATCAAAGATTATTTCAATTGTTGGTGCTCCTGTTCAGATTTCAGATAAAATTTATAACTCAGCATTTATCCTTCAAAACGGAAAAATTCTTGGTATTGTGCCCAAAACCTATTTACCTAATAATTGTGAATTTTATGAAGAACGTTGGTTTGCCTCATCTCTTAATTGTTCAGAGAATTTCGTTGAAATAAATGGTGAACTTATACCATTTGGTGCTGATTTACTTTTTGCTCATAAAGAAACAGAAATGATTTTCGGTGTCGAAATTTGCGAAGATTTGTGGGCTGTTAATCCTCCAAGTTCTTCTATGTCGATTGGCGGTGCAAATATCATTTTCAATTTATCGGCTAGTGATGAGTATCTGGGTAAATATCAATATCGCAAGAATCTTGTCATTACACAGTCTGCAAGGTGTTTGTCGGGTTATGTTTATTCCTCCGCAGGCCCTAACGAATCGTCTTCTGATCTGGTTTATTCCGGTCATTGTATGATTGCTGAGAATGGTGTTTTGATGAAGGAAAGCGAAAGATTCCAGTTCGAATCACAGAGTATTATAGCCGATATCGATATAGAAAAACTCAAATATGAAAGGACAAAAAATACTAGTTTCAGAAAATCAGATAGAGAAATTGATTATCGGTTAATTGAATGTGATATCTCTGAAGTAAAAGTTGCTGAGTTTCACAGACAAATTTCAAAAACTCCATTCATTCCATCCGATGAGTCAGGTCGAAGTGAAACATGTAAAGAAATTTTTAATATTCAGGAAACAGGATTAGCAAAAAGATTAAAGCACATTGATTGCAAGAATGTTGTAATTGGTATTTCAGGTGGGCTGGATTCAACTCTGGCATTACTAGTTTCGTTTAAAGCTTTTCAAAAACTTGGAATAGACTGTAATGGAATTCATGCGATAACTATGCCTGGTTTTGGAACTACACGAAATACAAAAGCAAATGCCCAAAAGCTTGTCGAGGCATTAAAATGCTCATTCCTTGAAATTGATATAAAACCGGCCGTCAATCAACATTTCAAAGATATTAATCATGATAAAACTCTTTATGATATAACCTATGAAAATGCTCAAGCCAGAGAAAGAACTCAAATATTAATGGACTATGCTAATAAAGTGAACGGAATTGTTATTGGGACAGGTGACTTATCTGAAATGGCTTTAGGTTGGTCAACATATAATGGTGATCACATGTCTATGTATAGTGTTAATGCCGGAGTACCCAAAACTTTGATTAAATATATTATTGAATGGTGTGTTAAAACTGAAACTTTCGAAAAGTGTCATAAAGTTCTACAAGATATAATTTCTACACCAATCAGTCCTGAACTTTTACCACCCGGTAAGGGGGATTCGATAGCCCAAAAAACAGAAGACCAGATTGGTCCATATATTCTCCATGATTTTTTTCTATATCATTTCATAAGAAACTCTTATCCTCCAGCCAAGATACTGGCATTGGCAAACTATGCTTTTAAAGGAGATTATGATCACCAGTTCATTCTTAAATTTCTCAGACTATTTTTTAAAAGATTTTTTGAGAATCAATTTAAAAGAAATTGTATTCCTGATACAATCAAGGTAGGTTCGGTGGCTCTTTCTCCAAGAGGTGACTGGAGAATGCCAAGCGATTCGCTAGCTAATTTATGGCTCAATGAATTAGATACTTTGAAATAAAAATGTTTTATTGTATTTTAGCAGTGATTTATAAAAGATTCTAAAAATTTAACTATAAATGGAATACGATACTTTAAATAGTGAAATAAAAATTATTATTGCCGACGATCATGAAATGGTCAGAACCGGACTTCGAAGGTTATTGATACTCGATAAGAGTATCAAAGTTCTTGATGAAGCTCAGAATGGTGCAGATGCAGTTAGTATTGTTCGTTATCATCAACCTGATATCGCATTGCTGGATATACACATGCCTAAAATGGATGGAATAGAGGCAACAATTCTTATTAAAAAGGAATTTCCAGATATTTTGGTTGTTATTTTGACTGCGTTTGAGGATGCAAAACATCTCGAAAAAGCATTAAATGCAGGTGCCGACGGATATTTGACTAAAGACATTTCTGCAAAACAATTAGTTGAGTCGTTGAGACTTGTTATGAAGGGCGAACGAGTATTTACTCCTTCTATCATTAATATGATGCAGAAAAAATATGATGTTATAACCGATAACGAACCGCTTGTAACAATAACAAAGCGGGAACAGATGATTCTGAATCTTGTTGCACAAGGAAAAACAAGCCCTGAAATAGCCGAGGTACTAGACATTAGCTTCAGGACAGTTCAATCTCATAGGCAGAATTTAATGCAAAAGTTAGGAGTGAATAATTCAGCGGCTCTTATTAATTATGCTTTAAAAAATAACTTAAATTAAACAGAAAAATTTCTCTTTTTTTAGCTCATCCGAAAACAACCTTCAATTCGATTGTCATTAGTGATAATTGAGTAGTTCTACTTATTTTTCTATATCATTTTAAAGATTAAATTTGTATCACTTAAATAATCAAAAATGGTGATAGTATGTACAATAATTTTAATATGAAATCTTCATACCAAACGATAAAATTACTATTGGCTGATGATTATGAGTTAGTTAGAATAGGATTAAGAACTATTTTCGAAAAACATACTGATTTTGTTCTGCTTCAGGATGCAATAAATGGTGACGATGCTGTTGAATTAGCTCTATTTCACAAACCTGATGTCGTACTAATGGACGTTAAAATGCCCTATTACACTGGGATAGAAGTCGCGGCTATTCTTAACATAAAATATCCTGAAATCAAAATTATTTTGATTTCAGCCTACGAAGAAGAAGGAATAATAATAGGTAATCTTCCCGAAAATATCAAAGGTTTTCTATTAAAAGATATGATTTCAAAAGATCTCGTTGATGCTGTTAGAAAGGTAGATGACGGCTTTTATGTTTTTAGCCGTGAAATATTAGCTAACTATTTAGAATATTTTAAAGAAATTGACGATAGTAATACTAATTATATAGTATTTGAGGAAAATCCATTTTCTGAATTGAATAAGGAAGTTTATAATTGAGTATAGTCGTTAAATATTATTTTGGCACAAAAAATGTTAATTCGAGATAGAATAAGTTGTTAAGCTTAATGAAAATTTAGTTTTAACAAATTGAAAAATAACAAGTTAAACAATAGAAAAAAAATTATGACATATCAATCATTAAAATTGGCTTCATTTCTCCTATTGTTTGGATTAATAAGCAAAGAAGTCTATTCGCAGACTGATAATGTTGGCATTGGAACAACTACACCGAATAATTCAGCTGTTCTTGATTTAACTTCAATAACTAAGGGATTTTTAGCTCCCAGAATGACACAAGCCCAAAGGACAGCAATAGTTACTCCTGCTATCGGTCTGTTTGTTTATCAAACAGATAATCCTGCCGGGTTCTATTACTACAATGGTGCAACATGGATTTACGGTCTAAATGGTACCGGTGCCAGTGCCTTCGCATGGGGATTAACCGGTAATGCCGGAACCAATCCAACTAATAACTTTGTTGGAACAACTGATAATCAGCCTCTTTACTTCAAATCGAATAGTGTAACTTGGTATATCATTAATACAAATGGTAGTTTGCAAAGAGATAATGCCGGCAATGCACGTGGTGTGCAAGCAGTAGATTTGCAGAGTAATCGATCAGCCGTTACTCAGGTTGCTACAGGAGATTATTCCTTTCTGGCAAATGGATCAAATAATACTGCCACTGGTACTAATTCATTTGTAGGTGGTGGCAATAATAATGAAGCAACTGGTGCAAACTCAGCTATATTTGGTGGACAATACCTGAAACTGGGTACATCATCCTTCGGTTTCAATGCTTCAAGTGCATCTCTAGTTGATTTATCAGCTTTTAGTAATATTGGATATATTGGTAATACCAATTTGATGATAGGAAACAGTGACAATACTGCACGGGAATTAAGATTTCTTGAGCCAACAGCAACTCCAGGCACTTCATTTTATTCATCTTTTAAAGCACAAACTCAGTCAGCAAATATTACTTATGTTCTTCCTGCCACACAGGGAACTGCAAACACTTTGCTGAAAAATGACGGTTCCGGCAATCTTAGCTGGTCTGCATCTTCTGGCTGGAATCTAACAGGAAATGCTACCACAGATTCAACTACAAATTTCTTAGGAACTACTGACGATATTCCCTTTGTACTAAAAACAAACAATACTGAAAGAGTAAGAGTTAGAACTAATGGCCAGATAGGCATATCCTCAAGTTTAGGATTAGGCACAAACGATCCGGCTACCAATCTTCATATTTATGAGAATAACACAGATACAGAGCCTGCTATCCAAATTCAACAAGCTTCAACAGGTGATGCGGCTCTACGATTAATTACAAACACAAACAGCCAGAATATTTCTGTCGGTATAGACGCTAGCGATAATTCAACATTTAAAGTGTCAAATGCAAGCTCATTAGGTGCTGATGCAAACACTATGATGAAAATCCACACTCGCAGTGGAAGCGAAGGGATAGTAGAATTTACGAATCAGAGCAGGTCTAGAGCATATTTAGGTGCAGCTCAAACAATTGCTACCGCTACTTGGACGCAGGTTAGTTTTGATAACGAATCATTTGATGCCAAAAATGAATTCTCTATCACAAACTATCAATTCACTTGCAAAGAAGCCGGATATTATCAGGTGAATTCAAGAGTTGAATTTAATACAACAGGCATGACTTTAGGTGGAGCTGCTGATATTCATTGCAGTATTGCCATTTATGTTGATGGCACAGTATATTCTATGGGAAATAAATTAGCGTTTAAAGTAAATAATTCTATTGAGCAAATTTATGGGAATGATGCACCGATTGTATCGGACATTGTATATTTAACGGCAGGACAGATCATAAGTATAAGGGTATATCAAAATATCGGAGGTAATTTACCTTTAAGACCTAATTCCGGTGTATCTTATGTTTCAATACATAAATTAAGTTAATTGAGAATTTTAAAAAAAAGATGAAAAATATGGAAATAAATGAGATATAAAGTGAACCATAAAGGATTTTACTTTTTTAGAGTTTTGATACTGGCTTTTGTATCAATACTCTCTTTCTCGTTTATGTATGCAGGAGATGTCCTTCAAATAACAAATGGTGGACTTTTTTATATGTCTCCCTCTACTCTTGTTTCAATAAAAGGAAACGTTAATCTGGATAGTGGAAGTACATTTACCCAAAATGATACCGGTACTGTATATGTTTCCGGTAACATGACAATGAATGGAACTTTTAACTCCGGAAATGGGGCTTTTATTTTTAATGACACAATGAATACGACTATTGATGGTTCATCGAGTCCGGGATTCAATTTTGTTTATATAAATAAAACTGGTGTCATTGATACAGGTTTTTATATAAAGCAAAATATTACGATAAAAAAAGATTTGAATATCAATACTGGCTCTTGCATTCCTGATCAATTTAGAATTTATATCGGTGGGAACTTTAATAATAATTCTTCATTTATTCAAGGTACTTCTACTGTCGTTTTCAATGGGTCTGCTCAACAATTCATCAATGGTCGTGCTACAACATTCTATGATTTGTGGGTTAATAAAACAGCCGATACAGTCAAAATAGCTAATGATACAGAGGTTGATCATGCTTTTCGTATAGTGAGCAATTCTGTTTTTAATATTCAAACTTACAATCTAACAATTGGTGAGAATAGCGGAATTTATCCTGATAGTGTTGCAACAGGTAATGATCCTGTAAATGATCCATTTAGTATCAATAAATATATAACCTGCGAAGGGGACTCAACTACATTAGGTAAAATAATCAGGAAAATTCCTGCCGGTACTCTCGCATCAGACAGAGTAGTAAGATTTCCAATCGGGACAAGAGGACCTTCCGGGGGATCAAGCAGAGTCTATTCACCCGGCAGTTTTTTCTTTATGAATGGGATGACTACATTCGGTGCAAATGCTACAATATCATTAAAATGTATTCCTGCTGAACATCCGGCAGTTGTATATAGTAATGTCTCATTGAAAAAATACTGGCAGATCTCTTCAACCGGAATTGATACAATTTACCGTGGAGGTTTCAATGCCAGATTTGATTATCATGTTTCCGAAGTCCAAGGCGATGAATCAAAATATACATTCTGCTTATTCAGACAATACAGTGCATGGTTTATTAATCCTGGCTCTGGATCAGGAGTCGAAACAATAAACCATAGATTCCGCGTTGATGAAGTTACCCGTACTAGATTAGATGGAGAATGGACATGTGGACAACCTGAGAGTGTCTCACTAATTTATTATTCAAGAAAAAGTGGTATATATTCTGATCCAACTTCATGGTCCAGAGCGGGTTATGGTGGTGCTGTTGCGACCAATGCACCCAACTCTATCAATGATTTAGTATATATTGGTGATAAAGATACCATAACGGTTCAAGCGACACCCTCTTATTTTAATGTTCTAACAGTTGACACAACCGGTGCTTTACTTATTGCTCAAAATGCATTTTTACAGGGTGATACCTGCATAGTTAAAGATAATACTCTGCTCGGGATTGCAAGTTTAAATGGAATCACTGCAGTTGCAGCATCAGGAAATATCCAAACTTCAAGCAGAGTAATCAGTTCAAAATGTATTTTCTTGTTTAATGGAACAGCTGGTCAGGTAACAGGCAATGGAATTCCTAATACTATTCGATCGCTAATCGTCCAGAATACAGGAGTAGCTGATAGCTCTGTTACATTATCGCAAAATGTATTAATTTCAGATTCACTTGTAATAAACCGTGGAGTACTTGCAACGAGCATTTACAATGTTGATGGTGAAACTCCAGGCAAAACCTTTACAATGCGTGGAGGTGAATTCCAGTGTTATATTTTCCCATCGAGATACACTTCTCCATCTTTCACAGCAGGAACTATTAATTTCACCGGTTCAAGTTCTGTAACTATACCTAGTGATAGCAGCGTTTCGGTGCCACCAGTCAAACAGTATTATAATTTGAAAATCTCCGGAGCAAGAGCAGCGAATACTTATGTTACTTTTTCTCCTATTGGTGGAATTATTATTAAGAATAATTTTGATATTTCACAATTAACCTGGAATGCAACTCCCAATGCAGATAGATTCATTGTTACAGGATCAAATGTTGTTTTCGATAAAAGTGGAGGTACGCAGGATATTCCCAGCGATTTGGCAACACCAGCATCATTAACATACAGATTAACCTATTATGATCTAACAATTAGAGGTACTGGTAATAAGAGACTTGTTAATGGTAGTGACAGAGTTTATATACGAAATAATCTGTATTTGGAGAAGGATACCCTTTCTGCAAATGGATTCGATATCTGGGTTTTAGGTGACTGGAACACTACTGCCGGAACAACTTTCCTTGGAGGTAGCAATAAGGTAACTTTCGAAGCTAATGGTGGAACTGATACTATAATCTCTAACGGAATATCTTTCAATAAAGTTGATATTCGTGGTTCATCGACCGGGTTAGTTCGATTTATTGACAAACTTACAGTTAACGACTCTCTCAATGTATCTAATGTTGAATTTGAATCAATGGGTGCAGATACTTTGAAGCTGAATGGTCATTTTACTATCAGCAGTGGAAAATTCATTGCCAATAATGGTACTGTTCTTTTCTCAAATACAAGTTCAAATCAAACATTTACTCATAGTGGTGTTGGAAATTTACATAATATTTCTGTCAGTAAAACCAGAGGATTAAATGTAAATGTCGCCGGTACTACAGTTTTAACAATTCTTGACAGTCTAACTCTGTCAGCCGGTAATATAGGCGGGAGAACTGCTGCCAGACCAGTACTTATGGAAACAGGATCTCAAATAATTCGACCCGGAGCTACTCCCGGACATATCGACGGAATTTTAAGATTACCTGTTCCACTTAGTGCATCAACTCATAAATTCGATATCGGATTAGGAACTGCTTATGTCCCTCTTACTTTAAATATAAATGGTTCAGGTGGTACAGTCGGATATCTGGAAGCTATGACGGATGTCGATACTCTTGCTCCTTTAGTAACTAGTGCAATTTTAGGAACTCTTGATCCAAATGGTGCAGCACTGGATGTTACCAGAAATGTTCAACGTTACTGGTCATTAAATACAAACTTTACAGGTAATACATTCAATCTGGGTACCAGAGACTATGATTTAGATGTCAAATATCTGAGGTCAGATTTGAGAGGATCTCCATTAGCCGATTCTTTAAAATTTGAAATGAGGCAGAGAGATGGCGGAAGCTCAAATACTGGTACATGGTATCGTACAACTACTGGTTTAAGAGCAGATTCATCTATTCAAATAACAGGCAATACATTATTACCTCAGAGTAAAACCGAGTATTTCTTTATAGGTGAGCCAAAAATATTTACATTTTATAGCATTGCTACAGGTAATTGGTCATCATCATCTAGTTGGTCAACTGCCGGATATGGCGGTCAGGCTGCAACTAGATCTCCAATAGCTGCTGATAATGTACTAATTGGCGATGGAAAGCTTATTACTCTTGATGCAAGCACAACTGTGGCAGCTGGTTTGACAGTTTTAGTTGAAAAAGCCGGACCCAGTGATCTGCCGGGCACATTAATTTGTGGAACAAGAATATTAAGTGGTGCTGGTACATTTACACTGGGAGATTCAGCTTCTCTAAGTATTGGTAGCACTGCAGGAATAACTACCGCAGGTGCAACAGGCAACATACAAACTTCCGTAAGAAATTACAATGGTTCACCTGTTGTACATAACAGAGGAAATTTTATCTATACTAGTGCCGGATCAGGGGTACCTCTTGCTGCTGCTGCTGGTAATGGTTTGCCACTTACAATAAATTCATTAACAGTCAATATGGGCAGCGCTCCTGTTATTTTGACTATTGCTACATCAGGAACTTCATCACCGGCAAGAGTCTTACAGATTAGAGATAGTTTCAATATTGTCAAGGGTGTAGCAAATATCGGTGACATAATAACAAAACTTGGTGGCAATTTCAGAATAAGTACGAATGGATCTTTTAATCCAGGAACGACCAGAATTGCTCTTGCCGCAAGCACTGCTGAACAAGTTGATAGTGCTAATACCAAATCAGGATTTATCTGGAATGGTTATAATAATATTCAGGAACTAATTTGTGAAGACACAACAAGGCTTTTGAAATTTTCAAGATTCTCATTAAAAAAGCCTGGCGGCGTCGTAATATCTACAAATAATATACATGCACCGGAATTATTATTTTATACTGCTAATAGAGTTAATCTCGATATGAGTACTCATAACAAATATATTATTGTCTATGACGGCGCGGGAACATATTTAATTAATAGACCACTCCCATTAAATGTATTTACTGCATTAACTGACCCTTTATACGGTTATGTAGATGGTAGACTCATTAGAGGTATGCAAACTAATGATAACAGAGTCTGGCCTATTGGAACAAAAACAAGATATTCACCGGTTGAACTTACTGTTGGTAATGTCAACACAGCTGGTTTGATTGAGGTTGTAGCAACTGACGGCAATCATCCAAAATTTAATACAAACGGTATTCAGATTAAGCCAGCATCAAATATTCAAAGATTTTGGGAAATTAGTACTCCAACAATAGCTACATTCACTCAATTTGCACTAAATGCTGCCGGTTCATCAGGTAATACAATGAATGTCAGATTGATTTATTATCCCGATGATATCAGAGGAGGAGCTAATCCTGTAAATGATTACTGGATCTTCAGAAAACAAAATATTCCACCTGATGGTGTTGGTACTATTGATAAATGGACTAATACTCTTAAAATAGCTAATCCTAATGCAACTAGACTTGCTACTGAAACATCAGCCAATTTGAATACTCCGGTAGGTGTGAATGGAAACGGAATTTTTTGCGATGTATCCCAATTCTCATCTGCTAATTGTATGACATTAATGGTTGGAGATCAGAATCAACCAAATGTTAGATACTTTTACAGTCGTCAGGATGGTAACTGGAATGCGAATACTACCTGGTCTCCCTATGGTTATAGTGGAACCGCTTGGGGTGCAGGAATTTTCCCAAATTTAAATTCCGGTACAGACAATGATATTGTATTAATTGGTGATACTGCCGGGGTAAGTAGAAGAGTCACATTAAATATAGCAACCGGTACTGCAACAGCAGTTTATGTTGATAATTTTGGCAGTGATACAAGCAGGGGTACATTATCATGTCTTGGTGAAAATTACATTTCCTGTAATCAATATACTCAGAAGAACGGTGGTCACCTAGAAATTGGTTCTACAAGTGGTATAACGGCTTTAGGTAGTAATTCAGGTAATATAAGAGCCACCGTTACAAGAAACTTTAATTGGAATCAATATAATAATAATCATTTCTCTTATATCGGAACGGCAAGCCAGAACACAGGGTCTGGGTTACCAGGAGGATTGCTTTATGGTGATTCTGTTGGTGTAGGTATGCTCGAAATAAACAATACGGGGGCTGCCGGTACAAGAACTGTTACTCTTGATAATTCTGTTATGATTCGTGATAGTTTAAAGTTTACGGCAGGAACACTTGGCTTTGGATCTACAGCCGCTAATGCTCCTTTACATCCGATAACACTAAAAGGGGATTTAGTAAATAATATCACACCTAGCGGTTCTATTGCGATGACTTCTTTAGCCGCAGCTACAGCAACTAATTTTTATTTTATAGATTCATTGTCGATTCAAAGAATAAGAGGAACGGCTGATTCAACCATATTTCCGTCAAATGTAGTTATTAATAAAGCAAATGGAGTGCTCAAAGATACTACTCAGCATGTAAAGATTTTAGGTGATTTTAAGTTTAATAGTCCAACAATATTTGATTTGTGTGATACTATATCATTAACACTTGATGCTGCAAGTATTTTCAGTACAACCGGAACATGGGGCACAACAACAATGGTTAAGGTTTCAGCTGGTCCGAATACCGGCAAAGTAACTAAATTCTTTACAGCTGGATCCCCAAGAGCTCTCGAATCAATGTTTGTACCTATTGGAGAAGATTCTTTAGGTTTAAGAACACCAAGATATAGCGCAGCAACCATTAAACTTAATAACATGAATTATGCTGCCGGAGCTTATGCTACTTTAACATTAAGATCATTATATCCACATCCAAATGCACCAGCGGGTAGCCCAAGTATGCTTAAAAAATACTGGAGCGTTTCGAATAGTGGTATAAGCAGATCAGGGCCTACCAGTACAACTGATGTAAGTTTAATTTATAACCCATTAGAAGTTGTAGGTAATCAGGTCAATTATGTACCTGAGTTCTTTAGACGAGCACCAACCACAGGCTGGTCGTTCAATTTAAACAATGCAACCGGTGCAGTGTTTGATACAGTTAATAAGGTTATAACAGTGACTGGATCACAGAGAACACCTGATGTTGATTGGACAGCCGGCGATCCAAGTTCATTCCAATTAGCCAGATCCTATTTTAGCAGAGCAAGCGGTAATTGGGATGCAGTTGCTTCCTGGACAAATGACTCCATAAACAAGCATAACAGTTCGGATACAGCCTTGAATTATCCAGGATTTTTCCCGGGTGATACAGTTTATATTGATAAGAACAGTGTTATTTCATATAATAGTTCAACTTTGAATCCAATTCATACTTTAATCATCAGTAATACTCCAACTTTCGGGAATAATGGTGAGCTTCAGTTTGCGACTTCCGCTGGTTCAAATAAATTATTAACAATTAGTAGAAGTGTAAATATCGGAACAAACGGATTAATTTCTAAGCAAGCCGGTGCTTTCGCTAGCATTGATACATTGCGTATCTACAATGATTTGATAAATGGCGGAACAGTTGCAACTAGAGGAATTAATAATATAGCAACGAGTGCAACAAATAGATTAATGCTTGATTTTGTTGGAACTACGAATTCAACTGTTTCCGGTGGCGGCATTTTCAATAATCTTGGTATAATAGGTATAAACAAACAAAATTCTTTGGATACCCTAATTAATACATCTACGACTTTTTCTACAGGGTTGACAGGAAGTGGTAATTTAAGTTTTCTACTGAATTCGGGTGTTTACAGACATGAGAATGTTGGTAGTGCAAGACTAAGTGTTTCAGGCGTATCCATCGACCTGATAATAGCAGATAATACTTGTATTGACGTTCCTCAAGGAACTGTAACAACCGGAGATGGCTTTGTGATGCAACAAGGAGCATCTGTACTGCTCAGAGGTGGAAATATGACTATTGGCGATGCTGCCAATGAGCACTTCCAGTATGAGACTGCTTCTAATGTGACCTTATCGGATGGAAGTATTATGACTGTAGCAGGTAGTTTTAGAAGAAGGTATATTACATCTTCATTGAATTTCTCAATTTCAGGCTCTTGTGTTTTAAATGCCGTTAATACAGGCTCAACAACTGATATAAACAACAGAAGAGCCGGGTTCGATATTGGAGCTGCTAATTCTGTTTTCAATCAAACAGGCGGTACAATCAAAGTAATGAGACCTATGGATGTAGCAACTGGATTAAAAGATCCAGATTATAATAATAACTCAGAAAATTTTACTGTGACTGGTGGAACTGTTCAAATGGGGGATTCAACCGTCAATACTCCGGTTCAACCATTCACGATACTTTCTTATCCACCATTTTGGAACTTGGATATCCAAAATACATTTACACAATCACTTACATTTGGTAATAACTTAACTACTATCAGAAATGATCTAACAGTTCGAAATAAATCGACTGCTACACTTAACGGTCAAAACCTAAATTTAGGTGGTGATTTTATCACTTTAGGTAACGGAACATTTTTGCTTGGCACTACCGGTTCCCGTGATATTACATTTATAGGTGATACATCCGCTAATCCACCAACAAAGAAATACCAGACTCTTTCACTTGGTAATGCACTAAGTGATAAATTCTTTAATATTTCGCTTAATAAGCCATCGGGTGGACAAGTAATACTCTCACCGACATTATCAAACTCCAATATGATTATTACCAATGAATTGGATTTTGATATTGGCAATAAGGGTATTATTTATACCGGGACCAACCGTTTTCTCCAATTAGGTACTAACGGTACTGATGTTGCGGCTATTCAAAGACTTGGTTTGGGTCACGTCGCCGGAGAAATGAGATGGTGGACCGGTGACGGAGTACAAATACAAAACTTTCCTGTTGGTGATACGTTACAATATACACCTGCTATCTTCCAAAGTACAGCTGGAAATGGTACTCCAGGTTTACTGAGTGTTACTGCTTATGGATCGAATCATCTGGATATAGTTGCTTTGAGAACTGCAATTGGTGTTGATACTACAAAGAATATTTATAGATACTGGAGAGTTATACCAACGGCTAGCCTAGGTTATTCTCTAGGAAGCTCCGGTAGAACCTATAGTCTGTCTTTGCAATATATTCCGGGAAATTATCCAACAGGAGATGTGCGAAATTCCGCTGATTATACATTGTTCGAACATTATATAAGAGTTCCTGATTATCCAACAGCAGGCACTTGGGATGTGACTACTTTAGCAAGTTATTCTGATACGACAGCAGTTTCTACAGCAAATGACGCATTTGGTGACTTTTTGATTGCAGAAAACGTTGGTAGAAACTTTTATAGCATTGCCAATGGCGATTGGAATCAACCTTCTACCTGGTCGAATACAGATTATACAGGGGCTGCTTCAATAGATTATCCTAGAAGATATGGAGATCGAATATTTATTGGTAATGGGAAAAGTGTTGTCTTGTCATTATCCAACCCAAATGTCAGGTCAGTAACTATAGAGAAATACAACAATCTTCCCGGATCTCTGGCTATTCAGGATGACAGATTTATAAAGGGTATATCATTCATTCTAAAAGATGATTGTACAATTAAAACTACTGACGGTTACGGATTCACTTCTCTGGGTGGACCATTGTCAACAAGTGGCTCTATTCGTAGCAAGAATATTAGATCTTTCGGTGTAAGCCGCTATGAATATAATGGCGTTCAGAATCAATCGTTAGGCGATGGTGTTCCTCCTGTTGTTAAAACATTAACTATTAATAATAATAGCAACCCTTATCCATACGTATCCGTTGTTAATTCGAATCTTACAGTTAATGATACACTGGATATTGCAAACGGAATATTCAAACTAAATGCAACAACTTTGAATCTTAAAGGAAATGTCATCCTTGGCAATACTATAACTACAGAACTTGATCCAGGGACAAGTAATATTTGGTTTGATGGAACAACAGATCAATATACTATAATTAATAAGAGCAATGGACTTCAAACATATAAAACGTATATTGCAAAGTTAACCGGTAATATATTTGTTGCTGGAAACACTCCTATTCCTAATTTCAAAATTTCAAACAATCTAACATTTGAAAATACAAATACAGCAAATATTGACACTAGAACATCACCGGGGAATGGAGTCGTTTCTATAGATTCCGGTGCAACTTTTTCAAGACTTGGAAACGCATATATTGACGGAAGATTAAGAAAATTTATACCGTCTTCTATTGATACTAGTTCTGTGCTATACGAGATCGGCTACAAGACCGATTACACTCCGGTAGTTTTGCAATTTACAGCAGGAACAGGCAGTGTGAATGGTAATGTCGAGGCTGTGAACTTCTCACCTTTACTCAAGCAACCTTTCTCTGGAAATAGAATCGATACAACTTATAAAGTAGATCTTTGGTGGAGAATTACTGCACCAACTGGTAGTGCATTTGCTTTGGGTACCAGAGCGATGAATACAATCCTTCAGTACCCCAAATCGCTAATTTCACCATCGGTAGCATTTTTTGATACTGCTCATGCTGAAGTAAGAAGAAAGAGTATCCCTGCTGATCCATTTGTATGGATGGATCGTAGGGGTCTTGCTGTGTTGGATTGGATAGATTTCCCAACCTATCAAACTGTAAGAATTGCTCCACAATCTACTCCTGCTATATGGTGGTCAGGTTTGGGTGAATTCTATATTGGTTATAAGAGTCAGAGAGTGTTTTATAGCAGAGCTTCCGGACTCTGGAGCGATTCACTGTCTTGGTCATTCTACCCCGGTGGTATCCCCAATGTACCATCTGGTGAATTCCCGAATCCTGATTGGAATGCCCCAATAGCATCTAAAAATGAGATAAGAGATTCAGTAGTGATTCAGAATAATGATGTAATCACATTAAATACTATCCCCGAACTTGCTTATCTGGCTATAAATGGGAATGGAACATTATTGATTCCTAATGGAAACTATCTTAGACAAAGTAGCATTTCTACTAGTGACTTTATATTTAATTCTGGTACAATAGAGAACAAAACTCCACTTGGTATTGAAACAGATACATCGATCAGTATTCTGAGATTTGTTAATAGAGCATTTCATCCTTCGGCTAGTTTCATCTTTTCCGGATCATTGAATCAGAGATTTGGTGATGCTTTCCCTGATAGCATTACAAATTTAACTATTAATAATGACTTGAACACCAGGACTGTCGGAGCGTTATTAAATAATAGCAAAACTGAACTGAATATGTCCGGTAATCTTACTATTACTCGTGGGGATTTGAGGTTATTCAATAATTTAAATATTCGTTTGGCTGGCAATCTAACCGATAATGGAATATTCAATACTACAATTAATAATCTGAATGCTCCTATCACTTCAACTTTAACTATTAACGGTTCGGGAAATACCAATCAGACTATATCCGGCACCGGTACTATACTGCTTAATAACCTAAAAATGAATAGGGGAGTTGGTAGTGGAATTCTTCAGGTTGACAAATACCTGCCGATTGCAAATCAGTTGGATTTAAGAGAAACTGGGAATGTAAACAATCAAATTATTAGTTTAGGAACAAATGTTGACATGTCAATTTTCAGCAATACTGCAAATGCTATTGTCAATTTCAGCGGTACTGCTCCATTAAGCTATATTAGAACTGATCTGCTAAGTGGCATATTAATTCGTAAAGTAGCTCAGAATACCAGTTATACTTATCCTATTGGGTCTCTCGAGACAATCGACAAATATACACCTTTTGTATTCACGACAGGAAGTAGTGGCAATAGTGGTTCAATCGGTGTTAGGGGATCAAAAGGCTCCAATGTTTCACCTGGCTATATCGACGGTCATTTGAGACTGATTCCTGTTCAAGCTACTGACTTCATCAAAAGATACTTCGTTCTTGATTCTGTAACAACTTCTCTTCAGGCAACAATGAGATTCTATTTTAATAGTTCCGATGTTTCAGGACTCCAAGCTAATATAAATCGAATCGGAAGATGGAGACCAAATAGAGAGCGTGCTTCCGGAACTTGGCGTAGAGTTCAAGGTCCTATTGATTGGGCACAATATTATTTTGAAACTAATACTAATATAGATTCATCGGAATATAATGGATACGATTTTACTATAGCTAATGCTGAAGCCTTTAGGCGTTCATTCTTCAGCCGACAATCAGGTGATTGGAATAACATTAATACTTGGACTTTTTCTAGAACCCATATTGGTCCACCGGCAGGTGAATGGCCAGATGAAGATGATGATTCGGTTCAAGTTGGCGGTGGCAATCTGGGCGTTGGCGATCATAGTGTAATATTGAATGTAGGTCCAATCAACACTGTTAGCGGTTTGGCAGTTGGAACATCTCTAACAAATTCAGGAACTCTTGATTTTGGTACGAATATTGTTAATGGTGATTATTTTACAGTCTCTGATTACTCAACGTTAAAATTGGGATCGCCTGATGGAATGACTCTTGTTGCACCTTTAGGTAATATTCAGGCAACTAAAAGAACTTATGCACCGGGTGGATTCATTTCATTAGTTTATAATGGTGTAACTAATCAATCACCGGGTGATGCACTACCTAATAGTTTAAGAAATTTAACTATAGAAAATTCAGGAATTTTAGGAAATAACTCGCTAATTCTAAATAAAAATATTAGTATTTTTGATAATTTATTTATAAATTTGGGTGCGTTAGATTTGCAAACTTTTACGACAAATAACTCAGGTGCTGGTATATCGACTTTTTCTATATCTTCTAATGCGTTATTAAGATTATCTGGAACAAATAATTTATCGCTAACTACCTCTAATTATGATAACTATAGTGTCGATATAAATAGTACGATAGAGTTTTATGGATCAGATCAGAATATTAACGTCCTCCCCGTCGGATTGAATTCCGGACTGGGCAATGTCGTTACAAGTAATCTAGGGATAAAACTCGTAAATGCGCCTCTTCTGATTCGTGGAAATCTATCGGTTACAACTGGTTCGACTCTTAGCAATATAATTGGTGTGAATGCTCTATCTGTTCTTAAAAATGTAATTAATAGCTCAATCATCAATAATTGCGGAGTGATCGAGATAGGGCAGTAGATCAGATTGTCGTTCCTGCGAAGGCAGGAATCTGAAATTGAAATCGCAAATTAATATTGTTAAACTTTGTTTATAAACTAAGTTTAATAATATGATACAAAGTTAATACAGATGAATTTACTAGGTATAAGTACCTATTTTAATTGAAAATTGAAATAATTAATTTAGTACCACTGGATAAAAGTTTTTTGAAATAATCCTGTGGTCTAAGAAAAGATAAATAATTAACACAGGAGATAAATAAATGAATAATATGATAACTATATTTTATAACAAATTATTTTTTCACGTTTTTAGGAGTTTTGAAATGAAAAAACTTACGTGCCTTTTGACTTTAGTGCTGATCGCTTTGTTCGCATACGAAGCATCAGCTCAAAACTTTACCAATACCACAGGTGGAACATACACAGCCTGCGCAACAGGTAAAATCGTTATGCGTACTACTGCCGGTGTTTTCAACGGTACTGCCGAATTAGGTCTTGCAAGTGGAAGCAGAATTCAGGGTATTGTCGATTGGGCTTATGGTGGTGCTACACAGGCAGTTCAGAATAGATATTATACTGATTTAACTGTATCCGGTACTTCTGTTAAAACATTTACAGATGCTTATATTGGTGGTGTTTACACAAATAGTGCTTCTTCAGGAGCAAGAAATTATGGAACAGGCACAATCCATTATGATGGTGCGGCTCAGAATATTACTTCAGAAAGTGGTTCTTCTGCTTCGGATGGCAGATACTACAATTTAGTTTTTGAAGGTTCTGGAGCAAAAACAATCGTTGGAGGTACAACTGTCCTTGCTGATAACAGTCTTGTTACAACCGGCGTCGCTACAAGTGTAGCAGGTGTGTTTGAAATCGGTAAAATCGCACTCGCAACAGCATCAACTGTTGGTAGCCCATTTGAAATTACCGGTGCCACAGGTGCATTTAAAAATGGAAACTCTGATATTGCATTCAATGGAACAGTTGATCTAAATGCAGGTGGAGCTGCCGGAGCTGTTATGACAATTGACGGAACCGGAGATGCAACATTTAATGGTGTTTCAACAGTAACAGCAGGTAATTTAAATTTGGTCAGTGCTGACGGAACTGCTAATCTGATAGTATCAGCTACAGGTTCATTAACCCTTGGCAATGATGCTAATGCTAATATTGATTTAGGTGCAGCTTCAAGAATGATTGTTACAGGATCTTATGCAAACAGTTTCTGTGCAGGTACTAATGTTAATTATAATGTTACTTCAATTGTAAACTATAATAGTGGAGTTGCTGGCCAAGCTGTTGCTTCAACAGTTGCTGCAAATCCTTACGGTAACCTTTGGACAGATGCAGGTGATAAAATTATTGGGTCATGCGCACCATCATCCAATGTTTATGTTGCAGGAAACCTGGCAGTTGCCGGTGGTAACTTCTGGTTAGGTTCTGCTGCTAATGTTGCCGCTAGTACAGCAACTTTATTCATGACTGATGTGTCTAAAGCTGTGGTTTATAATGCCGCCGCTCATGCCATCAGTGTTGATGGTCCCTCTGAAGTGGTTGGTGCAATGCGTTTAGTTGGAGGAGCTAGTCAGTTTGCTGTAGCTACACCTTATCGATTCAACAACCATGGCATGACTGTTAACTTCGCTTCGGGAACATTTGCAGGTAATAATTATTTTGAAGTATTATCTCATCCAGCAACTAATCCAAGACAATATGATCCACTAAGAGATCTTAACAGAAAAATTAGTTTGCGTTATGATATTTCAGCATTTAATTCAACTGTTCAGGCAGGTTATAAAGCTTCAGATATACCAGGCACATGGACAAGTGGATATGTTGAAGGTGAATTCAGATTCTGGGAATCAAATGCATCAGGACTTGAAAAAATTGCTACAGGAAATGCTTATAACAGATCAGCTGCCGGTACTATTCATACAGTATCTTTAGCAGGAATTACACATACAGCAACAGATATTGACGGTATTATGCCTGCTCTTGGTAATGCAGATGAAGGATTCTTTTCAACCAACGATCTTGTTCTTCGTGCAGGTCCTACAATATTCTACTCAATCAGAGATGGTCGCTGGTCTAATCCTGCAACTTGGGACGAAGGCGCACAGCCTGGTTCATTGGATGACGCTGTCGTAAGACATACAGTTCATGCAGGATTCGAACGTGCTAGTGATAATTATGATCAACCCGAACAACACCCTGTCGTAGCTGCAGGTTTAGGTCTTGTACGTAATATCACGATTAATAATATAGCCGGTTCATCACTACTTTGGGGTGGTGGAGTTTTACCTGGTGACGTTAGCGCATTCAGCCTTTCAACAGCAGGTTCAATCACTAACAATAGTTTAGTCGGTGGTGTTTTAGCCTCTGGATCATCAACACTTCCAGCTAATACCGGTGCTGGTGACTTTGATGGTATGTCAATATTCACAGAATCAAGTGTTATTACAAATAACTTAATCAACGTCGGTTTGATGAACAACTGCGGTACAGTTGGAATTGGTGACTAATTATTTTAAATATTCAAGGTCAGGATACGTCTCCTGACCTTGAATTTATTTTTAATATGAAAAAGATATTTACCATATTGTCGGTTTTCGTTCTTATCTCTATCTGTGTAAATGCTCAATTACTCGATGGAAGGAAACCTATTATCAATAGTGGTAGAATAATTGTTAAAGGACAGGCAAATCTAGCTCAAGATACAATTGGAGGCAGAGTTGAATATATAAAAAGTAATAACTCTCAGACTCAAGCAATTCCACAAATCGTATATAACGAGTTAAAATTCGCAGGTATATCTGAAAAGATGGTTTCTGATCCAACCAAAAAACTGGTAGCATTGACTCAGTACATTGCAGATTCAAACTCAATTGTATTGCTCAATCTTGCAACAAACATACAATCCAAAGGTTTAACTGTTCAGAATGGTATAATCAATCCAAGTTTACTTCAGGGCAGATTAATCCTAAATGGCGATGCCAATCAAGCAACAACAGGAACTGGTACATTCCGCGAACTTGAATTAGACAACAAACAGGGAACAAACGTTACAAACGGAGGTGGCTTCAAAGTCAGCACTGTATTGGAATTGCGTCGTGGAGAATTCCACAATGATATATCCAATAACTTCTCAGTGGGTGACTCTGCGACCATTATTCGTCACGTTGGCAGCTCGTTGGCTATCGAACCTCAGTTCGATAAACATGTAAATGTGCACTATGTGGGCGATGGTGCTATGAATACAGGAGGCGAACTGCCTTCTGATTCCACTAAATTATCAAATCTATATGTCGAAAATTCTGGTGGTGTTACTTTAACAAAAAATGTAACTGTAAACGATACTTTGTTTGTTGGTTCAACAATCCGAACAGAACTTGACGATACATCAAAATATGTACTGACATATACATCCTTCCGTGATCCGATATTCGGATCTGTCAATTCTGAAATAGATGGTAGCATCAGAAGGACTTTGCTTCGTTATGATAGTTCAAAAGTGATATTTAATAATCCATATTCTTATGCATTGTTCAAGAGCACGGCAGAAGCACCAAATGTCAAGGAAATTACTTTCCGTATCAAGCCCAGAACATTTCCCCCAATGCTTAACGGCAATGCAAAAGTTCAAAGGTTTATCAGCATCCGTGCTAAAGATGAACTGTATAATGATTTACCAAATGGAGTGGATTTCACAGTAGGTTATGGTTTCCGTTACGATAAAAATGACACAGCATTTGACGAATCAAACAAGAATGACGTAACAAGGGTAAAGCTCGAACGTTGGATTCCACAAGGCAACACCTGGGTTGATTTACAGGGCTCACAACCCACTACTGTTGATGATGTAAACAGATGGGTATTTGCAGAAGTTAATAATTTCCAGAACTTCGGTGATTTTGCAATTGGCATGGCTGAAGGTTTAAGGAATATGATGCTTGCCGGCGAAGTATTTCTTGAAGGTGGTTTACGAAGTGGACAACAGGATATGGGAAATGAACTGAGAGATTCAAATAGGATACCTCTGACTCCACCTGATATTTATCCTTATAATCTTGACCCAAAGAGAAGTCTTTATCAGCTGGCAGTTATTCCGGATTCGGCAGTAGATTGGATATTAATTGAACTGAAATCAAGTATAGCCGGTGGCAAATCGAGTTTTGTCACCTGTTTTGTAAAAAGGGACGGTAAATTAATTGACAGAGAAGGTAAATTCCCAATTAATCTTTATAGTGAAGGAATTGATTCTGGTGATTATTATATTGCAATCAGACATCGCAATCATTTATCAATCATAACAGAAGAACCTGTTGCAATCTTGCCTTCAAAGAACCTCACTTTAATGAATTTCGCTAAACCGGAAAATTTACTCGGACGTGCAGACGCATTGAAGGCTTTAGGTTTCAGACCTGATGGTTCATTATTGTTCGGAATGATTGCGGGAGATTCAAACGGTGATGGAAAAATTGATGAATCCGATATGGTTTCAACTTGGGACGATAGAGATTATGAAGGATATTCACCAAGAGATATAAACTTGAATGGGATAATACTGACTAGTGATTTAAACATAGCATGGAACAATAGAGGAAGAAAAACATACGTTCCCTAATCACTGATTTTTGCAGAAACCGATCAAACAGATTTGAGGACAATATAGTTGAGTTTTTAGACTATAATTTTTAAGAAGATGAATAAATTTCAAAAGATATTATTATGTTTATTATCACTACTCATACCAATCTTCGCACCTTTGGCTGCGCAGAATGATACTTCTGCTGTTGTCAAAATTGAAAATATAATTGTAACCGGAAAATACGAAGTCGAATTTGATGTCAATCTGTACCGCATGGATGAACGTTGGCTTTATTGGGCTAACGGTTCATTCCAATTTGCATTTGATACAACGGCTGATTATCAATTTAACGCAAATAATCACTCAATAACATATCTTCCCGGAACCAGCGATTTGAATGTAACAACAATGGCTGGTGTAACTGGTTTACCAACTGATGATTATCTGATTACACCAAGAATCATTGGAAGTAAATTCAGTTTAACGGTTGCTGGTCCTGACAGTATTTTTAATTGTTATAAAGTACTTAAGGACACACCATTGAAAATTGGTAGGTTTAGAATAGAAAACAAAATTCCTTCATCCCCTCCCACTCGCTTTAAATGGCTAACACCTTATTCTTATTATCAGGCGTTGGCTTATAAAACGAATAAAGATAGCGTTTTATTGCCGGATTTATTTCGATATAATTCAAATGATAACATCGAAATAAACGACGAAAAGCATAAAGTAGAGTACGTTGCCGAAAGCTATGATCCTCGTATGATCATAAAGAATTTTCATGCTGAATACATGGGATCTTTACTTGTGAGATGCACATGGGAAACCGAGAGTGAAGCATTCAATGAAGGCTTTGTTGTCAAAAGATCTGATTCATGGATTCAGGGAAGTGATTCGACAAAAATAAATTATGACATTACTGCCGGAAGCTATAAAGATTCCCCATATTATCCACAGCTAATCGGTCTTGGTACATCCAAGAAGGGTCAGAAATATGAAATGTGGGACACAGTTCCTTATCGTGGAATCAACTATTGCTATAAGCTGTTCAATCAATACAAATATGTTGATACATTGTCACCGAACGCAATATCCTGTATAATGACTCCTAATTCTGTTATCAGGGATGCTATGGCTTTAGAAAATCCATTTAACTATTCTACAACCATTAAGTTCTGGTATGAAGACGATGTTATGGTTGACATGAGAATTTATGATCTTAAAGGAAGATTAGTCGAGGCTTTGCTGAATAGTGAGATTTATAAATATTATGGTAAAACTAAAGATCTACCAGGAAGTATAACTGATAATGCTATAAGAAGCAATTTGCCCTATGGTGAAATAAAGTGGACACCTAAAGATTTAGCACAACAAGGTCTTTACGAAGTTGTTATAATTGGAACTCCGGTTAAAGATCCAACTGTTGAGAAATCAGTGATGGTCATAAAACTGCAATATGTCAGGTAATGAAAACTTATATGAAATTAAAAAGTTATCATCTAATTCTTTTAGTATTATTTTTATTTCAATTTGCAAGACTTGAAGCACAATTTTCTATTCAATCGCCCATTAACACAGATACTCTTACATCCGGTACAACAACAACAATTCAGCTTCAGAACCAAACCAACACAACAGTTAAACTGAGTTTTTCAAACGATTACGGTAGCTCTTGGACTCTTATAAAGGATAGCCTGAGCAGTTTGAATTATCAATGGCTGGTTCCATCACTCGACACAGGAAAATGTCTTATAAAGGCAGAATCAAAGGGATATTCAAATCCGTACCTTATCTGGGAAAAGAAATTTGCTCATACTGCCGAGATTCGTTCTGTTGAGATGTCAAAAGATGGAAAATATATTCTTTCATCTGGTAATGACAATATGGTTAAAATTTGGGATATATTGACCAAGAATTGTGTTGATTCTGTATTTGTAAATGCTAATAAGGGATGCTATTCAGCACATTTTATATTTAGTAATGATTCAATTCTGATCACGGCTGGAAATTCAGGTTATATTTGGAACAGAAATGAAAAAATTAATCCTCTTTATGCATTCAGTAACTTTTCTAAAGAAACATACTATTCAGCAGTAAATTCTCAAAGTAGAACAGTTGCTGTTTGTTCAATCGATGGTTCATTAGCTTTATATGATTTAAATAACATTACAACTCCATACTCAATTTTAAAAACTCCTGATAATGGACAGATATATAGGACAGAATTTTCACCCGATGGGAAATTAATTGCAATAGCTTCAGATAGTGGTTACATTTATATTTATGATTGGAAAACTAGTGCTCTAATTTCCAAACTTGGAAAACATTCAACGCCCGGAAAAAATGATGCAACAATTTGGAGCATAGGATTCTCACCAGACTCAAAGAGTATAGCTTCAGGAGGTGTAGATAACATGCTTCGTATTTGGGACATTGCAAACCAAACTGAATTACATAGAATTCAAGCTCAAACTTTACATGTAAGAGCTGCCAAATTCCATCCTTTAGGGAATTATATTCTAACTGCTGGACTTGATAGTCTTATCAAACAATGGGATCCACAAACGGGAGCACAAATCGCTATTTCAATGAATCATGGAAATCAAGTCAGATCAGCTGAATATTCACCAACAGGAGATACCATTATTTCAGCTGGTAGGGGAGATGTAAGCACCGGGGATTTTCCAATCAAACTTTGGAAGAACATTCAATACTCCGATCTTTCGGATACAGTATTAGTGAGTATTAAATACCCTGTTGCATTCAAAACAAATTCAATTGATACATTTCCTGATAAAGTTGTCTATCTGCCTGTCTCATATCGTAATGTACCTCAGACGGATACTCCTAAAGATTTACAATTTAATGGTATTTTAAAGTTATCAGTTCCTTTAGAACTTCTTGATCTGAAATCAAATGCGATTCACTCCGGTAAAATTGGAAAATATGATACAGTTTCATTATCAATACCAAATTTCAAATGGAATGATACTGTAACATTATTAAAACTTCGTACACTCTATAGTGAGAATAATATTAATCAAATCAGAATAATTGGAATAGAATTTGATAAATTAAGTAACTATTATCTGGTGAGTGATACAAGTATGGTTCAGATAAATCCGGTATGTGGTAGAGACCAGATCAAGGGTTTGACTTTTACAGGATATGCAACAGATATGAAGGTTTATCCAAATCCTGTATCAGTTAATGAACTAAGTTTAGAATTTGATTTGGTAGAAGATTCTAATTTAGAAATTAACATTGTCAATATCGATGGCTCCATAATAGAAAATATTGTTAAAGGTATGTTTAAACGTGGTCGATATGTATATATGTACGATTTGACAAACTTGACAAATGGCTTTTATTTTGTGCAAATGAAGCAAAATAGGAACAATTTAACAAGAGAATTAATAATTCTTAAATAGATTTTTGGACATTTTATTGCGTTATTATTTCAAAAACAAAATTGAAAATAAAAAATAATCATATTGCTTTTTTAGTATTTTTTACCTTGTTAAACACACTTTCATCCCTATCACAAAATAGTCTGGATGGGATTTTGTATGATTATCAGGTACTTCCAAATAATGATACTTTGATGACTATACGTAATCCAGGTGATTGGTGGTATGGACTCACAGGTGGCGTAAATGCTAATATCTTTTATGGCGATTTGAAAATTCCCTCTCTACCCAATTATTTGTTTCCAGATAAAGACACAATAAATTTAGTCAGCTTTTCTACCAAAACTAGTATTTCGCCATGGGTTGGACTAATGACAGAGTATAAGCCAAATGGGAGTAATTATGCTATATTTTTAGGTTTAAATCTCTATGATGCTAGGTCTATCTCTACAGATAATGTAAAAGATAAAGTTGATGATCGATACTATACCTTTTCAATGAATTACACTTACGCAAGTGTATCGCCGGGTTTTCGATATGATTTAACAAAATCCCTTTTCTTATTAACTAGTTTATCAATTGAATATTTATTATCAAATAAACAGAATATTGAACATCATTGGAATAATGATATAAATAAATCTTCGAAAATAGTTCCAACTGATCCACTCAAATATAGATTCGGTGTGAATCTAGGATTTGGTTATGATTTCACATTTCTGGATATCAACCGTAAATACAGAGCAAAATTCTCACCTTATATTCTGTTTGGAGTAGGTACTGCAGCTTACACCGGTTATAAATCAAATACAAATCAATTTCTTGTTAGACTTGGGTTCCAGGTAAAAATGGGTAAAGATAATGCCATACAGGAAACGCTACCAGGTAATCCTGATGCAATATTTCAACCTGGAGATCTTGCCCAGTTAAAAAACTCAAGGAATATATCCTTTACTTTGCCTTCAAACAGCTTGGTTGCATTTGATATTAGGCCATTTAGTAATAGTATTGTAAATATTGAAGAAGACACTACCAAATCGATTGAAATAACAGGAACTTTGATTCCTGATGAAAAAACAGAAAAAGTTGAAATTGTTTATAATAGAGTGAAACCATTTTATTCACCAGCCGCCGAGAATACAAAAGTCACAAAATCACTTCAAACTTATTTGGATGAATTCGTAAAAACGTGGCAAAAGGATAGATCTATTCTGATCGATGTTGTTGGATACTCTGATAACCAAGGATCGTTTGAGGTTAACGAATCTCGCGCTAGGGAAAGAACAAAATTAGCAGTAGATTATCTTGTGAAAAAAGGAGTACCACGACTTAATATTTATGATAGAGTTGGCGGGTCACGTAATACTGGAGAGAATCAATTTACTGCCGATGGACGACGTAAAAGTCGAAGGGTCGATATCAGTATCAGAAAAGCACCAAAAAAATAATTTGGCATAATTTTCGCTTTTATAGTTTATTCATCGAAATGAATATTTTAAATTTTCAACTTTGTTTCTAAATGATTTTGGAGGTTTAAAATAATAAACTAGATTTTTGCAAATTTGTATAAAAAAAATAAAAAAATAAATATGAATATAAGTTAAGGAATTACATTATAATGGCTAAAGAAAAGAAAATTCAGCTACAAAAGGATGATTTGCCGGTATCAGCAATTGATAAAGCACAAACCCTAAAATTTGCCAATACTTATCCAGCATATATTTTATTGGTAATATTACTCGTGATTTCTTATTTTGTATTTAGGAATGTAAATGAATCTGTGGTTGATGCAAGGAAAAATCAATTTGATAAAGCTTCGACATCAGTTATGACCAGATTTCAACAAAGTTATAGCTCTCATGTTCAAGTGATGATGTCAATACGTGGATTGTATGATAATCTTCCTCAGGTTGTTAGAGATTATTTCATGCTTTATTCAAGTGTTCCTCTTAAAACTCTTCCATCGATCATTAGCATGATGTCAGTTCAAAGAGTTAGAACGGAGAATATTGTTTTCTACCGTCACTATGTTCAGTCACAGGGATATTTTTACTACGACATAAGTCCTCAAGCTCCTGAGACAAAAGAATACTATCCTTCGGAATTTATTTTTCCTGAAGCAACCAATCAACATATACATGGTTTAGATTTAAATTCTGTGCCTCAGCTTCACAATATTATCGAAAAATCAAAACATAAAACAGATTTAATCACAACTGAAGCATTCATTCTTCGTAAACCTGATACACTCAGCCTATTCCTGGTATCTTCAGTTTTCAAAAATTCAGCTCCATTGTTCCCATTTGACATACCCAAGGATTCTTTAAATCAACTTGTTGTGATGGAAATCAATGGAAACAGATTTTTTACAGAAGCATTAGGTAAAGGAGTTGCAACGGACACTACTATATTTTTTGAATGTTATCAAAATGTAGATGGGAAAAAAGTAGAAATCTTTCAATCAGACAATTACAAAGCTAATTCAGGAGGATTTATTCCGATATTATCCGACGAAAGAATATTAAGCTTTGCAGATAAAGGTATAACCGTTAAATTTGCAACAGTCCAAAATTTTGGTGGTTCATTCCAAAACTATCTTCCATTTGTTGCACTTTTGGTTTCGCTTATTATTTCTCTTGCATTATTCGGATTTGTTATGTCTGTTACCATTACGAGATCTAAAGCTCAGGAATTAGCTGGCAAGTTAACAAAAGCTCAAAGAAGAATCATGGAGTCATCGAGTGATATTATTGCTGTTATGACTTTAGATGGAATTTGGAACAATATGAATCATGCTTCTGTTAGAATTTTTGGTTTAGAACCTGAGAATATGGTAGGGCAGAATTTCAAGGAATTATTTGTTAATGAAAGTGATTACAGGATTTTTTGCGATTTCAAAAATAATGTACAAGACGAATCCGCTGAAAGATTTGATTTTCAGATGAAGGATTATGGTGGTGAGGTTAAGTGGATAAATTGGAATATAACCGTATCACCTTTAGAAAAGGTTATCTATGCAATTGGACGAGACGTTACACTTGAAAAACTTGCTGAAGAACAGAACAAAGTAAAAATTCGCCAGATTCAGGTTGCTGAACAATTGTCCAATGAAGCAAGTGAATTTAAATCAATGTTCTTGAGTAATCTTAGCACAAGATTTAAATCTTCTTTATCAAAGATCATTGATTTCCAGCAGAAAGTGATAAATCAACAATATCAGAATGAAGATGAAAAAGATGAATATCTTAGCAATTCATTTGAAAAATCACAGGAATTATACACAAATATATCAGATATGGTGGATGTCGCAATTAGTACTGAAAAAGTTGGTTTTGATATGCGTAATCTATCTATCGGTGATATAGTAAAAGCCTCACATAATTTAGTTAAAATTGATCATGATTTTAAAGCTGATATAAATCTCCATATAATTGAGGAATGTGACAAAAAAATCGTTCATTCTGACTTTGATTCATTAGTCCAAGCTTTTGCCCTGATGTTCAAAGCTTTATCTGGTGGAAGTTCAATATCTAAGATAGAACTTACTGCCACAGTAAATCCTTACGAGAATAATGTTGAGATTATTCTTCAAGGTCAACCTGATGCTGATGTCTCAGAAAAAATCGATTTTTACAAAGAACATCAGAACGATATTGTTTCATCCTTAACCGAAGATATTAACGATATTGTTTTAAATCTGGCATTGTCTTCTTCAATGATTAGAACAGTCGGAAGTACAATGAGTATTGATACATTCGGGCGAGATGATAACAATATCATCATTGTTACAATTGCTGCAGAAACAAATTAAAATACAACTACTTAGCTCAGCTTGTTGTGCAATTCATTCGTAATATAAATATGGGGGGACAATTGTCCCCCCTCTCTCATGTAAGGCTTAAGTGGAGTTAGGTGAATCTGACTTTTATCCTAGATTATTCAGTTGAAACACCTTGCAACATTAAAGAACAATTCCAAGTTAGTAATTCATCAGTACCCGTAGGTGTCAGAGACCACCGAAGCGAACTTTTTTTCTGGATTCCAGCCTTCGAGACTGTTTGAAATTTAAGTTCAGGCTGTCATTCTGAACGAAGTGAAGAATCCAGTTCGCATGAATACTGGATTCATCAGTCGCTACGCTCCTTCTGAATGACAAATCCTATAGTTTTCGCGCAGTCTCCTTCGAGGGAATGACAAAGTTGGTCTGGATTTACCTATAATGGGGAAAGTTCTAATGCACAATTTGGGTTTATATGAAATATTTTGAATAAGGTTCTGCTCATTCCTAAGATTCCTTTACTACCCCACTGGCTATTATATCCCAGAGTTTAAATTTGATTTCCTCAATGTTCTCACCAGTAACAGAAGAAATGATTATTGGTTTAATTTTCCCGGATTTAAAAGAAACCTTCTTCATTTCTTTTTTCATTGAATCATCCATTGCATCAGCTTTACTAATGCAGATTATTTGTTGTTTCTTCAACATTTGAGGATTATATTTTTTTAACTCATTTGTTAATATCTTATAGTCTGCTTTAATATCTCCATGAAACGGATCCAGCATGAATAATAAGACTTTAGTTCGTTCGACATGACGCAAGAATTGTGTACCAAGACCTTTTCCTTCAGCCGCTCCTTCAATCAGACCTGGTATATCCGCAACAGTATAACTTTTGGATAAATCAATTCTTACAATTCCAAGATTTGGAACTAGAGTAGTAAAAGGATAATCTGCTATCTTGGGTTTAGCCGCCGATATAACAGAAATCAATGTTGATTTACCGGCATTAGGGAAACCAACTATCCCTACATCTGCAATAAGTTTGAGTTCCAGAACAACTTCCATTTCTTTTCCGGATAATCCGGGTTCGGCATAATGTGGTGTTTGTTTTGTAGGTGTGGCAAATTCAGAATTACCATGACCACCCTTACCACCTTCAAGTACTACAATCTTTTTGTAGGGAGTAACCAGGTCAGCAATTATTTCACCGTCTTCTAATCTCTTAACAAGTGTACCACAAGGTACTTTTATTTCAATATCGGCTCCGCCTCTACCTGATTTCCTGCTGTTGCCACCCGGGGCACCATTCTTTGCTTTATAAATTCTATTATATTTAAAATCTAGCAAAGTACTCATTTGAGGATCGGGAATGAATACAACATCGCCGCCTTTCCCGCCGTTACCGCCATCAGGTCCACCTTTGGGGACAAACTTTTCTCTTCTGAAACTGACGAGACCTTTGCCGCCATTGCCTGATTGAATCATTACTTTTGCTGTGTCTATGAATTTCATTTTTTTTTACTTATTGTCAAATTTTATAATTTCTTCGCCATCTACAAAATGATCGAAGTTTTTTTGTTTTATTTCTGTGATATCATCACTAATCTCATCAATATCTAGAATAGCAGATTCTTCATTTGATATTGATTCATCAATGTTTTCAGTTTCAACCTGAGTTACTTCTGATAAAGTAATATTTGAATCGCCATCTGACTCATCAATTTCTCTCAAATCAAGAACTTTCGAGAATGAAGTATTAATCTGATCTGATAATTCACTTAATTCTCTGAAATCACTAAGCATCTGTTGCTCCTGTTCAAGAATAGTTTCTTCTGAGATTGCTTCTTCTTCGTCTTCAGAATTTTCAGTTTCATCATGGATTTCTTCAGGAATGATTTCTTGCTTTGCATCAATCTCAGGAGCAAAAATATTCTCTAATTCATTTCCATCCTCATTAGTATTATCCTGAACTTCAAGTAAGTCAATAAAAGATTCTTCAGATCGAGTTTCTTCCTCTATTAGTATTTCATCAGATGGAAAATCTGTTAATAGTACATCATTCCTAATATCAGAACTATCCTCGACTTCCTTAGGCAAAAAATCGTCCTCTGGAAGAGTTTCAATAATAGGACTATCAATCTCATCAGATATTTCAATTATAGATTCTTCGGTAATAGAATCAGTTGCTGTTTTTATTAATTCAAAATCACTCAGATCAGATTCTTCATTTGTAAATTCAACAATCTCATCGGTAATAAATTCATCATCCGGATCAGAAATATTGATTGATTCAGCGTCTGTATTTATATAAATTTCATCAGTTAGAACTTCTTCTTTCGATGTATTATTAAAATCATTCAGATTAAAATCTGGAATAATAAATTTTTGTTCTGTCAATGTCGGGATTGCTGGAGATACAATACCTTCAGAATCCAGTTGATTAATCAGATCATATATGATTTTTAGGAATTGGTCACTTGTGATATATTTTAATTTATTTTGTATGAGGTGATTTTCAACAGACTGTTTGAGTGGGTCAATTCCTTTATCATCCAAAAAAATTATTAGTGCTTCACTTGGGATCGGTGTCTTGCTGTCAATATCGGGAATTGCAGGGTTAAAAATTTTAAAAACTGGTAGAAGAAGATTAATAAAATCTTCAGGAAGCAGAGTAAACAAATAGTCGTTATCAATCTTTTCAATAATTCTGTTGAACTCAATTACTGAAAATAAATCGTCAGGATTACGCTGGATATGATTTTCCTCAACATAATTCAGAAAGCCCAAAATCAAATATTGATATTCGTTGAAATAATTTAGTCTTTTTATTATCTCATTGAATGGCTTTGTAGGCTCGCCTCTGAAAACAAACCACTTCAATGCAGTTCTAGGTCGTAAAAAAAAGTTAATTAATGTTGTTATAGATGAATCAATAGTTATTTTCAAGCTGTTCCTGTCAAACCTAGCCGAATTAAACAATAGTTCATCAATATTGGAGAGATTGTTCTTTAGACTCTCATTATCAAAATCAAAATTAACATGAATCCTTCTGCGAATGGACTCTTCATAAATCCACCATTCCACTTCAGCATTGAAATAAGTCTTGAAAGAATGATCAAGATGAGGATTCTGCATAATATCAGCTAAATAAGTAAATCGCTTATTCTTATTTAAAAGATTGTTGAGTTGCTGATTATGAACAATAATTGTTTCTTCAAACATATTTTTTCCTGCAAATTTAATCAAATATTTGAGATAGAGCCACAGAAATTCTTTCAGTCTGGATAATGTTAATATTAGATTTCTTAAAGTGATTATTGGTTTTGGGAATAACTGCTGTTTCAAAACCAAGTTTCTCTGCTTCGGAAATCCTCTGCTCGAGAGAAGATACCTGACGCACTTCTCCTGTTAGGCCAATTTCACCAATAATAACAGTTTTAGGATTAATCACCTTATCCTGATAAGAACTCACCAATGCGGCCGCAACACCGAGATCGACAGCCGGATCATTGATGTAAACACCACCGGCAACATTAACAAACACATCGTTATTCTTAAATTGAATTCCAAGCCTCTTTTCCAGTACGGCTAGTATCATTTGCATTCGCCTTAATTCTATGCCGTTAACCGTCCTCTGAGGCATAGAATAGCCTGAAGTTGAAACTAATGCCTGAACTTCCAGTAAAATCGGTCTTGAGCCTTCTATTGCGGCAACAATCGCTATTCCTGTATCCTGATTGTTCCTGTGAATTAAAAATAATTCCGAAGGATTTTTTACTTCCCGAAGTCCGCTCTGAATCATATCGAAAATACCAATTTCGTTAGTTGATCCAAATCTGTTTTTTAAGGCACGAAGTATTCTGTAAGAATACATCTTTTCTCCTTCGAACTGCAGTACAGTATCGACCATGTGTTCGAGAATCTTCGGACCTGCAATAAAACCATCTTTGGTAACATGACCTATTAAAAAAATAGGTTTATTCAGCTTCTTTGCAGTCTGCATAAGTAGAGAAGCGCATTCCCTGACCTGTATGATACTGCCTGGGGTTGATTCTACTCTTTCTGAATAAACAGACTGAATTGAATCAATAATAATAAAATCAGCATCAGTTAATTCGATTGCTGAATTAATGGTTTCTATATTTGTTTCTGAAAGGATCATCAAATCTGATTTTACATCCGTCAATCTTTCAGATCGATGCTTTATTTGTTGGAGCGACTCTTCGCCTGTAACATACAAAGGTTTGAATTTATTATTCTTACTGCACATTTGAAGCATTAAAGTTGATTTCCCAATCCCTGGATCACCACCGACAAGAATTATTGATCCCGGTACAATTCCACCTCCAAGCACTCGGTCTAGCTCGGATATTCCGGTTTTCATCCGATAATCGTGAGATGTTTCAATCTCATTTAAACGAAAAATTTTTGGCTGATCTACTTTTGTACGCCCTAATTTTCTTTCACTCGCTGTTTGAGTAACTTCCTGAAAAGTATCCCATTCACCGCAAGATGTACATTTACCAAGCCATTTGGGCGATTTAATGCCACAATTTGAGCAGATATATTCAGTCTTATTTTTCATTTTCTAGATAGATTCTAACTAATTTCATACTTATAATATTATAATTTACAAAAAAATAATTTTTTTTGTTTTATAAAATTGTTTAATTTAATAAATCTTTGATATTGTTTCATGGAATATAGTGTTATTAAGCATAAAAAGTAGAGTATTGTCAGACTATTGTTTAAAATTTTTTTATTATTTTATTTCTGACTCTGACAGACTCTTAAATCATCTAATTGCATATTTGTTTTTTTTTGCTTTTTTTGGAGTTTTTTATGAATATCTATGTCTCTAATTTAAGTTTCAGTATGTCTGAAGCAGAACTAAAAAATGTTTTTTCAAAATTTGGTGAAGTCGAATCAGTGAAAATCATTTCTGATAGAAATTCCGGCAGATCCAAAGGCTATGGCTTTGTCCAGATGGATGATGCTACCGGTCAGGCAGCAATCGACGGTCTAAATGGAATTGAAGTCGAAGGCAGAACCATTAAAGTTAACGTTGCTCACGAAAGAACCGAAGGCGAACCAAGGGGTGACTTTGGTAACAGAAGTGGCGGCGGTGGTTTCAGACCAAGAACTTTTACTAAAAGAGACGACGAACAGCAATTTTAATCTAAGATTACTATTTATCGGTTTAGATGATTTTTTACAAATTCTAACAGGGTTAATCTATGTTTAGAATGGTTAGCGATTTCTCCGAAGTTTGGGATGTGGAATGTCGCAATACATCGGTTTTGTTTTCCAAGATCACTGATTCATCTCTCAATCAAAAAGTTTATCATGAAGGAAGATCTCTTGGTTTTCTAGAGTGGCATATTATTGTTTCAATAGGCGAAATGGCTGAGAGGATTGGTCTTAAACTTGATTGTCCGGCATTAGATTCTCCTATCCCTAATTCAGCAAATGAAATTTACTTTACTTTCAAGAAGGTTGGACAATCCTTAGCTGAAGAAGTAAAAAAATTCTCTGATGAGGATTTGGCAGTGAAAGTTGATATGTATGGTGAAATGTGGTCACGTGGAAGAGGATTAGATGCTATCATCAAACATCTTGCTCACCATCGGGGTCAGTTAACGGTTCTGATGCGACAAGCTGGTTTAAAAGTACATGGAGTTTATGGACCCGCAAAAGAAGAATGGACAGCTTTTGGAGTTCCACCTCATCCTTAATAATTTATATAACATCCCATGCGAGTAATTTATAATTATTACTCGCTTTTTTTATTATTTAATTAGATTATATTTTCTTTCTTAATCGTCAATCTTATTTTAGAACGATAATTCTACAAATTTATGGTTAAAATCATAGTCATATTTCTGGCGATTTTTTTCGGAGCTTTATTGTTTTTTACGTATGCACTTAAAAAATTGAAAAATTTCTTCGGTAAATTCCAGCCACAACAAAGTCAATCCAGCACTCGAAGAGCAGAAGAAAATGTAATTTATAAACATGATGATGTGGTTGTACTCAAAGGCGAGGCAGCAAATAAAGATAATAAAGAAAAACCAATATAGCTAATGAATAAGAAACTTCCTGTAATCGCAGCAATCGATGTTGGCACTAACTCATTCCATCTTGTTATTACTTCCGTTTCAAAAAATGGTATTCTGAAAGTTCATACCCGCGACAAAGAAATGGTTCGTCTCGGCTCTGGAAGCTCAGATATGAAAATACTTCAGCCTGATGCTGTCGAACGCGGTGTTGAAGCTATGATTCGTTTTGCAAAGCTTGCCAAAAGTGAAGATGCAAAAATAGTTGCGGTTGCTACTTCAGCAGTTAGAGAAGCTGCTAATAAGGATGTATTCCTCAAAAAAGTTAAAGAAGCTTCAGGCGTAGATATTCATGTGATCTCAGGAGCCGAAGAAGCTCGTCTTATCTACATCGGTGTTATTCATGCTTTACCTGTGATGAATAAAAGAACTTTAGTTGTTGATATAGGTGGCGGTAGCACTGAAACGGTTATTGGTGAAACAGGGGAAATTAAATATCTTCATAGTGCCAAGCTGGGTGCTATCAGAATGACTAAGAGATTCAAACTTGATACAAACTTCAGCTATCATAATGTTCAGGAGTGTAGAGAGTTTATCAAAGGAGATTGGTCTCCGACAATTCAACACTTAAGAGAAACAGGCTACCAAAATATTGTTGGGACTTCCGGTACAATCACAAGTCTTGTGGCAATGGTTCTTTCTGCTAATGGGAAGTCAATTCCAGCTATTCTTAATGGAATATCTGTAACATCAACAGATGTCCTTAAAATTATTGAAAAGATTATTTCTGCAAAGTCAATAGCCCAACGTCTTGATATACCTGGAATGGATCCAACCAGGGCTGATATTATTCTTGGTGGAGCTCTGATTTTTGAACACATAATCAAAGAATTAAAAATCAATAATTTTCTACTTTCAGATTATTCTCTAAGAGAAGGTATTGTATTTGATACCGTTCAGAAAACTCAGGAACTGATGCAATATCATCATTTGAGCAGGTTGAGATATGATACTGTAAGAAATGCTGCACAACACTTCAGTGTGAATATGGAGCATTCTGAGCTCGTTCATGAGATTTGTCTCCAAATTTTCGATGATTTACAGGAAATTCACAAACTTGGTTATCCTGAAAGGGAGCTCCTCGAAGCCTCAGCATATTTGCATGATGTCGGTTATCATATTTCTCATGACCAACATCATAAACATAGTTATTATATTATCAAAAATTGCATACTCCCGGGATTTACAAATGATGAAGCAGAGATAATTGCTAACATTGCACGCTATCACCGAAAAAGTCTTCCAAAAAAGAAGCATGAGAATTTTCAAATTCTATCAAAAGAAAAACAACAAGTTGTTACTATCCTTGCCGGTATTTTGCGCATAGCTGAAGGTATTGACAGAAGGCAGATGCAAGTAGTTTCGAAAGTCAAATGTTTCATACTCGGAAGGAATGTTGATATTTATCTTTCAACAAAGACACCATCCTTAGATATTGATATCGAAATATGGGGTGCCAATCGCAGAAAATTATTACTTGAAAAAATACTCGACATAAGAATTGATTTTAAAGTCAATGAGGATTAACTTTTGTAATTATCTGATTTGTTAATTTTTACCAAAATTTTGTCTATTAACATAAAGATACCTAAATTTGTATTCTGTATTTATTATATAATGTTTAGAAGTTTTCAATATTATTTGGAGAAGATATAATGGGAAAAGACAAGAAAAAAGATGGTAAGTCAAAAAAATCTGACAAATCTAAAAAAAGTACAAAGTTTGTATATTTTTTCGGCGGGGGCAAATCCGATGGTAATGCTTCAATGAAGGAATTATTAGGAGGTAAGGGTGCTAATTTAGCTGAGATGGTTAATATCGGTCTGCCAGTACCTGCCGGTTTTACTATTTCTACTGAATTATGTACATACTATTATGACAATGACAGGACTTATCCTAAATCGCTGTATGATGAGGTTAAACAATCCTTATCTAAAGTTGAAAATGAAATGGGAGCCAAATTCGGTGATAAAAACAATCCATTATTGGTATCAGTAAGATCCGGCGCAAGAGCGTCAATGCCAGGAATGATGGATACAGTTCTTAATCTCGGACTCAACGATGAAACTATCGAAGGATTAATTAAACATTCTAACAATCCAAGATTTGCTTATGATTCTTATCGCAGATTCGTTGCTATGTATGGTGACGTAGTCTTAGGATTAAAACCGGAAGGTAAAGATGATATCGATCCATTCGAAGAAATTCTAGAAAAGAAAAAACACGCTAGAAAAGTAACTTCCGATACCGAATTAACTGTTGACGATCTTAAAGAATTAGTTAAAGAATTCAAAGCTGCAATTAAGAAAAAATTAAAAATTGACTTCCCAGAAGATCCACAGGAACAGCTTTGGGGAGCAATCAGTGCAGTATTTGGGTCATGGCAAAACAATCGGGCAAATATCTATAGAAAATTAAATGGAATTCCTGATTGGTGGGGAACAGCTGTTAATGTACAAGCTATGGTATTCGGTAATCTAAGCGAGGACTCTGGAACAGGTGTCGCTTTCACAAGAGATCCTGCCGCCGGTACAAACAAATTCTACGGTGAGTTTCTTATGAATGCTCAGGGAGAAGATGTCGTAGCCGGTACCAGAACACCACTAGGCATGGAAAAACTCATTGATATAGATAAAAGAAGTTACGATCAACTGGTTAATATCAGAAAAATTCTTGAAGACCACTATAGAGATATGCAGGATATCGAGTTTACTATTCAAAAAGGCAAACTTTATATGCTTCAATGCCGTTCAGGTAAAAGAACTGCATTTGCTGCTATGCAGATAGCCGTCGATATGGTAAAAGAAGGTTATATCAAACCAAAAGAAGCATTGATGAGAATCGATCCCGATCAGCTAAATCAATTACTCCGTCCAATATTCGATCTTACAGAAAAAAATAAAGCTTTAAAAGGTGGTAAACTTCTTGCAAAAGGTTTAAACGCAGGTCCCGGTGCTGCATGCGGTAAAGTTGTATTCAATGCTGAAGATGCTGTCGAATGGGCAAATAAAGGCGAAAAAGTTATACTTGTTAGAATTGAAACATCACCAGAAGATATTGGCGGTATGAACGTAGCAGAAGGTATTCTAACTGCTCGTGGTGGTATGACATCGCATGCTGCTCTAGTAGCACGCCAGATGGGTAAAGTCTGTGTTGCAGGTTGTGGTGAGCTTCAAATAGATTACAAAACAAGAGAATTAAGATCTGTAGGTAAAAAAGATGTGGTTAAAGAAGGTGATTTCATCTCTATCGATGGTTCAACCGGTGAAGTTATTCTCGGAAAGATTCCTACTAAGCCGAGTGAAGTTATACAGGTGTTGATCGACAAAACTTTAGCCGAGAAAGATGCTCCAACTTTCCATATTTACAAGCAAATAATGGAATGGGCAGATAAATATCGTACATTAAATGTACGTACAAATGCAGATCAGCCGGATCAAAGTATTAATGCTGTTGCATTTGGTGCTGAAGGTATCGGGCTTTGCCGCACTGAACACATGTTCTTTGGAGACGGGAAGATTGGTCCTATGAGAGAAATGATCCTAGCTGAAACAGTTGAAAAAAGAAAAGCTGCACTTGCAAAATTATTACCTTTGCAGAGAAAAGACTTTGAAGGCATTTTTAAAGCCATGGACGGACGTCCTGTAACAATTAGAACAATTGATCCACCTTTGCATGAATTTCTTCCTCACGACGATGCAGGACAGAAAGAAGTAGCAAAGATGATCGGTATACCTGTTGCTAAAGTAAAAGAAAGAGTTGAAGCTTTACACGAATTTAACCCGATGTTAGGCTTCCGTGGATGCCGTTTAGGTATCCTATTCCCGGAAATCACTGAAATGCAGGCAAGAGCAATACTTGAAGCCGCTGTAAATGTTAAGAAATCCGGCCAGGCAGTAATGCCCGAAATCATGATTCCACTAGTTGGTAACGTTGTTGAATTGAAACTTCAGGAAGAAATTGTTAGAAGAGTCGCTGACGATGTAATCAAAAAATCCGGTATAGAATTAGATTATATGGTTGGAACTATGATTGAAGTGCCACGTGGTGCCATTACAGCTGGTAAAATAGCTGAAGTTGCAGAATTCTTCTCATTCGGAACAAACGATCTTACACAAACAACTATGGGTTTAAGCAGAGACGACTCCGGAAGATTTCTTCCACATTACATAGCAAGCGAAATCTATAATAGAGATCCCTTCGAGGCTATTGATCAGGAGGGTGTTGGATTTTTAATGAAACATGCAGTTGAAGAAGGAAGAAAAACAAAAAAGAAACTTAAAATTGGTATTTGCGGTGAACATGGTGGCGAACCTTCATCAGTTGAATTTTGCCATACCTTAGGTTTGAATTATGTTTCTTGCTCACCTTTTAGAGTTCCTATTGCTCGTTTAGCAGCAGCAAGAGCCGCTATAAGAGAAGAACTTGAAAAGAAAACAACAAAGAAGAAGAAATAATTATAAAAAACCTTTATAAAGCTTCCTAATTTTTAAAAAGCCGGAGATAATGTCTCCGGCTTTTTCTTTAGAAAGGCTTTTTAGCAATTTTTTTTAATTTTTTAAAAGTTCTTTTTTTTTGATTAATAAAATTTCTATAAATTAGCAATCCAGAATTTTTCGAAATTAATTAAATTGAAAAATAACAATATTTAATAAATTTATAGCAGGAGACTTTATGTTTTATAATTCCGAAGAAGAAAAATTTCGTAAATATTCTTTGATGCCAAAGGATGAAGAATTTGAAGATGATGAACTTGATGATGAAGAGGACTATGAAGAAGAAGACTACGAAGATGACGAAGATACTGATGATGATGAGTTTGAAGATGATTATGATGAAGAAGATTTAGAGAACTTTGACGAAGAAGATATCGTTGATGAAGAATTTGATGATCTTGATGACGAAGATGAAGATGATTTTGATGACGATGTGATTTAGTGAAATTTTGGCAAAAAAAAGGTCTTTGTAACATTAATGATACAAAGACCTTTTTAAATTTCTAAGACAAATTAGTTCGGATAAACCGAAATCTGCAATCTGGTCCTATCTTTTCTTTCAAACTTTACCACACCATCAATCAATGAATAGATAGTGTAATCTGTTCCTAAACCAACATTATCACCTGGGTGAAATTTAGTACCACACTGGCGAACTATTATGTTACCAGGTATAACGGACTCACCACCAAATTTCTTTACTCCGCGTCTTTGACCATTGGAATCGCGCCCGTTCCTAGAGGAACCGCCACCTTTTTTGTGTGCCATAGCTAATACCTTTCAGAATTATATTTTAATATTTGTAATTTCAATTTTTGTATACTGCTGACGGTGACCATTTAGTTTTCGGTAACCTTTGCGTCTTCTTTTCTTGAAGACAATTAGTTTATCGCCTCTGAAATGCTCAATAATTTTTGCAGAAACTGTACCTTTGATCAATGGAGTGCCAACTTTAGTAGTTCCATTATCCTCAAAAAGTAAGATATCGGAGAATTCAACTGAGTCTCCCGGATTTCCATTAATGAATGGAACGTCAACCTTAGCATTTGGGCTGACTTCTACTTGTGAACCTGCAATTTTAACAACTGCGAACATGATATATACCTTGTAAATTTTAAATATTTGCTATAAATAGATTTGCAATATATTGATTTCTGTTGAATTTTCAAAAATTAATTTATCACAAAGTTATGATTAAGCTGATTTTGATCTCTTAGCATTTTCACTATATTCAAAAATGGGTTCAGAATTCCCATTAATAAAATCAGCATTCACTATCACTTTCTGTAGATTCTTCTCGTCTGGAAGTTTGTACATAACTAATAACATTCTTTCTTCAACTACCGAACGTAAAGCTCTGGCTCCTGTTTTTCTTGTGCGGGCTTTTTCTACGATAGCTTTAAGGGAATCCTCTTCAAATTCAAGTAAGACTCCTTCCATTAGGAAAAGTTTCTTGTACTGCTTAGTTATTGCATTTTTTGGTCCTATCAGAATATCAATCATAGCTTCTTCTGATAATTCCTCAAGTGGAGCGAGAACAGGCAATCTACCAACCAATTCAGGGATAAATCCGAATTTGATCAAATCGTCAGGTTCGACATTCTTCAAAAGTTGCATGCTCTCTTCAATTGCATCTTCCATTGTAGCTGTAAATCCAATGTTGGACGATCTTTTTCTCTGTGCAATTATTTTCTCTAATCCTACAAATGCACCACCACAAATAAATAGAATATTCTTTGTGTTTAGATATATCAAAGGCTGTTCCGGATGCTTTCTGCCACCTTTAGGTGGGACACCGGCAACTGTTCCTTCCAGAATTTTCAGTAAAGCTTGCTGAACGCCTTCTCCTGAAACATCACGTGTTATGCTTGTCGATTCACTTTTGCGGCTTATTTTATCAATCTCATCTATGTATATGATACCTCGTTCTGCTAAAGCTACATTGTAATCAGCACTTTGGAGCAAATGAACGAGAATTGATTCTACATCATCGCCAACATAGCCGGCTTCAGTAATTGTTGTAGCGTCAGCAATAGCGAACGGTACTCGTAATATCTTTGCAAGGGTTCGGGCTAAAAGCGTTTTGCCGGTACCTGTTGGACCAACAAACATTATATTGCTTTTCTCAATTTCCACATCAGCGTATTCACCGGCAAGATGCTCAGATTGTATTCGCTTATAGTGATTGTAAACAGCCACGGAGAGTACCTGTTTAGCGTAATCCTGTCCGATAACATGATCGTCAAGCTTTTGCTTGATTTCAGAAGGTTTCGGAAGATTGTTCATTGTTAATTCAGGATTCGCTTCCTTATTATTGCTTTTGAGAATTTCAAGCGAATTAGTAATACAGATGTCACAAATAAATATTTTGTTAGGCCCTTCGATTAAGCCCTGAACTTCATGAGAAGCTCTTCCACAGAAGGAGCATCTTAAAAAATTCTGAAATGATGTTTTGTCTTTTGCCATAAAATTAATTTTCTATTTCTTTTCTTCACTTATTGGTGGAATTAATGGACTTCTTTCCATTACCTTGTCAATAATACCATAATCCAAGGCTTCCTGAGCAGACATATAATAATCTCTGTCAGCATCTTTTTTTATAGTCTCGATATCCTTACCGGAATGTTTTCCAATGATTTCAAACAAACTGTGACGAATTCTGAGCATTTCTCTGGTATAAATTTCAATATCTGTAGCTTGCCCCTGAGTACCACCCATTGGCTGATGCATAAGTATCCTTGAATTTGGTAAAGCATATCTTTTGCCTGTTGCACCGGCACATAGCAAAACCTGAGCCATTGAAGCAGCCATTCCCATAGCTATGGTAACAATGTCCGGTTGAACGAACTGCATTGTGTCATAAATAGCTAAACCTGCACTAACACTTCCACCGGGAGAATTGATGTAAATATTAATATCCTTATTTGGATCTTCACTTTGAAGAAATAATAATTGAGCGATTGTTAAACTTGCAACATGATCATCTATAGGTGTTCCAATGAATATAATTCGTTCTTTAAGAAGTCTTGAATATATATCGTATGAACGTTCACCTCTGCTGGTTTGTTCCACAACTATCGGCACTAACTGATCTATCATTTTTTATCCTTAATTATTTTGAAAAACAGATAAATATAACGTATTTAAGCTTTCAATCTTTTAATTGAATCTTCGACAACTTAATCCTGAACTTTATCAAAAGAGCTGCCCTTTTAGCGACAGCTCTTTGTTATGAATTTATTACAATTTTATCTACTTACTTTTTTCATCATCATGATGTTCATGATGTTCATGTTCATCTTCGTCGTCATCATAGTCGTGATGATGATGTTCAGAGCCTTCTGGATGATAATGTCCTTGCTCATCAAATGCAACTTCATTTGTTGTAGCAAAATCAAGTATAACGTCAACGACTTTCTTATAAAGAATGGTTGCTATAACATTAGGATTCTCGCGCAATTCCTCTCTGATTTTCTCGGGATCACTCTTCCTTCGAGTTGCTTCTTCTTCTACATAAGGATCAAGATCAAATTCCTCAACTTTCAAGTCTTCATGATCGATAACCTTGCTTCTAATTATTTCCCATTTTACACGGAATATTGCACTATCTTCAAATTGATCGTAGAACTGATCAACTGTTGCAGTCTGGAATTGAGGAACATCCTTATATTTCTTTTTTACATCTTCAAACATTCCAATGACGACATTTCTTACAACTCCATTAGGAGCTTCGAAATCATTCATTGCTACCATCTTCTCAACTATCTGATCTTCCATTGCCTGACGGGTCTTTTGATCCCATTGTTCCTGAAGTTGAAAACCAATTTCATCCTTAAGATCCTGAGCTAAAGTTAATTTACCACTTGTATAAGTCCCAGCTAGTGCATCATTGAACTCAGCAGGAACTAATTTTTTAATATTATTAATTGTGAAGCTTAATCTCTTAGAAGGTTGTCCATCCTTTTGGGCTGGCTGATTATAAGCGAAGCTGTCACCGGCTTTCAGATTTATAAATAAAGCTTTCAAATCCGGTGCTATGTAAGGTGACTGTAAGAAAATATCTGGATTTTCGGTTTTGGATCCGATTATGGGCAATCCTGATTCATCAATTTCTTGAATTGTTGTGTTCGCTACATGCAGATCATCAGTTATTTGATCTGTTTCTTCGAGCTTGCCGAACTGTAAACAGATTTGTTCTATTTCTTTATCGATTTCTTCATCAGAAACCCTATGTACGGGCTCATCAATGTTAATTCCATGATAGTCTGCTAAATCAAATATAGGAACAATTTCGTATTCGAAAATGAATTTATATTCTCCTTCAAATTTATCAGCAGAAACTAATTTTGGCTCTCCTATAAAGGATAGCTTTTCCGAATGGAATATTTTATTAAACAAATCAGCCGCGATATCAGACATAGCATCGCTTTCGATCTGCTTTCCATAAAACTTCTTTATCAGGTGCATAGGAACTTTCCCTTTACGGAAACCCTTCATGTCAATATGGGGTTGAGCTTCTCGGTAGGCTTTCTCTAATTCTTCGTTAACTTCACTCGGCTCTGCAATTATTTCTAACTGTCTGATCCAATTTTCTAGCTCGTTAATTGAATGTTTCAATTTGTATCCTAAAATTAAATTCCATAAAAGTGCGGAGGGGGAGACTCGAACTCCCACGGGTTGCCCCACTAGATCCTAAGTCTAGCGCGTCTGCCAATTCCGCCACATCCGCAATAACAAAGACTACAAAATTAAAGAAAAAAAATGAAAATTAAAAGTATTAACTTCATTCATTTTAATGAATTATATTCAAATATGAAAAAAAAGAAATAAATCACTGGATTTTTTGTCTTATTTGTTTTTTAAATTTTTAAGATGATGCCCCCTACAGTTACTATTATTGGTGCCGGTATAGCTGGAATTTCAGCTGCTATTGAATTAGCCCAAGCAGGATTTTCTGTGAGAATAATTGAAGCAAAAAATTCAATTGGTGGAAGAATTTATTCTATCATTGATCCTGTTACATGTGAAATGATTGATAATGGACAGCATGCTCTAGTTGGGGCTTACAACCATTTCATTGATATTTTAGACATATTGGGCACCAGAAAATTCCTTAAGTCCCAGGACTCCTTAAAGGTTGATTTTGTGAATCAGCTCAGTGAAAAATTTCAATTAAATTTCGGGTTATTACCCGGAAAATTTGGAGTTCTGCTCGGTTTTTTGAAATTTAATCTACTTAATACCAAATCCAAATATTATTTAATTTCTTTTATATTGAAATTGCAATTCGGTTTTAATAATTATGTCGATTTAACCGCATTAAATTGGCTAAGAGTCAATTGGCAGACTCAGGAATCGATTGATAATTTTTGGAGCCCATTTATTTATGCAACACTAAATCAAAGCCCTGAAATTGCATCAGCATCGCTACTGTTCGAAGTATTAAAACGAACATTTTTTGCTGGAAGCGATGCCTCCAGACTAATTCTGTCAACTAAGGATTTGAGCTCACTCCTTGAGCCATTTGTTGATTGGTTCGATAAAAGAAATGGTGATATTATTTTTGCAAATCCTGCAATAAAAATATTTACTTCAGAATCGAAAATTAAAAACATAGAATTGAAAAGTGGAGACAAGGTAGAATCCGATTTTTATGTACTTTGCACCCAACCTCATGCTGCATATAAACTACTACCCGATGAAGTTAAAAATGAAAAATATTTTTCAAATTTCAAAGAGTTTAACTACTCTACTATCATCAATATCTATTTCTGGCTTGATAAAGAAATCAAATCAAATGATTTTTATGCTCTTATTGGTGGAACAACTGCTCAGTGGGTTTTTAACAGAAGAAACTTCATAGAAGTCCCAGACGATCAGAAGAATAAATATCCCGGGCATTTAAATATAACTATCAGTGGCGCAAATCAATATAATGATATCTCTTCTAAAGAACTTGCGGAAAAATGCTTTAATGAATTAAAACATGCATTTCCTGAACTTTCAAGGCTCTCAATTTTGCATTCAAAAGTAATCCGGGATAGAAAGGCTACATTTATTGCTGATCCGGCTACCGAGCGAATTCGACCCAACAATTCTACTCCATTAGCAAATCTATTTGTCGCTGGAGACTGGACCGATACAGATCTACCAGCAACAATCGAAGGGGCTGCAATTAGTGGAATAATGGCTGCCAGAAAAATAATAGAACAGCAACACCAAGTGTACATCATTTAGAAATAATTTTAAAATATCATATTTTCTCTTAATATTTGCATATCCAAAGTTTACTCAACTAATTAAACTTATTAATAGTAAAGTATGAAGCAGGTAATTGAGAAATTCAAACCGCAATCAGGTTATCATAGTGTTAGTAATTCTATAAAGCAAATCTTTTCATATTATGGACATGATATTGAAGAAGAAATGATATTTGGGCTTGCATCTGCTCTTAACTTCTACTATTTTGAGTTTAACTTTAGCAAAATCCCGTTTCTTGGAGGTAGGAATAAAATCGGAGATTTTGAAGAAAACCTAGCTCAAGTTCTCAACATCAAAATTAAAAAACATGAAACTTCCTCCAAAAAGCGTGCTTTTAGTGAAATGTTAAAAATGATTAAAAATGACGATCCGGTTCTTGTTTATGTTGATATGGGCTATCTTCCATATCTGAACTTACCCGATCATTATCATTTTGGCGGACACTCAGTAATAGTTTTTGGTTGTGATGATTCTCAAGAAGTCGTGTATATTTCAGACCGCGATTCAAAAGATTATAAAATTACTCTTTCAGATTTAGAAGATCCAGATGAATTCCACATTCTTTCTTTCGATAATTTGACATTAGCACGATCATCAAAAGAAAAACCATACTCTCCAAAAAATTGCTGGCTCACTTTTGATTTTAATGGAATACAGCAAATTAACCGAAAAATGATTTTCGAAGCAATTTTAAAGAATTCAGAAAACTTTCTTAATCCGCCAGGAAAAAATCTTGGTATTCTAGGTATTGAACTATTCTCCGAAAAAGTTAGAGCCTGGTCCGAAATGACTGATGAAGATTTGAGATTTTCGGCATATCATGCCTTTGTGATGATTAACCAAATCGGTGGCACTGGAGGTGGATGCTTTAGAAAAATTTACGGTAATTTTCTGCGGAATTCCGGAGATTCAATGAAGGATGAATTTATTTACCTTTGTGGTGTCGAATATCTTAAAATTGCTGAGATTTGGGACAAGTTAGCTGATACTTTCTATGAGATTTACCAAAATTCAAATAGAAATAAGCTTAATTCAATCTCTGAAAAATTATTTATAGTTTTTCTCAGAGAAAAAGAGCTATTCCTAAGATTAGTAGAATATATTCATAAAAATCAATAATTTCTTATTGATTCTAATATAACCATCGCACATTCAGATTTATTCATTGTTGGATAATCCTTAATCACACCTTTTGCATCTAAAATTGTAATTGTATTCAGGTCAATATCAAATCCGCTATTTTCCTTTGACATTGAATTTAGAACAATTAGATCACACTTTTTTCTCTGTAATTTTTTTATTCCATTTTCAATTTCATTAATGTGTTCCAAAGCAAAACCAATTACTATCTGGTTCTTCTTCTTCATTTTCGATAACTCAAACAGAATATCCTTTGTTTGCTTAAGATGTATGGTCAATTCTGTGCCGACATCTTCCTTTTTTATTTTCCCGGTTGATTTGTTGATTGGGGTGAAATCTGAAACTGCGGCTGATAAAATGGCAATATCACTGTTCTTAAAAGCCTTAATACTTGCCTCATACATCTCTTCAGCATTTTCGATATTGATGATCTTAACATTTGCTGGTGGTGTGATTTTCACTGGACCAGAAATAAGAGTAACTTCTGCACCAAGATTACTAACTTTTTCGGCTAATGCGTAGCCCATTTTTCCGGAAGATCTGTTGGTCAGATATCTCACATCGTCGATTTTCTCTATTGTTGGTCCTGCAGTAATGAGTACCTTCTTGTTCTCAAAGTATAATTTTAATAATTCAAGATTGAAATATTTGTTTATATGATTACTCATTTTAGTTTTTGGGGTAAGAATTTTGCTAACTTCATTAACAAGAACATCAATTTCAGGTAGTCTTCCGGGACCTGTGAGTCCGGAAGAAAGCTCTCCGTCAGCTGGCTGAATAATGTGAATGCCGTCCTCCATAAGAATTTTTATGTTTCTCTGTATCGAATGACTTAGAAACATAGTAGAATCCATTGCCGGTGCTATGATAAGTGGAACTTCTGGTGGCAGAGCTGTTGCAATAGTTACTAATGCATTGTCGCATATTCCTGTAGCGATTTTTGATAATGTTGATGCAGAACATGGAGCGATTATCATCAAATCACATTCATTGGCTGCATGAATGTGCCATGCTCCACCACTTTGTGCATTTTTATCGAACATATCAACAGTCACAGGATTGCGGGATAGATTCTCCAAAGTGAGAGAGGTAATAAATTCTGTGGCAGAACGTGTCATAATAACAAAAACTTCTGCTCCAAGCTTTTTTAATTCTCTTACAAAAAGTGCAGATTTATATGCTGCAATAGAGCCAGTAACACCAACAATTATTTTCTTATTTTCAAAAATTTTAGACATCATATACCCCAGTAAATCAATTATTCAAAATAACAGATGATATTGCTTTTTCGCATTCTTTGTATTCAACATTACGTCCAAGAATTTCTTCAATTGTAGCACTATGTTTAATAATGAAATTTTTTAATATCGAACGCTCTTGTTCTGATTTTAAATTAGCTAATTCTGCGATTTGTTCATGTCCCTTTCCTATAAGAATTGATCCATGTTGTAGTAATGTATTATTAAATGTCCTTTGAGCACTACCAACGATTTTTCGTCCTTCATATTCAACCTCATATCTTGCAGAGCTAGCGAAGCATGACATTGATAAAGTCTTGTTCTTATAGAAATTCAGAAAATCAGCTTGAGATTTTTCAAAATCAAGTGAATCTGCACCCAAAGTTCTAAGGCTACTGATTATTATCAAATGGATTTCGCGATAAACATCTTGTACAGTCATTCCTTTTGGGATGTCTAACACGGCAGAATATGTAATTTCATTGGCATGTAGAACTGCTCTGCCTCCTGTCGGACGCCTTACAAGTCCGAATTCTTTCCGTTTTAAGCTATCCAGATTAATGTCTTCCTCCTTCTGATTTGCCCCCAAAGATACAGTCCATGGATTCCAAGCATAAAGCCTGAACATTGGAAGAGACTCATTATTAACTAACCCCATTGTTCTCTCAAGATCAAATTTCATATTATAATCTCCATCATGGAAACCTTCTTCAATAAATTCAAATTGAGGACCAAATAATTCATTCAATTTAGTATTTTCAATAATTGTTTTCATAATCCGCAAGAAAATTCATAATTTTAAAAGCAAAATTAACAAAGAAAGTCTTAAAGTGGATACTCAAATATTAATTAATGAATCACCGGCATCAATAATTTTATTAATTGTAATCTGTTTAATTAGCCTTATCGCATTATTTAAAAGTCCAAAACTTTATGAAAGTTGGCTTCTACAGCCTTATCGTGTTGTTCATCAAAAAAAATGGTATTTAGTAATCACTAGTGGTTTTCTCCATGCTGATTTGACACATCTTTTATTCAATATGCTCACTTTTTATTTCTTTGCTTTCAATCTCGAATCAATTACGGGAACAATTGATTTTCTTATTATCTTTTTTGCAAGTTTGATTTTAAGCGATATTAGTACAATTATAAAAAACAAGGATAATCCGGGATATAGAGCTGTTGGAGCATCTGGTGCTATATCAGGTGTTGTCTTTAGTTCCATATTATTTAATCCGGGAGCAAAAATGGGGATATTATTCTTTCCTGTCCCAATCCCTGCTCCGATTTTCGGTTTACTTTACTTGGCTTATTGTTATTTTGCCGCCAGAAATTCTTCGGACGATATAAATCATGAAGCACATTTCTATGGTGCATTAGCAGGTATTATAGTAACTATAATTCTTTTTCCTAACATATTGCCATATTTTTTTAATTCCATTTTCTAGTTACTTCCATTAAATTTATACCAAAATAAGAATCAAAAAGAAATTTGATATTAAGTAACATTGTAAAAATTGTCAACTTAATGGCACAGTATTTGTAACTAAATATATTGGTTTGTTAAAATTTTGGAATTAAAATCGGACATTTTATGAATATCAAAAGCGAGTACACATTAATCGGAATTGACGGGGGAGGAACTCGAACAAGAGGCATAGTAAGAAGGGGAAATAAAGTATTAGCAGAAGCAACTGCCGGAAGCACTCGCATTGGAGCTGTCGGAGTTGGCGAATCATGTGAAAGATTGCTAACTATGATAGAGGATCTATGTGAAAAAGCTGAAATTGATTCAGCCGAAATAGATGCTGTAGTTATAGGTCTGGCTGGAGTCTGGCTTGAAGAAGAAAAACTTCGTTCAACGAAGCTAATCAAAACTCTAGCCAGAGGTCAGGAAATGACTCTTAACGATGTAATGGTAACAAGTGATGCCGAACTGGCACTGGAAGGTGCATTTGAAGGCAATCCAGGTGTTGTTATGATAGTCGGTACAGGGTCAATTGCAATAGGTAAAACAGAAAAGAATAAAATTATCAGATGTGGCGGATGGGGCATTGAACTTGATGATGAAGGTTCAGGTGCTTGGATTGGCAGAGAAGGATTAACAGCTATTGTTCGAGATATTGATGGTCGTGGAAAGAAAACAAAGCTCCTTGAACCATTTGCTGACATTAATCCATCGATTGATCTAAAAGAAGCTCGCACCATAGTTAAAGCATTTGCTGAGAGAGCTTTTGAATATCACATGCTTTCCCCAATGGTTATGAAATGTGCTGTTGAAAAGGATCCGGTCTGTCTTGAAATCATTAAAAGAGCCGCAGAACACTTAGTAGAACATCTTGATGCATTATATGGTCAATTTAATATAAAACAAATTCCTATTGCACTAATGGGTGGGATAATCGATGCCGATACTCTACTTTCTAAAATGGTTAGTGAAGCTGTACAAAAGGATAAAAGGTACAAATTGATAAAAGCTAAGGGATCTGCTGTAGATGGAGCAATAGCAATTGGATATAAATTAATAGATGAAATGGAATAATAGAAAATGATAAATAAAAATCTGTACCATCTACAGATTTTTATTTATTGATTTAGGAAACCATTTTTATTCAGCCATGATTTGATTTTATCTGTCATTGGGTTCTTTTGCTTGAAAAGTGAAAGAAACTTGAAAAAGTCCTGAGCTGCCTCCTGAGATAATCTTTCAGATTTATAAGCCAATCCTCTGTTAAGATAGACTAATGGATTGTCTGGTTTAATTTCGATCGCCAGAGTAAAATCTTCCAATGCATTTTTTGTATATTTTATCTTTATGAATGCATTCCCACGAGTTATATACGCCTGATAAAATTTTGGATTCACAGATATTGCTTTAGAAAAATCAATAATTGCCTCCTTGTATCTTTCAAGCCTCATATTGGCATTACCCTTTGCAAAATATGAATTAGCAGAACGTGGATCCAACATAATTGATTGCTCAAAGTCAAATATGGCTTCAAGATATTTTTTTGAATGAGCAAAAGCATTACCTCTGTTGTAGAAAGTTATAGCTGACTTGGGATCGAGCTCCAATGCTGTATCAAAATTCTTTATGGAATTATGGTAATCCCTCATTGCCATATAGGCTATGCCAAGATTGATATAAGCATCAATACTACGTGGGTTCTTCTCAAGAACAAAGGAAAAATCTTTGATAGCATTAGTGTAGCTCTTCACTTTACATAATACAAGTCCACGATAACTATAAGCTTTAATGTCATCTTGATTTAATTTTATAGCGATCGAAAAGTCTCTTATAGCCTCCTTGTACATCTGAAGATTGTTAAGTGCCATTCCTCGATGAATATAATGGATTTCACTTTTAGGATCTCCTTCAATTGCCTTGGTAAAATCAAGTATAGATTGATTGTAGTTCTGCAATTCAAAATAGCTGCTTCCACGATGTGCATAGGCATCCGGATAGGTAGGATTCTGCTCAATCGAAATATTAAAATCCTTAATGGCAGCATCATATTCTCGATAAAGGTAATGACAGTATCCTCTGCGGTAATAAGCAAATGAAAACTCAGGATTCAAAGAAATAGCTAAGTTCAAATCATTAAACGCTTTTTTTATATCCTTTAATTCGAGATAACTTATTGCTCTTTTGAAATAAGCAAAAGAAAATTGAGGATTTAAATTTATTGCCGTATCGAAGAGAGGGATTGCAGAAAGATGATTATCTTTGGCGGCATAAGAATTGCCGCATTTGAAAAAAGCAAAAGCTGATTTAGGATTTGATATAATTGCTTTTTCATAATGAAGAATTGCTTCTTCAAACTTATTATTATTGAATGCGTGATCTCCGAACTCAATCCATTCTTCGGTCGTTCTGCTATCTGTATTGGACATAATCCTTTGTCTAAATTATTATTAAATATTATTATAATTAAATAATAATTACAAAATTCGCAATAAATTTGATAATATTTTAGATAATATATTAAAATTCAAACTTTATTTATAATTTACTTTTATTATCGTACGTTATTTTTAATAATTTAGATTTTTTTGGGAGTTTAATGTGGATATTAAGATTTTAGTTCCAGTAGCTAACGGTTCTGAAGATATGGAAACTGTCATTATAGTTGATATGCTTCGTAGGTCGGGCATTCAGGTGAAAGTAGCTGGAGAAAATGAGATCATTACTTGTTCCCGTGGAATAAAAATTATTCCTGATTTACTATTGGAATCAATTGTTGATGATGACGATTTTGATGCAATCATTATTCCTGGTGGGGATCAGGGTACTTTTAATTTAAATAGAAATGAATATCTCCAGACAATCTTAAAAAGGCATAAAGAAAAGAACATTACATTTGGTGCTATTTGCTCTGCACCGACTATTCTTGTGCAACAAAAGATTGCTGAACCTGGTTGCTTTATTACATCACATCCTTCGGTTAAGGATCAGTTCAATGGATACAATTATGTTGAAGAAGAAGTGGTTGAAGATGGAAATATAATAACATCAAGAGGTGCAGGAACATCCTTTGCTTTTGCATTGCACATCATAGAAAAATTCTGTGGTGCCGAAATTGCCGATAAAGTCAGTAATGATATAGTTCTCCAATGAGTAGTGATAAACTTAAAACATATCAGTTCCTCATTGATGGATTTGTTCAGGGAGTTGGGTTTAGATTCTATGTTCGAAGAAAAGCAGAATTGATTAATATACCAGGTTATGTTAGAAATTTATATGATGGTAAGGTTGAAGTAGTTGCAACTTGCAATGATCTTCAATACGAGATTTTTTTGAATTACCTCTATACAGGTTCTTCTCGATCAAGAGTAAAATCTATCGAAGTAAATGATATGCCTTTTATAGATTTCAATGATAACTTTGAAATTAAGTAATTTTTATAGTGGAAATGTAATTGAAATTATACAAAACAAAACATAAATTTCATTTGTCATCAGATAAATTTAGATATATCATGATGATATTTGTCCTATCTCTCTTATTATCATCGAATTCTACTTCACAATCAGTAAAATTCAACACTGATAACTTTTCTGTTGAATATTCTCAGACATTTGATTCAACAAAGAATATTCTTTATCTTCCAAAATACGACAAAATAAAACCAAAAATTGCCTTAGCTCTCAGTGGAGGAGGCTCTCGCGGATTATCACAAATAGGTGTCCATAGTGTATTACTTGAAGAAGGAATTATTCCTGAATACATAGTTGGAACTAGTATAGGTGCTTTTATTGGTGGTCTAATCTCATCAGGTTATGCACCTGATGATTTGAGTCAAATAGCATTTAATACTAATTGGAATGAATTTTTTGATCTTAATAATGATAAAACCAGAAGTGAGTATTTTCAGGATCAAAAAATCATTTACGATAGAAGCTTGCTAAGGCTTCGATTCGATAACTTTAAGCTTGTTATCCCTGAAGGAATTTCCGAAGGAAATAGATTTCAGCTATATAATCAAAAATTATTTTTAAACAGTGTTTATCATACAACCAACAGTTTCGATAAATTGAAATATAAATTCAGAGCTGTAGCAACTGATATTGCTCATGGAAAGTCAGTATCTCTTGATAAAGGAAATATTGTATCTGCAATTAGAGCTAGTGCAACCTTTCCCTTAAGAAACTCAACTGTTAGAATTGACTCAATGATCTTAGTTGATGGTGGATTATTTGCAAATCTACCTGCAAAAGCAGCCCGAAGTCTTAATCCGGATTTTGTTATTGCTGTAGATAACATCTCACCTCTAAATCCAACTGGCGATATAAACAATCCCTGGATAATCGCAGATCAGGTAGTCTCAATTTTAATGAAAAATTTTTCTGATTCATCTAGAAAATATGCTGATTTTATAATTCAACCTTCCATCGGAAATCGAAACAATACTGATTTTACTAATTTGGAAGAGTTGATTTCTCAGGGCAGACAAGCCGCCAAAGGACTTGTGAATGAAATCAATAAATCCTTATTTCAAAAGCAAATTTCAAAAATTGATGAATATCTGACTTTAGAACAGAAAAATATCTTTGTAAATAAAAGTTCAATTTCAACTGATTTAAAAGAATTATTAGTAGATATTTATGCATTATGGGACAAAAACTATCCACAGATTAATCAAATTGAATTAGCAAAATTTATCAATTTGATTTACATTGCTAATGAAGAAAATGAAAGATATTACAATTTGAGTTTAAGGTATGATGTGAACGGTTCCATCTCAATTTCCGGCTCGGTTTTGCCAATAATAAAAAATATAGATCTAATCCACCGGGACACCAGTATTAATAATTGGGATAGTGATTATAAACAGATATTTATTGGATTAAATCTTTCATCAACAAATCTCAGAAATATTTGCGAGTCTATTATAAAAAATTACAGAAAAAATGATTTACCATTTGCCTCCATATTTTTGATTGAATGGGATATTAGCACTGCCAATCTCAGAATAAAATTAAATGAAGGTTTCTTAGCAGAAATACAATTTACCGGCAATAAGACTATTAGTGAATATTTAATAAGAAGGGAGCTTGATTTTCAAGAAAATCATCTTTTAAAGACTGAAGACATTTTGAATTCATGGGAAAATTTGGTGTCAAGTGATATTATTGATAATGCCGAGTTTACATTTAAGAAATCAATTGAAAATTCAACAACTTCTGCTAGTATTGATATTTCAGAAAGAGCAGATCAGATGATTAGTTTAGGAGTTTTTCTCGATAATGAAAGATATATGCAGGCAGGTCTCGATTTAATTCAGAGTAATATCCTTAACTCTGGTGTTCGTGCTAATTTCCGACTGGCTGGTGGTTTGAGGAATTTCCTAACGTCTTTCAATCTTACACAACAAAGATTTCTTAATACAATGATTACTGCTTCGGTAACCGGATACTACAAAAAACAAGATTTGCATGTTTTCGGTATTGATCCCAAAACTCACGGCAACCGCTACAGAACAACTATTACAAATGAAATTAGGGAAGAAGCTTTAGGTCTGATTGCATCGGGAGGTTATAGGATTTCTAGAAATAGTGTTTTTTCTGGTGAATATCGTTATGAAAAGCAAAGATATTTTCTGACTGATGATACATCTAATGTGTCATATTCAAATATTAACACTCTTAAATTTGGAATTTTATATGATAATGAAAATCGTTTTGGGTTTCCAACTAAAGGCAGAAAAATTAGCATAATTCTTGAAAGTTCTATCTTTCAAAATTCAGAAGCTAAATCTTTTTCGAAAATTTCTTTGTCTTATAAGGGTAATGCAACATTCGGAGTTCATACTATAAGACCAATATTTTATTTTGGATTTGCAGATAAAACTCTTCCTAGTAATGAATTCTTTAATCTTGGAGGAATTGAAAGCTTCTATGGTCTTTCAGAAAATGAAGAAAGAGGAAGACAATTATTTAGAGGATCTATGGAATATCAGGTTAAACTGCCATTTGACATCTTTTTTGATACATTCCTAACTTTTAGATATGATTTAGGGTCCGTCTGGGAAGTGCCCGAATCCATTAAATTTCAGAGTCTTAAGCATGGTATTGGTTCAAGTGTTGGTGTGAATACTCCAATTGGTCCAGCTAAAATAGCTGTTGGAGAAATGTTCTACTTTAGGAAATCACCTAATTCAGTTATATATGGGTATCCTCATCTCTATTTCAGCATTGGAGTGAATATATAATTTATATTTTCACTCCAACACTGATTTTTACTAACCTCTTGGTGGTTTCCAGCCCTGACGTTTCCAGCTTTTAAGCTCTATGTCAACACTACCAACATAAACTTTCATATTAGCTTTGATTGGTATGCACGCTGCATCATCGCTGAACCAACCTTCGAATTTACCTGTTAATCCATAAATACCCGTCCAATTAGCATCACCATTAAAATAGATAGTTTTAACAGGGTAATCAGTGGCATCCATATCAACATTTACTTTTCTGCCACCAAAATTAATTACTGTGGTTACTGTATCGCTTTCAATCATTGTGGGGATCTTAATATTCTTTTTGCTGTTTAATCTGGTTCGGGCAAGAAAGAACAAGTTTAAACCGTCAGCATATCTCTTTTTTGTATAAATCGTCATGTCTCTGGTTTGTTTCTTGTTTAGAAAATCACTGACATGGATATTACCCTTATCAAAATTAAAAAGTAGCTGTTCATATAACCAGCCTTCTTTAGTCTTTGTATTTGATATAAACTGGTGTGAAAAATTAACTGTTTGATCCATCCATGTTTCAAATATTGAATGGAGATCCACAAAGGGAATTCCACTATATGAGTCAATATAAGATTTGGCTTTGATAACTCTGTAACCATTGAAAGTCTGATAACCTTCAGTAATAATTTTAATACTTCCCAAATTGATCCCAAAGAATGATACTTCGTAAAACAATTCTTCACCCGGCTGAATTACTCCATCCTGTGCCTTAACATCTCCAATACTTCCACATAACAATGACAATGTGAAAATTATGATCATCAACGTCTTCAGTTTCATTTTCTTCCTTATAGGATTTATAAAATTTCCTTAAATTCTAAGTCTAAAAAGTATTCTTTATCAATTTATTGTAAATTTGCAATGAGCACACATCAAAAAATACGTCTGTTTCTTGGAACTTATTTAGATAATTCATTATTTGCCAAAGACTATTCCAAACTTCAGGAAAAATTTAGTGGTATTTCAATCGGCAAATGGGTTGAAATGGAGAATCTTCATTTTACCTACTTTTTTATTGGAGATTTTCCACTGAATGAGCTTGACTATCTAAAATCTTCTCTAGCCGGAATTACTGAAAGATATAATTCAGAAATTTTCTTCAATGGTTTGGAGTGTTTCCCAAATAATCGGAATCCAAGAATATTAACTGTACCTGTAATCAATCCAGATGGTATGCTAATTAAATTATATCAAAAAATCGAAAATGTTTGTACTTTTTTTGGTCTTATTACAGATAATAAACCATACAAACCACATATTACTCTCCAAAGGATCAAAGAATGTGATCCTTTAAAAATTGCAAATATTATTGAAGAATATAAATATTATTCTTTTGGTCTCATGTCGGAGTTTAAGGTAGATTTAATCTCTAGTGAGTTAACTAGCAAAGGACCTATATATAAGAACGTTCAATAAACTAATCAATGCCGTATTCGGTCAGTTTTCTGTAGAGGGTTCTCTCACTTATTCCAAGATCTTTCGCAGTTGTTCGACGGTTGCCATTATTCTTTTTAATGGCAAGAATAATCATTTTCTTCTCCAATTCTGTTAGATTCAGAGCGTCATCAGATAAATTCTCAGATGGATCATTAACTGCCTGATAAGAAGCTGTCTGCTCAGACAGGATATTAACTTTCAACGATTCAATCTGATTTGCAAGTGTATGAATCATCCTTTTCACTTCATTTGAATCCTGCTTGAGTTCGAGCAGAGTTCTGAAAATAATCTCCATGCCAAATGCTTGGGAAGGATCAGGAGCACTCACGGGAACAAGTGCTGATTCTTGTGGCAGTGGGTTAAAGCTTCTTGGTGGAAGTGCTTTTGGAATATACCTCTGAAGTATATGTGATGTAATAAAAGTTTCCTGCTCAAGAGTAATCATAGTCTCGATCAGATTTCTCATTTCACGGATATTTCCGGGCCAGGGAAGAGCTTTTAACATTTGGATAGCATCTGAAGCAATTCCATCGAACTTTAGACCAAGTTTTTCACAAATCTTCTTCGCAAAGTAATTGACCAGCAATGGAACATCTTCCGGATGATTCCTGATCGGAGGAAGAATAATATGCACACTGTTCAATCTGAAAAATAGGTCCTGACGAAACAGACCGTCAGTTACTTCTTGTGCCAGATCTTTATTTGTTGCAGTAATAACACGAACATCTACTTTTCGGAGCGTAGTTGAACCAAGACGGGTGAATTCTCCGGATTCAAGTACTCTAAGCAATTTTACCTGAGTACCATAAGGCATATCGCCGATTTCATCCAGAAATATCGTTCCTTTATCTGCTACTTCAAAAAAGCCTTTTCTCTGGTCGGTTGCACCGGTGAATGCACCTTTTTCATGACCAAACAGTTCAGATTCCAGCAACGTCTCCGGAATAGCACCACAATTAACACTTATAAATGGATATTTCTTGCGAGTGCTTAAACCATGAATTGCATTAGCGAATACTTCCTTGCCTGTCCCTGTCTCACCGGTGATCAGTACAGTAAGATTAGTCGGTGAAGACAAAACAAGCTTCTCCATCGATTCTACTATTGCCTCAGATTCACCAATTATACCGTATTTAGTTTGCAGTAATTTGAATAAATCCCTACTGATTATCTCGCTTGTCATTTATTTCGATTCCTTATTTTTTCCCATTCTTTGTCCATTCTTCCCATCCGCCTGCAAAAAGAAATACTTTTGTATATCCGAAACTCACGAGATCTTCAACGATATGATGACTGGCTTCGCATTGCCCGCCTGAACAGTAAACCACAATGATTTTATCATTTGGCAGCGCTGTTAATTTTTTGAAGTAGTTATCCTTATTTTCATCATAAGGAAATATACTAACTGCATTACCGATATGTGCTGCCTTGTATTCTTCTTCAGGTCTTGCATCAACAAATATGAAGTTCTTGTCGTGCAGATGTTTAATCATCTGATCTAAGGTAACAGTTTTAATAGCTCCAAGCTTGCTTCCTATAACATTTGTTTCCTGTTTCTCAGGTTTCTTCTGTGCAGTGTCTTTCTGATCTGCTTTCTTGTCCTTTATTGCAGTATCAGCTTTCACTTTCGGCATATCTGTTGCCTTCGGCTGACTGTCCGAAGTAACAGGATTAAGAAGGTTAAATACTGAGTCATTAACAATTTCAACTTTTTTAGGAGTATATATCCAGGGCAGAGGTTTAGATGAAAAATAATTATAAACCAATCCCAGCAAACTTGCCAAAATTATTATTATGATGGTTTCTTTTATTGTTTGTTTCATAGCCATTATTCATTGTTTAACTTTATCTTCAACGTCAAATTTTGAATAATATTTTAAAGATATGTCAGAATGTCAGAAGAAAAATTGGGGATTAATTTTCCCTGAGATTTTTTTTGTACTTACTTCTGTTTATCTGATGCTGTGTGAAATTCTTTGCGAAGTTATGTCTTCCGCTACCGTCTCCAACGGCAACAAAGAATATAAAATCGTTCTTAGTCGGCTTGAGTGCCGCTTCTATCGAACTTTTGCTCGGAGAATTAATTGGTCCGGGTGGTAATCCTTTGTATTCATAGGTATTGTAGGGGTTATCAACCGTTAAATCTTTGTAGGTCAACCTTTTTTTTCCTTTAAGAGCATATTGAACTGTTGGATCTGCCTCCAGTTTCATACCGATTCTCAATCTGTTCAGATAAACTCCGGCAATAATTGGTCTTTCCTGTTTGACAGGTGTCTCAGCCTCTACAATTGAAGCTAATGTCAATATCTCATGCTGAGTCATGTTCTTTAGGTTTGACTTATCATTAATAGATTCCCAGGTAATTCTAAACTGATCCAGTAGTTTTATAACAACTTCTCTGACTGGAGTTTTCCAGAAAAAATTATACGTTTCAGGCATTAAATAGCCTTCAGCGGTTTTGGACTTAATTCCGTACTCCTTTAAAATCTCAGCATCCTTGCATAAACTAATAAATTCTGCTGAATCTATATCCAGATTTCGGGCTGTTATCGAAGCAAAATCTGCAAGTGTAATCCCCTCGGGATAAGTTATTTTGACAATGAATCTCTGTTTACCGGAAAAAACTGACCTCACCACATCCAGATTTGAATTTTCAGACGAAAATTTATATGTGCCAGGGTAAACCTTCTCTTCTAAAAGAGATGAATAAAGCTTTAGGTAAAGCTTGAACATCCATCCGGGTTCAAGTAAGTGCTCCTTATTGAATGTATTAACTATAAGCGAAACAGAGGCATTCTTTTGAAGAGTAACTATCACTTCGTCAGCTGATGTTGCCTTTTGATTAAGCTTGTAGAAAAAATATCCGGATAGACTGATAAAAATCAGAAATATCAGGAATAAATATATAAATATCTTTTTCAATTTTTGTTGCAATATTGATATGAATAAATAGTCATATTAAATGAAAATGTTCAAATAGCATTTTCAAATCGTACAAAGATAAAAAAATGTGATTTAATAATTAATTTTAAGGACAAATATGTTTAAAATTACTTTTCCCGGAAATAAAAAAGTAGATGCAGAATTCAATGGATTTATTGTTCATACCGATCAAAGAGTGCAGGATGGGGGAGATGGTTCAGCACCTTCACCATTCGATACATTCCTGGCATCCTTAGGAACATGTGCCGGTATCTATGTGATTGGATTTTGCAAGAGCAGGGGATTAGATACCGAAGGAATCGAAATAATCGAACGACCTGTTTATGATCCAATAAAAAAGAAAATAAGCAAAATTCAGCTCGAAATTCATGTGCCATCAACATTCCCTGAGAATTATCACTCAGCGCTTGTCAATTCTGCAAATCTATGCGCTGTTAAAAAGTTAATCGAGAATCCACCGGAATTCGAGACTTATACTGTAGTGAAGTAGAATTATTTGGATTGATATTAACTCAAGTATTCGATAGGAAGTATCATAAAATGTTGCAATGCAACACCCATTCCGTCCTTCCTAACAACGTGTGGAATTTATGTATTTTGTATCGTCATTCTGAGTGCAGCGAAGAATCCATGTATTTGTATTCCCAGTAAGGATGCCTTCTAAAACCGCCCTTCTCTTTTTCATTCTGTAGGGGCACAGCTTGCTGTGCCCATGTATTGATTCTGCTAATAAAATAACAATCGAATCCTAAAATTTTTCTATGAATTCATATTTGAATTCAGTAATTTGATCATCTAATTTTTTAGAGAATGAATTTTAGAAAGAAGCACATGAAATTATCAACCATATTGTTTTTCCTATTCATCATTGGCACAAATCTCAATGCCAATCAGGAATTAATTAATGCCTATGCCGGCAGGCAATCCCAAATCCAATTCATCGAAAATCTGGGTCAACTCAAATATGATGATGGGCGGAGTGCAGACGATGTTCTATTCACAGCAGAAATTCCCGAAGGACAGATTTATATCCGCAGGGCAGGACTAAGTTTTGTTATTATAAAGCCTACTATAGAAATAAAGAATAAATATGCCGATGATAAAATGCTGTATGTTGAAAAAGAGCAAAAGAAGACAGAATATCAGGTCTGCCGGACAGACATGGATTTCACTGATGCTAACTACATTTCTTCATTCAAAGGTGTTGAACAAAATGAAGAATACATCAACTATTATGTCGGCAAGACAGAGCTTAAGAATGTACATACATTCAAACGTGTTTTACTCGAAAATGTCTATAATAAAATTGATTTTGAAGTATATGCAAACGACAGTAATCAAATAGAATATGATTTCATTGTCAAGCCAGGTGGCAATCCTCAGGACATAGCAATCAACTTCATTAATCATAATGGAATTAAAATCAACGAAGGAAAAAGTCTAGTTATCGATACAGACTTGGGGAGAATCGAGCAATATCAACCAGTGAGTTACCAGAACTATGGCAACGTTAAACAAGCCGTAAATAGCTATTTCAAAATTGACAAAAACAACAATATCAAATTTAATATTGAAACTTACGATAAAACTCAAAACCTGAGAATCGACCCTGTAACGAGAATTTGGGTAACAGCTTGGGGAGGAAAGAAAAACGATTACCCTTATGATTGTGCATTGGATGACAGAGGCTTTTTCTACATAGCAGGAGAAACAGAAAGCAACAATCTAATAGTTGACGTTTATCAAAGGATGTATTGGGGGGGGAATTCTGATGGGTTTGTAATTAAGTATAATTATTCTGGTCAAAGGGTTTGGTCAACTTATATTGGTGGGGAGAGTGCCGATGCGTGCTTAGGTATAACTAAAGATAACAATCATGATATTACAATAGGTGGCTGGACTTGGAGCAAAGAATTTCCGGCAGATACTTTTCAGAAATATGTTAAGACATCAGCTAGAGTTGGTTTCATTTTGAAATTAGATGAAAATGGAAATAAAAAATGGGCTTCATATATTGGCGATACATTTGGTGAGTGGGTTTATAAAGTTTTATCCGATAAAAATAATAATCTTTTTGTTACTGGTTTTACAGATAGTCCAAATTTCTACAATACTTTTGATAATTCAAAACCAAAAGGATATAATGCATTCCTCATGAAATTTGATAAGGATTGTAAATTGCAATGGTCAAGAGTTTATGGTGGCGATGGAGATGATAAAGGTATATCAATTGCATTAGATTCAACAGGAAATATATATATGCTAGGTGAAGCAAAAAGTATCACTTTACCTAAATGTACAAATGCTCCAAATGATACGATTTATCCTGATATTTTCTTTTCAAAATTTGATAGTAATTGCACTCTCTTATGGACTAAAAGAATTATTGGAAAAGATTGGGATTTTGCAAGAGATATTGAAGTTGACAGTAAGAAGAATGTGGTTGTCCTTGGTAATACAAAAAGTGATGACATATTTACAAATGGCTTTCAAAAAAAATATTATTATGCTGACGGTATTCTACAGAAAAGCGATAGTAATGGAAAATTAATTTGGTCAACATATATTGGTTCTACATGTTCCGATATGTTTTATTCGATTACTGTAGATCGGTTTGATAATATTTATGCAACAGGTGGAGTTTGCGGTACACTGATTTTCCCGTTAACTCCAATAGACACTAATTATCAAGACTATGACATTTTTTTAATAAAAATTGATCCTTCAGGAATGTATGAGTGGTGTACATTTTATGGTTGGTGGGGATGGGATATTGGTATAGGTGTAGCCGTTGATAATAGAGATAATATCCTTATTGCTGGTCAGACAAATTCATGGGATTACAAGTATGATTATGGATTAGATGGTAATCTTAAATTTGTAACTGCTTTAAAATACACTTTCAAATTAACAATACCATACAAAATTAAACCGTTGTGTATTGGAAAAGCAGATTCTATTCAATATCTGGTTAATAAGAAAAAAAGCTCAAAAATCAAATTTATTGCTGAATTATCTGATACATTGGGAAGCTTCACTAAAGCTATTAAAATTGGTGAATATGAGTCGGACACTTCGGGTTTTATTCCTGTTTCAATCCCTATGAGTATTGCTGAAAACAAAAAGTACAAATTAAGAATCAGAACTTCCGATAGTTCTTTGAGCCACATCTATCCTGAGAATGTTAGGGTTATTCAAACGCCTAAACCAACCATCCTATCATCAATCGACACTGTTTGCCAGGGAAATGAATCCCTAATCATTGCTAATCCAGGTAAGGATTTAAAATATGAGTGGAGAACAGATGGAGGAACAATCATTAACACAGATTCTAATACGTCAATAATCAGGTGGGATTCAGTAGGAATTCAAAATTTTATTCTAATTGAGAGAAACCTTCTTTCAGGTTGTGAACAGTCAATTAGTAAAAACATATTTGTACATAGTCAACCTATTATATTCATTACCACAAATCCAGAATTATGTCAGAATGATAGCATTCTTATACTTGATAATGTTGATCCAAAAGGTGGGAATTATTCTGGGATTGGCATTATTGACAATACCTTTTACCCAAGTATAGCCGGGATTGGTACTCAAAATATTACTTATAAATATACTGATTCAAATGGTTGTTCAAATTCAGCTAATTTCACAATTAAAGTTAACCCAAATCCAAACAAACCTAAAATCACAACATCCGGTAATTATCTGATAGCTCCTCAATCTATTGGCTATCAATGGTATAAAGATGGGAACAAACTTGATGGTGTTACTTATAATGAGTTTTTAGCAAAAGATAATGGCAAGTACACAGTAATTGTTTTCAATCAATTTGGTTGTCCATCCGATATGTCTGATCCCTTTGACTTCATCAATGGAATTGAATATCCGACAGATTTGAATATTGAAATCTTTCCCCAACCTGTCGAAGATATACTCAATATTTTTAACTATACCTCAAAATCCGACAAAATAATCATCTCAAATATATTAGGTGAAAATATATTAACCGTAGAGACATTTCAAGAATTGCCACTACAGATTAATGTCTCCGGTTTAGCTCAGGGTATGTATTTTGTGAGGATCGGGGATATGGTCAGGAAATTTGTGAAAGTATAGTTTATATTTCCTTTAAAAACCGTTTCTTTGAAAAATTCTCAACCATTTTGTATTTTGTATTAATTCCCTCTCCAATTGTTGGAGAGGGTAGGGTGAGGAAAATTCTGTATTTATTGTTCATTGAAATCGATGCAAAAATCAAAAAAACACGTTGCAAAAGATGCAAAAGTGCCAACCCAAAAGTAAGATAATTGTAATATAAGGTGATTAACGAGATTTTATATACCTTATCGTTCATTAAATTAGTGCCAAAGATGCCAAAAACATTATAAAAAGATGCAACATGTATTCAGCTACGTAGTAGCGAACTTTTATACCACGAAGTGGTATAATTTCAATAACCGTGGGTGAAACCCACGGACAGTAAATTCAAGAATATAATCAGCCCTAAAAGGGTTGAATTTAAACCGAGAAGTTCAACCCCTTCGGGGCTGTGATATAATAAAATTCTGATCCATTCCACGGGTTGCACCCGCGGTTATTTAAACCCAGAATTTTCAATAGAATCAATTTCTAATGAAATGCAATAGGAAAAAATCAGAGTAAGTGCCAAAGAATAATAGAGATAAATTTGAAGAAAAGTGTTATTTTTACGAGAAATAATGTAAGAAAAAGAGACAAAGCAAATGGACTATAAACTAGAATTTATAGATAAGGAAATCACCCCTTATGGTGGACTTGTGTTGATAAAAAAAATGATTGATAAAAGTGGGTTGCGGGAATATTTATCAACATTGCCATTTCCACAACCGGGCTCAAATCGCGGATACAATCCAGTAGATATAATTCTAAGTTTTATGTTAAGCATCTGGTGCGGAGCCAACCGGTTTGTACATACAGAAATAACACGCAGGGACAACGCTTTAAAAAAGATTTTCGAGCTCCAGATAATACCGAGTAGCCCAACCCTGACTAGGTTTTTCAGGAAGTTCTCTTATGGACTAAACACCTCAATATTCGATGGGATATATACATGGTTTTTCAGTAACTTACAATTTGACAACTTAACCGTAGATTTCGATTCCTCTGTCCTGACTCGTTATGGAGAACAGGAAGGAGCAAAGAAGGGCTATAATCCACAGAAGCCAGGTAGAAAGTCACATCATCCGCTTATGGCTTTTATAGATGATTGTAATATGGTAGCAAACTTTTGGTTAAGACCCGGCAATACTGGAGCGGCTTCCAACTTCTTAAATTTTCTGGATGATACGATCAGGAAGCTAAGAGGAAAAAGAATTGGTTTACTTCGTGCTGATAGCGGCTTTTTTGGTGAAGCAATTTTTAAACATTTAGAGAAGTTAAAAATAAATTATATCATTTCAGCGAAGTTTTATTCAACTATTAAAAGTACCATAGCCAATGCAAAGCCATGGTTATATCTTTCTGAAGGGATTGAAATATCAGAAGACACTTTTCAAAGTTCTGACTGGGAAATCCCAAGGAGAGTAATTATTGTTCGACAGAAAATCAATAGCCGTCCAAATGCTACTGGAAAGAAAGTGACACTTTTCGGTGAAGAAATTGATCATGGTGCCTATCGTTACTCTTGTTTTATTACGAATCTGGATCTGCCACCTGCTCAAGTGTGGCGTAGCTACAGGGGCAGGGCAAATGCTGAAAACAGGATAAAAGAACTCAAATATGATTTTGGATTTGACAGTTTCAATATGCACGATTTTTATGCTACTGAAGCGGCTTTGAACTTTGCTATGTTGGCTTATAACCTTATGAGTTTATTTAAGCATGCTATTATTCAAGGTGATAAATATAATATGCTTTCTACTCTTCGTTTCAAACTTTTTAATATCAGTTCTTTTATTACAAAAAGTGGAAATGCAAAATATTTGAATCTCTCTTTGGAGCCAAAACGTCGGCAATGGTTCCTTGGTCTTTGGGAAAATTCCAGGCTATTTTCTTTCCCTGTTCGGTATTGATTTAGATCCTAATGAAAAATCTGGGATTAAAAATTACTCCCCCACTAAAATTACCTTTTAAATGAAGATTTATTGGAATAGTATCACCTTGGCAAATTTT
>CAYXFU010000012.1:0-95462 GCA_964464375.1 uncultured Hyphomicrobiales bacterium
ACTTACTATTCAAAATACAATTGTATTTCTTATAAGACACTTGAAAGATAGAAAAGTTACAAGAAAAACAAAAATAAATGAAAATAAATGAAAATAGTAGTGTATTTAAGATATTAAATAATTTTATTAGCGTAAACAAAATAAATATTAAGGTTAGTTATGGGATGTACTTTATAAAAAAAGCTGTCCCAATACCTGAGACAGCTTTTTATCTAGTTCAATCAGGGGAACTTATATTTCCCAGTAATCTTCACCTCTGAGCAGAGCGTCATAATCGAATGCTCCTGGCTGTTCGGCATAATAATCGAGCTGAATGTCAACTTTGTCATTGTATGTTGGTTTATCCAATGATTGGAATATACCCATTGGTCTTGGCAGAGTTAAACTGTAAGTCATATTAGCCAGAATAAATGCAAGAGTTGAGTCTTTTTCATTGTGAACCAATAAGTCACTTGCTGAGAATTCTCCGTCAACAATTGAAACCACAGTTGGTGTATAACCATCCATGCGGATTCCCTTATCCTTTTTGTCACCAAAGATCAATGGCTGACCATGAATGATTTCCACAGTTGTTTCGCCACGTGTTTCTTTCTTTGTGTATTCATCGAAAGCACCATCATTGAAAATAACGCAGTTGGCATATATTTCAACAAAAGCGAATCCTTTGTGCTTTGCTGCTCTTTCGAACATATACTGCATTGTCTTTGTATCGCGGTCGAAAGCTCTTGCAACGAATGTTGCTCCTGCACCGAGTGCAAGCGATGTCGGATTGAACGGATCGTCGAGTGCACCGAGTGGTGATGATTTAGTAACTTGTCCCACTAATGATGTAGGGGAATACTGTCCCTTTGTCAAGCTGTATATAGCATTGTTGAACAGCATAACATTGAGGTCAACATTTCTTCTGCAAGCATGAATGAAGTGATTACCGCCAATACTAAGTCCGTCTCCATCGCCTGTTGCTACCCAAACCGAGAGATCTGGTCTTGCTACCTTAACACCGGTTGCTATTGGCAATGCACGTCCGTGCATTGTGTGCATACCATAAGTGTCAACATAATACGGGAAACGGCTCGAGCAGCCAATACCGGATATGAAGCAGAAATTCTCTTTTGGTATATTTAAATCGGAGATAATTCTCTGTGTCTGCGAAAGAATTGAAAATCCACCGCAACCTGCACACCAGCGCACGTCCATATCGGGTTTAAAATCTTTCGGGGTTAAATCCTTCACATCAATGATTGATGGCATCTGGATTATATTATCTATAAGAGTCTGCATTATTAATTGCTCCCCTTGATATTTAACAATTGATTTACTTTTTCTTCTAATTCATCTGACTTGAGCGGTAAGCCCTGCACTTTATTCAAACCAATAACTGGCTTGAAGTATTTATTCTGGATCATGATTTTGAGATGACCGGAATTAAGTTCAGGAATCAGCACTCTTTCGAAATTATTGAGTATATCACCCAAATTCTTGGGGAAGGGGTTCAAATGTGTAAGATGGCAATAAGATACTATCTTACCTTCGCTTCTCAGTTTATCGTAACCATCCTTGATGGCGCCATAAGTACCGCCCCATCCAAGGATCAATAAGTCACCGGACTGTTCGCCTTCGACAGTTGCATCAGGAATATCATTAGCAATACCATCGATCTTAGCCTGACGTAAGTCAACCATTCTCTGATGATTGAGAGGATCCTGGCTGACTAGCCCTGTGATGTCTTCTTTCTCCAAACCACCGATTCTGTGTTCCAAACCTGGAGTCCCTGGAATAGCCCACATTCTTGCGAGTGTATCAGGGTCTCGTCTGTAAGGTTGATATGTCTCAGGATCTGTTGCGAATTTTGGTGTAATATCGGGTAATTCATCTAAAGAAGGCACTCTGAAAGGATTTGTTCCCTGCGCAATGTAACCATCTGTAAGAAGAATAACCGGTGTCATATATTTTAATGCGATTCTTGCGGCTTCAATAGTCATATCAAAACAATTTGCTGCTGTTGTTGCTGCTATGATCGGTAGAGGTGCTTCACCGTGACGTCCCCACATTGCCATAAGCAGATCTGACTGCTCCGGCTTTGTTGGTAAACCAGTTGAAGGACCGCCTCTTTGAACATTTATAATAACTAATGGAAGTTCCATAATAATAGCCAGACCCATTGCTTCCACCTTGAGTGATAAACCCGGACCTGAGGTGGTTGTGCAAGCTAAGTAACCGGCATAAGATGCACCGATAGCACTTGAAATACCTGCGATTTCATCTTCAGCCTGAAGATGCTTTACTCCGAATTTCTTATAACCGGAAATAAAGTGTAGAATTTCAGTTGCAGGTGTTATAGGATAGGAGCCAAGAAACAAAGGAAGATTTGCTTTCTTTGAAGCAATTACCAAACCTAATGCAGCGGCTTCGTTACCGGTTATATTTCTGTAAGTACCCTTTTTAAGCTGTGCGTCAGTAATTTTATACTGAACCGGCATATCGGGACTTTTTGATGCGTAATCATAACCCGCACGTAAAGCTCTGATATTTGCTTCGAGTACATCAGCTTTCTTTTTGAATTTGGTTCTCAACCATTTTTCTGAAGGCTCTAATGAACGGTCGAAGAGCCAATAAGTCATTCCAAGTGCGAAGATATTTTTGGTTCTGTATTCGTTTTTAGGTGTCATCTTCAGGTCTGATAATGCACCATGCAATTCATCGAAAATATTAAGCTTAACGACTTTATATTTTGAAAGTTCTCCGTTATCTAAAGGATTGACATCATATTTAGCCAGTTTTAGATTTTTTTCATCAAAACCATCGGAATTCGCAATAATTATTGCTCCATCCCTTAGCTTTGGAATATTTACCTTCAATGATGATGCGTTCATAGCGACGAGAACATCGATTTTATCGCCGAAAGTATTAACACGCTTAGCCGCTATTTGTATCTGATAAGCACTAACGCCGTAGAGCGTGCCTTCGGGGGCGCGAATCTCTGATGGGTAGTCAGGAAATGAATTAACATCATTTCCAGCAGTTCCTGAGTTATTCGAAAACAAAGTTCCCGATAACTGCATACCGTCGCCGGAATCACCTGCGTAACGGATTGTTACCTGCTCGAGAAATTGAACTTGTTTGTCCATGATTTTATTAAACTAACCTCTTAATGCAACAATTAATTAACTAACAATAAATACGGATTATCTTATCAGGTTTTTACAATTTTCACAGCTACTAAATTAACTAATTTTCAGCTATTTTCTGACCATTATTATTAATTTTGATAGATTTTATTTTACACTATAAATTGTCGTGTGTATATTAATGTTGCTAATTTATTGATTTGTATGTAAAATATGGATTTGGTGTGTCTGATTTAGATAAATTAATTCGTTAATCTTAACACAAGTCTGTACACACAATTAAGAGAGAAATAAAAGAATAGTCGCAAAGGTCGTTAGCGTCCTTTTACTTCTTCCTGTCCGAACCTTGTCTATCGATCATCCAGCGGGGATATTCTTGTTCCAGACTGCTGACTTCGTCAAGCTTCTGCAGTTCTTCTGCCGTGAATTCTATATCTATTGACTTCAGGTTGTCTTCAAGCTGATCCATGCTCTTAGCACCGATAATGACGGTACCGACTGCCGACTGATGTAAAAGCCAAGCCAGAGCCAGCTGAGCAACAGATGAGTTCTTTTCCTTAGCCATTGGCTCCAGAACATCAATGATATCGAATGCTCTTTCCTTGTTCACAGGTGGGAAATCGAAGCTCAAGCGACGCGAACCTTCGGTTCCGTCACCGTTACGCTTGAATTTTCCGCTCAAAAGACCCCCTGCCAATGGACTCCAGACCATCAATCCTACATTCTGATCAATCAGCATCGGGATTACTTCCCTCTCAAGGTCACGACCTGCAATTGTATAATATGCCTGAAGTGATACGAATCTGGCAAGTTTATTGAATTTAGAATAGTCCAAAGCTTTCATTATATGCCAGGCTGCAAGATTACTGCATCCGATATACCTGACTTTTCCTGATTTCACGACTGCATCCAGAGCGTCGAGTGTCTCTTCTAACGGTGTTAATGGATCAAATCCGTGAATCTGATAAAGATCTACATAATCCATTTGCAGTCGTTTCAGGCTCGCATCAATTTGATTGAATATATGTTTACGGCTAAGACCGTTGTCGTTGGGCAATTGTCCCATTGTACCGCGAACTTTAGTGGCGATAACGAGATCATCCCTGTTCAGACCCAGATTGCGAATCGCAGTTCCAGTCATCTCTTCGGATAATCCTTCGGAATAAACATTGGCTGTATCGATAAAATTTATCCCGGCATCGACAGAACGTCCAACGATTTCGTCAACTGCCTGCTGTCCAAGAGTTCCAATCGCTGTCCAAAATCCTTTACCACCGAAAGTCATAGTACCCAAACATAGTTCGGACACTTTAAGTCCCGTGTTTCCTAATAAATTGTATTTCATGTATTTACCCTTTGCATAGTATATCTGCGTTTGGAATCGTATTCTCTAAAATCTAAAAACTCAGTAGCTTCTTCTTTTGCATCAATATAAATCCTGCCTGTCCTCCAATGCTTCGATTAATTCATTGAAGTAAAGATCATTCTTTAAGTCATTCCAAAGTGCAATTGGAATCAATACATTATCATTTTTTATTTTTAACATGATGTAACCTCACAATTAATAGAATAGATCAGTAAATCCGTTAATAGAATTAATCAATTTTTTTTTGTCTTTTAAATGCTAAATATTTTATATACTTATTGCCTTTATCATATCCATCGGTGATTCTTCCTGTTTAAATCAGCGTCTAATTATTTCTTCTTATAAACATCTTTACGATGTCCAATTTTATAAATTTCAACCATTTTCTCAATGTCATCGATTGTAAACAAGACTCTATAATCACTCCATTTTATTCTGTAACCATTTTTGACATTTAATCTAACGCAACCAACAGGTCTTGGTTCAAATTCAAGATTAAAAATCTCAACAATTAGATGATCATATTTATAATCATCTAGCTTTTGTAAAAACCTAAGAGCGATTTTATCAATCTTTATCGAGTATTTGATTTGGTCTTCTTTTTCTGTCATATTCCCTCAAATCAACTAATTCTGTACTGTTATCAATAGCCTCAATTAATTCTTCGCTATCTAATATATTTTCAATAAGTTCTTTGTAATAATAGTTACTTTTGAACCTGTCCCAAGTTTTTCTTGGTATTGTAATATTATTTTCGTCGATTGTTATCATAGTTTTCTCCACAATGTAGAAAAATGTCTTTTTAAATCAAAAACGTTTTTTGTTCAATTTAGTTTTAAATTTTCTACTAATCCAAATTATATTCCATTATCTCTTCATTTGTCAATCTAAATCTATGCACTTTAATATCAACCAATACAGGTATTTTTAGTGCTTTGCCGCTTTTTGATTTTGGTGTAATGAGCCTTCTTGATGGATATATAAGTCCTTTTTCTTCGGAATGTTCCGTTACTAGATTCGCAGCAGTGGCTAACTTGCTAACTACTTCTGCAGTATAGTTTTGCTGAATCAGTAAGCCTGTTGTCATATCAATTCTAAAATCCTGAACCTTACTATGCACCGGGATTGTATCAGGATAAGTAGCTTCCAGTATTCCATCCTCCTTCTCAATCCATTTTATCTGAGGATTCATTAGCAGATTTGGAAAAGTAAAGTAGTTCCAGAATGCATAATTAGCGAAATATGCCATATCCATATCATCCCAATGAAGAAGCCTTCTGCCGTAAGGAAAGTACTGTCTTGCATTTTTTCTTTCGGCAATAACTTCACCTGAACTATTCTCCAGACGAACATCATTCCCATCCAGAACGCCGGTGATATTCCTATCTTTACCGATCGGCGATATTTCTGAAAAAGGTCTTCCAATTTCCATTCTGATTGTTGCGTGATCAAAGAATGGCCTTTGCTTTAGGGTGAACAGCAACCCTCTCACACTGACTTCTGCTTCGAGATATTTGGAATTCTTCCATAACTCAATGCCCCCATAGGCTTCGATAGCCTTCAATGATGTTTTACTTAAAATCATTTTATGATAATTTCTTTATAATAAAAGTTGCTAAAAATGCTTCGAGAATACTTAATGGAACTGCGACATAGAGCAATCCACAGGGCAATACACCCATATTCCCGATAACAACCCACATAAGTACAAAACCCACAAACCATGCCAGAAATGTGGTCTGCATCATAGAGAACTTCTTAGATATAATGAATATAGCTATTGCAAATAGGAGAGACCAAACTCCCCACACGGCACCGTTGATTGGAGCTGAAGGAAATACAATACCCAGGTTTTGGTAATGATTTGTCCAGTAAGATTTTAATAGGACTTCATTTCTCACAAACTCAGAGATACTTATCCAAATTGTTGATAATAAAACCGGCAAAATTGTTTTTTTAAGAAAATTCATAGGCTCTCCTTTTTAAAATTAATTTAAAGTGACGTATGAATTAACAAATTAGCAGGTTTTACCTTCAGAAATGTTTTATTGAGAGCAGATTTCGGTGTTATTAATTTTTAGATCATAGTGAACAACCAATAAAATTAATCATATAGATCATCTAGAATTTGAAAATGTAATTTAATAAAAAAGGCGGTCGTTAAACCGCCTTTGGATTCTGTGTTGGAAGATGTTTTTATTCCATCTCTTGCGTGGCTTTGTGCTGTCTGCGCTGAGCCTTTAGTCTCGATAGTCTTGACTCGACTGAGGGCTTCATGAAAGCTGTTCTTTTCTTAAAATCTCTAAGAATACCACTTCTTTCGTATTTCTTCTTAAACCGCTTTAAAGCTCTATCAATACTTTCATTTGTTTGAAGAGTAACGCCTATCAAGTAATTCACCACCTTCCAATTTTTTTTTATTTATTAGTGAATAAATAATTCAACTACATTTTCAAATTTTCGATAAGTCTCTTTTCAGAGTTCTTTTCGAACTGCACCAGAATGGCTTTGCCACCTGTGCTTGTAACTTCTTTTGCTCTAACAACCCCAACATCGTCCCAGATCTGATGATAGATAAAATCACCGATCTCGTATTCGTTCTTGGGGGAGTATTTCATAGCATCTTCCCTGGTAATATGGACGACTGCTCTCGATTTGTCAGATTCTGCCTCGATAGCATCTAGATTAACCAGTTGTGAGTGCCTTGAACGTGTACAGCGAGCCCACTGTTGTCTTCCTCTTTCAGTCTCAATTGGTTCACCAATCAGTTCATGTTTGGTTTCTCTCATGAGAAAGGGGGAATAGAGAGTGATATATTTTGCTCTCCTCGACCTTTTTCTTCCAGCCATTGGTCACTTTTGTATAATAGACAAAAATTAGGAATACAAATATATGATTTTTTTTTTGCTATTCCAAAAAGTTCTTGTATATTAATAGTCTAAGCCAATTGCGAAAGTAGATTTTTTAGTTTTGAAATCAACGGAATTGGCGTGGGATCGACTCCATTCAGCAAAGCTAAATAGTAACTAACCCAATCTCCCAAATAAATCAGATCGAACATTCTCGTCATGAAATTTGTCCCTTTGCTTGAAACAGGGATTATTCTCTGAACAGATTCTCCGAGTATTTCCTGAATTGCATTGAATCTTGTCTGAACTTTTGTATGATCGGACTCATCCCGCAGGAGTACGATCGAGAAATTGTGAATACTATTTTCGGGAAAACTCCAGGCATTTATCTCGTTGTGGTTCATTTCAGGAAGAACACTTCCGAACGCCAGATTCTTAGCATTTTCCTGTATCTGGCATCTCCATCTGAGGTTGACTGAGTCAAGTTTGTTTGAAGAATACACAACAGGAACGGTATCATAAAGCTTGACAGCGAGTGCATATGCTGGATTATCCTCATTCATCTGTGAGTAAATTCCTGATTTCTCTGTAATGAAAGATAAAGTGTCAGTTAACTGAGAATCTATTGTTGCGGCAGTTTGCTCATCGAAAGCACCGGACTTTTTAAGCAATAATAGCATCGGGAAAAATGAATAAGCCAACGCACATCGTGGCATAAAGCCACCTGGAACAGTTATTCGGGGAAGTTTATTCGCATCTGCTATCTCACCAAGCTTACCACCGGTTGTGATGCAAGCGATGTTTTGCGTTACTTCCAGTGCTTTCTGCAGTCCTTCGATTGTTTCTTCTGTTCCACCGGAATATGAGCTGGCAATAATGCTGTAATTTTCATCAATATAGCCGGGGATGGAATAGTCACGGTTGGCTTTCACAGAAATTTTCGCGGCTCCTTCGAGGTTACCAAGATATGAAGATAGAATGTCGCCACCGATAGCAGAACCGCCCATGCCCAGCACGAGAAAATTTGAGGATTTGAATTTCTGAGGAAATGTTGGTGCATTTTTTCCTATAGAAATTGCTTCTGTTATCTGAGCAGGGAAATCGCTTAGTGTTTTGAACATATTTGAACGGTCAAGGTTCAGAATGTCATCTTTATTAAGATTCGGATAACTCATTTGGCTCCTAATTTAAACAATTTTGTGTACTTTAATCATATTTGTGGGCACAATTGATCGTGCAGAAAGTCCGGCAACTATGACAATGTAATCGCCTGCTTGTATAAAGTCATATTCTTTGATTGTATAATCTATAATATCGGTGATTTCATTTTTGGTAACTGATTTGCTTATAAGATGTCCCATCGCACCACGAACAATGCAAAGGTATCTAAGGACATCAATACTGTCAGTAAAAGCAATCACGGGTTCTGATGGTCTGTATTTTGCAATGTCCAGAGCTGTAAAGCCGGAATAGGTAACAGGAATAATGGCTTTTGCACCAATTTTATGGGAAATAGAGCATGCTGCAGAGCCCAATGCTTCAGAAATTTGAGAAGCAGCAAAATGATTATCATTAACCTTAAAATCAGTGAAATACTGCTCTTCAACTGCCAGAATTATCTTGCGCATATACTCAACAGCATCGAATGGATAATCACCCACACTTGTTTCGCCACTTAGCATGACACAGTCAGATCCATCCAGAACCGCATTGGCAACATCACTGGCTTCTGCCCTGGTTGGTCTCGGATTTTTAATCATTGATTCCAGCATCTGGGTAGCAATGATAACAGGTTTACCATAATGATTACATTTTTTTATTATTTCTTTCTGAAGAACTGGAACCTGTTCGGCAGGCATTTCGAGACCAAGGTCGCCACGAGCTACCATAATGGCGTCAGATTCATTGATGATATCAACAATGTCTTCTACACCCTCGTAGCGTTCAATTTTTGATATAACAGGTACTGTCCTGCCGAAAATCTTCATGGTGGCACGCAATTCAATAACATCACGCTCGGAGCGGACGAAAGATAATGCCACCATATCCACACCCGCATCAAGTCCAAATTTGAGATCTTCGATGTCTTTTTGGCTTAGTGATGGAGCAGTACTTGATACACCCGGAGTGATAATACCCTTATTATCTTTTAAAATTCCACCCTTGACAATTCTAGTATAAATGTTGACTGAATCAACCCTAATGACTGATAAAATCAGATAGCCATCATCAAGTAGGATTGTATTCCCGGGCCTAACTTCATGTATCAGACTTTTGTAAGATGTAGAAACTCTTTTTGAATCACCAATTTCAATATCTTCGACGGTTATGATTAATTCTTCACCATCGACAAGTGGCACTCCTCCGTTTTTGACTTTACCGGTGCGAATTTTGGGACCCTGGAGATCCTGAATGATAGCGATGGGTTTACCGGTTACTTCTTCTGCTTTGCGGATATCGGCAATAGTTTGAAGATGAACCTCATGACTCCCGTGAGAGAAGTTTAATCGAGCTGCATCCATACCTGCATTAGCGAGTTTAATCAGATTGTCCACACCGGCTGTTGACGGTCCGATCGTGCAAAGAATTTTTGTTTTTCTGAAAGCCATACTACTTCATCTCTAAAATTCTATAATAAATGTTTTTTGGGAAATTCGAAATACCTTGTTCTTCCTGGCACAGAATCTAACTCATACCAGTGTTCTACTTTAAAATCTATGCAGGCAACACCACATGTTGGGAAGTGGTCGAAAGAATTGGAAGAAAGATTATTACACAGGATGCTGATGGTGGGGTTATGTCCAAAGACATAAACTGTATCATATTTATCGTCTGTTTCAATCAGTATTGTAGCAATGTCTTTCCAAATACCATAATAAATCTTTTCTTCAATCTTAATATCATTCTCATTGTAGTTTTGATGGACAGCAAAAGTTTTTGCAGTTGTAAGAGCTCTGTTTGCAGGGCTGGAAATAATCAAATCAGCCTTAGGTCCTTTTTTAGCAATAATTTCAGCCATATAAGCACTATTACTAATACCGCGGGAGTTGAGGGAGCGGTCAATATCATGTGTATCAGGCACATCCCAGTCTGATTTAGCATGGCGAACAAGAATTAAAGTTTTCATATTCTAAACTAATTAATAATAACTTAATAAACCAGATAATAATTATATAATATTATCGTAAAAAGGTAGTGATTTATTTCAAACGATTCATAAATAATTCCTGCTCAGTCTTAACAATTTCCCAAACCTGTCTTGCTTTATCTGTCTGCTTTTGTTTTGTATAAGCAGAGCTAAGCATTAAAGCGAATTGATTGCGGATTTGATCCCGTTCTGTCAAATCAGAAACCTGAAGCCAGGCATGCTGATTGAAATATACGGAAAGACTATTCACAACATTTTTTGGCCTCTTAGCAGAATCAGCACATGCTTTACTCAAAGCGTTACGAAGAATTCTTGCTGGATTAGGCGTAGTGCTTTTTGTAGAATCACTAAGATATGATTCGTTAAAATTCTCTATTTTACCCCTGAGGGACTGAATAACGGCTTCATCAGCAAAGTCATAAATTTTGAATTTGCTGAAAATTGGTGGTCTGACTTTAACTCGAATTGATTCTGGAGATTTTGTGAATCCTTTGGACTCAAGTTTGTCAATAATGTCTTTCAAAATTGTAGTAGTGAGATTTGTCTCAAGCAGGACAAGACCACCACGTATGAGAACTTCGCCAGTCAATCCTTTAAATTTATTGAAATGTCTCAGCACCATTTGCCTGATAAACTGAGCTTGATTATAACATCTCTGGTAATCATCACCACCAAGACCTACTCTTGAGCGAAGTACCTGAAGTGTTGATTTTGAGTCCTTAATTCCAAGGAACTCAATTAGTCCCATTACCTGGGAAAAGCTTCCTTCTACAAAGTAGTGGATTTTATCAACACCGGCAATGGTTGCAAGTTCTTTGTGGTAAGCTTCTCTACCGCGTCCGGCTCTTACTATTGTCAATTTATTCTGATTAGATGTGTCCGGCATACCGGCATCAGCAGGTGTATCTCTTGGGACAGAAATAATTTCTACTGTTCCGCTATCGACGAGAATTGATACAACATGATTTGCATCGGCATGGTTGGAACGTTGTCCCAGACGGTTGTCAAGTCCGGTAACAGCAATATTAATTCTTCTGCCTGTGTAAACACGTTTTACGGATTTGCCTGCCTCCTCATCGAGAAGAAAAGGGACATTGCCTTTGAGAGGAAAACTGGAGTATATAACTTTCATGGATGTATCATCGTTGCTGGAGGCGGCACGGACGAAATCACTGTCAGATTTTGCTTGTTGTGCTTTAATTTTAGTTGAATCTACTTCTACATAATTATTTGTGGTGCTTGGCTCGAAATAATCATTAATATACAAATATCCACCTGCAACAAGCAGGGCAATGATGCCAAGAAATATTATCAAACCACTGGTTTTTTTTCCAGAATTACCGTTCTTTTTATTCGACATTTTTACGTATTTTTTAAATTGTTAAATATAGCCACACAAATTAACACAAATTGGGAATGTATCAAAAAATCGATTAGATAAAAATTTTTAAAAAAATTGTAACTTTTTATGCACTTAAAGCGTCTTAGTAATAAATATATTTGCAAATGCTCTTTCAAATTAATATTTTTGTTCTTATGAAAAAGATTATATCCATATTGATTATCGTTACGGCCATTAGTGTGCTGTTTGCCCAGGATTATCTGCTTGAATCATTCACTGCAAATTCAGACGGGCGCAATGTTGTGCTCGATTGGAAATCATCGAATGAAGCAAATGTATCCGGTTATGAAATTGAAAGAAGTAGCGGAAATTCAGATTTCAAATATATCTGGACTGAAAAAGCTCACGGTTATGCCTCTGTTTATTCTTTCAAAGATGATAATATTTTTATGAAAGATGACGTGAATAAAGTTCAGGGCAAGAATAATTTTTCTTACAGAATAAAGATTCTTAAGAAAGATAATTCGATTGCTTATTCAAACAACGTCAACGTGGTTCACAGTCTCAGCGGAATCCAAAAGACATGGGGAATGATTAAGGAAATGTTCCGTTAATAGTATTCAAAAATGAAAATTAACAATAATGCCGGTGTTGAACCGGCATTTTCCTTATTAGGACGTACAATGATTCTATCTATCAATGGACCTGTCATTCTGATGGAGCGTAGCGACCGTGAGTTCCGAAGGACTGCGAAGCGCATCCATGTATTTGTATTAACTCATCCCTATATCCAATACCCCAAAAATTATTTTCCTCACCCTTGTAACTTTTTTTCAAATTAATGTGTTATATCATTATATTTGTAGAAAATAATTGAATTGTATTAAAATAATGAACAGTTCCGATTTCATCACAGGTCCGCCCGCAACATCTACTGTCGCAGAGCATACTCTTTATGCCCGTGATGCCAACGGCGAGGTGATGGCTATCTACAAAGGCTCTAACACTGAAGCTAACCGCTACAACATGACTTGTTCCGAATGGTACATATATGGCTCCAAGTCTCACGGACGCTTTGCACGCAGTCAGGAACCGCCTTATAATACAACTATGCCCGTTTATGATCCTCAGCTTCTCTATAATGCAGGTACGCCGCCAATTCATACACGCAGACTGAAGTATAAGGATTATGAGATCAAAGACCATCTGGGCAATGTTACGACCCTCTTTTCGGATTTGAAACTGCCTGCCGGCACTCAAGGCACATATTTCAAAATTGACCTGATGGAAGCCAATAACTTCTATCCCTTCGGTATGTCCGAATCCGGTTTGCACTATAAAGCACCGTCGTTCAATTACAGGTATAGCTATAATGGCATGGAAAAGGACGACGCAATTAAAGGCGAAGGCAATAGCTATGACTATGGTGCCAGATTCTTCGATCCGAGGCTAGGGAGGTTCTTGAGTTTGGATCCATTCAATAATAATTTTCCAAGCGTTTCACCATTTAATTATACCGAAAACAATCCTGTTTGGCGTATTGATTCTGATGGAAATAAATGGAGCATAGCAAATGCATATGTAGAAAATGGAGTATTAAAAATACAAATTGTATTTTCAGCAGTTCTAATTAAAAAAAATAATGAGTATTTTGAAATTGATGATTTAAAAAATTCAATTGCTGAACAAGGCAAGTCAAGTTTTAGTGCTAATTTCAATTTGAGTGAAGAAGAACATGCTACTTTATCAAATGATTTTTATTATTTAGGAGATATCCCATACGAAGTAGAGGTTAAAACTACTATTAATGTTAAAACCGTTGAACCTACTGAAAAACTTACGCAAGGTGAACATGTATTTAGTATATTTAGGCCTACAGAAGAACCAGAAAAGCTAAACTCCGGAGAGTTAGCAGGATATCTAAGTATGAATATATATTTAAGTGAGGCACGAATCCTTAAAATTATAGAAGGTGATGACTGTCGTTCGGTTGTACACGGAATGGGACATACAGCTGGTTTCTTACATCCTAATAAAGAGGGTAGTAAAGCTGATAATCAATACTTCGAACCTTATTGGGCGAAGGACGCTGTGTATGATAATTCAACACATAATGCAATGTATGAATATGATAATCTTTCTAATCGCCCGAAGGATTACTCAGAAAAATGGTATTCTTTGTTTAATACTCCACAATTTGTTAGATTAATTAATAACATTATTCAAAATAAAGTTAATAAACAAGATAAACAACCAATTCCCGGTGCGGTTACTGGAAGCGACAATCAATAAGGATAGACAATGATATTTAAAAATAAAAAATTGTTATATGGTATATTCCTAATATTTTGTATTTTGGTTTCAAATTATACAAGTATTTATATAAGTAAGTATTATACAACAAAGTGGTATGAGCAATATATAGCTGAAACAGCAATTTTACCCTCAGGTCATTATAAACTTAGAACCAATCGCTTTGAGAATGTATTGTATATAAACAATATACACGATACAACTTATAAAAAATTTAGCAGGTATCGAAAAGTTACTATATTGCCCTGTATAACAAAAATCCAAAATGGTAAAATTTTTTATGTTGATATTAGTAATGATTATCTTCATAAGGGAAGAACATATTATTCTGAATCAAATTATTTATTCGAAATCAGTAATGGTGATACCTTATGGATAGATGGAAAGATTTCAGAAATTCCAGACAGTTTAACAGGGATATTTCCATTTTCAGTTAGTAGACAATATTTTCAATATAAATATACACAATGGGTAAAAGATTATTTTTCACAAATGTCGCAGTAAATGAAAGTTGGAAATTGAAATAGTAATTTTGTTAAATTCTATTCATATATCTTCAATTTTGTTTTTCTAAATAATAATTACTAGATTACAGCATCAGAAGATGAAATTGTATTCTGTATTCTCCGCAAATGTCTGAATCGCGGATTTATGGATTAAAGGATGGCACGGATTAGATACAAAGACATGTGATTAGAGAAATGCAGAACAAATCCCATAGGGATGGGAAAAATATCGCGTAGCGATTAAATATTTAACATCTACGAGGTAATAATTATTGGGTGGGTTTGGTTTCTACCAATATCAAATCCCTAACGGGATAGAAGGATTTGAATAAAATTGTATTCTGTATTTTCCCCCTCATGTCTGAATCGCGGATTTATAGGATTAAGGGATTGCACGGATTAGATGCAGAGGCATATACAAACAAGAATCAATTGTATTCTGTATTTCCCCTCTTGAGAGGGTATCGAGGGGTGTGAAAGTTTCAGAAATGCTGAACAAATCCCGTAGGGATGGAAAAAATATCGCATAGCGATTAAATATTGGTAACACAATGTCCACCAGAAAGAGTTTATCGCGTAGCGATTATATATTTAACCTCTACGAGGTAATAATTATTTCGTGGGTTCGTTTTTCTACCAATATCAAATACTTATGGGATAGAAGGAATATGAAAACAAATTGTATTCTGTATTTTCCCCTCTTGAGAGGGGATCAATGGGTGTGAAAACTTCAGAAATATAGAACAAATCCCGTTAGGGATGGAAAAAATATCGCGTAGCGATTAAATATTGGTAGCACAATGTCCGCCAGAAAGAACTTATCGCGTAGCGATTAAATCTCTAACCTCTACGAGGTAATAATTGTTTCGTGGGTACGATTTTCTACCAAAATCTAATCCCTAAAGGGATAGAAAAAATTGAATAAAATTGTATTCTGTATTCTCCGCAAATGTCTGAATCGCGGATTTATAGGATTAAAGGATTGCACGGATTAGATGCAGAACCATGTGCATATAGGAATCATTTTTATTCTGTATTCTCCACTCTTGAGAGCAGATCGAGGGGCGTGAAAATTTCAGAAATGCAGAACAAATCTCGTCCGGATGGGAAAAATATCGCGTAGCGATTAAATATTGGTAACACAATGTCCGCCAGAACGACTTTATCGCGTAGCGATTATATATTTAACCTCTCCGATGTAATAATTATTTCGTGGGTTCCGTTTTCTACCAATATCAAATCCCTAACGGGATTGATGAGAAAGATTAAATTGTATTCTGTATTTTCCCCTCTTGAGAGGGGATTAAGGGGTGTGAAGATTTCAGAAATGTAGAACAAATCCCGTAAGGGATGAAAATAATATCGCGTAGCGATTAAATATTGGTAGCACAATGTCCGCCAGAAAGAACTTATCGCGTAGCGATTATATATTTAACCTCTGCTAGGTAATAATTATTGCGTGGGTTTGGTTTTCTACCAATATCAAATCCCTATGGGATAGAAGGAGAATTGAATTAAAATTAAATAAATGACCTGACATTTACTAATTAATCTTAATTATCCTTACATTCATATTATAAATTATTACTGTGCTTTAATCATCAAGAACATGGTAAACAATTTTTGATTAATATCTTTACTCAAACAAATTGAAAAAAAAATGATATTTTTGTTAGATTGATTTTTTCAAGAAATTAAATTGACTCTTAATGCAGAAATATAAATTCATTTTCACTATATTATTAATCTCGATCCTCTCTGGTTTTGTGCAGGCTCAGGACGAAGAATATAACCCTGCACCCGGATCGAAGTGCGGTACATTCCAAACAAGCAGATTTCAGCCTGACCCCAAAAAGAGAAATGACAGAATCCTCAATAGCAGACCGGCTTTGCAAAAACAAGAAGTTTCGGCATCAGGATTATTCCTGATACATTTTGACACTACTGGTCATAATGCTGTTCCGATGAATGATGACGACAAGAATGGTAATTCTGATTTTGTAGATTCAGCTTTGATTTTCATTGATTATGTATATGATGTTGAAGTTAATCAGATGCATTATCTGAAACCCAAAACTGACAATGGTGTAGGTTCTTCCGATGCCTATGATATCTATTTGGTTAATATTGGCGACGGTGGTGATCAGGGTGAAGGACTTTATGGATACACTGACGCTGAAGATGAATATTCATCTACTTTCAACAGACCAAAATTTACTTCCTACATAGTTATCGATAATGATTTCTCCCAAAGAGATTCTACGAACCAGAACGGGAAGAAATACAGAACCTTTAACGATACAGGATATACAGCTTTAAAGATAACCCTGGCACATGAATATCATCATGCAGTTCAATTTGCTTACGGGCAGGATTACACTTCGCCTTCATTAAATGAGATGACAAGTACCTGGATGGAGATTAGATTGGTTCCTTACACAAAAGATTATCTTCAATATGTCCGTTCTCTATTTCGTGAACCAAGATCATGGCCTTTTGGCAATGGAATAGCAGAAACAGGGTATAGATATTCGATCTTTGGAGAATATCTTCATACAAATTTCGGTGATAGTGTTTTACTTAGAATGTGGGAACGAATTGCTTTAGGAGTACAGGGATACAAAGCTTTGGATAGTGCTCTGATTGATAAAAATACTTCGTTAGCAGAAGAATGGTGCAAGCAACTAGAATGGTTTTACTTCACAGGCAAAAGAGCAAAAGAGAATCAATATTTCAAAATGGCTTCACAGTTTCCTTTAGTCACATTATACAAAGATGAAGAATTCAATGAACCATCCTTTACACATTCAGGTGGTCTGTTGGCTTATGAATTCCGCTTTCTCAGAGTAAGATATGATTATCCGGATTTCAACACAACATCCGATACTGCAGATATATTAATTACTGATACAGACACCGAATCTGCCGTAAAGCAAGGAACTAGAGAAATGCCATATACAGTTGCAGTTTCATCAACTCCACTGACTGATTCCCGCGAATTCGGCAAGAATAAAAAATACTATTATCAGTTGTTAACTCCTCAATCAAATATATGCGATGCGTTGTTCTATTCCGGTGGCGATATTACCAAGCTAATCGGTTATGCTTATCCAAACCCATTTGTCAAAACGCAAGATCAGGATATGTTCTTTCCCGCACCTGACGGAGCAACAATAAATTCTAAGGTGGAATTCTATATACTTAATTCTTCTATGGAAAAGGTTTTCGAATCATCAACGATGGTAGTTGGACTGGATAATCAACAAAACAGAGTAATAATCTTCAGCAAAGAGCTAATGAATTTTTCAACGGGAGTTTACATATTTCATTCAAAGTATGGAAATAATGAATGCTCAGGAAAATTTGCTATAATTCAATAGATGGAATGAGAATTGAACATGAAAAAATTTGAACTGACCGGAAATAATTTAAGCAAAAGCTTTATTCGCAATAGATTTATCTTTCGCGATATTTCAATCAGTTTAACCAATTCTAAAATGATTTCAATCGGAGGCGAAAACGGTTCCGGTAAGACAACTATGCTAAAGATTTTATCAGGGATTATCCCGCCAACTTCCGGGCAGGTTACACTTAATATTGATGGGAAGCTGATTCCGAAGGATAAAATTTCTGAAAGTATTGGATTTGTTTCTCCATACTTAATTCTTTATGAGGAATTCTCACCCATCGAGCATTTGCAGCTTTTTGCGAAGTTCCATGCATTAACGTTCGACATGGATTGGGCAATCAGTATGCTTAAATCTTTCAATCTTGAAAAGAGAAGAAACGATCAGATAAAGACTTTTTCATCGGGAATGAAACAGAGAGTTAAGTATTTGGTCGCACTACAGCATAAACCTGATCTGCTGTTTCTGGATGAACCCTTTACTAATCTGGACAAAGCCGGAATTGACCGCGTGATCGAGATAGCCCAAAACCAAAGAGACATTGGTGGTGGTGTAATAATAGCATCAAATGATGAACGAGAAAAAGCTCTCTGCTCAGAAACAGTAATCCTGTCTTCTTAAACACAAAATTTGTATTATACTTTATCAATCCTTTGAAAACACTTTTTCATTTGTGTCATTTCCGTGCATGAGACTGTGTGAAAAGTCTGATTTAGAGGTCATTCCGAACGTAGTGAGGAATCCATGTATTTGTATTTACTTGCAAAAAACAGCCTGGATTCTCACGGTCGCTACGCTCCCTCAGAATGACAAAATCTATAGTTTCCACATAGTTTCATTCGCAGGAATAACAGACTGGGTTCTGAATTAACTCAATTAATATTGTTTCACGGAATAAACTGGATTAGTACTATTAGCCTACTGATTCAACAAGTTTAGCCACTATATCCATTGTGCTTACATTGTCGGCTTCGGCATTGAAGTTGGTAACGATTCTATGGCGAAGGACTGGCAGAGTAACAGCTTTCACATCATTGATGTCGGGAGTATAACGTCCGGAAATTGCGGCTCTGGCTTTTGCACCGAGAATCAAATACTGAGATGCTCTGGGACCTGCACCATAACTTATGAAATCCTTTACCATCTGATGTGAATCCTTTGACGGACGTGTTGTTCTAACCAGATTGACACTGTAATTGATTACATTGTCTGCAACTGGGACACTACGGATAAGCTCCTGAAATTCAATAATCTGAGCGGCTGTAAGAACTTTGTGAACTTCCGGGTAGTACTGGGCTGTTGTGGATTTCACAATCTGTACTTCCTCATCGTGAGATGGGTAATCCAACCAGAGATTAAACATAAATCTATCTAATTGAGCCTCTGGCAATGGATACGTACCTTCCTGCTCGATTGGGTTCTGTGTTGCTAGAACAAAAAATGGTTCTTCCAATTTATAAGTTGTGCCTGCTGCTGTAACTGCATGTTCCTGCATAGCTTCAAGTAATGCAGACTGAGTTTTTGGAGGAGTACGGTTTATCTCATCTGCTAAAAGAATATTCCCAAAAATAGGACCTTTAACAAATTTAAATTGCTTATGACCTGTGCTGATATTATCTTCAATAATTTCAGTCCCGGTGATGTCACTCGGCATCAGATCGGGTGTGAACTGGATTCTGCTGAACTTCAGATCCATTGCTTCGGCAAGAGTCCTGATTAGCAGTGTTTTTGCTAATCCCGGAACACCGATAAGAAGGCAGTGACCTTTTGAAAACAGTGAAATCAGCAACTGATCTATTATATCGGTTTGCCCGACAATTACTTTCGAAATTTCCTTTTTAACTTTATCAATAGCAGAACCAAGCTCGTGAATTTTTTGTACGTCGTCCATAAATCAAAATATTTTTAGTAAATAACAAGTTGATTTAGACGCAATACGCTTAAGTAAATTGAATTGTTTCATCAAAATCATCGTTTCCGAATAATCTGTTAATCGAATTTGTTGATATTTTTGTAAGTTTATATTTGGCTGGAAATGAATTTTAGTAGAACAAACATCCTTGTTTGTTAACTAAATTGGTTTAAAAAAAATGAAAATATTTTACCGATTTTGATTTGGTCAAGCAGGATGCTTGACCTACTATAAATTAATTTAATTTTGATTATGAAAAAGTTAAGACATATTTATTTAGTTGTAATTCTTGTGCTCCTTGTCTGTGGCTGTTCCAAGCAAGAAGAACCACAGGGATATAATTCCCATGGTGGGACCAACAGAACCAATAATTATGAGGAATTAGGGAGTTTTTACAAAAATGCTTTTTATATCGACAAATATGATATTGCAGATAAATCAGGTTGTATGATTCCTCCTCTGGCTCTGGAACGCGGACGTATGGCTGTTACAACCGTTAATGGTACACTTGCAATGTTGTCGGGTCAAAAAGTTGAATGGATTGTTAAGCTCGATACTGGCAAAATTGTTACGGCAGGAATGGCTGGTGACAAAGATCAGAACATATATCTGATTACAAGTGATGGGACTATAAGCTCATATTCAACCGATGGGAAACTTCGCTGGAAGTATCTTCACGATAGTCTGAAAGCACAGAATAAAATTTATTCTGATTTGCTGACTTTGAAGGATGGACTTGTCGTTGCAGCATCACCCGGTATCCTTTTCAAACTTGGTTTCGATGGGAAAAAACTATGGGATTACAATTTCGTTCAGCAGACAATGAAGACATTCTGTGCCGATAAGAACGGGAATATCACGATAGTCGCTACCCAAAACATGTATGGAAAAGCAGATACGGTTCATTATGTTAATTCGAAAGGCAAATTGATCTGGAAAAAGGGATTCGATAAAACCAGAATTCTTAAGGGAGCTATCACAACAGGCAAGCTAATCATTTTCCAGGCAAGTTATGATATTTATCAGGATAAACTTTATAAAATAATCGCTCTCGATACAACCGGGGCACTGGCATGGGAAAAGGAACTGACGATTACACCCAGATACATTTCAGCAGGGACAGACTGCAGCATCTACTTTGTTGGCTATAATGCCGGGGTAGGTGAGTCTATAAGTGGCATTTACTGCTTTGATTTGAAGGGCAAGATGCTTTGGAAACAGTATCTGGACAACACTATAACAACTCCTGTGCTTGTCAGCAAAGAAAATATTGCTGTTCTGGGAGTTAAGCGGAACACAATCGGAATGTTCTTTTTGGATAAAATGGGAAATCTTATAAAAACTGTGTCACTGAGCGATGCGCCAATTTTCACTCAAGTTCCGTTTGTTCTTCCTGATCCTGTCGTGGCTTTCGCCGGATCGGATGAATTCTTCATCCTTAGGATTGATGACAATGCAGTAGATAAGATTCTGCCGTGGTAGTATAATAATTAAGAATTGATAATTAATAATTAATATTTAAGAATGAATAATTAAGTGAAAAGCATGAAACTAAATAAGGATAATATGCCAATTAAAGATAAAGTCTCCCTAATAGAAAAATTGAGGGGTTCATTTAAAGCACCTGATAATTTGGATTATAAACAAGAATTAACAAAGATCCTGTTAGAAAAATATGGAGAATTATCTGAAAACGATAATACTTTAAAGATTAGCTAGTTAAACGAAAAAATATTTTTAAAGAGCCAAAATAAATTGGCAGATGCGTTGTCAATGAATATGGATAAGAAAATGATGAGATTAGTTGAGTTTTTCATGATAAACTCGTAAGATTCCGGGCTGTAAATAGGGCAATTACAGCCCGTTTTTTTTATACAATCTATTCCTCAGGCTCTCAAAACGTGGATAATTTTTCGCAGGCTGATACAAGTGTTATGAATAGTAATATTCATTAGTGGTTTTTCTTCAGAATCAAGGATACAATTTTTGATATATTATAAGTTAAATATTAGAAACAATTGATTCTTTGAAAGTTAAATAATTCTAATTCCATGGGCGAGAATTTCTTTAACGAATGGATTGTCCTCTGTAAAATCTTCAGGACGGTAGGGATGGGGTTCTATCTCAAAACTTGAATTATCTTTAGCATAAAAAAGCTTCTGATTGTCATAGAATCTTATACCTTCAAAATCATCGGATACAACTGCTAAGTCAATATCACTCCACTTGTGATTAGTTCCTTTAGCATAACTTCCGAACAAAACAGCTTGAGAAATTGAAATATTATCTTCTTGGGCTGCATCAATAAATTTTTTTATCAATTTTTTTATTTTATCAGGGATTTCAACCATGAAAAATGCTCCTTGATTTTGTTAAAATTTTGAAAAGTGAATTCTCTTGTAGCTAATTTATAAAATTTAAATTTATCATCAGGATATCGACTTTCTAAATTAAATTCGGTGACAATATCCAGAAATTTCTTTTGTTCTGTAGTCAAAATTATATTAGAAAGCTCAGCTAATCTAACCAAATTATGTATTTTGGGAGGTATTAAATTTTTTGTTTCTTTAATAAAAATTGCTTTTAGAAGCTTTTCAATAGCCAAATGACTAATAAATAAACACCAATCGTTGTGACCTATGTTTAAGTTATCTTGAGCCGCCTTCAGATTTTGATCAGCGCTTTCAATCCAGTAAGATATATGTTCTTCTATAGTCATTAATTTTATTAAACGATATGAAATTAGAATTATTTCTTTTTTTAGAACACCCTGATGCAAAACCTTCATTAAAAAAATAGCTAGTTAAACGAAAATATATTTTTACAGAGCCAAAATAAATTGGCAGATGCGTTGTCAATGAATATGATTAAACAATTATGTTAAAATAGGTTGATTCCTATACGGGCTGGTAAAAATTTAGTACCAGCCTGTTTTTTTATTTACTGTGTTTCGATACTGTCCTGAATGGAACTGAATTTATTTTGAATAAATGTATTCGTATTTCCAAAAAGGTTCATTGCGTTCATCAAAATCAATTTTTTCAATTAGATTTCCTAGAAAATCATATTGATATGTTTCTTTGAAAGTTAATTTTAAAACACCATGAATGTTTTGTTTTTTTTCTACTTCAACTATGTTCATATTAACATCATATTTGAATTTTACAATCTTATAAAGATATCCTTCATAATCGTCATATGTAATTTTTTCAATCAAACGATCTTTTTCATCATATTCAAAGGTCTGAACCAACCAACCTGACCCAGATTCTAATGTGTCGAAAGTCTTAATTTTTCTACCTTTATTGTCATATTCAAAATATAACTTACTGTCAATATCAGGATCGAAGGTTTTTCTATCAGAAATTGAACCACTAACACCGTAATTAACTTCTTCAATTTTATTTCTTTTATCATCATACCTGTAAATATTTTTATCGTAAAGTGTTCCATTTGGAGTGAATGTCAATTCTTCGATTCTGTTTCCCTTGTCATCATATTTATATACTTTTCTAGAAGTATGCTTTTTAGCTTCATACGAATTTTCTTCAATTTTGTTATTTCTATCATCATATTTAATATTTACTCTAATTCCATCTGGACCTTTGTTGTAATAATAATATTTGACTACCTCAATAGGAAGACCTTTATTATTAAACTTGGAAAATCTGTACTTTTGTTTTGATTTTAGAGATAACTCACCGTATTGGAACTTATAGACAAAAACTGAGCATTTAGTATATCCACCTTTAGCACTGTCTATATCTCTATCATCAGATTGAGAAATAAGAAAAGATGACGGGAATAATAAAAAAAAGATTAAAACCCACAAATAAACATTCTTCATGTTAAACCTACTATGAGTTTTATTAATCATTATCTTTCGATACTGTCCTGAATGGACTTGGGTATTAAGCTAAGAAAATCATAGCCGGTACTTGCTTCGATTCTATCTACAGTTGTTTTGTACTCATCCCAATTATGTTTAAGTATTCCTTTAATATTAGGCATTGCAATAGCTATTACCTGAGTATTGCCGTTAACATCCTTTAGTGATTGCCCGGGATTGAGTACGACAACAATTTTGAAACAAGAGTCCGGAACGACAACGCCGTTGCCGATAGTATTCTTAGTGTGGTTGATTCCTCCGGCAACGATAAACAGCTCCTTACCACTATCGCGGCAAAGACTATTGCAGTAATTCTCGAACTTAAGCCATACACCTCGGTTAAGATCGGGTGTTTGAGGAATTACATTAGTGAGAAGAAACGTTGATTTGTTGTCAGCCTTAGTTTGTGTTCGCTCTTCGGACATTACCATGTGACCGCGGTCATATCCTGAGTTTGTGTAGTCTGAATGTTTAACGCGGTAGAAACCTACGGGTAGGGAAGTATCGGAAATAAAACTCCCGGAATAGCGTGATACATCGCCAAACCAGCCGGAATCCAATTCCCATGCAACCCAATTGCAGATGTTAGTATTTTTATTATAACTTATTACATACTGATCACGTATGATGATGTAATCATCCGAAGAATCTTTGTCGAACGGGACGCCAAGAACAGCATGAATACTCTGAACCCATGGATAATGGTTTATAGGTTTTGATGTATCTGTTTGGTTCGCATTATCTCCAGGTCGAGTATCTTTCTTATCACCGCATGATATCAAAAAAATTATCATAAGCAGTGAGTATATGTAGCTTTTCATAATATTTTAATAAATTGAATTTATAATAAATAATTACAAAGATAATAGTTATGAAGTAGCAGGATGTCGCATGACTTCATAAAAAGTAATAATTACTAGAAATCCAAGATCGAAACTAATCATCATTCAGCGCATTTTCCCATAATACTCTAAAGTCCTGACGTGCTGTTTCAGCCTCTTCTTTGGTATCATAAGCAATACTTTCAACCGGATTATCGCAGACAATATTGAACGAAAATTTATCTGATGCCTGTTTTGACATTCCTACTTGTGATAACGAATGAATTGAGACCAGTTTTATATCAATTCCATTATATTCAATTATTCTCAACTTTGAACCTCATTTATTATTAATTTTACCAATCAATACAAATATACTTGTTTTTAGGATGCAAAATGTAACAAGTTTAAAATAAGGTAAAAAAATCTAGAAATGCAAGTTATATATTCTGATCTTTATGCAGGATTATATGATAAACAACTAAAAAAGCCATGCAATTCAATGAATTGCATGGCTTTAATTGCTGCCCTGTTAGGGCTCGAACCTAAACTCTTCTGATCCAGAATCAGACGTGTTGCCAGTTACACCACAGGGCAATAATAATTTTATGTCAATTTGCGCTACTTGCACATCCAGTGCGTGGACCCGATGAGATTCGAACTCACGACCTCTAGAGTGCGATTCTAGCGCTCTCCCAACTGAGCTACGGGCCCAGATAAGAATTCAAAATTAAGGAGAAATTTTGACTTTGCAAAATATTTTTGAGATTTTTATTAATCTTTTGCTATATTAATATGCAGTTCATTCAACTGCTTCTCGTCCACAAGTGAAGGACAGCCGTCCATCAGCGAGAGTCCGCTTGTTGTTTTCGGGAATGCAATAACGTCACGAATATTATCTGTTCCTGTCAGCATCATCGTAATTCTGTCCAACCCGAGAGCGATACCTCCATGAGGTGGTGCGCCAAATTTCAGTGCATCCAGTAAGAACCCAAATTTTAGTTCAGTTTCATCCTCTGCCATGCCCAAAAGTTTGAATATCTTCTGCTGTACATCATTGCTATGGATACGGATAGAACCGCCGCCAACCTCTGCACCGTTAAGAACAATGTCATAAGCCTTGGCTCTGGCTTTTTCCGGAGCTGAGTCAAGAAGATGTAAATCTTCATCCATAGGAGATGTAAACGGATGGTGCATTGCAATATATCTGTTTTCTTCAGCATCATATTCAAACATTGGGAAATCGACAACCCAATGGAATGAGTATGTATTCTTCACTTTTTCAAAAATGCCTGTTCTGCGTGCGATTTCAAGTCTGAGTGCACCAAGAATTGTATAACATCTGGTCCAGCCATCAGCGGCTATCAGGAGTAAATCACCTTCCTCGACTTCCGCTGTGGCTTTAAGATAAGCAATATTTTCTTCTGATAGGAATTTTGCAATCGGAGAATTTATCTGACCATCTGCAAATTTTATCCATGATAGTCCTTTTGCTCCATATTTCTTGGCAAATTCTGTCAGTTCGTCCAGTTGCTTGCGAGAGTAGTTGCCGCATCCTTTAGCATTGATAAGAGCAATCACTCCACCGGCTTCTGCCGTGTCCGAAAAGACCTTAAATTCAGTTTTGTCTGCTATTTCAGTGATTGTTTTTATCTTCATTTCGAATCTCAGATCGGGCTTATCCGATCCATAATTCTCCATCGCATCGTGATAGCTCATTCTGAGGAACGGAGTCTGTATCTGAACTCCGAGCTGTTCTTTCCACAGTCTTGCAAAGAAGCCTTCGATAACGGTTTGTACATCTTCCCTATCAACAAATGACATCTCGACATCGACCTGAGTGAACTCAGGCTGACGATCGGAACGCAAATCCTCATCGCGGAAACACTTTACAATCTGCATATAACGGTCGAAACCGGACATCATCAGGATTTGCTTGTAAAGCTGTGGTGATTGTGGAAGAGCATAAAACTTCCCTTTGTGAATACGGCTGGGAACAAGATAATCTCTCGCTCCTTCGGGTGTTGATTTCATCAGAACTGGTGTTTCAATCTCAAGGAAATTCTGATCTGCAAAATAACTATGAACAACCTGATAGACATTATTTCTGACGATAAAATTCTTCTGTAGAATTGGTCTTCTTAGGTCCAGATAACGGTATTTAAGCCTGAGTTCCTCGTTAGTCTCAATATCATCGCTGATCTCAAACGGAGGAAGCTCTGCTGTGTTTAAAATGCCAAATTCATCTATTAGGATTTCGATCAAGCCGGTTGGTATTCTCTGATTGGGATTCTCTCTCATTCGAACAGAACCCGAAGCCCAGATAACGAATTCCTGCTTCAGTTCCTTTGATCTTGCTGCGAGCTCAGGTTGCAACTCCGGATGGATGACTAGTTGTGTAATGCCGTATCTGTCGCGCAGATCTATAAATATTAATCCACCCATATCTCTGACGGTTGAAATCCAGCCGTTAAGAACAACTTTTTCACCGCTGTTTTCAGGTCTTAATTCGCCGCATGTATTTGATCGTCTTGGGAATGACATCGAAATTCTCCGTTTGTGCAATAAATGAATCACAAAAATAAGAAACTTGCATCTTAATTTTCAGAAGTTTATTAATTTGCTAAAACTTATTTAACGATTTCTTTTAAAAATTCAAAATATGAACAAAGCAATTTTATTCGATAGAGACGGTGTCATTAATTTCCGACCTGTGAAAGACTATGTGAAAACTCCTGAGGAATTTCATTTTCTGCCTGATTTTCTTGAATTCTTCAAGTGGATAAAGGAGAAGAATTATTCTGCAATAGTAATTACAAACCAGCAGGGAGTGGGGAAGGGACTGATGACCGAAAAAGAACTCGCAAGTGTTCATGCCTATATGCAAAGCAAACTTAAAGAGTTTACCGGATATAATTTTGATGATATTTATTTTTGCACTGATTTATCTGACTCGGGAAGCACAAGGCGCAAACCGGAAACCGGAATGATTGACGAAGCCGCTGAGAAGTGGGGCTTTGATCGAAGTATCAGCTGGATGATAGGCGACAGCAAGAATGATGTGATTGCAGGCAGGAATGCCGGATTGAGAACAATTTATCTGACTAATCATCTGACCGAACCCATTGAGCAGGCAGATTTTGTTTTCAAAAACCTGATAGATGCTATGAACACGATTGAGGTTTGAATTATAGCAACATGAACAAAATTCAGTAGTATTTGGTATAGGATAAGTAGAATAATTATCATACATTTGTTATTAACAAAATAGATATTCAAAGAAATCTGATTAATTTGAATGCATTAAATCAGGAGAGAGAAGTGGCACTTTTTTATAAAGAATTTGGAGGTGCATATTGAAAAAAATGATTCTTGTTCTTTTATTTGCTTTAATGCAAGTATCCTATTCCCAGTGGGAGCAATCAAATGGTCCTTTTGGAGGTATTATTCTGTCTCTCGCCGTCAACGGAAATAATATTTTTGCAGGGACTGGTGAAGGTGTCTTTCTATCGACAGATAACAGCATTAGCTGGACAGCAAAGAATTCGGGCTTGACTGATGCATATATCTTTTCATTAGCCATCAGCGGAAATAATATCTTTGCAGGGACTAAAAACGGTGTCTTTCTTTCGACAGATAACGGAACTAACTGGACAGCAAAGAATTCGGGATTGACTAATACAGATATCAGGTCATTAGCCATCAACGGAAATAATATCTTTGCCGGAGCGGATGGCAGCGGTGTGTTTCTATCTACAGATAACGGAACTAACTGGACAGCAAAGAACTCGGGCTTGACTAATAAATATATCAAGTCATTCTCCATCAGCGGAAATAATATCTTTGCCGGGACTAGTACCGACGGTGTGTTTCTATCTACAGATAACGGCAACAACTGGACTGCAAAGAATTTGGGCTTGACTAATAAATATATCTCATCAATAGCCATCAGAGGAAAAAATATCTTTGCCGGGACTGAATTTGAAGGTGGCGGTGTGTTTCTATCAACAGATAACGGTATCAGCTGGACAGTGAAGAATTCGGGCTTGACTAATAAATATATCCTGTCATTAGCCATCAGCGGAAATAATATCTTTGCTGGGACTTATGGTGGTGTCTATCTATCAACAGATAACGGCAACAGCTGGACAGAAAAGAATTCGGGCTTGACTATTACAACCATCACTTCATTAGCCATCAGCGGAAATAATATCTTTGCCGGGACTTTTGGCAACGTTGTATCCCGGGCAAAGCTGAGCGATTTTGGTATTAGTGATGTACAGGAAAGCTTTAAAATTTTGGGAGCAGAAATTAATATTTTCCCTAATCCTTCAGAAAATACAATAAAGATCAAATATACGAACGATATGTCCGGGCAGGTTCAGATTACATTGACTGACATTAATGGTAATATTAAAATGGAACGAGTACGGAATTCTGAAGTATTGGGTGAACAAACGGATATAATAGACACAAGTGCTCTTGAGTCTGGAACATACTTTGTGAAAGTCCAAGCCGGAAAAGTCAGCGGAGTAAATAAAGTCGTGATAGTGAAATAATTGGTCAAACAAGGATGTTTGAACTACCAAATACACGTAGGACAAGCATCCTGCTTGTCCACCTATTTGTTTTGTAAACAAAATAAGTTGTGGTTCAGGAGGGCACAGCACGCTGTGCCCCTACAAAAACAGAATAAATTAGATTTCTCACTTCGTTCGAAATGACAATACAATAAATTCCTGCATTCGCAGGAAAGACAAGCTCATGACAGTATTTCACTTCGATATTCGGTGTTCAGTGTTAGTTATTCGATATTTGTATTCAAGAGAACTTCTACATAAAAATCATGTGAATCAAAGTTTAGACAAAGGAATCAGATGATATTGAATATACAAAATTCACATCTTCACTATTTTTCCTTAATGCATCGCACAGAAAAACCATAACCATTATCATAACTGTCAGATTCGATGTTGGTTGCAAAACTGATGACGCTGAGCCTGAGCTATCCGGTTCTACCAGATAGCCTGTTCGATATGATTCAGTTTGGGAGGAACTGATCTATCCCGAACGTCAATCGTAATTACATCGAATCTAATTTCTCTATTCGTGATTTTGTTGACATAAAGATAACCTTCAGCTGTTTTCCTCATACTCTGGACTTTTCGCGGATTAATCGCAAAAAGAGGATCGCCGTACTTATCGGAAGTTCTGTACTTCACTTCGACGAATACCAGTTTAGAGTTTTTCTCGGCAATAATATCAACTTCACCCACTCTGCCGAAAGTGAAGTTACGCTTAACGATCGTATAGCCGTTCTCTTCCAGGTACTTACCGGCGATATCCTCACCAATATATCCCTTTTCTCTAGTTGTTTGATTATTTGGTTCCATAACAATTTAAGTTTATTATATTTCAAATCCAATATCGATAATCTTCATAAAATACATGCCAGAGCCAAGTTTGAGAAAACGATTGAAATGAATTATTTCAATAATTTCTTTGTCAGATTCTGTTTGACTAATACCTTCATTTGTTCAATAGCTGTTTTGTTAAGTATTGTTAATCTTTCTTCAGGCAAAAGACCTTGTTTGATAATAACTGCATTTAAGCTCTCTAAATTCGTAAGAACAATCAATTGTTCCAATGTAGAATAGTCTCTGATATTGCCATCTGAATCGGGATTCTGATCTCTCCACTCTTTTGCTGTTTTTCCAAACAATGCCAGATTCAACAAATCAGCTTCATTTGCATAAATATATTGCTGCTTCAAAATCGAAAGATCAGGCGGGATCAGATTATCCTTGATTGCATCTGTATGAATATGATAATTAACCTTTGCCAAAGTTCTGGATAAATTCCATTCGAGTTTTAATCTGTCATTTTCTTCATCCTTGAGTCTTTGGAATTCCATTATTAGATATAACTTGAATTCAGCACTTATCCATGAGGCGAACTCAAAAGCAATATCCTTATGTGCAAATGTACCACCGCCATACCTTCCAGCCTTTGTAACCATTCCAATTGCTTTTGTAGAATCAATCCATTTTTGTGGTGTTAATACAAAAGAATTTGAACCTGCTTCATTCTTAAACGTGTCGAATTCGACACGGTTAAAATGTGGATTGTGTAGTATTTCCCAGAAACCTAAAAATTCAACAGTAAATCTCGTTTTCATCCAGTTTTGAACAACATATCTTGGTTCATCAGGATTTTTAGCTTTTGCTATGTCAGTAAGAGAGAGAAAATCATCTTGATTGTTTGTTATCAGAATTATTTCTGTTCCTTTAACTTTTATTTTAGTGGATTTGCTCATAAATTTACTTTCAGAAGTTTATCCTATTTCTTAATTATAAGTTTTTTGATAATCTTTTTATCTGCTTTTTATTAATTAGCATATCTCTATTCATGAAATTCTTAGATCGCTTTACTTATAGTTCTACAAAATTAAGGAAATTCACTTAACAATATTAAAAAGTAAATTTTTTTCCTCCTCACAAAATATTCCCGCAGTCTATTCGTTTCGTCATTTAGCTAAATGAATAAACAAGAAAAAGATGATGAGAGATAAAACTGAAATATTCAAGGCGATATCGGAGCCAAGCAGAGTTAGAATTCTAATGATGCTTCTCCAAAAGAAGCTCTGTGTCTGCGAGATCACTCACATTCTCGGGCTATCGACAGCTACTGCATCAAACCATCTGTCTCTGCTCAGGGATAAAGGTTTCATCGAAGACGAGAAGCAGGGAAAATGGATAAACTATATGATAGCAGATAGTCCCAAAGATCCGATCGTGAAGCAGATATTATCGCAGATGCCGCTCTGGTTTGGAGATGATGATATTATTCAAAATGATCTGAAGCAGATAGCAACTGTTGACCGGATGGTTATTTGCTGTAGTTAAGGCTGTCATTCCGAACATAGTGAGGAATCCATGTATTTGTATTGTCTCCGATAAACAGCCTGGATTCTCACGGTCGCTGCGCTCCCTCAGAATGACAAGAAAAAAATATTTATTAACATAGAAAAAAAATTATGAAAAAACTAGTATTCTCAGTCATCGTGCTTGTGCTTATGATTGCATCTGTCGTAACTTCAGAAGCCAAAAAGGAAAAACCTTACGTAACAATCAATGTTATGTATTTCCATGGTCCGACTAGATGCCAGGAATGTCTGCTGATCGAACAATTTACCCATCAGACCTTAACTTCCAACTTTTACAGAGAACTTCAATCATTGAAAGTAACATGGAAGACGGCTGACTTCACTTCAGATTCGACTATGGGGTACGAAGAGCACTACAAACTCGAGACTCAAACTCTTGTTATAGCAAGAATTGAGAATGGAAAAGAAGTGAAATGGGTAAAGCTCGAGAAAGTGTGGGACTATCTAAAGGATTATCCAAAATTCGAAAAATATGTAAAAACAGCAATAAAAAAATTAATGAAATAAAACTGATTTTTCTATCTACGTAGATTTGATAAAGCTATGAATACCTGCGCAAAAAAAATCTATTAATATTAAGGAGCAAATCATGCAAACAGACAATTCAATCAAAGAAATGGTACGCGACAAATACGCCCAAATCGCACTCGATACAATCGACTGTAAGACCACAGGATGCTGCGGCAGCCACAGCTTGCCGGAAGTTTATAACATAATGAGTGATGATTACACAAAGCTCGAGGGATATGTCGAGGACGCAGATCTCGGTCTTGGTTGCGGTCTTCCGACGCAATATGCAAAGATATCCGAAGGAGATACAGTTCTCGATCTCGGGTCAGGAGCAGGGAATGATGTATTTATAGCAAGAAGCATTGTTGGTGAATCCGGCAAGGTAATCGGAGTTGATATGACTCCCGAAATGATCTCCAGAGCCAGAGCAAATGCTGAAAAACTTGGATATACAAACGTTTCGTTCTTACTTGGCGAGATCGAGGCAATGCCCGTTGAACGTAACACTATCGATGTTGTCGTCAGCAACTGCGTACTGAATCTAATTCCAAATAAAAGGGAAGCTTTTTCTGAGATTTTCCGTGTGCTAAAAAGCGGCGGTCATTTCAGCATTTCCGACATTGTACTCAAAGGTGAGCTCAATCCTAAACTTCAGGCACCTGCTGAAATGTATGCCGGATGTGTAGCGGGAGCTATTCAAATGGAGGATTATCTTTCGACAATCACCGGAACAGGTTTTGTTAATCTGCGATTGGACAAGCAGAAGAAGATTGATATTCCGGATTCGATCCTGAGTCAGTATCTGGATCCTCAAGAATTATCTGAATACAGAAATTCTGATTTTGAGATAATCAGCATAACAGTTTATGCCGAAAAGCCGTAGAAGTGGCTGTCTTACCTGCGAATGCAGGTATCTCTGTATTTGTAGGGACACGGCGTGCCGTGTCCTTGTTTTTATTCTATTTCCAATGCTGGTATCTATTACTTTCTGTGCCGTTGGCACATCAGATCGGTAGAAAGACGTATCCCCACAAAATCATCTGCCGTCCCGTACGGGACGGAACTAAACAGAAGAAGAACGATTTTCTACCGATCTGTTCTCACATCGGGAGAGCAGATTTTATTTTAATAATATTACCTTCTTCATTAAATAGTTTTGAGGTGTTATAATATATAGGATATATTCGCCATTAGTATTTTTAGTTATATCAATATAATATGAAAACTGGTCAACATCAGATGAGAAAATTGTTTTACCACTTAAATCACTGACAAATATTTTATAGACTTGGAAGTCGCTTTTTTTAGTAAGTGTAATAATTCCGTTTTGATTCAAATAATTGAAATATTCGTCCAATTTATTGTAATTATAATTATTATTACCGTAAGATTCTGGTATGGGGTCAATTATTAGCTTTTTTAATGCACTATTATAATATAACTTTGCTACTGCTTTATCCGACAATCTTTCCTTAATTATATACAAAAAATCAGGACCCTCATAGGTGCCAGATATTAAATGGGCAGTATAAAAATCTTTTATAGAATTAATACCATAATTGTCGGTTAGAGAATATTGCCTTTGAAAATCACCTCTACACCAAATATAATAGAAGGAATAATCATATCTACCATCATAATTATCATCAGAAAGAATCATTATATCAGAGCAAATATTTGATTTTTCTTCTATATATATCACTGTTGGCTTTTCAGCATTGAGGATATTTATAGTAAATATTAGTAGAATTATTATGAAAAATATTCTGTACATGATTATCAAAATAAATAAAATTATTATGTGTTACAATATTATAAATAAGACCAATTTAATTTTACCTCTTCACAGATGCAATCTGCTTTACAGCATCGATGAACACTTGAATCTCTTCTTCTGTTGTGAAGTAGGAGTAAGAAGCTCTGACTGTTCCCCAAGGATATGCTCCGATGGGCTTTAGTAGTAGTGGTGCACAATGCAGTCCCGTTCTGACCAATATATCAAAAGAACTGTCAAGAATATATCCCACTTCCTCGGGTACGATATGATCGATATTAAAACAGAAATTCGTAAATGAATTTCTCTTAGATAAGTTGTAACAAGTCAATCCTTCTATGTCTTTCAATTCAGAGTAAATCAAATCGAATAATTTCTTCTTATGGGTGTAAATTTTCTCCAAGCCAATTTCAAGAACCCAGTTAACACCTGTTAGGAGCGAAATTATCCCGGGATTGTTTGGTGTGCCTGCTTCATAATGAATTGGAAATCCCAGAGGCTGAAAAAGATTATCGCTGTGTATGCCGGTACCACCAACTTTCAGAGGCTTAATATATAAACCCTCTTTTACGACTAATCCTCCTGTACCTTGAATCCCATAAAGAGATTTATGTCCTGTGAAAGCCATAAAATCCAGATCCCAACCATCAAAATCAATAGGTACATTGCCGGCAGACTGAGAAGCATCAACCAAAATAAGTGCACCATTTTCATGGGCGATTTTTGCAATCTCCTTAATATCTGCTATTGCTCCGGTTACATTGGAACAATGATTAACGGCAACAAGTTTAGTATTAGTCCTCATTGCCAATCGGATATTCTCCGGATCGATATTGGCATGTTCATCACAATCGACAATGGTTAATTCTATTTTTCCTTCAGATTCGAGCCTTTTGAGCGGACGGATAACAGAATTATGTTCCAGACTTGTAATCACAACATGTCCACCGCCAAGTTCAAGACCACTAATTACTGTATTCAGAGCTTCAGTACTACCGGATCCAAGAATAATCTGCAAAGGATTTGCTACCTTAAATAACTTCGACAAAGCAACTCTGCACTGATAAACATGGTCGCCTATGTCAGCTTTAAAACCGGTTCTTACGCCATGATGAGCTGGAACAGAAAGACTGTCGTTAACCGCATCAATTACACACTTAGGTTTAGGAAAACTTGTTGCTCCATTGTTCAGATATATCATTCTGTCCAAACCTTATTTTAAGTTAAATATTTATGGTAGTGACGACTGAAAATAATTATTAATAAAAAAAATAAAAAAACTCTTTTTATTAACTGGTAAACTTCGTATAATTGTTATTTGAAATATATCATAATCACGTAAGACTATGCCATCAAACCAATATTCCACAAAATCATACTATGAACTTTCTAAGCACAATTTGTCTCAGGTAGTGCTTTTCATATTCCTATCCATTATTGGTATGGTGCTTGTTTTTGTTGTACTGATGCCGATGCTGGAGGAGTTTTTTAAAGGCTTTTTAAGTGGACATGTATTTAATCATGGAGAAAAGATTTCGTATTTAATTGATTCAAAAGACAATCTCCATACCACAAATTATTTAACCAATTGGTCTGTTGACATCTACAAAAACACACCGCAGGAGTCGCGCTATTGGTTCAATCCTGTTCTTTCGTTTTTCCCGATTGCATTTATTATAAGTCTTTTCATGTCCATTTCTCTTAGTGCCCTTATGCCGGTTTCGGCGGGATTTATAAGGCAAAAAATTGAGCGCGAAATTGCTAATTTTATCAACCAAATATCCGCAAATTATTTCGGATCAACTTCTGACCATGAATTAGCTGAAATTGCAATGATGATCAAATCAGCTGATCTCCAGCAAATGCATGAATACACTGATGACTGGGATATCAAGCTTGAAGATCTTAAAATTCTGCAAAGAGCTCTTATTTGGCAGGATTCAAATCTTTTCTATAAAATGGTACATTTGAATGACGGTCTCACTATGTATATGCGATTTTACTTCACTATGAAGTATAACAATGCTGTGCTAGGTCTGGTCTATATTGGTGCGGCAGTACTTATCATTATTGTTGGTCTGCGTGGATTGAAGTTCGTACCTCCAACTCAACCATCGATTGTTCTGTTCGCATTAGGATTGGAATTCACCTTGCTGGTTACTTACGCTTTTACTTTGATGTACACCAGACAGGAAGAAGATATGGATAGCGCTGTCGGATCAGGCAATTCATCAATGAATAGTGATTCTTTGTTCATGAGCAGTGATTTCGGCACATCTCGAGAAATTGAAAAATTACTGAGGGTTTTCATAAAATCTTCTCCCAAGAAGCCGACTAAATAATAAAAGATGATTGAAATCTCCAATATCAATGATTCTAGAATTGAATTATACAAAAGTCTGCGCTTCACACCTAAATCTCATACAGATGCTAACGTCTTTGTAGCCGAAACTGAAAAAGTAGTCTTAAAGATGCTCGAAAGCTCAATCGAACCGGTTTCTGTATTTGCTGTTCCCGAATTTTATGAAAAATATTCAGATTTGATTAAATCTAAGGATTTTCCTGAAGGAAATCTCTTTATGGCAAATAAAGAGCTTATGAATGAAATCGTAGGTTTTCGCATTCACAGCGGCATAATGGCTATCGGTAAAATTCCACACGACACTCCAATATTAGAATTAGATTCTAAAATAGTCATATTAAATGGAATTATTGATGCAGAAAATGTCGGTGCCATCGTCAGGAATTGTGCGGCATTCGGATTTAATTCCTTAATAACAGATGAAAAAAGCTCTTCGCCTTATCTTCGAAGAGCCGTCAGAGTATCGATGGGAAACGTCTTCGAGATTAAAGTCCACCATAGCAAAGATATAATAGCTACTATCAATGATCTGAAACGGAATGGAAGTCAGATTTTAGCTGCTGAAATCTGCGATGGATCTATTGCATTAGAAGAAGCTAATTTCAGCGATAAATTCTGCCTGATCTTCGGCAGTGAAGGTAATGGAATACAAACAGATATTCTAAATATTTGCGATAACATTGTACATATTCCAATATCAAATATTGTTCCTTCTATCAATGTAGCCGCTTCTAGTGCAGTCTTTCTTCATCATATCAAGAACAAGTTCAGCTGAATTTTTTGCAGGCAATCGGCAGAATATTTCCTTTTGATTCGCTGTACATTGATTCTGCACATTCATCACCTTCGCAGGACATGTGGCAGACTCTTTTGAAAGCATGGAAGTTTAATAATTCGACATCAACTGATAAGAAATCAGCTTTAACGGGCTCGTCTCTGAGTAAATCTGTACTAAGATACTTTTTATTATCATCAGAAAAAACTGTGGCTATAATAGCATCATGCCCCATCTCATTCATTAGCTTCAATGCACCGATGAAGTTAGCTCCGCTTGAAATTCCGACAGCTAATCCCAGCTCGGAAGCAAGCTTTTGTGCCATTATGATTGCATCACCATCGTCAACAGGTATAACTTTATCGAGTTGATCCAGTTTCACAATCTCAGGGATAAATTCGTCTGAAATCCCTTGAATTCTGTGCTTACCAACTTTGTAACCCGTTGTAAGTGTTGGAGAACTTGCCGGTTCAAGAGGATGAACCTTAACTCCGGGATATTGCTCCTTCAGATATTTCCCAACACCCATGATTGTACCACCAGTTCCAACGCCTGCGATGAAAGCATCCAGCCTGTGTTCCCTGAAAGCTAACTGCCACCATATTTCGGGTCCGGTTGTCAGATAGTGAGCCTCAACATTATCGTCATTAGAAAATTGACATGGTAAAAATGTATTGTCCATTTCAGTAGCTAATTCTTCAGAAAATTTGATACTGCCCAGAAAACCACCCTGAGCCGCAGATACTAATCTGATATCAGCACCAAGACTTTTCAGAAGGTTCTTTCTTTCTTCGCTCATCCAGTCAGGCATAAAGATAGTTACAGGAAACCCAAGCGATCTTCCGATTGCAGCAAATGAAATACCGGTATTGCCGCTCGTAGCTTCAATTATTCGAGTATCGTCTTTGAGCGACCCATTGTCGATGGCTTTTTTTATAATATGATAAGCCATTCTGTCCTTGATACTGCCAGTCAGATTGACGTGCTCAGCTTTTACAAAAATACGTCCTGGTTTACCCTTGAATTTAAAATTAATCTCCATCATAGGAGTATTGCCAATCAAATACTTTAAACCATCTACTCTTTTCTGAATATTCATATTTAAATAACTTTCTGCATTTTTGATTTACTAAGACATGCAAATTAATCAATTTTTTGAAAAAATTATTTGAGATAATCTTTAAATAACTTTTTATAGCCACTTTAGTACATAGCTAACAAAGAATGCTTGATTTGTGAACTGATTCTCTACAGTTAAAGATTTTATTTTGCCACTTCTAACCTTAGTAATTGCAAATCACCACAAAAAAAGCATCATACTATCTTATGAAAATGAATAAATTATCTGATAAGGTTTTGAAGACAAAAAGGACTTACTCGGATTTTCTATCCCTTGATCTCAAACCAATTCTTAATCTTCTCTTCATCACTATCAACAAAACTTCTGTGATTGAACTCATTAGTCAAGGGGTTATGAATATATTCCTTTTCCAGATCAGCTATATTTTCAACGATGTATTTGATTGAATCGCATACGTAATGTACTTCCTCGTCTGTCGTAGTAGGATGGAACGATGCCCGAACCCAACCTGGTTTATCAAATAGACATCCGTTCTCGATCTCTGAGGTTATTTTATTTGAAGTATCAACATTTACATGGAGAAGATAATGTCCGTAAGTGCCAGCGCATGAGCATCCGCCCCTGGTCTGTACACCGAACATATCATTCAGCAATTTCACAATTAAATTATAATGGATATTCTCGACATAGAATGACATAATTGCAAGTCTATGCTCAATATTATCAGCTAAAATATGCAGATTAGGGATTTTCCTCAATTTTTCAAATGCTATCCGAACAATCTCCTTTTCCCTTATCAGCATATTTACAACCCCCATTTCGTCCTTCAGCTTTATAGCTAATGCCGCTCTTATAGTCTGAAGGAATCCAGGTGTGCCTCCATCTTCGCGTGCTTCAATATCCTCTATAAAACTATGTTGCCCCCAGGGATTAGTCCACTTAACTGTGCCACCGCCAGTATTATCCGGAATTTTATTGTGATATAATTTGGAATCGAAAATCAATACTCCCGAAGATCCCGGACCACCCAAAAATTTATGAGGAGAAAAGAAAATAGCATCAATCTTTTTTGTTTCATCTTCTGGATGCATGTCGATATCAATATATGGAGCAGATGCAGCAAAATCTACAAAACAATAACCACCATACTTATGCATCAATTGTGCCATTTCATGATAATTTGTCTGTATTCCGGTAACATTTGAACAAGCTGTGAATGCACCTATTATAGTCTTTCGATTTGCAAATTGTTTCAGGTTGTTTTCCAGGTCATCAAGATTGACAAGACCTTCCTCATCAGGCTCTAAATGCACAACGTCTGCCATTGTAACAAGCCAGGAAGTCTGATTGGAATGATGCTCCATGTGTGTAACGAAAACAATTGGTCTGTCCTCTTCTGCGAGATGAATAAACTTCTGCATCTGCTCCGGGACCTTCAATCCAAGTATCCTCTGAAATTTATTCACAGCTCCTGTCATACCTGTATCAGGCGTTATAATTATATCAGTTGAGCTAGCATTGACATGCTTTTTAATAATTTCATGAGCAAGATGATAAGCAATTGTCATAGTCTTCCCTGTTTTTGTTGCCTCAGTGTGGGTATTGGCAACGAATGGGAAGAACTGCTCTATCAATTTCTCTTCTAACGGCTTGAACAATCTTCCGCTTGCCGTCCAATCAGCATAAATAATCTTTTTTTCACCAAATGGTGAACGGAATGTTTGGTCAATACCTATAATTCCATCACGATAACCACTAAAATAATCTTCCATTTTACAATTTTATTATTTTTTACAATACCATTTACAAAATTACTAAAAATAATGATGGGACTATTTTAAAAAGGATATTATAAGCTAAATGGATGTAGGGGATCAATTTTTTCTAAAACACAGAATCCCGTCGGAACGGGATTCTGTGTTTTAAAAAATAAATTCGACATTTACGCACTTTTTAATTTTTTCAGAACATTGTTGACGTTGTTGATTGTCTTCAGCATTTGATCGGGCATATCCGTAATGTTTACCATAGTGTGAGGAATTCCGGCCTGAACGATTGTTCTCGGCATCGATGGAGCTACTGCAGTCTCGGGATCCTGTACGAGTAGCTGTCCGCCAACGTGTACGATATTCATAGCACCCTTCATCCCGTCACGTCCCAATCCGGTGAGAACCACACCAACAGTGAATCTGCCGAATGCCTCTGCCACACTTCTGAAAAGGGGATCTGCTGATGGTCGTACAAAATTCTCTTTCGGACCGTCGTCAATTGTAATTCTGTAGGATCTGTTGTTTACTCGCATGTGTTTGTCACCAGGAGCAAGATATACAGTACCTGCATTGCTTTCCAAGCCTCCTGATGCGAGCAGAACATTGAGCGAAGTCTCTCTCTGCAGTCGCTGAGCGAATGTTTCGAGCATCCATGGCGGTCCGTGCTGTACAATATAAAATGCAGTATTAGCAGGATTGCCCAAAGTTTCGAGATTCTTAAAGATATCGATCAATGTAGGAGGTCCACCTGTACTTGTGGCTATGCAAACAGCCACAAAATTTGGATACTTAGTTTCGTCAGCTTTTATCACTTCAATATTATCTAATTGTAAACTTTGATTTTTTCTTGCTAATCCATCGCGGAGTCTAGACATCAGATCGTCAACGTCTATTGGTTTAGCTAAATAGTCATCTGCTCCGGATTCCATCGCATAGTTTCTGGCACCTTCAGAAACCAATGCGGTGATCATAATAATTAAAGGCAGAATATCCATCTTTTCTCTCATACGACGGATAAGTTCTATGCCGTCCATCTGTGGCATCATCCAGTCGGATAAAATGGCATCAAAGCTTTCTGTTTCGAGCACATTAAGTGCTTCCACACCATTATGAGCAACCTTGACATCATATCCGGCTTTAATCAAAATCCGCTTTAGAAGCAGAGAATTGGTCAATTCGTCTTCAACGACGAGTATTTTTGAGTTATTTCCCATTAAAAAAAATATAATTTAAATATAACTTAAGATATTATCGGCATTAAATTTTTAATATTTAATAAAAAAAGGGACAAAAGCCCCTTTTTTTTATTTTTTATCTGTAAGTATTATACTTTATTGCAATTCTTTATTGAACGGGCTTAAATTCATTTTCATCTATAGGTTGATTTGTCTTGTAGGTATGCTCGAATTTCAATGTGTACATTGGATTCGTTGTTTCGTTAACACTTGGAAGTTTAACTCCGTCAACATCGATATAATTGCTGAAAACATCTGTTACCGGCATATCGCCATCTTTAGATTTAAGCATGGATTCAATCTTTTTTAGAAGAAAAGACTGAGAATCGAAGTAATATGTACTTTCTGAGCCTTTGGGTGAAACGACTTTCATTTGAATGTCACTTCCTTGCTTACCAAGTACCAAACATTTGTAACCAAGATCGATAAGTTTTGTATGGTTGAATAAAGTAGCATCAAATAACGCAGTTTCCAAATCTTCGCCCTCTTTTTTATTCAATCCACTGGGGTCCTTTGACCAGAAATCTTTGCCATCTGACCATGTGGTTTGCTTTGTAACTTTAAGGTCTAGATCCATAAAAAATTTATTTGGTGACATATTCTTCATTATCATTTGCCCCTGGAATTCCTGACCACTGATGGCTAATGTTGTCTTGGACTCAGTGATTAAAGTCTTAACCTTGGCTAGAGCATCTTTTCCACCTAAGGCTTTTACGTAATTTTCAATCAACTCTTCGGCATCGAGAGAAACCTTTTCGAATTTAGCTTTTTCGCCTGTTAATGGGTTCAGGTCGAGATCAAATTCATATATCTTACCGAATTTCTCCAATTTCGACTTTACATCAGCATTGCCAACAACTATGATGTACGCATTCTGTGGATTCATCAGCTTTTCTGCTACATTTTTCACTTGATATGCAGAATAATTCATATATCTTGATGGATAATTCTTTACCCTATCAATTGGGATACCCATGAAATCAGCATTCTGTATCAAACTTGCGAGGAAGCTGGAATTTTCGAATGACATCATGTATTGGCCAACTCTGAATCTTTTCACTCTGCTGATTTCTGTTTCTTCAGATGGTTCTGTTGCCAGGTCACGCATAAGATCAAGAACAACAGTAATGGCAGAATCAGTAACGGAATTTCTGACATCAGCCTGACAGCTGAATCTGTTTCCGTATTTATTCTGTGAAAGTGAGGCTGAAGGACTATAGGTATATGAATGCTTTTCTCTTAGTGTTCGGAATAACCTTGATCCAAAACCACCACCCATGATTGCCGAGCCAAGTCCTTGAATTTCAAATTCAGGATCATTATAACGAAGACCCTTTGTTGTAATCATTAGAGTTGATTGAACGGAACCGGGTCTGTTAACAAAATAAACACCAATTGGCATCGGTTTAGGATCCGGCATAGTCGTCGAAGCCTTTTGTCCGGACTTCCAACCATCCAAAGCTTTGTTGAGAGCCGCAATTATTTCGGAATCGGTTACGTCACCAACAACAATTATTGATGCATCATTTGGTTTGAAGACAGCTTTGTAATAACTTTTGACATCTTCAAGTTTTATATCCTTCAACGAAGCTTCTGTTTCATATTCTCCATAAGGATGCATGTCACCGAAGATAACGCGTCTTGCCATATTAGAAGCTATGGAAGTTGGATTCGATTTCGATTGTTTCAATCCGGCTAATTTCTGAGGAATTAATTTATCGAATTCATCTTCTGGAAATGTAGGTCTCAACAATACATCAGCAAATATTTCAAGAATCATATTCAAATGCTTTTTTAATCCTGATGCAGATACAGCTATGTAATCGCTATTAGTGGAAACATTTACATCAGCACCGATTCCATCAAGGGTATTGGCAATATCCAATGCTGACAGTTTGCCGGCACCCTTAATCATTAAATCAGTTGTAAGATCGGCAACACCATTTTTGTTTTCGAGGCTCGAACCACCTGGAATAAGCAATCTAATCGAGAATGTTGGTTGTTCATCATCTTTTACGATGAAAAGTTTTAATCCATTGCTAAGTTTAGTTTCTTTGTATTCCGGGAATGCAAAGTCCTTTGCCTGCAATGGTTCCGGTTTCTTTGTAATATCTTCTTTTTCCTGAGCAATTAATGAAAAACTCATAGCTACCAGAAAAATAAGACTTAATAATTTTCTCATTTGTTTATCCTATTAATATTATTTTCAAAATGTGTGTTTGATAATTAATTATTTCTTAGCTTTGGGCATATAGTATAAAACTACCCTGTTGGGTGTGTCCAGATAATCTTTAGCGACCTTTTGTAAGTCAGCTTTGGTCACACTCTGATATTTATCAAACTCATTGTTAATCATTCCGGCATCGTTAAAGTAAGTGTAATATCTTGCAAGGCTCTGAGCCTTATCTAATACATTTTTCTTGTCGGCAATGAATCCAACTTCAGTTATATTTTTAGCTTTTGTAAGCTCCTCGTCAGTAACTCCGTTTTTCACTACTTTATCAATCTCTTCAGTCATCACTTCGAGCACTTTCTTTGGATCTTTACCAAGTGCAGGAATACCGATGAGCATAACTACGCCGGTGTATTGAAGATTTATTGGATTAAGCTGGGCAGCAACCGCTATCTGATCCTTATCAACCAGTCTTTGATACATTCTTGAGCTTTCACCACTGGCAAGAATTTCACTCAATAATGACATTGCATAATAATCTTTGTCACCTAGCTTTGGACCTCTATAACCGATGAACACACCTGGTAGCTGAGCTTTTGAATCTTCGATAGTTTCTGTTATTGGAGCGGCAAGTGGAGTGATACGAAATTTCTCTCTTTTCGGCTCTTGAGCTCTTGGGAGTACGCCGAAGTACTCTTTTACATAATCTTTTGCCTCTTTTATGTCAAAATCACCTACCACAGCTAGAACTGCGTTATTTGGCTGATAAAAATTATTATAAAAATCACGGAACTCCTGAATATCAGCTTTGTTAATATGCTGTTCGGATCCTATAGGTGTCCATTCATAAGATGTACCATTAAAGAGGTATTTCATCATATTTTCGAATAACGTGCCGTAAGCAGTATTATCATTTCTCATCTTGCGTTCTTCTTTAACAACTCCGCGCTGTGTTTCCACACCAACTGAATCGACAAGTAATCCTCTCATTCTCTGGGATTCAATCCAGAGAGCAAGTTTAATCTCATTGGATGGTACTCTGAATTTGTAAACTGTTTCATCAAATGCTGTGTGAGCATTGAGCCATCCACCAGCTTCTTCGACATATTTATCAATAGTAGCTCTGGGGATATTTGTAGTGCCTTCGAACATCAGATGCTCAAAGAAATGAGCAAAGCCTGTTCTTTGCGGGTTTTCATCACGCGATCCGACACGGTAATGAACAACTGTTGAAACAACAGGTGCACTTTTGTCGATGCAATAGATTACCTGTAAGCCATTGGGAAGAGAGTCCCGTTCAAATTTTATCGGTTTGAAATCACCTTTGGCAAAGACCATTTGTCCAATACCAATCGATATCACCAATAAAACAGTTATCATTCTGATTTTCTTCATTGATTGAAATCCTTGAAAATATTAAAATTGAAAATTCGATTTTTTTAATCTAGTTATTACGTTTTATTTTATTCTTTGTTTCATCCACACAGTAATTAATCCAAACGCAGTTACAGCCAGACATAGAAATGCCAGCCAGTCACCGAACTGTGTGTAAATACTCTTTTCTTTCAGACAAACAACTTCTCCGCAAAATCCAATAGATTTGTACTGTTCTGCTCTGCTCAATGTTCTACCATCCGCCCCGATAATCCCGCTAACACCACTATTCGCACTGCGTGCAACGTACCGTCTGTTCTCAATTGCCCGCATAACAGCGATTTGAAAATGTTGTTCAGGACCAAATGTGTAATCATACCAAGCATCGTTTGTGATAATTGTAATGAAATCGGCATTAAGATTAACAAAATCTCTGACGAAACCGGGGAAGATAGATTCAATGCAGATAATTGGAGCAATTTTAGCCGTTTTCCCATTATTCTCCATAGTAAGCAGTTTCTGTTCTTTCCCTCTATCCCAGGAAGATATTCCGACACCCCATTCGATCCATTTCCTAAGGAATGAAAATACCTCCATAAATGGAATTCTCTCACCGAATGGTGTTAACTTCATCTTATGGTAAATCTGAGGATTTAGTTTATCTGATGGAGCCGGATTGAGCAATAAAGCTGAATTATAGGAATCGTACACCATTGTCGTATCATTCATATAAGCTTTTGCGGCAATCGATGGTTTCTCGCCAGGTTTATAGAAATACATATCTGCATAGCCGGTCAGCAGGGATGTTTTATAACCGTTTATCCAACCCTGTAATGGAGAAAAATCATGATCTGCATTCATTTTTAAGCTTAGCTTTAAGACAGCAGTTTCACTCCAGAGGAACAAATCCGGTTTTGCCCCAGTCGATATCAGCGAATCCTGTATATGCATGTGCTTGTAAACCTGCTGCGAAGCACTCATTTCCCATTTCTGCCATGGGTTGATTGTTGGTTGAATAATTCCGACTTTTATAATTTGATTCCCTTCAATCAATTTCTGATGAACGAATTGATTCACTCTTAATGCACCATAGATGTAAGGAATTATAATAAGTGAAATTAAAGGTATAATGAGTTTTTGGAAATTTCTGTTTTTGATTAAAATATTTAGCTTTTTTCTATCGGGGGTGAGCTCTCTCAGCAAAAATATAGTTTTTAATAATATGACATTTATCAGAACAATCACAAATCCGACTCCATATACTCCGGCAATATCGGCAAATTGTACCCAATTCAGATTGAGTGTTTGTGTGTAGCCAATGTTTAACCAGGGATATGCCAGATCGCTGATACTGTGAAGCCATTCAAAGCTAATCCAGATAAACGGGAAATACCAGATCGCTTGATTGAAATCAATCCTTCTGCGGATCATCCTATAAATAAGAAATGGAAAAAGAAATAGGAATGGATGAACTAATGCAACAGCTAATCCCGATATAAAAAGATAGGGATCAGTCTCAGCCTGCCAACTGCTTATCCACCAGTTTGCTCCTGCATGATAAATGAAAAAGACCAGGTATATAATCAGAAGCTGACGCTTATGTTGTTGTTCTAACCAGAATAAAAGTGGTACAAATGCTACAAAAGCAAGATTACCGAATGGCATTGGTGGAAAAGATAATGCTAGAAGTAATCCGGTGACCAAAGCCAATAATATATTATTCTTTTTATCCATTGTTTTTTTTTATTAGTTTCTGATTGAAATTAAGTGCCGGCGAAGGCATCGAGAACATCTGCGAGTAGTTCATTATTTAGATTACAGTTATTGACATGGCTCATAATATGGTCACGTTTCTGAACATATAATTCTTGGTTTAATTCAGATTCATAACAGTTTAGCATAGATTCTATCATTTCCTCGGTGAATTCCATGTGGAATTGCATAGCAATTACATTATCCCCGAATGAATAACCCTGATTTACGCAACCGTCGGATTCTGCAAAAGGAATTGCTCCCGCTGGTAGATCAAAAGTTTCTCCGTGCCAATGGAAGGTTACGAGTGTAGGAGGTAAACATTCAATAGCTTTATTGCCCTGATATGTAATCCAGATCGGATACCAGCCAATTTCCTGATGAATATTATAATTGACTTCCGCTCCTAAAGCTGTTGAAATCAATTGACTTCCAAGGCAGATTCCAAAGACAAGTTTGCCAACTTTTATGGATTCCTTAATTAATAATTTTTCCGGTTTGAGCCAGGAGTAGCGGACTTCATCGTTCACACTCATAGCACCACCCATAATCATAAGCATATCAAAATCATCTATCGAGGGCAAAGATTCGTCCAAATGTAGATTTGTACTAGTGTAATCATGATCATTGAGAGCAATCCAGTCACTAATTGCACCAATCCCTTCTTGAGGTAAGTGTATCAGAGAATGTACTCTCATATAGTACTGATAATATATGGATTAACCATGTCTGACATGGAGGATATCTCCATCTTTAACTATGTACTCTTTTCCCTCAAGTCTGAATACTCCTTTTTCCTTACACTTCGCAAAATTCTCATATTCAAAGAAGTCTTTTAGTGCAACAACTTCAGCTCTTATGAATTTATTATAAAAATCGGTATGAATCACTCCGGCAGCTTCCTGAGCAGTCATTCCTTTTTTTATAGTCCAGGCTCTGTTTTCGTCCTCACCAACTGTGAAGAAGGATTGTAAGCCGAGCAGATCATAAGCACTGGAGATTAATCTAGACAATGCTGAATCTTTAAGTCCATACTCAGCCATAAACATATCTTTTTCTTCTTGTTCAAGCTGAACTAGCTCCATCTCTATCTTGGCAAAGAACGGCTCTATTTTAATATTTTTCCCAGAAAACTTCTGTTTGATATCCGCAACTATTGATTCACTGTTTTTTATATCAGCTTCATCGAGATTAAGGGCAATAAGAAGTGGTTTTACAGACAATGGTTGATAATTCCTGATATATTTGCTTTCTTCTTCTCCGAAGTCAAGCTCTCGAAGCGGAGTTTCATTTTGTAATGCTTCGTTCCAGCGAAGAATATATTCCTTTTCTTTTAAAACAGTATCTAAATTCTTGTGTTTGAAAATATCCTTCTCTATTTTTTCAAGCCTACTTTCGCAGAATGACATATCCGCTAGAATAAATTCTTCCTCCAGTGTTCTAATATCTCGCATTAGGTCAATACTACCTTCTACATGAGGAACAGAGTCGTCACGAAAGCCGCGGACAACATGGATGATTGCATCGTTAGTCCTTACTTTGGTTAAAAAGGTCGAATTAAATGCAGACTGATTATTTTCACTCTTTTGCACTCCCACCAAATCTAATATTTCTATGGTTGCATTGATTCTTTTCTTTGGGTTGAATATCTCATTTAGTTTTTCTAGTCGATCATCCGGAACCTTTACTATTGCAAGATTTGATTCTCTTTTCTGAAGCGCATTAACGTCGAGATGTGTTTCAGTCAGCGTTTGAAAGAATGTAGTTTTACCTGAATATGGTAATCCAACGATACCTATTTGCATATATTGCCTGCTTTTATGATTATTCTAGTTTTGTAGATTTTGAATCACAAAACTACGTAAAATATAGGACATAGAGAAAATAAGAATGTCAAAAAGATCATTGACATGACAATTCTCTGACATTAGAAGCGAAATTAATGGTTGATACATATGAGTGTTGTAAAAGATGTATGTGTGGTCTCTGGAATTCAATTTGGAATAATACAAAAAAAAAGCCGGCGAGCGCCGGCTTTACATTTTAACTGCATCAGATTATTTCTTTACTGGTGCTTCTTTTTTCTCTACTTTGGGTTTCATTTCTGTCTTTACTTTTTTAGCGTCTTTTTTAACAACTTCTTTTGCAACCTTAGCGTCTTTTTTTACAACTTCTTTAGCAACCTTAGCGTCTTTTTTTACAACTTCTTTAGCAACTTTAGCGTCTTTTGCAACCTTAGCGTCTTTTTTAACAACTTCTTTTGCTACTTTTGCGTCTTTTTTGACAACTTCTTTGGCAACTTTAGCATCTTTTTTAACAACTTCTTTTGCAACTTTAGCGTCTTTTTTGACAACTTCTGTTTTTGGCTTTACATCTTTTTTCAATTCTTTCTTTGCTGGTGCTGGCTGTGCGAAAACTGTTGTTGCAACGAATGCAACTGCGACTAATAATGCAATAAACTGTTTCATATAAAAACTCCTTATTAAAAAAATATTAGAAAATATTGTTCATAATTACGGTTACAAAATTCGGGAATTTAAATGAAAGCAAAATGAAAATAATTGTTTGAGTATTATTATGAATAAATATTAATCGTTTTGATAGAAAATTTTCTAAAATTATCTATTATTTTCTAAAATTGGAATACTTATATTCATTGTGTTCACTGTTTCAACCGATGTAAAAACAACCTTACCACCATGTGCTTCAATGATTGCCTTTATTATTGGCAGACCCAATCCATATCCTTTCGTAGTTCTCGAATCATCTGCTCTTTGGAATCTATCGAAAAGTTTTGATAGCAATTCGGGAGATAGTTCATTGCCTGTATTTATTATCCTGATAATGGTATTACCATTGTCAAGTCCATTATAAATTCTTATTGGATTACCCGAAAGTGAGTATTTAATAGCATTATCAATTGAATTTATTATTGCCCTTTTCATCATATCCTTGTCGGCAAATAACTCAACAGGCTCATCTATGTCAATAATGAATGTTTTATTTTGAGCTAAAGCTAGGTTGTTAAAGTTCGAGACACAATCCAGCAACATTTCATCAAGTCGAAAAACAGTTTTTTTAAGAACTAACAGGTGTGCATCTGTACGAGCCAATAGTAGCAGATTCTCTGCCAGACTACTAAGGCTCTTCAACTCTTTGATGCACTTATCAAGAGGTTCCCTTATTTCGTCACTTAAATCCATTCGGTTAGTCAGAAGCTCTAACTCAAGTCTTACGATGGTGAGTGGTGTACGGAAATCGTGGGATGCATCAGCTATAAACCTTCTCTGACTTGCGAATGTTATATCTAATCGATCTATCATATCATTGAATGTACGAGCCAAAAGGGATATCTCATCCTCTGCCTGCCCAACTGGTACTCTGCGGCTGAGGTTCTCGCCTGAAATCTGCTCTGCTGTTTTGGTTATATCTCTTACAGGTGCAAAGGCTCTTCGGGAGATAAAATATCCTACTATTGCCGCGGCTAGTAAAAACAATGGGCTAATAATGAACAGAATGTAGCCTAGTGTGCTTAGAGAATTATTGAATCTTTCGAGAGAAGTAATCATCAGCAATTCAAGATCATCTTTTTTTGCTCCATGTATTCTCTTTTTAAATAATCGGAATTCTTCATCCTTAATTGTAATTGAACTGAAACGTTCCTCCATAACTTTTTCATCAGCTTCGAAAATTGGCCTTATCAAAGAATCAATTTCAATTTTTTCATCTGATTCGAATATTATGGAATCCTTGTTTGCTAGAATAAAGTTATAATTCATCTGCAGAGGTTTTTTTCTTACATCTCTTCTACTGGTCAATCGCTTGAATACGTAGGATAGATCACGGCTCTCCAGGTATTGGTTTGTGGTGAGGAATTCCGCATAATCCTGCAATTCGGCATCTATAGAGGAAAGCCGCTGTGCATAATAGATATAATACATCGAAATTCCCATCATACCAATGATGATGGTCGATGCTGTTAGATAGAGGAGCGATATTCTAGTAGAAATTTTTAACATTAATAAGTCTATTCCATCAATTTATAACCAACGCCACGCATAGTATGAATAAGCTGTGTATCAAAATCCTTATCTATCTTCAATCTGAGAAATCTTACAAATGAATCAATTACGTTTGATTGTGGATCGAAGTTCATATCCCACACATGCTCAGATATCATCTCTCGCGTTAATACCTTATTCTTGTGCATAACGAAGTATTCAAGCATGGCAAATTCTTTGGCAGAAAGATTTATGTCCTTACCTGCTCTGGTAACGGATCGTTCACTCGTATCCATTGTAAGGTCAGCCACCTGCATTATTGTAGTTTTCTGATCAGTTTGTCTTCTCATTAGAGACCGCACTCTTGCTAGCAATTCTCCCAAATCGAATGGCTTTGTCAGATAATCATCAGCACCTTCGTCCAAACCACGTATCTTGTTTTCTATTGTGTCGAGTGCTGTTAACATTAGTATTGGAGTAGTAAATTTATTCTTGCGTAGCTCTCGGCATACCTCCCAACCGTTGATGTCAGGCAGCATTATGTCCAGAATAAGCAGGTCATAGTCATTAACCTCTGCCAGCTCCAGTCCGTCCTCACCTGTGCCAGCGACATCAACTGAATAGTGTTGTTCTGCAAGTGCTCGTTTTAGAGCATCTGCAATATTTACTTCATCTTCAATAATCAGAATACGCATAAGATTAACACCAAGTAATTAATAATGCTCAAATTTAAGAAAAAGACTCATCAAAACGAAAAGCAATCATAATAAATACTGTTTATCTAGCCAGGCATCTATCTGGAAGCCGAAGATTTATCAAATAGTCACTTTGTGTAGTTATATCTCTTCAAATTCCATGTGGATGTTGGCTCCCATGACGCTGTGAGTCAGTGCTCCGATTGAGATTGCATTTATTCCCGTATCAACGTAGTCCAATAGATTTGTAAGATTGATTCCTCCGGATGATTCGATAAATATCTCGTTTCCGTTTGGATAGGTACGAATCAGTTTAACTGCCGATATTGTTCTTTCTCTGTTCATATTGTCGAGTAGGAAACCATCGAGACCGCACTCAAGTGCTTCTTTGATCTGATCTTCGTTTTCTACTTCAAGTTCAATCGGTAATCCGAAATTCTTAGATTTGACGGTTTTGAGTGCATTGGTTATGCCTCCGGCTGCCTGTATATGATTATCCTTAATGAGTATTCCAGAGGACAGATCAAGCCTGTGGTTATAGCCACCACCCATGGTTACCGCATATTTTTCAAATAAACGAAGTCCGGGAGTGGTTTTGCGTGTGTCGAGTATTTTAACATTGTGGGGTTTGGCTATTTCTGTATACTTTGAGGTAAATGTGGCGATACCGGAAAGTCTCTGCATAAGATTGAGAATAGTTCTTTCCTTGGTTAGGATTTCTGCTGCATCTGTCTCGATTACGGCTATGATTGCTCCGTTCTGTACAAAGTCGCCATCATTGAAATTCTGTTTTGCAAAATCTCTGTAGAAAAAAAATGGAAGACAGTTAGCTCCTGCAAGTACCAGATCATCTTCTGCCTGGATAATTGCTCTAACTTTATGAGTGCTGACATAGATGCCCTCAGTTGTTTTGTCGCCATCGGGAGTGTCCTCCTGAAGAAACTCATCGATTTTTCTGAGTATATAATCTTCTGGCAAGGTTCTGATTTGTTCATATTTTATCATATTGTTTCTCTGGATGGAGTTGATATTTCATTGTTAAATTTATTGAGCATGGAATAAAGCATCTCGAGCGGAAGACCGACTATGTTGTAGTAACATCCCTCAATGCGGCTGATGAATACAGCCCCCATATCATCCTGAATGCCATAAGCTCCTGCTTTGTCGAGCGGTGAACCACCTGCCACATAGGCTTCGATCTCATGCTGCGCTAATTTTCTGAATGTAACTTTAGTTGTTTTTACTTCAGTTGTTGACTTACCAGTTACAGAATTGACAAGTGAAACACCAGTATATACTACATGTGTGTTGCCGCTTAGCATACTCAGCATCCTGACTGCATCGGCTGCATCAGTTGGTTTATTAAGAATAGTATTATCGAGACATACAATAGTGTCTGCTCCCAAAACAATTGCAGGATAATCAACTCGTGAAGCGACTTCCTGTGCTTTTTTGAGTGACAGTTGTCCTGCATAATCAACTGGGTTGATGTGAAGCGGATGTTCGGATTCATCTATTGATGAATGAATAACATCGAACTTCAGAGAAATCTGAGTCAGGAGCTTACTTCTTCTTGGTGACTGTGAAGCAAGGACTAAAGGTAGTTTCAGGTTAAAAATATCTATCATTAAATTCAGTCGATTTTTTAGTTAAAGTAAAAAGTAAGTATAAATCCAAGTCCACCTAATCCGGTTTTAATATCAAAAGTAGATGGGAAATCGCGAGTCTGCTCTAATGTTCCCGACTTGTAAAGTGTGCTGCCAGAGCTATACACAAAGCTAACTGAATATTCGAGAGATAAACTTAGACTTTTAACCGGGAACCACTCTGCTCCGGCGAACAAGGCACCTCCGAACTGATAGATACTAGATGTAATCGATTGATTCTTGTTATTGATACCGGAAGTATCAAGATTCTCATAAGATGTGATTAATTCAGCTCCATAATATGATATTATATTCCAGCCTCTCGCTGCATCAGTTCTTATTCCGGGTGTTATACTGAAACTATAATTAGTTTCTGAGTAGGCTGATTCTGTATTATCAGGCTTTGGCAAGGATGATGATCTATAGCTTACTCCAATTGGAAGGCGTATTGCTGTACTTTTATTAATAAAAAACTGATAGCCAATTCCCCCCTTGAAATTTCCTGGTGTGATACCAGCACCTGCAAAATTGAACATGAGCGACTGATTGCCGATTCTGAGCGTGTCTGCCAGCTCAGCAGATGTTGCACTGATTGAAATTGTGATTAATAGAATTAATATTATTCGTAACTTCATTATCTTTTAGTTAATATTGAAAAATCTTTTTGAAAAAATAACAAAAAAATTATAATTTTCTTTTATCAGAATGTAAAATTAATCAAATATTTAGACTTAACCATTAACGATGGAGTAAATCATGTTGAAGTTAACCTACTTAAGTCATTCAAGTTTCCTTCTTGACGATGGAAATGAAAAGCTGATCATTGATCCGTTCATAACAGGCAATCCAAATAGTCCAATCAAAAATGTGAATGACATCAAAGTCAATTACATTGTGCTGACACATGCTCATGGCGATCATCTGGGTGATGGAATCGAAATATCAAAAGCATGTGGAGCAACTATCATAGCTGTTAACGAGCTTGCAAACTATGTCACCGAGAAAGGTGCGAAGGCACACAATATGCACATTGGAGGCGGATGGAACTTCAGTTTCGGCAGACTGAAATTCACGATAGCCCATCATGGATCGGCAACTCCGGATGGGAAATATATGGGAGAGCCTGCAGGTGTAGTGATTAAAATGGGTGGAAAAACTTTATATCATACAGGAGATACGGGATTGTTCCTCGATATGAAGCTAATTGGCGAAAGAGACAAGATTGATCTGCTTTGCTTGCCGATTGGAGATAACTTCACAATGGGGATAGACGACGCTGTTAAAGCTACTGAGTTCGTCAAACCTGTTCTAGCCATACCAATGCATTACAATACATTTAAAATAATAGAAGCCGATCCTCACGAATTTGTATTAAAGGTGAAAAGCATTAGAATCAATAGCCTGGTTATGGAATTTGGTCAGACATTGGAGTTTTAGAAATTAATGAGTCCCGAATTCAGAATAAATACAGCCCGACTTGTCCTCCGACCATATACATTGGAGGATGTAGATAATTTGTTTGCACTCTGGGGTGATGCCGATGTTATGAGGCTCATCCCCGAGGGTGTAGCTGAACGTAGTTTCATCGAAATGATAATGCCATTCATCGTTCAGAGCTTTGCTGACTGCCAACCTGATAATTTCCAGAACTTTGGTATGATGGTAACTCTGCCTGCTAGCGGGGAAGTCGTTGGCTGGTGCGGATTAATAAAAATGTTCCCATTTCCTGAGAATATTGAGCTGTATGTTGGATTTGCAAAGTCTTATTGGGGTAAAGGTTATGCAGAGGAAGTGGCAGAAGGGTTAATGGATTATGGATTTAATGTCTTCGGATTCAGTGAAATCACGGCGGTAGTTGTACCTGAACATAATGCATCTAAACACATACTCGAAAAATTGGGAATGGATTTCCGGTATATCGTATCTGGTTCACCCGAACAATGGCAATACTACGATGGATTATTGCTTTATTCGAAAAAGAATACCAAGAAGATTCTATCAAGTTAAAAACATTATCTGCTTTCACAAGTAACTGTGTTTTGGAACACAAAGAGTCCAGTTATAGTATCGGTTAAAAAATTGATACATTGCAGAAGGAAGTTATCTAAAAATTTATTTTTAATACCCTAATTTTCAAAACTTAACTTTTTTAAATTTTTATTATGTTCTTCTGTTTTGTACTTTTGCCTATTAAAATTTAATAAATTAAAAAATCAATCAAATCTATGAGTGAAGCAACCAATAGCATAAAAAATGAAAAAATAGAAAAAAGCCTACCAAAGTTTGGATTAATTGGTATAATTATTACAATGGGTATTGTATATGGAGATATTGGGACATCTCCACTATACGTAATGAATGCATTAATTGACGGAACAAGACTTTCTCCGGATTTTATTATCGGTGCCATTTCCTGTGTAATTTGGACATTAACTTTTCAAACTACTATTAAATATGTTTTAATTACGTTAAAAGCACATAATAACGGTGAGGGTGGGATATTAGCTCTATATGCTTTACTGAGAAAGAAAAAGAAGTATTTATATATTTTTGCAATGATTGGAGGAGCAGCATTACTGGCTGATGGGGTAATAACACCTGCAATTACAATTACTTCTGCTGTTGAAGGATTAAAGCTTATTAATCCACAGATAACAGTAATACCTATTGTTTTAGCTATTTTTATTGTTCTGTTTTTTTCTCAGCAATTTGGAACCAATATATTGGGAAAATCCTTCGGTCCCATTATGTTAATTTGGTTTTCCGTAATTGGAACCATTGGTTTTGTAGAAATATTTGAGTATCCTCTAATATTAAAAGCATTTAATCCATATTATGTCTTTGTCTTTCTCACTGAATTTCCCGAAGGATTAATATTATTAGGTGCTGTATTTCTTTGTACAACTGGTGCAGAAGCATTGTATTCAGATTTAGGGCATTGTGGTTATAAAAACATTAAAATATCTTGGATATTTGTTAAGACCGCATTGATTTTGAATTACTTAGGTCAGGGTGCATGGATTCTGACACATCCAAATCTAACAACCGCGACTACTAATCCTTTTTTCGCAATAATGCCCCAATGGTTTCTTTTGCCTGGTATTATCCTTGCCACTCTGGCTTCGATAATAGCCAGCCAAGCATTATTGAGTGGTACCTTTACATTAATTTCTGAAGCTATTCAATTGAATTTGTGGCCAAAATTAAAAATTGATTATCCTACACAAGTCAAAGGTCAGATGTACATTCCATTTGTCAATTGGATGTTGTTTTTTTCCTGTATTTTTGTTGTACTATTTTTTAAAGAATCTTCCAATATGGAAGCAGCGTACGGATTAGCAATTACCATCACAATGTTGATGACAACTATCCTTGTAACTTATCACCTCAAATTAAATAGAAAAATAAATGTATTTATAATTTCAGCATTCTTATTTATATTTCTAACTATAGAATCTACTTTTTTATATGCTAATGTAAATAAATTTATTCATGGAGGATGGTTCTCTATTCTCTTATCGTTTGTTTTCGGTTTGATAATGTATGTATGGTTCAATGCAAGGGAAATTAAAAAAAGATATTTGCAGTTTACAAATTTATCACAGTATTTGCCAGCTATAAGCGATTTGCAAAAAGATAAAATGGTACCCTGCTTTACTTCTAACTTAGTTTATTTAACCAAAGCTGATAGTCCCACTGAAATTGAGAGCAAAATTGTATATTCAATTTTAAATAAATTCCCCAAAAGGGCAGATAAGTACTGGTTTATTCATATTAACTATACTGATGAACCAAGCGGAATTGCATATACTGTAACAAAGCTGGTGCCTGATATAGTTTTTAGAATAGATTTCCATATTGGTTTCAGAATAAATCCTAAAATTAATGTGTTTTTTCGAAAAGTCATTGAAGAAATGATTTTAACCAAAGAAATTGACATAACAAGTAGTTTCCCTTCATTGAGAAATCACAACATAACAGGAGATTTCAAATTTGTACTGATAGATAGGATTCATAATTACGATTTTGATTTAAAAATCTCAGATAAATTAATAATGAAATTTCATGAATTAATAAATAAGATAAGTATTACTGATAGTAGTGCCTTTGGTTTAGACACCAGTGTTGTAATTGACGAAAAAGTTCCATTACATCATAAAAATGTAATACAAGTTGATTTACATAGAATTCTACCAAAAGAAATTTAATTATCATGAAAATTGATGAACAGATGAGTGAAATAAATATATTGGCTTTATAGAACATTTTTTTGGCTCTTTTGTTTGAATTCTTTTAAGTCCAAGAAAAATTGGGAAAAATAAAGGAATTTAGTGATTTCTAAACTCAACAGTAATTAATTACTATTTTTGTGTTTATGGATATACCATTTACCAATAAATACACCGTACGGTCTTATGAATCTGATCTTAATAATAAGGTTAAGATCAGCTCTATCTTTGATTATATGCAGGAGTCAGCTTCACTCAATGCCGAATTGTTAAAGTTCGGCTATGAAGACATGCAGAGAGAAGGTCTGTTCTGGGTTCTCTCTCGTGCTAAAGTAATAATCCATGAATATGTTTCTGCATGGGATGAAATTATTATTGAAACGTGGCCCAAGAACATTAATAGCTTTTTCGCCAATCGTGATTTTCGTTTCTATAATTCAGAGAAAGTCTGTATCGGAGCCGCTACAACTGCATGGTTAATGGTTAACCGTGAAACGCTTCGTCCTGTTAAACCCGAAAATCTACTCAAGGATATTCATAAATATGATATTCCTCCCGGAATAGTTGAGTTTCCAGAGAAAATCCCCGAGCTAAAAACGAAAACATTTTCAGCAGAATTCAATATCGGATATAAGGATATAGATATCAACCAGCACACAAACAATGCACGCTATATAGATTACCTTCAGGACTGCTGTCTGCATAAGTTCTCGCAGAACAAGCAGATTGAATCCTTACAGATTAATTTCCTGAATCAAACCAGAATCGGTGACACAATTCGATTATTTGTCAATGAAGATGAGAAATATCCTGAGAAAACTTATATAGAAGCGGAGAATCAGGAAAACGTTAAAGTATTCAATTCAATTTTAAACTGGAAATAACCCAAGCACATTTCATTTTTGATTAGACTACAATTTATTCATTGACTTTTAGGACAACATGGATAATACTAAAACAAATAATATATTAAGCAGGCTTATGACTGTATCGGTCATTGTGGCGTCATTAGGTTATTTTGTGGACGTTTACGATCTGATTCTCTTCAGTATAGTCCGCTCAGCAAGTCTCAAATCAATGGGATATCAGGGGCAGCAGATTATGGATTATGGTGTTCTTCTTCTGAACGTTCAGATGGTTGGAATGCTTCTTGGTGGGATAATCTGGGGAGTTCTCGGAGATAAAAAGGGCAGAGTAAAAATCCTTTTTGCATCCATTCTGCTTTATTCAATAGCAAATATTGTAAATGGATTTGTGCAGACAATTGAAGGATACACGATTTGCAGATTCATTGCAGGATTAGGTCTTGCCGGGGAGCTGGGTGTTGCGGTAACGCTTGTCCTGGAAATTCTACCGAAAGATATTCGTGGTTATGGTACTATGGTTGTCGCTACTATCGGAGTCAGCGGAGCTGTGGCAGCTAACCTTGTCGCAAAATTCTTCGACTGGAGAAGTGCTTATATTATCGGTGGAGTTCTTGGTACATTGCTACTCGTCCTACAGATGAAGGTTAGCGAATCAGCAGCTTTCACACATTCTCAAAACACAGCAGTGAAAAAGGGTAATTTCTTTGCATTTTTTACGAATAAAATCAGGTTCTATCGCTACATGAAGTCAATATTCATAGGGTTACCGATATGGTTCAGTTTGAGTGTACTGATTACTTTTTCACCGGAGTTTGCAAAAGCATTGAAGATCAACGGAGTGATCAATGCTGGCGATGCAGTAATGTACTATTATATCGGTGCTTCGATCGGCGATCTTGTAACAGGATTCCTAAGTCAGTATCTGAAAAGCAGAAAAAAAATATTGTTCTACTCAATTACTCTACTGGCATTGATGATAGCTGTATATCTGATCCAGTATGATATATCGGTATCGACATTCTATATAATCTGTTTTTTGACGGGACTTCCAGCCGGTTACTGGGCAGTCTTTGTAACTGTGTCGGCAGAACAGTTCGGTACGAATCTCAGGGCTACAGCAGCATCGACAATACCAAACTTTGTAAGGGGTTTCGTTGTACCGATAACACTTCTATTCCAGATGTTCGTTTATATGACAAATATAAAGATGAGTGGCGCAATAGTCGGCGGAATCTGCCTTGTGATAGCATTCATAGCCCTGCTACGCTTAGAAGAGACATATCACAAGGAATTGGATTACGAGGAAGAATAAAATTGAATTAATCCAAGAACTATGAATTAGCCTTTATCTTTCTCAGATAATACTCATCATTTGTGTCCTTCTTGTGCATACGGGTACCTAAGATCTGCGTAGCGCATCTATGATTATCTTTACTAAAAAGAAAGCTGTATGTGCAGAAATAACATAAAAAATAGGCTGTCTCGTAAGCGGGACAGCCTATTGTGTTATATATTAATGTATTTTATAAATGAGCAAATAACGAGAAATTGCTAGTAAATTGAGCAACTTCGTCATTTATTTTCTTCAGTTCATCATCGTTTGAATGATTAGTGATAACTCTGTCGATCAGGGAAACGATTAACTCCATGTCCTGCTCCTTCATTCCTCGTGTAGTTACAGCCGGCGTTCCAAGTCGTATGCCTGAAGTAACCAGAGGTGGTTGATTGTCGTTGGGAACAGCATTCTTGTTGCATGTGATTCCTGCTTTGTCCAATGCAATTTCTGCCTGCTTGCCTGTAACCCCTTTGTTCCGCACATCTACCAGCATCAGATGATTGTCTGTACCACCGCTAACGAGATTGTAATCCTTGTCAGACAAAGCTTTTGCCATCGCTTTGGCATTCTTCATCACCTGTAAAATATAATCATTGAATCCATCTGTCAGACATTCCCCGAAAGCTACAGCTTTGGCGGCTATAACGTGCATCAATGGACCTCCCTGAATGCCCGGCATGACCCATGAATCAATAACTTCACCCATTCGTTTGATTCTGCCTGACTTAGGAGCGACTATCCCGAATGGATTATCGTAATCCTTGCCAATCATTATTATGCCTCCGCGTGGACCGCGTAGTGTTTTGTGTGTTGTACTTGCAACAACATCGCAATATTCCATCGGACTTGTAAGATGTCCCTTAGCAATCAATCCGGCAGGATGAGCAATATCTGCAAAAAGAAATGCTCCGACTTTGTTTGCAATAGTTCTGAAAGCTTTGAAATCAATATCTCTGGGATAAGCTGATGCACCAACGGTTATCATCTTTGGTCTGTGCTGAATTGCAAGTTGCTCAACTTTGTCATAATCTATTCTGCCCGTTTCAGGATCTAATTCATAAGGAATAAAATTGAAGAATTTTCCTGAAAAATTAACACTAGAGCCGTGAGTCAGATGTCCACCATGAGCCAGACTCAGCCCCATAACTGTATCTCCGTATTTCAAAAACGAGAAGTAAACAGCCATGTTCGCATTACTTCCGCTGTGCGGTTGAACATTTACATATTCAGCACCAAATAGTTTCTTTAGTCTGTCTCTGGCGATATTTTCTGCAACATCTACCCATTCGCAGCCACCATAATATCTAGCTCCGGGGTATCCCTCAGCATATTTATTAGTAAGCACAGAACCCTGTGTTTCCATTACCGAAGGTGATGTAAAGTTCTCACTTGCAATGAGTTCGATCTTGTTGCTTTGTCTTTGGAATTCTTTAATCAATATTCCCTGCAATTCAGGGTCAGTTTTTAAAACTAAGTCGTACATCTCAATGTCCTTATATGTATTATGTTTTGTATGTTCTAACCAATATTAAATTTAAGGAAAGTTTAGGAGTAAGGCAAATAATTTTGAAAATTCTATTGAACACTAACTAATTATTTGATCGTACAATTCTAATTTTTAGTTAGAATTTTTAAATAAAGCTCGTGACCGTGAAGAGAAAAATGTTCCCAATATGCAGTGAACCATTGATTTAGAGATATACCTGATTTTTCGGATTCAGCCAGGTCTTCAGCAGTTTCTATTCCTCCGGTTCGGATAACATGGAACTCATGCTGAGGATTCATTGACTTCGCAAAATATACCGCCTGTGCCGCTAAAGCATAAGATGATGATTTCAATGTCCTGCCGCTGACACCTCCGCCAAAAGTTTTAGTGAAGTATTCAAAAGTTTTCTTCTCATTTCCCGATAATCCGTTCCTGTGATGGCTGTAGTTAGTTGAAGTATTCCCGAAGTTTACACCATCAAAGCCCAAAGTCAGAAGTAGATGAATCAAGGCAGGAACTTGTTCAGGACTTGTATCATTTGAAAATTTAACAATTACCGGAATAAATGCTTTTCTCTTCTTTAAAAAATTAACTGATATGTACTCAAGCCTGTCCACCAACGATTTGTCAATTCCGTCTATCAACTCTTCTGAATGTTCATGGACAACATTAGGACAGCTTTCATTTAATTCAATAAAATCGCATTTTGCCTGTGAATATAATTTGAATCCATCCAAAACACCATTGAGCGACAATAATCCTGTTTGTACCGGGTCAGCACTTATGCTGGCTCCAATCGGGCACCCATTCTGCTTTTCGATACGGGAGAGTCTTGATGCAACTGTCTCATGTCCTTCGTTGGGTAATCCCATCCAATTAACCGCTATTCCGGATTTAAGAAAAGTAGCAACAGGATGAGTGATGTTGTTTTTTGTGTTGCCCTTCCGGTATTCCGCCGTTGTTGTACCAGCAAGATAGGCTCCAGCACCTTGTGAAGCTACTGTATAATATCCTTCACCCTTCTTAAACATACCAGCAGCATTAAAAATAGGACAATTGAACTCCAAATCCCAGAATTTTCTGCCGGCTTCCGGTGGTAAAATAATCTTTTTCATCGGCTTATCCTGAGAAAGGACGCTGATAAAAGCTTTTCTGCCAAACGAAAAAAGCCGGATGCTAAGCTCCGGCGGAAGATTATAAAAGTAGGGTCTTATTTTATGTTCGATTCTTGCAAAAAATTCAACTGGTGTCAATTTATTATTCCAGTTATTATAATTAAAGTTCTTTACGAAGACGAGCAACCGGTATTCTCATTTGCTCTCGGTACTTGGCAACAGTTCTTCTGGCAACAAGATATCCCAATTTCTTGAGTTCCATAGCGATTTTGTCATCACTAAAAGGCTTTTCTTTTGATTCGCTCTCAAGCATGTCTTTTATGACTTGTTTAATCACTGTAGTTGCTATTTCTTCACCATCTTCATTCGGTAAAGATTCTGAGAAAAAATACTTCAACTCGAGTGTACCAAAATCTGTTTGAACATATTTATTGTTCACAATTCGGCAAATAGTTGATATGTCTAACCCGGTCTCCTCAGCAACATTTTTATAAATCAATGGTCTAAGCCCTGCTGATCCTAAATAAAAGTAATCACGCTGAAGACCTGCAATAGCTGTCATCACTTTGAGCATAGTGTTTTTTCTTTGCTTGATTGCCTGAATAAGGAACTTTGCATCTTCATATTTGTTACGAATCCAGTCGCGAGTATCCTTATTGAACATTCTGAAATGTGCTTCTTTCTTTATCTTGTCATAAGCGTCAGAAAGTTTAAGAACAGGTAATCTGCTATCATTAACAGAGATAAGAAGTTCATCGGTTTCTTCGTCATGTTCAATTATGAAATCCGGTATAACAGTCTGAAAAATTGCTTCCATTTCACCGCCACCGGGCTTCGGATTAAGTCTGCGGATTACATCCAGAGCTTCCCTAAGGTAATCATCAGTTACTTCAAGCTGTTTTTTTATTAAATGAAAATGCTTCATTGTGAAAGGTTCATAAGCATGCATCAGAATTTCAAGAGCCAATTTCTGCGCTGCATTTTTGTTAGGTAGAGCTTTGCACTGAGCAAGCAGGCACTCCTTTACTGTTCTTGAAGCGATGCCGGGTGGATCAAGTGTCTGAATTAGTTTTAGAACATTCTCAGCCTGATCGAAGAAAACTTCGTGGAGTTTGTTGTTATCAATCGGTTCGGGTGCTTCAACTGTTTCAGCTACAACTGATCCTAGTCTCCTGGATTCAATCAAAGCAAGAATTTCAGGTGATATAGCATATTGTCTTGCCGGGTTGAAGTCAGTATTACCTCTATTTTCTCTTGCTAGTCGAGCCTCACGGCGTTCATTGTCCAGATTTAGTTCAGCTATATCTTGATTTGTTTCCTCCACTATATCCTGAAGTTCACGTCTTAAGTATCCGTCATTATCTACATTGCCGATTATCTGTTCACCAATCAGAAATTCTTCATCTGTCAGCGGCAGCAAACGAAGCTGTTGAATAAGATCATCATAAAAAGTAATAAAATCCTTTATCTGAAAAGAATCGCCATTGTCGTCATCGTAAGCTGAACGTGCTTTGTTGCCATATTCATTGTCATCCTGAGCAATCATCTTGTAGAATTCAAATGGCTCAGCTTCATCATCTATCATCTTGCTGGGAGTAGCATAATCTTCATGATAATCATCATCATAAGTACTTGTTGCTTTGTCCATATCTGAAAACTCTGGTGTTTCCCCGGTTGGAATTGCATCATCATCATAAACAGAAGTTTCAAAATTTGATTCTTCGAGCATTGGGTTCTGTTCAAGCTCTCCTATGACGTGTTGCTCCATTTGCATAAGAGGCAACTGTAATAGTTTGAGATACTGAATCTGTTGGGGAGTCAGTGTCTGGCTAAGTGATGTCCGTAAATCTAATGATAATTTCATTTATTCTTTTTTAAGTATTTACTATTTATTTTCCGATTGTGATTGAACATAAGTATCTAAAATTTCGTACCAATTTTCGCCATAAGCTCTTATTAGAGAATCCTTTACAAATTGATATATCTTGGTCTCCTTCCTGTCACCCAGTTTCAGTGCAGGAGCACATTCACTGAACTGTGAATAAAAGATATATTCTCCTCCAAAATCAGATACCCTTATAGGAAACAAATGACAAGACAAAGGCTTTCTAAACTTACTTTTTCCATCGAAATATGCTTTTTCAAGAGCACATTTTGCTATCTCGCCTTCATAAAATACAAAAACACAGTCTTTAGCATCTATACATACCGTAGAGTAATTGCCAGGCGTTCCTTCATAGAATCCTTTACTCTTAATTACATTTATCGACTTCTTTGTCAAATACTCAAATGCAACCGGAAGTATTTCTTCAATAATTGGAATCTCATCTTCATTTATCGGAGCTCCGAATTCACTTTTGAATGTACAGCAGGCTCCTTTGCATTGTTTTAGGTCACAATGAAAATTCGTTTCTATTATTTCTTCGTTAACTAGTATTTTATCAATTAAAATCATCAAATATCACAATATTTTAATGCAAAAATAATCATTTCTTAGGGGATTACAAAGCTGAAGTTGAGTTTGCGGTATAATTTTTGATAAATGTCGATAATATAACAAATGATTTCATATATTTATTTCTGTTTCTTTATTTTGATTTAAAATTTACCTTAACTCAATTAGATACTTTTTACAATAGAATCAGCGCAACTAACTCTAATATAGAAAAATTTTGGACTTTATGGGACAATTAATAAACAGACTTAAGAATTTTGCCAAAGTGCAAATGTCAGATACTGATTCACCAAATCCAATATCTGCAGATTCAATATTTGATGCAGATGATTTGGATCTGAAGCGTCAGATTGATGAAGCCGCCAGAGGAAAGAGTTATCAAAGTTCGAACAATGAAAATAAGCAAAAAGATAGTGGTTCCGGAAAATTAACATTCAAAAGTGCCTGCGAAGTTTTGTCAATTAGTCCTGATGCTACAATTGATGAGATAAAGTCTGCTTACAAAAAGCTAATGATGGAATATCATCCGGATAAAGTTGCAGGATTGGGTGCTGAAATCAAAGAAGTAGCAGAAAGAAAAACAAAAGAAATCAATGCCGCTTATAGTTTCCTTATGTCTGCTATGAATCAGTAGATATATTTATTTGAATATCGAACATCGAATATCGAGGGAAATACAGTCGTGCTGTCATTCCCTACTTGATTGGGAATCCATGTATTCACTAGAACGGGGTGGTATCCGCCTTTTATCCACCCACTCCGATCGTTTGATAGAGCATGAGAAAATTATTTCTGCATTTGTAACTTTTTAATCGGTTTGTGTGTCTTGTAATTAAAACAAAAGAAGAATAATTTTAAAAGGTAAATATCATGATTTCAATTATTATGTTTGTTACTAATATTTTATTATCGTTATATCAAAGTAAAAGTGATTACGATATTTTTTTTAATAAATTCAGTGAAGTTAAAACACCCTTTTCTATAGATTCTTCATTTATTGAAAAAAATAGATTGGACGAAGAAATTACTTTTGCAAAAGTAAATTATAAAAGTTCTAAATATATTATAAATAACATAATAGGATTACGAGATAGCATTGATGAACTTTTTAATCCCTACGGCGATAATTTCTATTCTATTGGCAAATTATATTATAAAGATTATTATATCACTATCATGTATTTCCAAGGTGGCGCAGGTGGATGTGATGAAGAATATTACCTAAGTATATTTAATAACTTTGGTAACCTAATTTCTTCAAAAGTTGTTGCATACAAACTCTGTGAAGGAAATATTATTTATTCATGCGAATGTATAATTAAAAAGAACTTTAAAATAATTTTAACAAAAAAAGAGTATCGTTCAGCTAATTACAATAATTATAAGTTTTTTAAATCAAAAAAAGAATTTTATATAATAAATAATAATGGCGTTATAACTAAGCAAAAAAAAGATAATAGGATTAATAATTAAATTTATTCCACTTAAATTTCCTTTTAAAACCGTTTCTTTGAAATAATCGCTCCAATTTCACAAATTACATCGGGTATTTCTCCCTTCCTCGAGGAAGGGTCGGGGTAGGTGTTGTATTATTTTTTAGTGAAAGAGTGATTAGTGATTAGGAAAAAATCCCTAATTCAAAAAACACCATGAAATTGACTTTCTCTGTGGTTCTCTCAAAGATTTATTAAAAAATTACACAGAGTTGCACAGAGGAATACAAGAGTTACACAGAGGAATACAAAACTCTGTGGCTCTCTTTGTCATTGTATTTTTTTTATGAATATTGATTAACAAAAAAGCTTCCGGAAATATTCAATACCTCCGAAAGCTTCTAAATCTTGACTCTTGTTTATTTAGTCAGCACAACTCTCTCATAGAACATGTTTTTACCGCATGTGAAACGGATATAGTAAGTTCCGCTGGTTAGCGAACTCATGTCTATTTCTTTGGTTGTCTGTGTCTTTTCTGATTGAACATTTGAATTCATAACTCTGGCACCATAAAGATCGAAAATTTCGATTGCCGTTTCCGGGCAGTTTGGTGTTTGAAGTTCAATTCTTATAATGCCGCTTGTTGGATTAGGCGATACATTAATAATCGTCTGAGAAACCGGATCGTTTACCGATCTGTAATTATAATCAAACTCTTCAGACATTTCACTAATGCAGCCCTGATCACTTGTTACCTGGACATAATAAAGTCCCTCTTCAGTCAAATCATACAATTTATCGGTAGCACCCTCCACCTTAACGTCGAATTTGAACCATTGATTGCCCTTGTTAGCACTTGATACGAGCTGTCCACCCATTCTGGTTATAACAGGCTTAACGGGTGCTTTGTAAATAATGATCTGTAATGGCATTGTATCAAGACATCCTGTAATGGAACTCATCTTTACTACACTAAGTGTCGCAGGTTTAGATGGTCCCCACATTATGTCGATAGTATCTTTATTGCTTGCGCTCTTTATTTCACCGCCTGTAACAACCCACTGTGTGGTTACACCGGGCTCATTTAGAACATAATATTGTTCCAGTGTATTTTCGCATACTTCAAGCTTACCGGTAATCTCTACATGAGGTAGTGGGTTAATAACTATAGCACTATCAATACCAGCCCCTTCTTCTTTAGGATTCGAAGCTACAACTCTTATTCTATAGTTTTTACCGGGGATAATACTTTTCGGAATTTTGCCGATAATAGTTCCTGATGTAGTACTCTGGATTGAGCCAATATTAATAGTCTTCAGGAAATTTCCTGAGCTGTCTGACAATTGAGCTGTGAAGATGTTATCTGCTTGATAAACAATATTAGTGGTATATCCAATCGATATTTCACCACCCGGGCAGAATGACTTGCCTGTTACTACTGTTGTTATCGCCGGTTCCTGTCCCTTGAATGCACCTGAACCCCAGGTGCCGCAGTAAAGTTCCTGAGTGGTAGCTTGTGTAACAGACATAATAGATAAATTCGAAAGCCCGTCGTTAATGTTTTGCCAGGTGATGCCATTGTCATTGGAACGATAAATACCCTTTCCATAAGTACCTGCAACGATAGCACCATTCTGAGTAACAATCAAAGAATAAACCTGAACTCTTTCCTGAAGCTCCAGCATTTTCTCCCATTTGTTACCGTTATCTGTTGTTCTCCATATTTTGCCGTCTCTGGTTCCAAAGAATACGATGCCATTGGAACGAATACCAATAGAGTAAACATTCTGTCCGATAGGCATATTGTTCTTCATCTCCTGATATGCCTTCCCCTTTGAATTAGATCTGTAAAGACCTGAAGTAGTTCCAACATATATTTCGCCGGTAGAGCGAACTGCTACTGCGTTGACGGCTCTGTTCGTATCTAATCCATCTCTAACCTGAGACCAGGTTCCGCCTTTGTTGGTGGAGAAGAACATACCCGAATAAAGTGTACCTGCGTATATAGCATCATCTTTGTATGCATTGATTGTCGTTATGAATTTGTCTTTCAATCCGTTATTTACTTCCGTCCATGAACCACCCTTATTGGTCGAGAAGAAGATTCCGCCAAGTGTACCACAGAATAAATCGTTGCTGTTCAATACTCCGATAGAATAAACCTTTGTGTTCTTTAATCCGGAATTAGTTAATTCCCATGATGCTCCGCCGTCTGTTGTTCTGTGAACTCCTGCAACGGTACCGGCGTAAATGGCACCTGACTGACTGGCAATGATGTTTACGTTGCCACTTAATGATTTATCAGTCTGTTTCCATGTGATTTTCTGGCTCCAGGATAAAGTACTCACACTAATGAGTAGTATCAGTATAATAGTCAATTTTTTTATCATAGCATTTCCGGATATTTTTGAACTTGGATTTTTTAAGTTTGATAATAACAAAAAAAATAATATAATGTATTATCAGTGAAATAACAATTAATTAACGAATAAGTTACAAGTTAAATTTAATTTTATAAAAAAAGGCAGTACCAAATAGATACTGCCAGAAAAATTCAAATTTAATATCTGATTACCAGACTTCGGTATTCTGCAAATATTCATCAATTGCTTTAGCCGCTGTTCTCCCTGCACCCATTGCGAGAATCACAGTTGCACCTCCTGTAACGATGTCGCCACCGGCAAAAACACCTTTCTTACTTGATTTCATCGATGCAAGGTCAACAGTTATGTTACCCCAGCGATTCACAACCAAATCAGGAGTTGTCTGACTGATAATAGGATTCGATCCGTTACCGATTGCCACAACAGCTACATCAAGCGGAATAATCTCAATTGCTCCTTCGATTGGAACAGGTCTGCGTCTTCCGGAAGTATCAGGTTCTCCAAGTTCCATCTTCTGCATCTTCATCGATCTCAGCCACAAATCGTCATCACCAATGAATTCGAGTGGAGCTGCTAAGAGCATAAATTCAACACCTTCTTCTTTGGCGTGCTTAATTTCTTCAATTCTTGCCGGCATTTCGGCTTCTGTACGACGATAAACGATCATTGCACGTTTGGCACCAAGTCTGATTGATACTCTGACGGCATCCATGGCTGTGTTCCCACCACCAAATACTGCAACAGTTTTTCCTTTAACGTCGAACATTGGAGTATCAGATTCAGGGAATTTATATGCTTTCATCAGGTTAACTCTTGTAAGATACTCATTTGATGAGTAAACTCCGTTAAGATATTCACCGGGTATATTCATAAAATAGGGGAGACCTGCTCCAACACCAATGAATAATGCGTCATATTCACTCAGCAATTCATCAACGGTTCTTGTCAATCCTACAACGAAGTTTGTAACAAACTTAACCCCTGCTTTTTGTAATGCGTCAACTTCAGCATGAACTATTTCTTTTGGAAGTCTGAATTCGGGTATTCCATAAAGAAGAACACCGCCAATTTCATGCAGAGCTTCAAATATGGTAACATCATGTCCAAATTTAATTAAATCGCCGGCACAGCTTAATCCAGCAGGACCACCACCAACGATGGCAATTTTTTTCCCGGATTTTTCTGATATTTCAGGAATCTGGATTCCGATATTTTCTCTTTCCCAATCAGCAACAAATCTCTCAAGATATCCGATAGCAACCGGTTCGTTTTTCTTACCGATTATACAAACTTTTTCACATTGTTCTTCTTGTGGGCATACTCTTCCGCAAACTGCCGGTAGAGCATTATCGCCCTTTAGAATCTTTGCGGCTTCTTCATATTTTCCTTCAGTTATCATCTTGAGAAAATCAGGAATTTTAACTGCAACAGGGCATCCGGCAATACAGAGTGGCTTTTTGCATTGAATACACCTTTCTGCTTCTTCTTGTGCCAGCTTAATAGTATATCCAAGGTTTACTTCGCTGAAATTCTTCGCTCTTGCTAAGCCTTCCTGCTCTATCATGTGATGGCGTGGAATTGCCATTCTCTCTTTATTTGTCAACTCAGCCATTTGTCACCTCTACTGCCATCTTGTCGATATTACAGAAATGATCCACTGATATCTTTTCCTGCGTCATGTACATTCTGTTTCTCTTCAACAATAATGAGAAATCTACAGCGTGTGCATCAAATTCAGGTCCGTCAACACATGCGAAGACTGTTTTATTGTCCACCGAAAGTCTGCATCCGCCACACATTCCGGTACCATCGATCATAACCGGATTTAGACTAACAACAGTGTGAATACCATATTTTTTTGTCAGGTTCGATACTGCCGCCATCATTGGGATAGGACCAATAGCAAGTACGAAATCAATCTTTTTCCCACTATCTATCAGTTCCTGAAGTTTCCCTGTAACAAAGCCATGATAGCCATAAGAGCCATCGTCAGTTGTTGGATAAACCTCATCGCATACTGATCTCATTTCATCTTCGAGTATAACAAAATCCTTGGTTCTTCCACCAATTATACTGATTGTGTGATTTCCTGCTTCTTTCAATGCCTTGGCTGTTGGGAATGCAATCGCAGTTCCAACACCACCACCGATGCTCACAGCTGTACCGAAATTCTCGATATGTGATGCTTTCCCTAATGGACCAACCAAATCATGAATATCATCACCGGCTTCCAGCGTGTTCAAATGCTTGGTTGTCTTGCCAATTCCCTGAACAATTATTGTAATCGAACCATCTACGGTACTCGAATCAGCAATAGTCAAGGGAATACGTTCGCCGTCATCATGGACTCTCAGAATTATAAATTGTCCTGCTTTGCGCTTTTCTGCGATCAAAGGGGCATCTATCCTGAATAACTTGATGTCAGGCGCCAAAAAACGTGCTTCAATTATTTTGTTCATTTAACTTTAACCTTACTGTTTTGACTATAAATCAATAAAATTCGCTGATACTTTTTACGTTTTGAGTAGCAACAAATATAAGAAAAAAATAAATCATAATGAAATTTGATTGTCTTTATTCGTCTTATTTATAGATGATTTAACACTATTATTTCATTGTTTGGTACTCAATATATCAATTTCTTGAATATTTTTAATTTTATTACTTTGCTATTTGTTAAATTGTAATAATGTTAATATATTTAATTTCTGATCACTTGTAATTTTTAAAAATATGAATTATAAATTTTTATTATTTTTTATCTTTCTGATTCTGTCTTTTGTTTTATTCGCTTGTAAACAGAAGGAAAAAGAACCAGTAGATCAATCACCCAAATACTCCAGTATCGAAAGGCTCTCAAAATCGCAGTTTGCTGAAGGTGATACAATCGAAATATTCGGCAAAAGATTTGGTGCAGTCTTAGGAGATCAGTATCTTGAATTTTCCGGAGAAACATCTGAAGATCCGAAGTACCTGAGCTGGTCGGATACACTTATAAAAGTTATAGTCCCTAAACGAGCCGCCAGTGGCGATATTGCTTTAAAGCATCAGCTCAGCAATAGTGTTGAATACACAGTCAACCGTGGATGGCTCTATCGTATCATAGATTTTCTTGTTAATATTTCTTTGTTTATTACATTGATCTACATTTATCTCCGTATTAACAAGATATGGAAACGTAAACACGAAAAGGAAGTTGCCGATTCCCAATCTCTTGCAGGTATGTCAATATATATAGTGAATTGCATCCTATGGGTAAGTTATTACATACTTGTCGAACCAGACACAAAAAGCTTGATCGATACTTCAATCTACATATTCGAAGGCTCTATCATATTCCTTATTGGTACCGGATTCTGGGTAAAAGGGCAGAGAAGTCAGGGATTATGGTTACTTATTAAGCAAGCTCTCAGACTTGAACGCAAAGAAGCTGACTATCTTTTGAAGCGCGTATTTAAGCCTCAGAATGCCGAAATTATAATAAGTATTCTCCATCAGTTGGCTATGATAGACGATGAGCTTGATGATAAAGAAATCAAAATGATTCAGACATTTGCCAAAGATTGGAATATCGATTACTCAATCGATAAACTCAACAAGGAAAGAGCTAAAGATACGGAAAATAATTTTATTCAGTTGAGGCAAAGTCTTATCAGTTATCTCGACCGCGAACCGCCGGCTGAGCAAGCCGCCCATCTCAAGGATATGGTTCAACAGATGATCAAAGCTGACTCAAAAATCACTCATGAAGAAGAATTAATATCTGACGAACTTTCGGGTATTATCGAAACTTATCTTTCTCAGGATTCTGTACTAACCAGATTCCATGTTATCATTGTACCTCAGCATTCAGGTCATGAGGCAAAAATTCTTGAGTTGCTCCCCGATTCTGTTAAGATTCAGACTGCCGGTGGTATAGCATATTCAATCGGAACTTTCTACTCACACAAATACGCCGAAATGATTTGCCGTCAGTTCCGTAAGAACAATCTGTTCACAATTGTTTATTCACCCGAAGAAAATGATGAAGTCATCATCTCTGATGAATAAATTTTTCCTCTTCTAAAAAATAAAATTGAAATATGTTTACAAATTTTTGGTAAATTTGTAATCTATTATAATTCAATTTCATATTTACTTGGAGTTTATTAAAATGACTATTAAAACAATCATTTTTGCATTTATTGCAACATTTGCTATTACCGCATGCGGTAACAGCGGTTCTAATCCAAATCCCGGTTCACCCAAAGCCTTTATGGATTCTGTCAGCTATATGATTGGATTCAACATTGGTTCACAGATGGCAAAAGATTCATTGGATATCAAAATGGATTTCTACATTAAAGGCTTAAACGATGCCAAGAAAAACGATACAACATTCCTTTCCCCCAAAGCAATTCAGGGTGTGGGGATGAGATTCCAGGAAATGTTGATGAAGAAGCAAGATGAAAACAAAAAGAAGGACGAAGCTAAGTTGATGGCTGAAGCTTCTGGCAACAAAGAAAAAGCTGTTAAATTCCTTGCAGAAAATAAAAACAAACCCGGTGTGAAAGTAACCGAAAGTGGTCTCCAGTATGAAATTCTTAAAGAAGGTAACGGTAAAATTCCGAAAGATGACGACATGGTTAGCTTCCACATCCGTGCTTATCTTACTGATGGCAAAAAGTTCGATGATTCCTACGAAAAAAACCAGCCCATTAAAATTGGCGTAAAAAGCCAGGTTAAAGCATGGGAAGAAGCTTTCCAGAAAATGAAAGTCGGTTCAATATGGAAACTTTATGTTTCTCCTGAACTCGGATGGGGTGAACGCGGTGTACCGCCAACAATTCCACCTTCGACTGTTACTATATTCGAAATTGAATTGGTAAGCATCGACGGTAAAGCTCAGGCACAGAATGCTCCGCCACAGATGCCTCCTACAGAAGCACAGCCTCTTAAACCCGTAAAATAATATCTAAAGATATAAGATTCAATAAAATGCCATACTGTGAAGTGTGGCATTTTTTAATGCTTTAACTCAATAATAATTTAGCTAAGACTAAATTATTATATAGATAGGAAAAGTCAACAGAATAGGAATATTATTTGCATGGTGTTTAAATAATAGCTATTTTAATATGAAATTAAAATCTCATTTTAGGATACAAAATGAAAAAAACATTATTATTATTATTAATAGCTTTCCCTTTCTTTCAGATTAGTTCAGCATTATCCTTAGATGCAAAATTAATTTGGAATAAGTATAGCAATAATGGCTCAATTAATCAAATCGAAACAAATTCAAATTCTGATATTATTTTTACAATAGGTCGAAGTATAAGAATATTTAATCAGATTGATAGAACTTTTCGATTTATTAAAATTGATTCAGTTAATTCAGTTCAAAAAATAAAATTGAACGAAAGTGAAAGCAAAATCTATTGCTTTCATGATATAAAAGGAAATCTTAAATCACTCAGATTATCTGTTATTGATTTTGTAACCGGAAAAATTGTGAGTTCAATACAACTGGAATATACTTCGAATAAATTAAAATTTGTAGATGTTTCTTTTGACAATAAATACATTGTTGGTCTGGACGGAAATAAACAAGTCTATATTTGGGATTTTAAAACAGGATCTTTAATTAAACAATTTACTTCAAGTTCAGATTATTGGGCATATAATATTTATTTGTCACCAAAGAAAAATGTTTTGGTCGCGGCTCAGGAAAAAAAGATGTATTTGTACGATTTAGATTCAGGAAAGATTATCAACTCATTTAAAAGTAGTTCTTATAAAGATATTTTATTAACTTTTACAAATAATGATTCTCTGTTAGCTGAATATGACTGCTATGGTTACTTTTTGATTTATAACTACTATACCGGTGAAGTAACAAAAATGTTTAATATAGATATAAAGGAGTTAGGTTTTATATACAGTTCTGATTTTGTTTTAAATGATTCCTTAATCCTTTATCGAACTTACTCTGGAATAGGTCTATACGATTTGAAATTTGATTCTAATGTTAAAACCATTTTAACTAAAATTGGTATGGTAACATCGTCTTATCTTGAGGTGAACAAAAGTAAAAGTAGAATACTCCTTGGTGGCGAACAATTGAAGGTATATGATTTTCCAGCCCTTAATCAGATTGACAGTGTATATGATTTCTTAAGGAGTTCAGAAACTAGTACTTTTTATAATTTTAGTAGTGATGATAAAAAACTGAATATTTTTACTACTTACAATTCTTATATGTCACCAAGCAATGATTATTATGCATTAGACATTGCTTCTACTCAATTCGAGAGACAAACAGGCTATGTAAACGATTCATCGACTGCATATCAATTTCTCTCCAAGCTAGACTTAATAGTTTTGTTGCATAAAAACAAAATATCTCTTTTCAACACAAAAGAATCAAAATATGATCAAGTATTATCTTTTAATGATTCAATTTCTGAAATAAAGTTGTCTGAGGATATCAAATACGCAACATATCGTGATATAAGAACAAATGTCTGGAAAGTTATTGATCTTAATAATGATTTGATTCTATTTGAACAGCCTGATAATTCTTATGGCTTCTATTTTTCTGAAACACAAAAATATTTTCATAGCTACGAAGGTAACGACAAGATGAATTTAGTTGTTCGTGAAAGCAAAAATGGGAATGAGATTTTCAGAAAAAATGAAATCGAATCTTATGGAAGTTTCTTTTCAAAAGATGATAAATACTTTTTTAATCTTATTGATAAGGACATTATTAAGTATTCATTGGAAACAGGAGATTCTTTACAAAAAATTCCTGCAAATGAAAATTGGACCGGCTGGCCCTTTATTTTGACAAAAGATTCAAAATATATGATAGTGTCAACAAATAATGGAATGATTGAATTCTTCGACATGGATTCAATGAAAGTAACAAAAAGATTTGGAGGGGATTATGATTATCCCATCGGAGGATTTGTTTTAAGTCATGATGAGAAGAAATTAGCAATTCAATTTCAGGATAATTCACTTTTCTTGTATTCACTTGATACAACAACATCTATTGATAGTCCCAACACTTTAGATGTTAGATCAAGTCAAATTTCCCCTAATCCAGCAACGGATTTCATAGAAATATCTTATCCCCCTCTTGAGAGGGGGGCAGGGGGTGTGATTATAAAAATATATAATGTGTTTGGGCAAATACAGACCACCCCGTCACTTCGTGACACCCCTCCTTGGAAAGGAGGGGAAAAAGTCAGAATCGATGTCTCCTTGCTTCCAGCCGGCATCTATTTTGTTAGAATTGGGGATAAAGTGCAAAAGTTTATAAAGTTATAAAGTCTGTAAAGTAGTAAATTTGTATTCAGCTACGGAGTAGCGACCTGATTATAGAAAATAGTCAATAAAACGAACAAGAGCTCCATCGGAGCGGTCTGAAAAAATTGCTCCACACAATTCAAATTTTGAAGATGTCCTACACCTCTCAGTTGTAGGACATCTATAATTATCCTTCATTCCATCATTCATTTCTTGTGATATAACCAAAAATTCTTTAAATTAATACTTTATCGCAATCCACTCACTCAGATAGATATTCTTATGAAGAAAATCCACAGAAACATAAGTGCCGGCGAAGCCCCCGAGAAAGTCATTTTCATCGGTGACAAGAAAATGGATAAGACAATCCTACGCCGTCTTTGCTACTCTCATGACAATGTCCAGGAAACTGTTCACGATGACAAGCGAGATATGTCGGAATTTACCCGGTGCGACGGTATCAGCTGGTTCCAGGTCTATGGTGTGCACGATGTCGAACTACTCTCTCAGCTCGGCAAGAGCTTCGATATTCACCCTTTGATTCTCGCTGACATCGCCAACACCGAACACAATCCCAAAATGGATATATTCGATCATCAGATATTCATCGAGCTGAAGCGCATGACCTACAATGCTGAATCCCGCATTATAGACTCAGAGCAGTGCAGTCTTCTCTTAGGTAAGAACTATGTTATGTCGTTCCTTGAGCGTGATGATGATGTGTTCGATTCAATAATTAAACGCATAAAAGCCGGAAAACAAAAGATTTCATCTGCTTCTTCTGGCTTTCTTGCCTATTCACTTATAGATGTTATTGTCGATGATTACTATTCCATTCTCGAGCAGATTGGTGAGGACATCGAGAATCTTGAGGACAGCATCATCGAAAAGCCAACAATCAAAGATATAGAGCAGATTCACAGCATCAAACATTCACTGATCTATCTCCGCAAAGCAGTCTGGCCCCTCAGGGAAGTCGTCAAAAAGTTCGATGTCGAAGCTGCAGATTTCTTCGATAAGTCCGACTATATCTACCTCCGTGACCTTTATGATCATATTATCCAGATCATAGACACAGTTGAAACTCAGCGCGAAATCCTCGCTGAGATACTCGATATATATCTTTCCTCAGTCAGCAATAAATTAAATCAAATAATGAAAGTGCTAACAATTATATCAACCATTTTCATCCCCTTAACATTCATTTCAAGCATCTACGGTATGAACTTCAAATTTATGCCTGAACTGGAGTGGCAGTGGAGCTATCCTATCCTCTTGGTATCGATGCTTACATTAGGTTTGATTATGCTCTTCAAGTTTAAGAAAAATGGGTGGTTTAGTTAAACAGTTTGTAAAGTTTATAAAGTTATAAAGTTGAAAGTTTGTAAAGAGGTTAACCACTATGAAATTATTAAATTTTGCTATTTTTCTCTTGATTCTCGGTTTTGCTTCTTGTGCAAATACAAACAGAATCGAGAAGAAAACCTACTATCCGAATAACGCTCCGGATGAACATTATTATTTAAAAGATGGGAAGAAGGATGGTGAATATAAAAGTTATTATGAAAATGGAAAATTAGCAGGATATGGTTCTTTCGAGAATAATTTAATGGTTGGTGAATGGAAAACCTATTATGAAAATGGGAGCTTGCTCAGTGTTGTTAATTACGTTTTAGGATTACAAACTACAATGGATGCATGGGATCAAAAAGGAAATCATGTTATTGTGAATGGTACTGGTACTCTAACTGTTTATTATGAAAATGGCAATCCTAAACACCAATCAACTTATAAAAACTCCAAGGGTACAGGTAAAAATATTTCATGGTATGAAAATGGTAAAAAGAAACTAGAGTTTGAAATCAAAGATGGCAAAGTGATTAGCTCAAAATCTTGGGACGAGGATGGAAATCTACTTGAAGATGAAATAAAATGGAATAATAAATGAAAAAGTATTTTTTATATCTAATGGCATTTGTTTCAGTATTCTTGTCTTCTTCAATTCTGATGTATTCAGGAAATACTAAATCAACTTATGATGAATTTTTAATAGAAAGTGACTCTATTAAAGTAAGATTGATCATAAATGAATTCAAGAAAAAATCCTTGAATTTTACATTAGAAAATATTGATAAAATAACAGGTCGAAATGTTATTATTGAAGGAAAGGCAAAAAATACCGACAACATTAAATTTGGAAGTGAAAGTGTTGATGATGAAACTACTGGTATAGGTATTCCAGTAAATGTGTTTGTTTTTAAAAACAAAATTTACTATTTGGAATTAAAATTCTCAAGAATCATAGGTAAATGTTTTATTTCCTGCTTTACTGACGACGAAAAGCACCCTATATTCAAAGACTTGTTATTAAAGAGAGTAATATATAAGGATACTATTGATAGAAAGGAAAAATTAGACAAAATAAAAAAGAATTCTCTATTCTATAAAGAATATAAGCCGATAAAGATCATTGGTCTTTCAGGTTGCTGGGGGGCTGAACTGCATAAGAATGACCTATTTTCTTTAAGTTGTCGAGTTTGGTATCTCACATATTATCAAATTTATTTCGAAATAGAGTCAGTGAACAAAGAAACACATTATAAGTGTCAAGCCAGTGGATTTGCATTACTGCAGTTAAACGGTAATGACTATCTATATAGAAAATCCGATAAGAGTATTATTGAGAGTACTGAAAAAATAGAATCATTTATTTCTTTTATAGAATATAAGACTTTTGAAAAAAATGAGAATTTTAGCTTAAATTTTGATGCAATTGATGCTGGTTCATTAAGAATAATATCTAACAATATAAAAGATAAGGATTGTGGTTTTAATACTTATCTCCCTTTGGTTACTTTTTAGAAAGTTACCTTAACAATTGTATCTTACAAGATTAAGATGTTGGCATGTGAGCTAGAGTAGAGAAATTAATAATCAATTAACAACTATACCTGTTTTTAGTATTTCTGCGATGATACTGGCTGATTCTGCACTTTCAATTTCGTCAATGAAAAAGCACCTTGGCTCAAATCTTAAATCAATATTCTGGGCAATTTTATAAAGATTTTTTGTGATAGCAAAACGACCCCCATCATTGCGACCATTGAGTACAACCGCAACGTCAATATCACTCATACTATTAGCATATCCTTTAGCATAAGATCCATAAAGAATCAACCTGTTGACATCATACTCAGATGACACAAGCTTCAAAAACTTAGGTATAAGTTCTTCAATTATGTATTCTTTGTCAGCCATTCAATTAATTCCTGTGTTTGATTATAGATTAATTCAGCTTTCAGTTTATCAATCTCTTTAGATAATTCCTCAATATCTTCTGTATATCTTGCTTCAATATAATAAGTGTTCAATTCTAAAATAAATTCATTCAAGTGTTCAGGAATTATTTCATTCAATTCAATTAAAGCAATCAACCTTTTCAGATTGTGAATATATGGAGGAGTTTCAGCTCTTTTCTTTATTACTATGGATTTTAATAATTTCTCAACTGACTGCTGGCACATAAAAGCAACATACAAATATCTACCAGATTTTAGCATTGCTAATGCTGTCTGATTGTCATAATCCGATTGACTAAGCCAATTGTTTATAGTTTTTTCGTTCATTAAAAATCTACTATTTATTATAAACGCTAAATTATAATTAATATTTAATATTTCAAAAGATTCCTTTGTAATTGGAGAATAAAAAAAACTACCAGGAAGTTCAAACTCTCTGATAGTTTTTTTATTTTAATAAATCACTAGACGCTAGTCATTATTCACTACATTGGTTCCATTCACTTTTATAGATCTCAGAGCATTCAGCTTCTTGAGATTTATCGGCGGAAGTTCTTCTTTGTTAATAATCATGTCCAGTTCTTCGCCTTCCAAAGTCTCACGCTCGAGAAGAACCTTGCTCGTTTCGTGGAGCAGATCTATTTTATCTTTAAGGATCGTCTCTGCTCTTGCATAAGCGGAATATAATATCTTTCGCACTTCGGTATCAATTGTCTGAGCTGTTGCCTCACTGTGATCTCTTGGCTGTGATAGTTCACGTCCTAAGAAAACTTCTTCGTGTCTGTTCGCAAAAGTAACAGGACCCAGCACATCGCTCATTCCCCAGTCACATACCATCTTCTTTGCCAGCTGCGTAGCTCTTTCAAGGTCATTCGATGCACCGGTTGACTGATGATCGAACACAAGCTTCTCTGCAGCTCTTCCAGCCATAAGTATTGCCAGTTGCCCTTCAATATAGTTTTTAGAAAATGAATGATGATCCTCTGTTGGAAGCTGGTACGTTACACCCAAAGCTCTTCCGCGTGGAATAATTGTAACTTTGTGAACAGGATCTGCATTTGGTGTGAATCTGCCGACAAGTGCATGACCCATCTCGTGATAAGCAGTATTTTCCTTTTCCTTATCCGATATAACCATACTCTTGCGCTCAACACCCATCATTACTTTATCTTTAGCACTCTCGAAGTCATACATTGTTACGCAGTCACTGTTTCTGCGTGCGGCGAACAGTGCAGCTTCATTGCAGATATTTGCGATGTCAGCTCCGGAAAATCCCGGTGTACCCTTTGCAAGAGTTTCTAAGTTAACATCATCAGAAATTGGAATTTTCTTTGTATGGACAGCGAAGATCCCTGTTCTACCCTTGATGTCAGGTCTATCGACAACTATTTGTCTGTCAAATCTTCCCGGTCTGAGCAATGCCGGATCGAGAACATCTGGTCTGTTTGTTGCGGCAATTATGATTGCGCTGTTATTCTGATCAAAACCGTCCATCTCAACTAAAAGCTGATTAAGTGTTTGCTCGCGTTCATCGTGACCGCCGCCGAGACCGGCACCGCGGTGACGCCCTACGGCATCAATTTCATCTATGAACACAATACAAGGAGCATTCTTCTTTGCCTGCTCGAATAAATCTCTTACTCTGCTTGCGCCAACGCCGACAAACATTTCAACGAAGTCAGCACCGGAAATAGAGAAGAAAGGCACTTTTGCTTCACCTGAGACTGCTCTGGCAAGAAGAGTTTTGCCAGTTCCCGGAGGACCAAGCAACAGAACGCCTCTTGGAATTTTACCGCCTAATTTCTGGAATCGGGCAGGATCCTTCAGGAATTCGATAATTTCCTGAAGTTCGTACTTGGATTCATCGCAACCTGCAACATCGTCGAAAGTGATCTTATTCTGACCTTCAACCATAAGCTTGGCTTTTGACTTTCCGAAGGAAAACAGCCCGCCGCGGCCTCCGCCACCTGCTCCGCCATTTTGCATACGACGCAGGAAAAATACATATATAGCGATAAGCAGTATCCACGGTAGAATCGAAAGAATCGCTCCCCACCACGGATTGTCAGCTTGCTCGTATGTAAAGTAAATCTGTTTTTGTGTCCATACTTCTTCTGTTTTTGAATCAACAACTCCGAGTCTCGTTGTAAAATGAGTAACAGATCTCATCTTACCGTCAATATTTATGTTTTCTGTGGATCGGAGTTCACCCTTAAACTCATAATCATTCAATTGAGACTTAGCGATTACTGCATTTCGAATCTTATTTTCATTCAGTAATTGCTGATATTTTGTGTAAGATATGGGCCATTCCGGTTTCTGCGCTGTATTCACAAACATGTAAATCATCACAATTCCGGCAAACAGCATAATCCAGACTACAATGTTTCTCACAATTTTCATCTGATTATTATCATTGCCAGAACCCATGGGATTTCTGAAATCATTAAAAGGATTTTTTGGTTTTTTATCGCTTGGTTTATCGCTCATCAATGCTTCCTAAATTACTATTATCTCTTTAAAATATATCATTTAACAACAAACTATGACGAAAACACTACATAATTAATTGCTTTGCATATCAATTCATTATCCAATGCAATGTTTGAGTCAAAATATATATAATATTTGATTATTTGGTTATAATAATCTCAAGGAGTTGATTTTTAAATTTTGGTAGTTCGTTAACGGCAATCTGCCAAACTTCAAGTGGATCGATACCAAAGTAATTGTGTGCAATAATATTTCGTAAATTTTTGATTTTATTCCAAGGTACAGATTTGTTTTGTTTTTTAAATTCTGACGATAGTTTGGATACCATTTCTCCAATCACAATGAAATTCATCAACACAGCATCAAATGATTTGGAGTCTGATTCAAGATCAGAAAATTTTGTGAATTTTTCAAGATATTCAGAAATTTTCGCAATAGAATCCAATAAGGATTTAATAACACTTACATCCATATCACTGATATTATACATAGATGGCTTCTGATAAAATTAATGCTCTGAAGTGGGGATTGATAGTAGTTTCGCGGCAAACATCAGCCTTTAAATTAAGCTCATGTTTAATGTCCTTTTTAATCTCATTTTTGATATCGTATAAATTACCTGTTACTTCTAAAAAATCTATCAGAATATCAATATCACTATCCTTGGTCTGAGTGCCCCTAGCATATGAGCCAAAAATACCGAGTTTATTTATATTAAATTTCTCAAAATAATCGGATTTTTTATTTTTTAAGTATTTTAATATTTCTTTCTTTGAATACATCATTATTCACAATCAGATAAACACTAATCCTCAGGAGATTTTGCACTTTCCCAAGGGTAAGATAAAGTTTAATTAAGTTTTATTAACTAATTCGTATTCATCAAAACGATTAGACCTAAAAAAAATTACTTTGTAATTTTTTTACGGCATTACTACTATCTTCTCAATCCTCTTAGTGGATGCAGTCTCTAATTTTACAAAATAAACTCCTGCCGGAACTTTGCCTCCTTGTCCCTGAGACAAATCCCACATAAATTCATGATTACCGGCAGAAAGATTCTCTGCCACAATCTGTCTGATTTCAATGCCGTTAACATCGCAAATTGTTATTCTGGTAAAAGTATCGAATCCAAGCTCAAGAGATAGATTAGTAGTTGTAATAGCTGGATTCGGCTGACATTTAATCGAAACATTGTTGAATGAAATATCATTAACTCCAGTAACAATCAGATTTTTAACAATTCCTCTGCTCTGATTGATGAAAGTCCCGCTCTTCGATTTTGTTATTTTCTGTGTTCTGAGCATATAAAAGACCTCACCCTCGAACAATGTGGAGTCAGTATATGTATTAGTTGATTGATTAATAATCTTATTATTTATTTTCTCAAAAGGTCCGTCCGGTCCATTAGTTGATTTGTAAATATTATAACCGAGTATATCATCCATCACTACATCCCAGCTTAACTTAACAGGACTTCCATTTGGCTGATAAGCAGATAATGTCTTTGGAACTATGGGGTCAGACATATACATTCTTAGTGTAGGATCTCCCATAAGTGCCTGGTGTACCTGCTGGATTCCAATTGTATAAATTATACCACCCGGATAACTAGGGGAATACATGTAGTTTGATTGGTACATGGAAGAGTTGTTCTGAGTTGTAACAGCAGAATAGCCTATAGGCAAGCCCATTCCCATGTGATGATAGAACCATTGTGGTCTTCCAGCCCAGGAGCATGTCAGGACTGATGGACTTGATGCTATTGCCGCTCTCATAAAAGCATTCTGAGCGTCCCAGTCACCAAAGTATGATCCAAAAAGCATTGTAAAAACACCTTTTGGAGATTTTGCTATAAAGTCTGCTGTACTTCCAACACCACCGGCTCCTGTATAGTTACCACCACCACAGCCATAAGCCCAAAGCATTGGTGTGGTTTCCAGTGATGTGAAAAAGTCATCTGCTTTGATGTTCGATGTCCCAACGAGTGATGCTATTCTCCAACCTGATGTTGCAAATCCTTCAGGATAACCACCGAAATTATCATCAACTATACATTTGTATTGAGCATCCGACAATCCGATTCTGAATTTATGATCCTTGTCCAGATAATTCTTGATTAGGTCTAATTCTGATACTTTGAAATCGGTCATATTATAGAAATCAATTCTGCCTACCTGAAGTGAAACGAGAGATGGCATTAGTGATTGATCGAACTTTCCATCTCCGGGTATATTCTTGTTCTCAGCTCTTCCGGCAACTGAATTATTTATAGAATTATCAGACCAATTGTCTTCACCAAAGGATCCATAATACAGATCTGCGGGCCATGCACCTTTGTGATCCGGATGTGCATCAGGATTAAGATTGCCTGAGTAGGGTACCGGTACGCGTCCAATCAGTATAACTGCTTTTAATTTATCATATTCCTTGTCGTTTTCATCACTTATAATCTGCTTTGTAGCTTTTACGGCGGCACCATCAAATTTTTCAGCTCTCTGGGTATTCTTAACTACCACTTCCCAACCATCCAAAACAAGATCATTCTTTAATGTTGCCAATTCAGCTGTAATTAATGGTGCAATAGTATTATCAACTAAAATCAACGTCTTCCCAAAACTTGGAGGAAGAATACCGTTTATTCCTGCACAAACATAGCCATAAGCATAGAATTGCTCGACCAAAACAGTATCTTTACCATTAATCTTCTCATTGAATTGACCGTAAGATTGTGCATAAACCTTGTATTCATAAATCTCACCAACCTGAACATCCCTATCCTCATACGTATTTATTGATGAGTCTAAACCTGAAGGAACTAAATCTCCATCCCAACCATCGGCATTCAGCATTTTACGCTGAATTCTATATTTGACAGCAAGTTCATTCTTTACCCATTTTAATGTAATAAACGGCGGAGATCCTAAAGTTGCTTCAGCTTCAACGAGAAGAGCCTGATCCCTATTTGTCGCACTACGCATTACTGATTCAGCTTGATTTGCGAAAAGTAATGTAAGAATAAATAACAGTAATAAAAATCGTAAGCAATTCTTCATAATATCTCCACGAAGTTCTTCTTAAAAAAATCAATTTAGGATGTCTGTTAACTTAATGTATTATTGAAACTTTTCCAAGATATAAATTCGAAGAAGTTCTAATTCTGATTAAATATAAACCACTGATGAGTGAGCTGATTGGTTCGTCGAGCCATATAATATTCGTTCCGGAACTTAGTTGGACTTTTCCTTTCTTATATATTTGGATGCCCTTCAAATCTGTTATTGTCAACTCTGCGTATTGAGGTGTGTCCATAGTTAAATATATATTGAGATAATCGCTGCATGGATTGGGTCCGATTTCCATTTGCTTTATCTCAGAAGAGCTTATCACATCTGCTGTTAATGTTGTCTTTATAAAAGAACCATGATTCAGGTTGAAGTATGTTCCTGTTTCAGAGGTCTCTTTCTTTACAGTTCTTATCATATAGGTCAGATCACCATTTGGTGCTGACTGATCAATGAATTCAAGTTTATCTGAGGAAACATTTGCAATTATTTCAAATTTTCCTGTATCGCCTACACTTCTGTATATCCTGTAAGATAGTACATCATTCCCTGGAGAATCCCATATCATTGATACTCTTCTAACTTTACTTATTATTACATCTTCTGTGATATTAAAATTTGCAACTTTAGGATCGTACTTGAGTCTAAGAGTAGGATCTCCCATGAGGTTAATATGAGCACCGCGGGTTCCTTCCATCCCTGTGGATTGATACAACATATAAGTGTTGTTAGCAGAAATCATTGCTGAATATCCGATTGGCTCTCCCAAAGCCATGTGATGGAAGAACCAGAATGGTCTTCCGGACCAGCAGCATGTTAGGATCGATGGTTTAGATGCAAGAGTTGCTCGCATCAGGTTATCTTCTGAGTCCCAATCACCAAAGTAAGAACCAAGAAGTATGGTAAATATACTATTGACATTTTTAATTGCAAGCTGATCGGTATATACACTTAATGTGACTGAATTGTATGATCCTGAATTGCATGAATATGACCAAAGATAACTATTGCTCTCTTGTGATGGCATATAACCCGCAGTATCAATGTTTTCGACACCAACCAAAGAATTGAAATTCATCCAGGCTGATGCTGCAAATGCTATACCAGAGTACATTTTGAAACCATCATCTATCAGTCCCTTTTTTCTGGGAACATTAAGAGCACATCTAAAATTATGATTCTTATTCAGATAATTCCTGTATAATTCTGTCTCAGTCTCGATGAAGGATGGAAGATTATAAAAGTCAATTCTTCCAATTCTCACATCAGAACTTGTAATTGTGGATTGGTCGAACTTTCCGTCATGAGGCATGTTTCTGTTTTCAGATCTTTTAGCAGAAATATTATGTACATTCTCATCAGTCCAGTCACTATCATTGGTGGCATAGAACAAATCTGCAGGCCAGGCACCAACATGATCAGGATGTCCGTCCCATGCGGTATTTCCTGCATAAGGAACAGCAACTCTGCCAATAATAATAATTGTCAGTTGTTCCCCATTGCATTTTTCTTTTTCGTAATTGATTATATTTTTGATTCTTCTTACAGCAGAAGCACTGAATTTCTCAGTTCTTTCGACATTCTGTCTGGCAACCTTGTATCCATCACCTCTTAAATCATCTGAATATCTTGCCAATTCATTTTTCAAGCTTTCGCCAATAGTCTCATCAACAAGCATCAGAGCCGTACCACGGTAATCAGGTATTTCAACATCATAACCTGCATAAATATACCCATAACCCCAATACTCATCATTCTTTGTACCTTTGATTATCTGATATTCCCATTTGTTGCTTCCTGCTAAATTGGAATCAGTAAATGATGAAACCGTAGCATTAACAGAATCCAGAAATCTCCAGCCCTGCTCGTCTTTCAATTTTCTGTTAAGGTAGAATTTTGTCGCATTTACATCAGAATTGTCCCAGCTGAGGATGATCTTCCTGTTTGGAGTGCTAGAGTCTATCTTAGCTTTTATGATAACAGAACGGTCATAAGTCCTGTCAGATGCGCTATACATCACAGTTAAGCTAAAGACAAAAGTCAAGATAAGTATATAATAATTTCTATTTTTCAATATGATTTAATTAAATGATTAAACGGTCACTTCACCAGATTTAATAACCCAAAACTAACCAAAAAGTTGCACTATTAATTCAGATATTATTCGACTCATCATATTTATTATTATTTTCTGGATTCTATTCTTAAATTTGCAATCCTTCAAACAGATAATATTAATAATCAATATATGAGTTTCTTAGAAATTGTTTTCATCTCTCTCGCTCTGGCTCTGGATGCTTTCGCTGTATCAATTGCCGGAGGTGCCTATTTTGTAAAACCTACTGCCCGTCAAAAGTTCCGGCTTTCTTTCCATTTCGGACTTTTCCAGTTTATTATGCCAATAATCGGTTGGCTCATAGGTAGCAGGATAGTCGATTTATTAAAAGACTATGACCATTGGATAGCATTAATCGTTCTTTTTGCAATAGGCGCTAAAATGATAATCGATTCGTTTAAAGGAGCAGAGGAACGAATCGAAAGGGATATTTCCAAAGGCATGACAATGGTTGCATTATCTATTGTAACGAGCATAGATGCTCTTGCTGTTGGTTTCAGCTTTGGTATAATCGGCTCGGAAATAATTTTCCCGAGCATAATAATCGGTATAACAGCAGCAACTATGAGTCTGATCGGAATAAAACTTGGTCAATTCCTGTCGAATAAGTTCGGAAATCATGTTATCCTCATTGGTGGAATCATCCTTATTCTCATCGGATTAAACATCGTTCGCGAACATCTGAATATATTCTAAATATTTCATATTGTTATTACTCTGTCATTCCTGTGAATACAGGAATCTTGCATTGATGCACACAAGCCACAAAATTGCCCCTTAGGTTTACTTTGCTTATCGTGGAAGACGGCTTTGTGCACAAAATCGGTGCGTCAGCATACACAATTGAAAACAACAAATTATTAGAAAAAACATAAAACGTTTAATATAATAAAAAAATTATGAAAATAAAATAAATAGTTATATTAATTTTTAAATCCATAAATTGATTTATTAAATGTTCCAATTTACGAAAATTAGAAAATTTAACAAATGAAGAAAAATAATTATCTCAAGTAATTGAGAAATATAATAAATAATAAATTAAATATTAAAGGTAAAACTATGTTAATAATAACTCGTATAAAACTGAAAATTGTAATTTCTATGGTGCTTCAATGAAAAAATTAATTATAATAATTCTATTATTACCTTTATTTCATCTTAATGCTGAATACAATTGGGTTCAAGAGACTACTCTTCCTTCATATGGAAATGAAATAATCAACAAAGACTCAATTGGAAATTATTATTATACTTCAATTGTCGGTCCATTCCTGTCAATTGATGGAATGAATTCATGGATAGAGAGGATAGCTTTTCAAAAAAAAGTTTTAGGATTTACGTTAGATAAAACCGGGAATCTTTATATTTGCAGTGACAGTCTTTATATTTCTAACAACATGGGAAAATCATATTCTTCATATAAATTAAATATAAATATTAATGTGCCTACTTATTATTACTCGTCTAATATTTTATATCAAAATGATACATTTGCACTTGTTGTTAGTCATACTTCTGATAGTATCTATTCTGATATTTATTATTCAATTGATAATTGTGTAAATTTTATTAGGACAATTAGATTCTCCGATACTGTTAATGCAATAAACGGGGGTAGAAATTCTATTTATACTAGTATTTTCGATAAGCATCATAATTATTATTTTTACAATATTGATTTAGGGATATATAAGATACAAAATATTTCTAAACCTGAATATTCACATGCATATTCCATACCATATTCTTCTTACTGGACCGATTTCAAAATGATTGGGGATAGTATATTGGTATTTCTTTGGGACGGAATTTTGAAATATTCAAAAGATGAAGGAGAAACATGGCATGACTTTGAAAACCAACCGGCATACTTCTATACAATTGGAACAAATCAGAACACTCTATTGGCTGTTGATTTAGATCGATGCTGGAAGACTACCGATTTAGGTAAGACATGGGAAGTGATATGTTCAGGTCTTCTTTATTCGAGTTATATTGCTTCTCCATTAATAGCAGACAATGGTACAGTCTTTATTTGCAGACCCTATCATAATATAAGCGTACTGAAAGGAACTCTGATTACAGGTGCAGAAGAAGAGCCGAAAACATCTGAGAATGTTTACTACAGTGAGTTTACAAATTTAATTAATATAAAAACTGAAACTGAGATCGAATCCATTCAACTTTTTGATCTAATGGGCAATCAAATAAATAATCTAAAAATATTTGGAAACGTGATTGATGCTACTTATCTGTCAAGTGGCACCTATTTTTACAGAATTAAAACCTTAGCAAGAACATTAACTGGAGTTGTTATAGTTAATAAATGAAGTCTCAGGCTTGGTTCCTGGGATGTATTTTGTAAGGATTGGAGATAGAGTCAATAAGTTTGTGAAAATATAAAGGCACTGTCTTAACTGGGATTCTTTTGATTTTTATGATTAAAGACATGATTGAATAAAAAAGTATTTCATGCCTTTAATCACATTAATCCTACAAATCACAGTTCAGACAATGAAATTCATAGATTCCCGCCTTTGCGGGAGTTTCACAGAAGTGTGTTCTATTCCTTGGTTCTCTTCCACCTGTGTGAATGATGATTGCCTTCATTCTTGCAGTTTATGCAGTATAGCTCATCCCTGTAGGGCAATCTTCCGATCGGAAGGGGAATAAGCATTTCAGAATCCTGAGCTTTGTGAACCCATCTGTTCATCTCTTTCAAGATGGCTTCCATTGCCTCGCTCTGAGTTTCGCCATGAGCTTCACAGCCATCTAATTCCGGTATTTCGGCTGTGAAATACTTGTTGTGGAAATCCCAATAAATTGAGATCTGGTATTTGTAATCTTTAGTGGTCATCTTCATCCCAGCTTACATTTTTTCTTCTAAAAACAAACGAAATCGGCGTACCGGCGAAATCGTATAATCGTCTCATTGTTTTTTCCATAAATCTCTTGTATGCATCAGGTATAAGCTGAGGGTGATTGCAGAAAAAAGCAAACACCGGTGGCTCTATGTTTACCTGTGTTACATAATTTATCCTTAGATCTCTACCCTGAATTGAGGGCGGTGGAGTCTTTTCGAGTTCCGGTAGAAATTCCTTGTTCAATTTTCCGGTCGAGATTCTGCATCTGCGTCTCTCAACAATTTGTTTTGCTACTTCAGGTATTTTTGTAATTCTTTGTTTTGTAACAGCGGAAATATAAATAACTTGTATATAAGTGTAAGTCTGCATCAATTCAAGAATATTTTTAGTATATTGATCTGCGGTCTTACTGTCCTTTTCGAGCAAATCCCACTTATTCACAGCAAGAATTATTCCCTTGCGTTTTTCTGAAACCTGATTGATTATCTTCTTGTCCTGATCTTCCAACCCAAGCAATGCATCGAGAACAATCACTGCAACATCGCATCTTTCTATAGCTCTCGATGTTCTTAATGTGCTGTAGAATTCAATATTTTCCTTAACATTGCTCCTTCTGCGTAATCCTGCTGTATCTATCAACAGCATTTCCTCGCCATAATATTTGAGCACACTATCGACCGAATCGCGGGTTGTACCTGCAATATTGGTCACTATAGATCTCTCAACACCTAGTAAAGCATTGCAAATACTTGATTTACCAACATTTGGTCTTCCAACTACTGCAATCTTGATTCTTGTATCGTTATGATCAGTGTCTGTATCATCTAAGTCTTTTACTACCTCATCAAGAAAATCACCTGTTTGTCTGCCATTGAGAGCAGATATTGGGAAAGGCTCACCGAGTCCAAGCATGTGGAATTCATAAGAATTCAGATCAACTTTTGGGTTGTCGCATTTATTAACAACCAGAACGACTGGTTTGCTCGAGTTTCTGAGTATTGTTGCTATGTCCAGATCGAATGGAGTTACACCATCGCGACCGTCCACTAAGAAAATAATTGAGTCGGCTTCTTCCATAGCGATATAAGCCTGCTCGCGAACCGCTTTCTCAATTGTATCGGCACTACCGGGAACAAATCCACCGGTATCGATCAGCATGAAATGCTTACTGTTCCAGTCGGTTTCACCGTATATCCTGTCGCGCGTTACACCAGGAGTATCTTCAACAATTGCTTCCTTCTGTTTAATAATTCTGTTAAACAGGGTAGATTTGCCTACATTAGGTCTTCCGACTATTGCTACTAAATTCATTAATTTTATCGATCTTATAATTGGTTATTTGCTTAATTCTTTCAATTCAGACATCAGAAAAACAGGTCTCAACTCCAAACCTATTTCCCCAAGTGCTTCTCTTCCGCCGCTTTCTCTGTCGATTGTACATAATGCAATTGTTATTTCTGCACCTTCTTTTCTTAAGTCCTCTGTACTCAGTAATATCTGACCACCTGAAGTAACAACATCTTCAATGATTACAACTTTTTTTCCTTTAATTTCTGCACCTTCTGCTAAAAGTCGCGTCCCGTGTTCTTTAGCTTTCTTTCTAACGAACACAACAGGTTTACCGGTTCTGATCGATAGTGCAGTAGCCAGAGGAATTCCTCCAACTTCAAGTCCTGCCAGAACATCGCAGTCTTCTGGTAAAAGCATTGCCATCTTTTCTGCTATGCTGACCAAAAGTTCCGGTCTGCTTTCAAATTGATATTTATCAAAATATTCATTACTAATCTTGCCTGATCTGAGCAGGAACTCTCCCGTCAAATGTGAAACATCGTATATTGCTTTGCCTAATTCGTTCTTTGTCATCTAATCCTCTTTTTATGGTAATTCTGAATAAAGGTAAATCGCTACTGCTATTGCGGCAACACATTTGTTCAAATCTTCCGGATTCACATTGTCCGGTGTATCCGATGGTGAATGGTGATACCAAAAATATTTCCCATTATCATTAGTGTTTAGGCTCATTCCATTTGTTCCTAGCTTCATCATAGGACCAATATCCACTCCGCCACCGCCATTATGAACATCAATATCTCCGATTTTCTTCAAATATGGTTCAAATTTTTTAATTTCCTGTAATAAAGTAGAATCTGTACTTGTAAAGCCAATTCCCGACGGAGGAAATACTCCTGAATCAAACTCGAAAACTAATGAATGTTTCTCGTCTTTATGAACTTCTGCATAAGCTTTTCCACCTCTAACACCGTTTTCTTCATTAACCCACATAACGGCTCTAATTGTCTTTTTGGTTTTAATTCCTAAATCTTTTAATATCTTGAGAGCCTGCCATGTGGCAATCATGCCACCTCCGTCATCATGAGCACCTGAACCGACATCCCAAGAATCGCTGTGTCCCCCCATTGCGATTATATCGTCTGGATGTTCAGTTCCTTTAATCTCACCCATAACATTATAAGATTCAGCGTCAGGCATTGTCTCCGCTTCCATATATAATCTGATAACAGGAGCATGTCCGGTATCAAACAATCTCTCAAGCAGGTTTGCATCCTCCATAGATAGAGCTGCATGTGGTGTTTTGGGTAGTGAATCAGGATATTGCCCCATCATTCCTGTATGGGGGTTTCTGAATCCAACAGGACTTGCGGATCTGAATAGACTAGCTACTGCCCCAGCTTCTGCGGCTGCGAATGCTCCGCGGAATCTATATTGTACGTTTGCACCATAACTCGCCCAAGGCAGATTAAAAACAACAATTTTTCCTTTTGCCTGGTCTCTTTTTAATTTCAAATCATCGAATGAATGAACCACTAGTATTGGAGCGGTTATTCCCTCTTTTGGCGTGCCTATACTGCCGCCTATTCCCGAGATTGGAAGAACTTCATATCTTGGCTCGAGCATTTCACACTTTTCGTGACCACGCACCCATTTTGGTACCATAACTTTTTCCTTACGAACATTGCTCAGTCCGTCCTTCTTCATTTCCTGATAAACCCATTCCAAGGCTTTGTTCAGTCCTTCGGATCCCGATAGCCTGTGCCCATAAGTATCACACATATAAGCAAGCCTGTTCCATGCTGACGAATCAGCCATCGAGGCTTTTATTATTCTATTTATTATAACTTCTTGATTGTCCATCCTCAACTCTGCCTTATCTGAACCCATTGATTTCAGAATCATCCCCAAAAATATTATAATGAAAACTATTGTTTTATTCATGAAACTACTTAGCAATAATGATAAATTGTGTTCTTCGGTTTTTAGCTCTGTTCTCAGGAGTATCATTCGGCACGATTGGCTGTGACATTCCAAAACCTCTTGATCTGAGTCTGTTTGTCTCTACGCCTCGTTTGACCAAAGCTTCGTAAACTGCAAGTGCTCTGGCATCTGATAGTTTTTGATTGTACTCCATCTTGCCAACATTATCAGTGTGACCTTGTATCTCCAGCTTCAGTCTTGGTCTGCTGTACATCTGATCTGCTATTTCATCAAGTATCGGATAAGATTCCGGCTTTACAATTGATGAATCAAAATCAAATAATATTGGTCGGGTGAACGAATCCCCCAGATCTTTCCATAAATCTGACGTGTCGTATTCTCCATCGGCTGTTAACGTATCTTTCATACCTTCAGCGTGCATCGTTGCATACACTTTGTGATACCCCCAGTATTTTGGAGGATGATAAGTAATAAGATAATAATATCTCAAACTCATGTATATATCACGAAAGACAGCCGTCAGCTCTTCTTTGGATTTCACTTTATAGAATTTTCCACCTGTGTAATCAGCAAGGAACTTCAGATTTTCATCCCTTGAATATCCGAAGGCGACAGTAAAGATATTTATTTTATTCTTCTTGGCACTATCAACTAGTGCTCCCAGCTTCGCTTTTGAATAATTATCGTCGCCATCAGAGAAAATAACCATTATCCTCGGGAAATTCTCCGGTGTTCCATCGAAAAGCCGGATGCAATTACTGACTGCATCATTCACTGCGGAAAAATACCCGAAATTCTGATCTCTTTTACCTCTGTACAAGTTCAATATCTGCTTCTTATCACTGGACATTGGAACCTTTATGTCAAAATCTTTATTAAAAGTAGTCAATGCAATCTTGTCGAAATCCATTTTCATAGAGACAAATATCTCGGTTCCCTCAAAAATAGCATTCATCACTCCGCTCATAGAACCGCTGTAATCCACACTCATAACGATAGAATATGGGATAGAGTCCTTTGCACCAAACTCTCTTACATGGAATTCAGGAATCGGTGCTTCCCGTATATTATAATTCTTCCCAAGCTGTTCTCTGACTGAATGAAAATACTTTTTATTCCTGTCCTTGATGTAAGGATCTGCCATATTTGTAACGAAATTGCCCGATGTATCGAACACTCTGGCATAAACCTTAACAGTATCAGGATACTTGTCAATTTCAATTCTGAAAAAATCAAATTTTAGAGCATTGACATCAACAGAATCAATAGCTTTTGTTCCGGTAAGGAATACTTGTTTCTTAGTTGTATCAAGTGGGTCAACAACTTCGCTCTGCAATTTGAAGTCCTGAGCATGGTCATACCTTTTGCATCCCGAAATGGATAGAATAACGACTATCGCCGCTAATGTTAAAGCTGATGTTAGAATTTGCCTGTTCATATTTCTATCGCGATAATGGAGAAAAGGTAGTATAATCCAATAATCTCATTCCTTCTTTTTATTTAAAATATTTTTCTATTGTCATTCTGAGGGAGCGAAGCGACCGTGAGAGCCGTAGGCCTGCGAAGCGCATCCATGTATTTTGTAACATACTCATCGCTAAACCCCATTCCCTAAACTCAAATTTACATGTCTTTCCTGCGCATGCAGGAATCTTTGTATTCACTCTTCACTACTCACTACTCACTAATCACTAACCCCTATTCCCTAACCCCTGATTAAAGAGTACAGGTCGCATATCTATCCATAAATTCTAAAATAGATTCATCATTTGATTGTTTCAGTTCGTCGGGTGTTCCCTGGAACTGCAGACTTCCATTATTAAGCATTGCCACATAATCTGCGATTCTGAAGACTGAGAACATGTCATGTGTAATCACAATCGATGTTACATTCAACTTCTGTGCAAGGTCGGCAATCAGGTTGTCTATCTGCTCTGAAGTAACAGGATCGAGTCCGGTCGTAGGTTCATCATAGAAAATGTACTTCGGTGAGCCTACCAAAGCCCTTGCCACACCCACTCTTTTCCTCATACCACCGGAAAGATCAGATGGCTTCTTTTCCCTTAAAATTTTCCATTCCCGTTCGAAATTCTCTACAGTAACATCGTCAGGATCAGGCAATAGTCCAACGGATGCGATTACCCGCTTTGCCTCAGCCTCAAGATAGTCCATGTCGCGTATCCCATGCTCATACATACTCAAAACAACATTCTCGAATACAGTGTATGAATCAAACAGGGCTGATCCCTGGAACACAAATCCCATCTTCATTCTAAGCTCAAATAAATCAATTTGATTGAGCTTATGGATAATTTTCCCGTCAACCTCTACATAACCTGAGTCTGGATCGAGCAAACCAACCAGATGTTTGATCAGAACACTCTTGCCGCAGCCGGATTTACCAATAATACAGATCGTTTTCCCATCGGGTATTTTCAGGCTGACGCCAGACAGAACAGTTTTCGGACCAAAAGATTTATGAAGATTTACTACTTCTATCATACTATCGATTTTATTAAATTATTGGATTATCGGAAAAAAAGCAAAAAAAGGGAGACGTTAATCTCCCTTTTTTAATATAAGTGTGATTTAGCAATTTACTTAATTATCACAAACTTCTTGGTTATTGATTTAGTATTAGTTACAATGTTGCAAATATATACTCCTGATACAAAAGACGCACAATCAACAACGATTTCGTTATTCATCTTTTGATTTATATCATTTGAATAAATTATATTACCTAATATATCACTAATTATAATTTTACTAGGCAACTCATCTTTGAGATTCATATTCACTTTCAACTTGTTTTCTATAAGAATTTGTTCAAGTGTAATTTCATCACTAGAAACAATTTTTTCATCCTCTACTGAATTTGCACCACCAGTTGCGGTATAATTACTACATGTAGGCGATGCTTCTTTAGTGCATAATATGGTATGATCCTTATTTAAAGACCTAATTACCAAATGTAATGTACCAGGAGTATTTTCTTGAGGAGAAGGAATGCA
>CAYXFU010000013.1:0-64705 GCA_964464375.1 uncultured Hyphomicrobiales bacterium
ACATCTATCTGGTTTTATTAATACTTATGCTCTTTTTCAGAGGAGACTAATTAATCTTTTGCCGATTATTTTTTTCTCAGATAATAATTCGATCCTGGGAATCATTTCAACTTTACTTTTCAATTTCAATATCATATTTATCTAAAAGTCCGATTAATCCCAAAAGGGAAAATTTGGCTTTCTTGATTTTATTTATTTCAGGGTCTAAAGAATAATTAAATGATGTACAAAAATCAGCCTTTTCAAGAATTGTATTTTCAAATGTAGCTCTTAGTAAATTACAGTTCCCAAAAACAGAACTGGATAAATCACAATTCGAAAAATCAACCTCTATCATTTGGCAGTTAGTGAATAATGTTTTTTTGATTTTTGTTTTAAAAAAAGAGGAATTATTCAGATTGCAACCTTCAAAACTAAATGCTAAGCCGAACTCATTGCAGTTTTCAAATTCTAATCCAAGCATTTTACAATCTTTAAATTTCACATCTCTTAATGCTGTCTTTGTCAATTTGCATAAACTCAAATTGCAAACCAAGAAATCACAATTTATAAATGAGAAGTCTGAAAAAATATAATTTGTGAAATCACAATTGGCAAATGTGCAGTTTTCATACTCACCTTTCAATAATGGTTTTCTTATCAGATCGATATTGTCAAATTTGATTTCTTCAATATATACCTGTACATTATCATCATTATTTAAATCGAACTGTCGCATTAATTTTCAATTCAATGTCTTTAAAATTATCTACTATTTCGAGATTTACTAAATGAATATTTGGGTTTATTACCTTCTGAAGGTTTAGGTCTTGAGTGACCAGAGTCCCTTTTACCTCTTTGCTGAACTGGCTCTTTTACAGGATAATGATCAATTAATGGAAATGGGTGATTATCAATAATTGGAATTTTTTTGGAAATCAATTTTTCAATATCTCGCAAATATGCCTTTTCATCTGCATCACAGAAAGAATAAGCTGTCCCCCTGGCTCCGGCTCTTCCTGTTCTTCCAATACGGTGAACGTATGTTTCAGCAATATTAGGTATCTCAAAATTAATTACAAATTCCATATCATCAACATCTATTCCACGTGCTGCAATATCAGTAGCAACTAATACTCTTGTGGTTTGTTCCTTAAAGTTAGTTAATGCTCTTTGTCTGGCGTTTTGTGCTTTGTTGCCATGAATAGCTTCAGCTTTAATCTCATGTTTCAACAGAATTTTCACTACTTTATCAGCTCCATGTTTAGTGCGTGTAAATACTAACGCTGTCTTGATTTTTTGATCCTTCAAAATTTCTATTAATAATGAATTTTTATTTCCCTTATCAACAAAGTAAACATATTGTTGAATAATATCAACAGTTGATGAAACCGGTGTTACTGAAACATGTTCTGGTTTATGAAGAATGGTACCGGCAAGTTTAATGATTTCAGGTGGCATTGTTGCTGAAAAGAAAAGAGACTGTCTGATTTTGGGTAGCATTGTCAGCATCTTTTTTACATCATGGATAAATCCCATATCCAGCATGCGATCTGCTTCATCTAGGACAAATATTTCCACATCACGTAATGTGATAAATCCTTGATTTATTAAATCCAATAAACGACCGGGAGTTGCAATCAGAATATCTACACCGGCTCTCAACGCCATTGTTTGAGGATTTTGATTCACTCCACCAAAAACAACTGTAGTTGTTAATCCTGTATATCTTCCATAAGCTTTAAAACTCTCCTCAATTTGAATGGCAAGTTCTCTTGTTGGAGTAACTATAAGACTTCTTATCTTTCTAGTTCTTCCATAAGGTTTATTTGCACTCAATATCTGTAATATAGGAACGGCAAATGCCGCTGTCTTTCCTGTTCCTGTTTGTGCACAGCCCAGGAGGTCTATCCCTTGTAAAACTATTGGAATTGCTTGCTCTTGTATTGGTGTTGGTGTAGTATAACCTTCTTCTTGGATTGCTTTTAAAATAGGTTCAATAATGTTCAATGATTGGAATTGAATTTTAGATTTGAGTATTGAATTGTTTAATTCTATTTTCTTTGTCAAGTTTGTAACTCTTTGTATTTGTAATTTGATGACAACGTTTTGATGGTCGCATTATTGGGAGATTTGTCTTTGAAGAATTTCCCTTATTCTTATTTATGGGTTAAATTCATAACAAAAAGAATGAGTATTTTGATCAAATATTGTAAATTTGCTAAAGAAGAAAAATTGATTATTAATTGTTTAGAACCTTATGAAATTTTCAAATTGTAAATGTAATAACTATCAATTAGGAATAATTCTGATTTTCATTGCTTTCATTATTTATGCTTGCTTTTTCATATTTAAAACAAGTTTTGTAATTGAAGGTACAAGATATTACTGCTTATTTGATGATGCTATGGTCTCAATGCGTTATGCACATAATCTTGCTAATGGTTACGGTCCAGTATGGAATCCAGGTGAAAAGCCAATTGAAGGATACTCCAATCCTCTTTGGATGTCTATTATGGCTATCGTTCACTTACTGCCTATAGAAAAAGCAAAAATTAGTCTAATTATTCAGATGGTATCAGTAATTACTCTATTGGTCAATTTAGTATTTGTTAAAAAAATTGCACAAAAATTATCAAACAATAATCCAAAAGTAGTTCTGGCATCACTGTTTTTCTCAGCATTTTACCTCCCAATTAACACATGGGCAATGATAGGAATGGAAACCGGTATTTTGATGATGCTATTTTCTGCAACAACTTGGTTAATAGTAAAAAATGATGAAAGGAATAACTTTAATAATTTGATATTAATATTTCCTGCTTTAGGTATCTTATTTAGAATGGATATAATCATATTATATTTTGCCCTCTTTGCATTTTTTGTTTTCTATAATAATGAAAATAGAAAAAAAATATTTTTTTCCGGCACTATAATTCTTATTATTGTTTTGCTCATTCAGTTTGGTTTTAGATTTTATTTTTATGATCAATGGTTACCAAATACTTATTACTTAAAAATGACTGGTTATCCCATTTTGTTAAGGTTAACTCGTGGAATCTACTCAACTATTAAATTCATATATTTTTATAATCCGCTTCTATTTGTACTTCCAATCCTATTAGTTGTCGTGAATCGTCATCGTGCATATATCTTAATTGCCTTATTGATGATTATTCAGCTTGCTTACAGTTCTTATGTCGGTGGAGATACTTGGGAATGGCATGGTGGTAGTAACCGTTTTATCAGTATTATTATCCCTGGGTATTTTATTTTGTTGAGCATAGCCCTGTCAAAATTAATTCCTATCATTTATGGTTGGCTTTCTGATTATTATCCTAAAGCTAAGAAATATTACGATTATTGTTATCTTATTTTAATACTAATCTGTTTTCTCAATATAAATTCATTAAAAGGTCCAATTTCTTTGTCAGAACTATTCTTGGTTGAAACACCAATTGGAGTTATTGATAATTATCACAATGTTAAATTCTCATTGGAATTGAAAAGAATTTTAAAGAATGACGCTAAAGCAACAGTGACAACTGCAGGTGTATTACCATATTTTTTAGAATGTAATTTCATTGATATTTTAGGAAAAAATGATAAGTATATTTCACATAAAGAAGCTTTTGTTTCTAGAGGTTTCAAGCGATTTATTGATTTTAAACCAGGACATTTGAAATGGGATTATAGTTATTCAATAAAAACGATGAAGCCAGATGCTATACTACAACAATGGGAGAATTTCGATGAGATTAGCGATTATCTCAAATTAAATTATGTAAAAACGAGATTAAAGAATCTGGATTTTGATATTTTTCTACTAAAAGCTTCAGACAAAATCAATTGGAATAATATCAGGTAAAATTATTCCCTCCATACCTTTGGCAGCGATTTCCTGCCTCGTTTGTCAATTGCAGTTATCTTAAAATGGAATGGTTTATTAGGATCAGCAGGTGTAAATTTGAAGTACTGAGTTACTACAGGAAAAGATTTTTCCTGCTTTTCAGAAATCTGACCTCTTAAATCCCTATATTGTGCATTACCTTCCACTATAAATTTATCAACTTCATTTCTGGATTTATTGTTTACTCCAAATGATCGTGTAATTACTTCAACTTCATTAGATCCTTTTTGTTGAACATCAACAATATATGGTTCGGAATAGGGTAGAATCCTTATTTGATATTTTGTTCCAAATAATTCTCCATCAATATATCTTTCAAGATACAATACCTTATCCACATCAATATCATCAGGTGTAAATCTGATTTTTTCCCCTCTTTGACTTTGAGCTTTGACATTCTTACCATCGGTTATAATTACTTTTATTTCCTTGCCGATTAGTGGAAGTTTCGGATCGATTGTATAAGTTATATCTGGATACATAAATTTATCAAATTCAGGTTGCTCCATTTCAACTGGAGTAACTGTAAAATCACAAAACATGTCTTGCTTGTCATATCTTCTATATACACTAGCTACTACTTTCATCTTACCAAATGAAGGTGTTATACCTCTCTCTACTATTTGTTAGTTCATATATTTCTGCTTTACCACCATTATCCGATGGAGTGCATTGTACGGATAGAATTTTATATTTTGAAGGTAGATCTTTAAGAAGATTAATATTAGAAACATCAATATAATTTATCCACCTCTGAGATGCTATCATTTTTACTTCCGTTTGTGTAGGAAACATTGTGATATTACCAGTAGTGGGTTGGGCAAACTGACTTTGGAACTGATAGGATGAAAAGGCACTTGTATCAATGATTGATGGTCTTTGATAGTTCTGAATAAATATTGGGTTACCACCCTGATCATTAGCATACATAACAAAAAGGCTGAACTGAGTTGTGAATTTAACAATTTTTCCTTCATCCTTCTTTTCGATCTGGGAATTTACATTTGGGTCTGGTTTTTTGGTTTTAGCAGTTGCAATTACTTTTACCAAATAAATTTTACTAAACTGATCGTGAGTAGGTGGAGTCCAGTAAAAGAAAGCAGCTTGCTTGTCTCGATGTTCTTCTATTCTAAAGAATTTAGTTGTTGGTTTGCTTTCGGAATTAAGTGTTAAAGAATTTTTTAAAGTTTGATCTTCTACGATGAAATCAAATTTAACATCCTCCACATCCCCTGAATAAAAAATAGTATTAACTGAATCAAGAGAAATAATTTTTGTACCAGATGAATCAAAGATAGCACGACAAGTTAAAGTTGTTTTATCCGGTAAAAGCACAAATTCAGGCTGGAATACTTTGATTCCTGTTCCTTTGCCTGTTCTGAATACTTCTGATCCATCAGGCAATAGAAAAATCAATGCCGCCAGATAGAGAATGAAATAAATCTCTATTGTTCTTCTTCTGGGAGTCTTAGTCATTCTTTAAATAAATTTTGTCAACTAATATTCTTTCAACTTCTTTCCTAACTGCAATTTCAATTTCTTCACGTTTTAGTGCTTCAGCAGCAATGTTCAAATGATTTACACTTTTTATAAATTCGTCTAGAGCTTCATTTGTCTTTTGCATAGTTTCCAATAGTGCAGGATTGGGTGACACTGCTAGAATATTTGTACGTGCCACTTCGTTAACTGCCGAAATGAGTTGTTGTTGATTTTCAACAAAAATACTTATTGAATCGCTCATCTTTTCGAGATTTACAACTACTGATGCAAAATCAGTTGCTATTTCTCCAACTTCAATTATTAGATCTGTAACAGAATTGGACTCATCAGATTGATCCTGGATTTTTTTTGGTACTTCTTCTGGTGGAGTAAATAGCATGACAAGGAAAATAAAAACCAACATCAATGCCTCGAAAATAACACCAGCTATCACAATGCTATCATTAAAATTTTCGGAAAATCTTCTAACACCAATGAGCACCAGTAGGATTGCTGCTCCCAAATAAACAAATGAATTAATTGTTGAAAAATAGAATCGATTAACTATTTCTTCCATCCATAGAGCTGATCCACTAAAAAATCCAAGAGGATGAACAACAGTAACTTCTTGCTTGACATATTTGAAAATTTCACGCTCTTGCGTGCAGATTCTCCAGCAGAGAAGTAAGGTTGATAGGGTAGAAAGTTGCTTCTCAAATCTGAGTTCATTGTAAACATCAGTCAGAAGACTTCTACCTTCGAGTGATGATAGTGTTTCGATTTGTTTCATATAATCTTCACTTAATTATTAAGTTCTTGTTTTAAATAATACAACCATAGCTCCCAGGAAAAAAATGATATTTGCCATCCATCCTGTAAAAATTGGATCAAGATTTGAATAAAATCCAATTGTTTGACCAACTTTAGTAAATATTATATACAAAAATGATACCACTAATGCAGCACCGATTTGAATTGCTATGCCACCCTTCTTTCTAACCGAGGCAAAAGGAACTCCAAATAGCACAACAATGAGGTTTGAGAAGGGGAAAGCATAATCTCCATAATATTCTATTAGTTGTTGTCTGACATCCTTACCACCATGTTTAACAAGGGCAATGTAACTCTTATGTTGATCGTAGTTCATTTCGGCAGATGATTTTTTTAACTCAACGAGCTGAGAATGTGTAATTCCTATCTTTACTTCACAGGAATCGAATGTTTTTATCATTGTCCCAAGAGGACTATAGATTCTCTCGAGTCCCTGTACAGCCATCCATCTTTTATTCTTGTCATCCCATTTTAATTTGTTTGCTTCAAGCCTTCGTAACAACCTGGGCTTTTTTTCATTATCATAGGTTTCAACAGCTATAGCATTCCCAAATTTTGAATCTGAATCATAATAGTGCATTGTAACATTAGTTAATGGTGTATCACGGAAATAAATATTAAAAATCTGCCCTGAACCCATTCCTTTTTTTAGGTATTTCTGTTCAATTCCGATCTTGATTGTTACTGCTTTGGGAACTAACCATCCATTAAAATACAGATGACCTAAACTAATTAGTACTGCAACAAATACAAAAGGAAGCATGATCCTGTATAAACTAATGCCACCTGATTTCATTGCAGTGATTTCGTTATTTGTTGAGAATTTTCCAACAGTAAATAGTGTGGATAAAAGAACGGCAACTGGAGTCATCAATTTAATGATTTCAGGGAAAAAGTATAAATAATATCTGGCAATGATCCAAAAACCTGTATTCTGATCAAGAAAATCATCAAGATTCTCCATCAGGTTTACAATCATAAAAATCAAGCACAAGGCTACAATAGCAAATATGAAGGTATTAATAAAGCTTTTTATTAGATAAATATTTACAATCTTTATCATCTAAACAATTCCACACCTGTTGAAAATATAATCCACACTTTTGAAAATCTCATCATAAGTGAATAACTTTTCTATATCATCTTGTGTAAAATACTTCATTAATTCTTCATTCTCTAGCAAAGTAACCATAAAAGGAATTTTAGTTTCAAAAGTTCTCATTGCAGATTTCTGAACAAGAATATAGGCTTCCTGTCTTTTGAGACCTTTCCTAGCAAGAGCCAAAAGTATCTTTTGAGAATAAATCAAACCATTTGTCATATTTAGATTTCTCTGCATATTTTCAGGATATACAATTAATTTATCTACAAGATTGATTGTGCGATTTAAGATATAATCTAATGTTACTGTAGAATCAGGGAAAATAATCCGTTCTACACTTGAATGAGAAATATCTCTCTCATGCCACAAAGCATTATTTTCAAATGCAGCAATCACATTAGACCTGAGTAATCTTGCTTGACCGCAAATATTTTCTGATGATATTGGATTACGCTTATGTGGCATAGCTGAACTTCCCTTTTGTCCAGGGGAGAAATATTCTTCTGCTTCACCGACTTCAGTTCTTTGCAGATGCCTAATCTCTAATGCAATTTTTTCAAGCATAGAACCAACTAGAGCTAATGTCGAGATAAAATTAGCATGAATATCCCTTTGAACGACTTGAGTTGATATCGAAGCAGGTGTCAATGATAATTTTTCACAAACATATTCTTCTACTTTTGGTGAAATATGTTCAAATGTACCAACAGCACCGCTAATATTGCCCTGAGAAGCTTCAACAGTGGCACGATTCAATCTCTCGATATTACGCTTACATTCTTCTGACCAAAGAGCGAATTTTAGACCGAAAGTCATAGGTTCAGCATGTATTCCATGAGAACGCCCTATACATACTGTATATTTAAATTCTAAGGCTCTTTTCATTAATATCTTATGCAACTTCTCAAGCTGTGAGACCAATAATTCACCAGCTTGTTTAATCTGTACAGCAAAACAAGTGTCAAGAACATCACTAGAAGTTAAACCCAAGTGAACATAACGAGAATCATCTCCAATACTTTCTTCGAGATTTGTTAGAAATGCTATCACATCATGCTTTGTTATCTCTTCAATTTCTAAGATTTTATCAACATTAATCTTAGCATTTTCTTTAATATTCTTTAAAGCTGATGGTGGTATTTCACCGAGTTGAGACAATGCTTCACATGCTAATATTTCAATTTCAAGCCAGATTTTGTATTTGTTTTCATCCAACCATATATTTGCCATTTCTGGTCTGGTGTATCTAGGTATCATTATTTCTCCATCTATTTTGTTTTTGGAATAAAATCTTGAACATAAAGAGGTGTAAATTCATCAGCATCTGCGAACTTACCCTCATTGTAGAGTTTCTCTGCTAATTTAGATATTAAACCAGCAGTCAATGTAATTGTCTTTATCTTTTGGTACAATTCCGAATCTTTGGGGGATATAACACCACAGATTAATTCCGTTTCAGAATTGTTTAATAATATCTCTGAAATAGGGGATAGCTCAATATCGGATTTTATTGATAAATCAATATTGTACTTCTGGTGATAGTATAAATCCTTATTTGAAGGCAGAAATGAAATTATATCCAATTTCGACTCTGAAAAATTAGTAGAAAAATAATATGATATTGCATCTAATGTAGGGACTGGCAGAAGTTTCATTGCATTATTGAAGCAAAGGCCCTTAGCTATCGCTGTTCCTATTCTTAATCCAGTAAATGAACCTGGACCTGAGGACAAAGCAATGGCTTTAAGTTGATCAAAAGAAATATCACAATCTTTTACAATTCTCTTTATCAATTCAGCTAGAACCTTATCATGTGAGTTTGGTTTGAAAACATTGTATTCAGCAATGAGAATGTTGTCGCATGAAATAGCAACACCACAGGTGTTTCCGGAAGTTTCGATTGATAATATGTAATTTTCTGAAGTCATATTTATAAAAAACTTTAAATTAATTCAATTGATTTTTTTATTCTCCACATTATTTCGATTGCTTCACTTTTATTTTGTAGTGGAATTTCCAAAATGAGCTTCTTTTTATCCTGTGATAGTACAGCTCCATTTAATGTATTGATGTAATCAATAATATAAGGAAAAGCATTCTCATAAAATTTTATATTATCTTGTTCGGGGAACTCTGCTTTTAATTTTCGGTTTTTAATCTCAATTTTAGTGAAACCTGTACCCAATGAAGAAATTCTTAGTTTTACTGCAAAGAATAATTCAATCGCTTCCTTTGGTGCTTTACCAAATTTATCATTGATCTCTTCTATTAATGTTAGCAGATCAGCATTCTCTTTGATGTCGAAGAGACGCTTATAATAATAAAATCTTTCTTTGTCGCTCTCAATATATGTTCCTGGTAGTAAGGCATCATTAGCCAATTCAATTTGAATTTCATCATTATTAAGATATGAAGAGTCTTTTGTTATCTGATTCTTGAATAAATCAGCAAATTCATTCTGACGGAGCTCACTAACAGCTTCATCCAGTAATTTATGGTAAAGTTCAAAGCCTATCTCATTAATGTATCCACTTTGTTCTGGCCCAAGAAGATTTCCTGCACCCCTTATTTCAAGATCTCTCATCGCTAGTTGAAATCCACTGCCTAAATCAGAAAACTCTTCAATGGCTTGAAGTCGCTTTAGCGAAACTGAAGATAAGTTCTTTGTTGGGGGAATCAATAAATAACAGTATGCTTGAGTATTTGATCTTCCAACTCTTCCTTTTAGTTGATACAGTTCTGCAAGTCCAAATTTATGAGACCGGTTTATGAAAATTGTATTTGCATTAGGTATATCCAAACCAGATTCTACAATTTTAGTAGTAACTAATACATCAAATTTTCCTTCTATGAATTTCTCCATTGTTCTCTCAAGTTCGCTTGATTTCATCTGTCCGTGAGCAAGACCAAATCTAAGATGTGGTAAAAGCATATTGAGATCAATTTTAATTTTCTCAAGGTCATCTACTCTATCACTAACGAAGAAAACTTGTCCACCACGATCAATTTCATAGTTTATAGATTTCCTCAAAAACTCATTATCCCACATCAAGATTTCAGTTATTATTGGTAGTCTGTTCCGGGGAGGTGTTTCGATAACACTTAGATCTCTGGCTCCCATGAGTGAAAAATTCAGTGTACGGGGGATAGGTGTTGCAGTTAGAGTCAATGTATCAATGTTTGATTTTAGTTCTCTCAACTTCTCTTTGGCTCCAACTCCAAATCGATGTTCTTCATCAATAACTAAAAGACCAAGATCGTTAAATTTTATATCTTTACTTAATAAACGATGAGTACCGATTAATATATCCACCTTCCCAGAATTTGTTTTGGAAACAATTTCCTTTTGTTCAGCTGCAGATCTAAACCTTGATATAACATCAACTATAATTGGATAATTATGTAATCTATCTTTGAAAGTCATATAATGCTGTTGAGCTAGAATTGTTGTAGGAACAAGAATCGCAACTTGTTTTCCTGTTTGCGCAGCTTTAAAGGCTGCACGAATGGCTATTTCAGTTTTACCAAATCCAACATCACCACAGACTAGTCGATCCATTGGTGTATCACTCTCCATGTCACTCTTAACTTCTCGAGTCGTTTTAGCCTGATCGATAGTATCGTCATACATGAAGGATGCTTCAAATTCTTTTTGCCATATTGTGTCCAAAGGGTATGCAAAGCCTGCTTGAGATTTTCGTTGAGCATAAAGTTTGATCAAATCACGAGCAATATCCTTGAGTTTCTTTTTTGTCCTGTCTTTCTTCCGATTCCATTCAGCCGAACCTAATTTCGATAGCTTTGGTAGAACACCTTCTTCTGCTGTATATTTTTGAAGCTTATGAATATAATTAAGATGGACGAACAATAAGTCGCCATCAGCAAAAATAATACGAACACAATCCTGATTAGTACCACCCAATAATACTGTCTCTATACCATCAAAACGGCCAATTCCTTTATCAGAATGAACTACATAATCGCCTATATTCAGATCTTTTAATTGTTTTAAGGACAACCCAGATGAGTGTTTGCCACGTTTTCTGTTGTCCTGAAATCTTAATCTTCCAAAAATCTCATGTTCTGTAAATACAGCTATTGAAAGTGTTTCACTGATAAATCCATTCGAGAGAGGATTTTCTAACCAAATAATTGAATCTACAGTTTCTTTAAATGAAGATAAATCTAATGAATCCAAATCAGAAGCATCTTCAGAAAGACTATTCAATATCAGATCTTTTATTCTTTCAAGATGAATGAAGCTTTCTGCCGAAATTGCGATTTTATTATTATTGTATTTTAAACTTCTTAATTGATGGATTAGATTCTTAATGGATTGATTTACAATTGGCTGTTGATTAGACTTTATTACAATGTCGCTCTCTCCGAGCTGATTAAATGAAATCACTCTGAACTTAGAAAGAATATTCTCGATTGGATCATCAATATCCTGACTATTTAAATAATCCTTAACAAAAACAGTTTCAGTTGCTAAGTAGTCTAGCATAGATCCCATCATTGATTCGTGATCATCTGAATGGAAAATTTTTCCAATAATTGATATTTCCTGATACTTTTGAATTGATCTTTGCGATAAGGGTTCAAAATCTCTAATTGAATCAATTTCATTTCCATAAAATTCAATTCTAATTGGATTACCTCTGCCTAATGGGAATATGTCAAGAATTCCACCTCTTATTGCAAGATCGCCGGGAGAAGAAACAAACTCCTTCTTTTCGAATCCGTTGAGAAGGAGATTCTGCACAAATGACTCGAATTCTATTTCTGTCCCAACTTTAAGATTTATTTGATGATTAGAGATATTTTCAGGCTTTGGAATCTGTTTAGAAAATAAATCAGGTGTGGTTATTATAATACTCTTCTGATTTTGAAGAATATTTGTCAATCCCTCTGTTAGCCATGAAAGTTGATTATCTGCATCAAGAATATCAAGCCTTGAGTTCCGCTTATTTTCAATTAGTACTGATATCAAAGATGAGTCAACTAATCCTGTAAAATCATGATAATAATCATCTGCAGATTTATCAGAATCACATATTATTACAAATGTTGAATCAAAAGACTTGAAAAGGTTGTTAATAAATATTGATTTTAATGAACCATGTATGAATTTTACTGAAGTTGAATTATTGGATTTAATCGATTGCAAACAAGAATTGATAAAAGTCTTATCAATGAGGCTATCAATTTTATCTAATTGTTGTTTTGACATTTATATCTAAAAAAATTACTAATTTTATTAATCGACTATATACTTAGCAAATAAATGATTAAATATCTTCTTCTGTTCTTTATTTACTTTAAGTGTTAATTCATAACCATCGTCTGAATCATTTCGTACTAAAATATCACTTTGTTCATAGATTTTAGTTAATAAGTGAGATTCATTATAAGGTAAGAGCAATAATATCTTTTCAGAAAATTCATCAATAAATTTCTGCATCATAGTATATAGATTTGAAACATTTATACCCTTGCTTGCCGATAATAAAATCGAAAAAGGATATTCTTGTTCTAGTATATTCAATGAAGATTTATCCTCAAGAATATCTATTTTATTAAATACAATAATTTCCGGTTTATTAATAAAATTAAGATTTTCTAGTGTTTCATTCACTACATGAATATGATCTCTAAAAAATGGATTAGAAACATCTACTATGTGAATTAAGAAGTCAGCTTCTGAAGCCTCTGCAAGTGTACTTCTAAATGAAGCGACAAGATTTGCTGGTAATTTTCTAATAAATCCGACTGTGTCAGAAAGGAGTGCTTTCTTTCCAGAAGGAAGTTCAAAAGATCTGACTGTAGTATCAAGAGTTGCAAAAAGTTTATCTTCTACATATACTCCTGAAGATGTTATAGCATTCATTAATGTAGATTTACCAGCATTCGTATAACCAACGAGTGCAAATCTAGGTAGATTTTCTCTCCCTTTTCGTTGTTGTTCACGTTGAGTATCAATTTCTAAAAGTTTTTTTTGTAGTTTTTGGATACTTGTCTTAATTATACGTCTATCGGTTTCAATTTGAGTTTCTCCGGGACCTTTGGTACCAATACCACCAAACTGTTTTGACAAGTGAGTCCACATCCTTGTCAAACGAGGAAGCATGTATTGTAACTGAGCTAATTCAACTTGTGTTTTTGCTTCAACCGATTGAGCTCTTCTTGCAAAAATATCAAGAATTAATGCACTCCTGTCAATGATTTTAACATCAAACAGCTTCCCGAGATTTTTCACTTGAGCAGGCGTTAAGTCTTCATCAAACAATGCGAGTTGAATGTCATTGTTGGAAATAAATTCTGCGATCTCTTCTGCTTTTCCTTTGCCAATGGCTGTAGCAGGATTAACACTTTCAAGTTCCTGATAGTAGGTTTCAATAATTTCAGCACCGGCTGTATTGGCTAAAGAAGTCAGTTCATTTAGGTGTTCATTCACAATATTTCTGTTACCACCCTTTTTGCCAAATCCTACTACGACAGCTCTTTCCAGTTTAGGAATATTATCAAACATATCAAATTTCAAAAAAAATTATAGATTAATGAAATGAACTTTGTATTATTAATAAGACAGTCTTTTAATAATTGTATTTTTCAAATCAATTTGCTAACTTGCAAATTAATATTTTTATTGATAATAATAATGAACGTTTATGCCAATTAAAAGAGAATCATTGATTTCAGTTATAAACGCTGTATCTCCTGAACATGTATTGACTGAGTTTAGGGGACAATTGTCTGTAATAATACCTGTTGATAAAATTAAGGATATTTGTTTTGAATTGAGGGATAATACCGAAACAAAATTTGATATGCTCATTGATATCACTGCAATTGACTGGGCAAAACCAGGTTTTAGATTTGAAGTAGTATATTTTTTGTACTCAAATAGTGAAAAAGATAGAATTAGGATTAAAGTTCCAATTCATGAGAAAATCCTACTCTGTCCATCCATGGTTGATGTATGGGAAAGTGCGAATTGGTACGAGAGAGAAACTTTCGATATGTATGGAATTAAATTTGAGAATCATCCTAACCTTAGAAGATTCTATATGCCTGAGGATTTTGTAGATCCAGAAAGTGGTGATTCTTTGTATCCGCTTAGGAAAGATTTCCCTTTAATGGGAATCCCAGAAGCACTTCCATTGCCACCTTATCCTGAGAAATATGGAGATATCAAATAAAAAACCGTGCAAAACCGGTTTTTTATTTGAATATTCTTCTATTATGAATTCTCAAGATCTTTTAAAGCTTCTTCAACAGTGGGATAGAAGTCAAATAAATCATCTAATCTCAATAATTTGAACATTTCATGAATAAATGAGTTTGCTCCTACAATTAGCATCGGTACTTCGTATTCAGCCAACTGTCTTTCAGCTAGTAGAACAGAACCTATACCAGCACTATCAAAGCTTTGAACATGAGTAATGTCCATGATTAAAGCTTCAATATCAGGTTGGCAAGTGATTAATAATTTTGCCTTCAATTCAGCAGAGATTTTTGAATCTACTACTTCATTTTTTAAAACAAATATTACGATATTGTCGATATTTTCAATTGAGTACTTCATATTTTAAAATGTTTTTTAGATGATACAAAATTGTATTAATATAAAAATAAATACTTTTGCTTAAATTTGAAAATAAAAGAATAAATGTTTTTTAAGATATGAATAATTTTATACCAAAATCAATTTTAATAATTCGACTCAGTTCTATTGGAGATGTTCTTTTAACTACTCCATTGTTAAGGGTATTAAAGAATAAATACCCTAATGTTATTCTGGATTTTATGACAACTAAAATTAATTTTGATTTGTTGAAATTTAATCCAAATATTAACCAACTTATTGAATATGATAAATCAGCAAGTTTAAATGAAATAATTAAATTGAAAGAAAATATCATTAAAAACTCAGATTATGATATTATTATTGATCTGCAAAATAATTTGCGTTCAAATGTTCTTACATCATTTATAAAAGCAAAAGTATTTCGATTTAATAAACGTAGAATAATCAAGTTAAAACTCGTTTATTTAAAATATAAAGTAGCCGATTATCAGCAAATTCCTGATTTATACATTAATTCTCTTAATAAGTTAAAGATTCTTCCTGACGGATTGGGGCTTGAATTTTGGTTGGATAAGGATTTAAAAAATAATATTTATCCATACAAAAATCTCAATAAGAGTAATTCGCTAAAAATAGCTTTAGCACCTGGTGCCCATCATTTTACTAAACGTTGGATCAAAGAAAAGTATATAGAGCTTTGTAAAGAATTGATTAAAAAGTATGACCCTGAAATAAATCTGATAGGGGGGATAAAAGACAAAATATTATGTTCAGAGATTTGTGAATCCGTTAATGGTAACTGCATTTCATTCGCAGGAAAAATTGGATTGGCAGAATCGGCTGAAGTGATTAATGGTTGTGATATTACTATTACTAATGATACTTCAATCATGCATATATCTGCTGCTCGACAAGTACCAGTTGTTGCAATTTTTGGTTCAACAATACCAGACTTTGGTTTCTCTCCATATAAAGTTCAACATAAAATTGTCCAAAAAGATATTCAATGCAGGCCTTGTACACATATTGGGAAAAAAAAATGTCCAAAAGGACATTTTAATTGTATGAATTCTATCGAAGTTTATGATGTTATCGATGCAGTAAGTTTGATTCTTCATTAATCTATTGTGCGAAATAGGCTACTTTCTCAAGTGCAAGCATCATATCTCTATTCTCAACATAAATACTTTCTGGTAATCTTAATTCAATAGGTGAATAATTTAAAATTCCTTTTATTCCAGATCTAATTAACCTTTCCGCTATGGCTTGTGCTTCAGTTATTGGCACAGAAAGAATAGCTAACTCAATCCCATCCTCTTTTATTTTTGTCTCGAGTTCATTGATATGATAACTCATACAACCATTGATTTCAATATTGATCTTGGATAAATCTTTATCAAATGCGTCAATTATTTTAATCTTTGAATTTCTCTTATCGCAATAATCAAGAATTGCTTTCCCCAAATTTCCTAACCCAATTATACACACATTTCGTATTTGAGGAGGATCAACAAAGTCAGATATTCCTGATATCAATAAGGAAATTTCATAACCATGTGCTGGAGTTCCCTTATACCCGATATTCATTATATCACGGCGCACTTGTGCTGGCGTTGAATCTACAAAGTCGCCAAGCGAGTGTGAGTAGATTTTTGTGACTCCATCTGCTAATAAATTCTGAAGAATTTTCCTATACAGAACTAATCTTTGAATCACTCTTTCTGAGACTTTCATTTTGATCCCTTTGTTAATTGTTATTCAATTCACATAAAAATACTGAATGTTACTCGAAAAAAAAAATTTAAAATTGAATTTTCTGAGAAATATAATAAACTGTAATAATTGTGTTGTTATCATGTTTTAATCAAATTAAATAAAAAATAAATTAATTTATTTTCGAATATACTTCGTAATTTTGATTTTGAAAATTTGTGTGTTTTATTTTTTTTAAAAATTGTAAACAAGGAACTAATGATGTCGTTAATAACAAGACTAAAAGATTTTTTCACAAAAAAAGCAGGTATTGAGGAGCAGATTGAAATTCTTGCTCAGCAAAAACAATCGAAAATGGGTAAATTAACAGCTAGGCAAAGAATTGAAGAGATTTTGGACGATCAAACATTTCACGAATATGACATGTTTGTTGAGCACAAAGCTGTTGATTTCGGATTAGATAAAAAATATTTACCCGGAGATGGTGTAATTACTGGAACTGGAACAATTCTCGGGCATCCGGTCTGCATCTATGCTCAAGATTTTACAGTAGCTGGTGGTTCACTAGGACTAGCACATGCAAGAAAAATTACCAAAATAATGGATCATGCCATGACTCTCGGACTACCCATAATCTGTATAAATGATTCTGGTGGGGCAAGGATTCAAGAAGGAGTAAATTCACTTGCTGGGTATGGAGAAATCTTCTATAGAAATACCAGAGCAAGCGGAGTTATACCACAAATATCTGTTATTCTGGGTCCTTGTGCTGGCGGCGCAGTTTATTCACCTGCTCTGACAGATTTTGTTTTTGTTGTTGATAAAATATCTAAAATGTTTATCACAGGACCTGAGGTTATTAAAACTGTTCTGGGTGAAGAAATCTCAATGGAAGATCTTGGTGGAGCAAGAGTTCAGGCTGAAATCACCGGTAATGCTCATTTTTATGCAGAAAATGAACAACAATGCTTTGAACAAATTAAGAAGCTTGTAACTTTTATTCCATGGAATAACAGAAAAAAAGCTGACAAATTCCCACCAAAACCACCGAAACCGATGTATCTAATTGACAAAATAATCCCTGATGAACCATCTAATCCTTATGATGTTCGAGAAATAATAAAAGCAATAGCAGATAATTCAGATTTCTTTGAAATCCATGAGTTGTGGGCATCAAATATTGTAATTGGATTTGTTAGATTGAATGGCGATACAATTGGTGTGATCGCAAATCAACCTTTAGTCCTCGCCGGTGTTTTAGATGTTGATTCCTCTATAAAAGCTGCAAGATTTATACGTTTTTGTGATGCATTCAATATTCCCTTACTTACCCTAGTCGATTTGCCAGGATATTTGCCCGGTGTTGATCAGGAACATGCAGGTGTTATAAGGCATGGAGCAAAACTTCTTTATGCTTATAGCGAAGCAAGTGTTCCCAAAATTACAGTCATCCTTAGAAAAGCGTATGGGGGAGGATATATAGCAATGTGCTCCAGACATTTAGGTTCTGACTTTGTTTTTGCTTGGCCATCTGCCGAAATTGCAGTTATGGGACCTGAAGGTGCAGCAAATATTATTTTCAAACAGGAAATTGCAAATGCTGAGAATCCAAATGATGTTAGAAAGCAGAAGGTTTCAGATTATACTGAAAAATTTGCAAATCCTTATATTGCCGCTGCTGCAGGACATATCGATGCTGTAATCAATCCTCTGGAGACTAGAGAATTTGTTCTGCATGCTTTGCAAATTTCAGAGAATAAAGTGGATAATGTTCCACAAAAAAAACATGGTATTCCGCCATTTTAATTTTTAATAAATATTTAATCGGTTGTAAAATGAACGAAAATGAATTTAAAAACATAGAAATTGATGATACTAAATACAAAACTTTATTAACTAAGAATTTTATTCGTAGAAAACCATATACACCAAAGGATCCAACATTATTAATTGCATTCATCCCAGGAACAATTAGAGAAATTTATGTTTCAGCTGGTGATTTTATCAAAAAGGATCAGGATTTATTGATTCTTGAAGCAATGAAAATGAAAAATCTTATCAAGTCTCAATTTGATGTTAGAATAAAATCAGTAAATATCAAGGTAGGGGATACTGTGATGAAAAATCAAACATTGATTGAATTTGACTTTTAGAAATTTTACAACAGCATCCGAACTTCTACTCGGGTGCTGTTATTTCTTCAGAATTAATTAAATCGTCTCTGTAATTCATTAATACGTTAGTTATTTCATCAATTTCGTTGATTGTAACGAGTTTTTGTCTGACTGGATGTGAAGATCTTAGACCTTTTAGATAGCCACTATAATGTTTTCTGAATTCATGTATTGCTCTGTAAGATCCTTTATATTCAATCTCAAGCTTCAAATGTTCTAAACAAGTAAAAATCTTTTCATCCATAGTTGGAGCAGGACATTCAATTCCATTATCGAGATAGTGTCTCATTTCCCGAAAGATAAAAGGGTAACCTATTGCAGCCCTCCCAACCATAACTGCATCACAACCTGTTTCATCAAATGCTCTTTTGGCATCCTGAGGAGTTTTAACATCCCCATTTAAAATTAATGGAATGTTAATATTTGCTTTGATTTTTGGTATCCAACTCCAATCAGCCTCACCTTTGATGGCTTCAAATCTAGTCCTGCAATGCACAGCTAGTGCTGCTATTCCGGTATCTTCTAATCGTTTTGCAAGTTCAACAATGATAATTGAGTTTTTATCCCAACCAAGTCTGGTTTTGACTGTAACTGGAATATTCACAGCATCTACAACTGCTTTTGTTAGCTCGATCATTTTATCGGGGTCTTTGAGTAATGCCGCACCGGCATTATGTTTGACAACGTTCTTTACCCAGCAGCCAAAGTTAATATCAATAAAATCTACACCAATACTTTCTACAATTTTTGCTGACTGAACCATTGAATCAATATTATTTCCAAATATTTGAATAGATACTGGTCTCTCTTCATCTTTGATTAACATTTTCTGCATTGATCTTTTTGCATCACGAATGATGCCCTCGGATGCTACAAATTCTGAATAAACAATGTCTGCACCAAATTTTTTACAAAGAAGACGATATGGAGGATCGGTAACATCCTCCATTGGTGCCAGCAGTACACCATTAGTAACTTCAATACTTCCAATTTTTAAAAATGCCATTAATCTTTTCTAATTGTAATTTTGCCTTAAAACATTTAAATTAAGAAATTATTGTTATTGAAAAGGAATAATTTGAAAGAACATTTTAAACCTGATTTCACAAAACATATTGATGAATCCTTTTTCCTGCAAGCACCTGAGATTGTAGCAAAAGAGCTTCTGGGTTCAATCCTTGTAAAAAAAGAAAAAAATTCGTTAATTGCTGGTCTAATTGTTGAAACTGAAGCATACCTTCATCTAAATGATTTGTCCAGTCACTCATACATTGGCCAAACTAACAGAAACAAAGCTATGTTTGAAAGGGGGGGAATCATATATGTTTACAAAATTTATGGAATTCATCACTGTATCAATATTGTTACAGAAGATAAAGGAATTGCTTCTGCAGTATTAATCAGAGCTATCCAGCCAATCTATGGGATTGATACAATGATCAAGCTTAGAGGTGTTACTGATCAAACAAGATTGTGCAAAGGTCCAGGGAATCTTGCTAAAGCTTATAATATCAATTTGGATGATAATTTTAAAAGACTAACTACAAAAGATTTATATATTCAAAAGAATGTCGATGATCCAGATAATGAGATTATAAAATCAAAAAGAATAGGAATTAGTAAATCATCAGAATTAGAGCTTAGATTTTATTTAAAAAATTCAAAATTTATATCAAGAAAATAGTGGTTTTTAAGATAAAAAGTAGTAAATTGTAATTCAATTTATCTTTATATAAGTAACGTTAAAGTAGAGTTCACCTATTACGAAATATATTTTGACCGGTTATCAGGTTATTCGGAGGGGCATTATGTTTAATAAATTACTATTAAGTCTGTTAATTTTTCTTTTTATCACAGTCAATTGTGGCTTTGGACAAGGTTATTTAGACAAGTCCACTGACAATAGAATTGCTTTTGGTTTATTTGCCGGTGTAAATTTTAATCAGCACAGTGCTGATTTTATTGGTATAAATTTTCCTCAGGTTCCATCCTGTTGCCCAAGATTTGAAACAGGAACTGGAATTGGATTTAACGGTGGCTTGTTATTTAATCTGCCTCTGTCTGATAGACTTACTCTTCAGTTCCGTGGTCTTTACAGCATTTTATCAGCTGAATTATCAACTATTGAAGATACTTATGTTTCTACTCCTGACGGCAAAGGAACAAATGGCTCATTTGAACATTCTGTTGATGCCGGTTTAGCTATTGCAGGTTTGCAGCCAATGATTGGGTATAGAATTCAGGATAATCTTACTGTTTCTGCCGGTCTAAGAGCTGGCTTTCTTTTGGAAAAGACATTCAAACAAAAGGAAGAATTAATTTCTCCTTCTACAGGTACATTCTTTGGTACGAATAGCAGAGTTCAAAATGTTTCATCAGGTGATATAAATAACACAAGCTCTCTGAATCTTGCACTTGCATTAGGTGCAGGGTATTCATTACCCTTAAATTCCGAAAATTCTTTGCAACTTATACCTGAAGCATACTATTTTTTAGGTCTTAATAATATTTTCTCTGATGGTAATTGGAAGGCTAATCAATTTACTGCAGGTCTTGCTTTGGTTTGGTCACCCAGAAAGCTGAAGCCAATCAAACCACCTGCTTTACCTCCAATGCCGCCGCCTGCATTAATGCCACCGCCTCCACCGGCTGTGCCAGTTCTTGATGCCTCTATTGCAGCTGTTGCAGTTGATGAAAAAGGTGTTGAATCTTCAATTGCAAGATTAAAAGTTGAACAATTCTTGTCTACAAGAATGCATCCTTTATTGAATTATGTTTTCTTTGATGAAAATATTGCGAATATTCCTTCGAGATATAAAGGTATAACAGATAAGCAAAAGAATGATTTCAGTTTGAAGAAATTGTATAGTATGTCCACGATGGATGTTTATCACAATATTTTAAATATAATTGGTAAAAGAATTTCTATGTATCCACAGGCAGAAATCACTTTAACTGGTTGTAACGCTGATATTGGGAATGAGAAGGGTAATACTTCTTTATCAAAACAAAGAGCAGAAAATGTAAAAAATTATCTTGTCAATGTTTGGGGTATTTCCGAATCCAGAATAAAAGTAGAAGCAAAGAATTTACCTGCAATTCCATCAAATATTTCAAATATTGAAGGACAACAGGAAAACCGAAGAGTTGAAATTTCATCTAATGTTGATCGAATTTTTGAACCTATTATCGTTCAAGATACATTAGTTGAATCGAATCCTCCATTATTCAGGTTCAAACCTAACATTAAAACGCCTATTGGTGTTCAAAGCTGGAAAATTATAACTGAACAAAGTTCCGGAGAATTAAAAGTCTTCTCTGGTACCGGAACTCCACCAAAAACCATTGAGTGGGATTTATCCAAAGAATACGAAGTTGTGCCAAGACTTAACGAACCATTAAATTATAAATTAGAAGTTATTGATAATGATAATAAAAAATGGCTGTCCCCTCTGCAGAGTTTACCTGTTGAGCAGATGACAATTGAAAAGAAGATTCTTGAACAAATTGCTGATAAGGAAATTGATAAGTTCTCACTTATTTTGTTTGCTTATGATAAATCTGACCTTGGTATTGAGAATCAGAAAATTGCAGATTTTGCTAAGAGAAGAATTCAGAAGAATTCTACTGTTAATATTGTTGGATATACAGATCGTTCTGGTGATGATAAGCATAATATTGATTTATCACAACGTCGTGCAAATTCAACTGCTAAGGCATTAGGAGTTGATCCAAAACTTGCAAAAGGGATGGGTGAATTGAAGTTACTCTATGATAATGAATTACCTGAAGGCAGATTTTATTGCAGAACTGTTAATATCGAAATCGTAACACCGGTGATTTATGAATAATATTTTAAAAAATAATAATAAAATAGATGGAGGATTTATGAAACACCTCTTTAAAATGTTGGTTCTAAGTTTTATCCTATTGGCTTGGAATAATTCTTTCAGTCAATCATTTAAACTTGAAAAAGTTACAACTGATAACTTTCCCGAAATCACAGCTGAATTTCAGATAAAAGATGCAAACGGTGAAATCCGAAGTTTCAATGTTAACGATTTCATTATTCAAGAGAATTGTCCAAATACTAAGCCTAAAAATATTATTTGTCCACCGGCTGGGCAATCAAAGTTCTCCTTGATTTTGACATTGGATAAATCTCCATCCATGTTTGATCAGGTTCCTGGTCAGGCTGCTGGAGTTTTAAAGAAGGATCTTGTTGTTTCTGCAGTAGATAAAATGTTAAAAGCTTTACCTGATAAATCAAGATGGGAATGTGCAGTTGTGATGTTCTCTAGTGCATCTGTAATTGCACAGGATTTTACAAACGATATCACATTGATTTCAAAAGCCGTTACGCAATCATATAAAACTGCAGGAATGCAAACTGATTATAATGCGGGTTTCCTATATGATAGAAATGGAGCACCTGGTGCACTTGAGGTTGCCAAAAGAGCTAAGTATAAACCTGTAGTCTTATTCCTTTCAGATGGCGACCATCTTTTTCAAACTCCTAGTGTCCCAAGCCGTATCAGTGTTTGGGATGCACAGATAATAGCAGCTACAAAACCAAAACCAGGTGGTCCTCTGGAAATTGAAGCCACCATTTATGCATTTACTTTGGGATTTCCTATGACTTCTATACTAAGTGGAATTGCGACTTCAACACCATTCGGTGAAGCATTTGCATCTCAGATGTCTCAAGCTGAATTAGAAGTTTTGTTCTCTGGTATTATAACTAAAGCCGGTACTCTAGGTCCTCTTTCACCATGCCAGATCGTTTGGGAATCCTGTTGTGACGGTGGTGATGTTAAAATTACATATTCTCCATTTGCTCTGACTGATAGTGCTGTATATTCAGTTCCATCTAATCTGAAGCCATTTTTGGAGGTTGTACCAACAAATCCATTCTATGCAAATAAAATTGCAGGATCAGTTACTGATATACCTATCGCAGTGACAGCAAGACGGAATTTCGTTAAATTGTCAAGTCCGTTTTATAATTCTTCTGATGGTAGTTTTACAATTAAAGGGCTTCCAACAAAAGATACAATACTTAAAAAAGATGAAACTTTAAATCTTCTTGTCTCTTATTTGGCACCGAATGATAAAAAAATTCATGCTTCAGACATTAGGTTTGTTTCTACTGCATGTGATTACAACCTATTACAACCAACAGCCGGTTGGATATATGAGAATGATGTAAATGTTGGTTCTTCTACTTTAAACACACCAAAAAATGTTGTTAACGACACTGTTATCTGCAACAATACAGGTAGAACAGTTAAAATATTAAAAATATATACTTCAGGTGGAGATGCCGCTGATTTTGTTATTGTAGATCCTCCTTTGCCTGTTGATCTTCTTCCAAACCAATGTCTGAAAGTTACATTTAAGTTTACTCCATCAGCAAATGGAACTAGAACTTCAACATTAATTGCAGAAACAGAATTAGGCAATTTATCAGCTACAATTACCGGATCTGGTTCTGGATTTGCTGAAATAGATGGACAGAAAATATATCTTTATGCAAATACAAATTGTCAAACTTCAACGCGGGATACCATTGTAACTGTTACTAATCCCGGTGCTTTAGATTTAAATATTACAAATATCTCATTAAGTAACTCCACTGACTTTTTGAAAGATAAAAGTGCTCCTCAAACTATTAAACCCGGAGAAAAGTTAGATATCAAAGTAACCTTTGATGCTAAATCATCCGGTAGCAAATCAACTGTATTATCCATTGAAAGTAATGCTAATGGTCAGGCAATATACAGCATTAATTTATCAGGTATCAAAGATAGTATTGATTTTATTGCATCGGTACCATCAATTGATTTTGGTGATTTGTGTGTTGGTGAAACAAAAGACATGGTTGTAAAATTGACTAATACCGGATCAGTTACTATGACTGTATCTGCATCCGATAATGGTAGTTTTACCTTACCAGTTAAATCATGGACAATTCCAGCTTCAGGTATTCAAGATGTAACTATCAGCTTTACAGAAGCTACAGAACAAGCGTATAGTGCAGACATTACATTTACTGATAACGTTTGTAATATTATTAAAAAAGTTAATGTTAAAGCCAACGTAGTTTCCCCAAAAATTACTTATACACCATTGTCTTTAACCTCCACGGTCGGTATTCCGGCTTCAGGTAAAATTACAATCTCAAATCCCACTACAAGAAATCTTGTTGTAGGTACTGCAACAGCATCAGATCCTCAGATAACATTCACTCCTGCTCCAAACTGGAATATTCCTGCTGGTGGTACATTTGATGTTAATGTTACTTATACACCGGCTAATAGTACATTGCTGAATGCTGTAATTAAACTTAACGGAACACCCTGCAATTTCAATGATTCACTTAAAATTACCGGTAATCCGGATTTAGCAATTGGTACTTTAAAAATAGACAAACATACTGGATATCCAGGTTTCTCAATTGATATACCTATTCACTTAATAAATACTTTTAAACTTGTTGAATCAGGAGTCACAGGAATTTCTACCAGAATTACTTACGATCAGACAATGTTAACTTATAAAGGGATTAAACCTTCAGGAACAGTTTCTGCTCAAACCGGTTATATTGACATTAATAATATGCTTATAAGTGGTATTAGTGGTGATGTGATTGCAACACTTACTTTTGATATAAATAATTCAGCTAATGTTTTTACGGCTTTGGCTCTATCAAATAGTACAGCTATAGGCGGAGCACTTAATATATCAAATCTTCCTGGCGATTTTACTTTAAATCCAGTTACTATTGATCTAGAAGTAAATACGACTTCGGCTAAACCGGGAGAGAATGTTTATATAACCTTAAGTGTTAAAAATTCAAAGAATCTAACACAAGCAATACATCAATCAATTAATACAAAGTTAACTTATAATTATTCATTATTAGAACCAATCGGAACAACTCCACAGGGCGTAGTTTCAGGTGCTAACCGTGAAATAGCATTAAGTATTCCTGCTATAACAACCGGAGTTGCAAGTTTTACATTCAAAGCTATGCTTGGCAATGCTGTCATGACAGATCTGCTTTTATCAGACACAAAATTACAAAATGGAGATGCAACAATAAATACAACAAATGGAAAATTTACTTTGGATGGTATTTGTGTTAGCAATGGACCAAGATTGTTTGACCCACAGGGTAAAGCTCAGATCACATCAATCAATCCAAATCCGGCAGATGGTAATACTTCTGTTATGATTGAAACTCAAGAGGAAGGATTGCATACTGTTTCCATCTATTCGTCGATAGGAATTCTAGTCAAGCGAGTCTTTTCTGGGGATTTGAAAATTGGAGTTCATGAACTTACTTTTGATGCTTCAGCTACATCAAATGGTTCGTATTTCATAATCTATGAAACACCAACAAAGACATTAACTCAGATGTTGGGTGTTATGAAATAATTCCTTAATTTTGAATAAGGTCAACAAGTAAATTTTTATGAGGCTGTCCAAATAGCTTAATAGCTTGGACAGCCCTTTAATTAACAAAATGAACGAAAATAATATTCAGATGGATTGGATAACTGAAACAGACGAGTTTATAGCAAATTATAAGATATTTGATTTGCACAAGGTTCATAGAAAAAGCTCGATAAGTTCAAAAGAAGGAAATTTTTTTGTTCTCGATTCTGCATCGTGGGTAAATTTAATACCCATCACTAAAAACAGAGAAATAATATTAATCGAACAGTTCAGACATGGTACAGCTGAAGTGACTCTAGAAATTCCTGGTGGTTTGGTTGAATCTGGAGAAAATCCAAGATTTGCAGCAGAGAGAGAATGTAAAGAAGAGACAGGGTATTTTTCGACAATTGATTCAGTATTATTAGGCGAAATATCACCCAATCCAGCCTTTTTGAATAATCGATGTTATTCTTATTTATGGCTTGATGTCGAACAGAAATTTGAACAAAGTCTTGATGGAAATGAAGAAATAAGAATAATCAGTGCAAAAATTGATCAGGTTTTTGATTATATTAAATCTGGTCGAATTGATCATTCTTTAGTTTTAAATGCATTTTTCTTCTATTTATTAAAGTTTGGAAGATACTGAAATATGGGCAAAATAATAGCTGTAGCTAATCAAAAGGGCGGTGTTGGGAAAACTACAACTTCAATCAATTTGTCAGCATCTCTGGCAGCTGCTGAATTTAAGATACTTTTAGTTGATATTGATCCACAAGCTAATGCCTCCAATGGAGTTGGCGTCGATTCAAGAAATTTTGATAATACAATCTATGAAGTCTTAATCAACGGAACTAATGCAAATGAAGCAATTGTTCCAACAGTTATGCCAAACTTAGAATTGATGCCTTCACACATTAATTTAGTCGGTGCTGAAATTGAAATGGTTAACATTCCGGACAGGGAAAAGATATTAAATAAAGTGTTGGATAAGTTAAAAGATAAATATGATTTTATAATTATTGATTGTCCTCCATCTTTAGGATTATTAACATTAAATGCTCTTACAGCGGCTGATACTATTCTTATTCCCGTACAATGTGAATATTACGCACTTGAAGGACTTGGACAGTTATTGAATACAATTTCAATCGTTCGATATCGCTTAAATCCAAACCTTGACATTGAAGGTGTACTTCTCACTATGTTCGATGGAAGACTTAGATTGTCAAATCAAGTGGCTGATGATGTAAGATTACATTTCGGAGAAAGAGCTTTCAAAACAGTGATTAATAGGAATGTCAGACTATCTGAGGCTCCAAGCTTCGGTAAACCTGTAATTCTTTATGATGCAGTAAGCACAGGTGCTAAAAATTATATGGAATTAGCACAGGAAATCATAACAAAGAATAAAAAGTAAAATTAGAATTTATGACTAAGAAATTTAATACTGGACTTGGTAGAGGGTTAGATGCACTTTTATCATCAGCTGTAGAGTTCTCAGATCAGGGAATCAAATTCAAATCACCTGACGATGTTGAGAATACAGGGAATACTGTTTTTATTGAGATTAGCAAAATAGTAAGAAATCCTTATCAACCACGAAAAGAGTTCGATAAAGTAGCTCTTGAAGAATTAAAAAAATCCCTTATAGAACATGGTTTAATTTCACCAATCACCGTAAGAAAAGCTATCAATGGCTTTGAACTGATTGCCGGTGAAAGACGTTTAAGAGCTGCTACTGAAGCAGGATGGAAAAAAATTCCAGCGTATATTCGTGAGGCTGATACAAATTTAAAAATGCTGGAATTGGCATTATTAGAGAATTTGCTTCGGGAGGATCTAAATCCAATAGAAATGGCTAATGGTTTTGCAAGTCTTATTGAAGATTTCAATATTACACAAGAAGAAGTTGCAAAGAGATTAGGTAAAGATAGAGCAACAATTGCAAATTATTTAAGACTCCTAAAATTACCTGAATCCATCCAGGATAGTTTGAGAATGAAACAAGGCACTATGGGGCATGCAAGGGCAGTACTTGGTTTGAATGACCGAAAAAAAATGATTAAAGCTTGGGAAATTATCAACAAGAAGCAATTATCTGTACGGCAAACCGAAGATTTTGTTAGAAATATCGAACTTGGACTTATTGATTTAGGGGAAAAATTTCTTAAACCAACTATATCTAAACCAAAAGAAAAATCCAATGTATCATCTGATATTTTAGCTCTAATTGATGAGACTGAGAAGAAATTAAGGTACCGTTATGGAGTTAAAATTAAAATAAATCCAAAAGATGATGTTCAGGGAACTATTGAGTTTACTTATTCTACTATCGATGATTTTGGTAGAGTGATGGATATTTTACTTGAAAACAAGGACGATAATTAGATGAATGTTATTATTGAAAATGTTGCTTTTATTCGTGTTCGGTACGCTGATACCGATAAAATGGGTGTTGTATATAATGGAAATTATTTTACTTTCTTTGAAGTCGGAAGAACTGAGTTGATGAGGGCTTACGGACTTCCTTACACTTCTTTTGAAACCGAAGGATATATTCTTCCATTAATTGAAGCTCATGCAAATTATAAGAATTCAGCTTATTATGATGATTTACTAGAAGTGAATGCATGGCTCGATATTAATAAAATTGGAGCGACATTGAGGTTCGAATATGAGATTACATTTCAAGACAAAATCATAGCTAATGGTTATACTTTACACTCATTTGTCAAGAAAGAAACAATGAAGCCGGTCAGGCCTCCAAAGTTTTTTATTGAAATGATTGAGTCTTTAAAAAATAATTTTGCTGAATCAACGACTTAAAAGAAAATTATTAATCAATATTTGGTGTGATATAACAATTCAACAACCATTTGCATTTTGAATTATAGGAAATAGTATGAATATTAAAAAATATTTTTTTCTTCTGTTTTTGATTGTTATATCTGCTTCTGATCTTTATTCCGGCGATTATCCTTTTCAATTTTTAAGGTATATTTCAACTGCTCGAGCTTCAGCACTCGGAGGAGCTTTTGATGCTATAGTAAACGATCCAAATGCACTATTCTACAATCCTGCGTCAGTTTATACTGTTAAAGAGAAAAGATTCTCAGCATCGTTTCTTAAACACACTTTAGATATTAATTCTGGTAATATTTCATTCTCAAATTATATTAACCGTGTTGGTGTAGTAGCTTTGTCAGCTGCATTTTCGAATTATGGTTCATTCCAAAGGGCAAACAATATCGGAACGCAAATAGGCTCATTCAGTGCGAATGACATGTCTCTTTCTGTTTCTTATGCAAATGAACTTGATACAAATCTTTTTTATGGTGGTTCCTTAAAATACATTTACGAAAATATTGATAAGTATTCGTCATCTGCTATGGCTTTAGACGTTGGTATCTTATATAAGCTAAAGGATGGAAGAACTAATCTTGGTGCTTCAATATTAAATGTTGGTACTCAGCTTTCTTCCTTTAATGGTACATCTGAGTCTTTGCCTCTGGATATTCGATTAGGTGTAAATCACAGATTAAAAGGACTGCCATTGATGGTTCTCGCTTCTTTTCATCATCTAGCCGATAAATCTGATAACTTCTTTGGGAAATTTCTGAATTTCAGTTTAGGTGGTGAGTTATACGTGGGGCAATATGTTAGGGTTAGACTTGGATACGACAATCAGATTCGTTCAGAAGCAGCTCCCAGTGGAGATAAAAAATTATCTGGTCTATCCGGCGGAATTGGAATTTTAGCAAAGTTTTTTAATTTTGATTATTCCATCTCTCAAGTTGGATCTGCAGCTTTATTGCAACGATTCAGTTTGTCATTAGATATTTAATATATTTGTTTAATTAATTCATTCGGAAAGTGAAATGAAAAATTTACTTAAAGCATTTATTTTAGTTTTTACATTAACCTCGATAGTGGTTTTTGCTCAACAACAGCAATCAAATTCAGATCAAATGAAATCTATTAAAATCAAACCTGTTTTCACTTATGATGAAATGGCATTCTCTTATAATTTATTAAATGGAATAGAAATAAGTGGTTCTGAGTCCGACATGTTCTTGTCAGTGAGAAATTCATTTGCAATTGTAATAAAGGCAGCAGGTAAGACGAAAAAAGGTTCAGATACTGATATAGTTGAAATGGATCTCCAAACAGCTCAGAATTTTATTAATCTAATGGGCAGAGCTAAAATTACAGGTGCTCAGGCTGATATGTATAAAAGGATTCAAACAGCTATAACTGATGCTGCGACTGCTTTGAAATCCTCAGGTAAATAAATATAAAGAAAGTTTCTAATCAAGGTAAGTTGTTTTATTTTTTCTTCATAGGTCTGATAAACATGATTAATGATAACCACTGTTTTATAGTTATCATTAGTTTATGTGTATTGGACACTCTGATTTTTTCTCCAAATACTTTGAACTCTAATAGTTCAATTTTATCCAAAAGTCTATAGTATATTTCATCCATGATTCCTGCTGAGAATGTTGTGAGTCTCTCGTCGGGCGATAAACTCTTCCTAGCCTTATGATAGTACTCTCTGGCTCTTTGAGCTTCAAATCGCATTAACTCCACAAAATTATCATTATAAACTTCATCAATCAATTCCTGCTCGGAGTAACCATATTTCTCCAAATCTTCAAGAGGAAGGTAAATAAAACCTCTATCCTTGTCTTGTTTAATATCACGTAGGATATTGGTAAGCTGAAGAGCGTAACCCAGATTTATAGCATAATTCTTAGTTTCTTCGTACTTATAACCAAATATTTCTATACTAATTAGACCAACAACACTTGCAACACTATAGCAATAATCCTTCAAATCATCGAATGTTCTATAACGCTTCTGAATCAAATCTCTGCGGCATCCATCTATGAGGGTAAGAAAGTATTGCTTAGGTATAGAAAAACGGTGTATGACGGCTATAAAAGGCAAAATAAGAGGGTTATTGATGTTGTGATTGTATATATCATCCAAAACATTTTCCCACCATGCTAATCTTTCCTGTTTTATTTCAATGACATTTGTTAATGAATTGGGAAGACAATCAACAATATCATCTATATAACTGCAAAAAGCATAAATGGATTTAATCGCATTACGTTCCTCCTTCGGTAGTAATGAAAAAGAAAGGGAAAAGTTCGATTTTTCCACTTTTGGTGGTGCAACCTGTTCAAAATTTGCTAGTTCTATATGGGAAATTACATTCAACATTATCCAAATATAGTTTTAAGAAATATTTTAAACAAATCTGATTTTAAAAGTTTAGGTCTTTCTACTAAAATTTCAGTTTTTAAATTCTTAGACTTTTTCAATATCATGCGACCACCAGCCAAAATAGCTCGAATTTCCAGCTTTAAACGTTTATTTCGTAATTCTTTAACAAGGGGTTCTCCTTTGTCAAATAATTCATTTGTAAGAACATACAATTCATCCAGACAGTTTTGAATTTTTGTACGATTTGTGTTTCCTGATAATTCTTCAATTTGATATTTGATAAGAAAAGATTTGGGTATGTATTCGCGATTATTTCCTAAATCAACTGATAAATCCTGCCAGAAATTTGTTAATTGTAGCCCTGAACAAATAAAATCTGAATAAATTCTGGTATTCCTATTGTATTCACCAAAAGTTCTTAGAACTAATTCACCGATTGGATTTGCTGAATAATAACAATATTTCATCAAATCTTCAAATGTCTCTGGTCTCTGGAAATTAGCATCCATTTTAAAAGCTGTTATTAATTTTTCAAATGGCAATAATGGAAGTGACAATTCTTTGATTGTATTATTAAGTGATAGAAAGATAGGATTGGATGAATTTCCAAAATCCCAATTTCCCAAATTACACTGATATTTATCGAGTAAAATAGATTTTTGCTGAGAGGAATAAGAATAATCCTCATCTGAAATGTCATCAGCAACCCTGGCAAAACAATAAATTGCATATATATGTTTTCTGAATTTTTTGGGAATGAGTATAGATCCAATAGGAAAATTCTCATAATGGGATAATGACAATCTCTTAGTGAATTTATAAGCATCTTCGATAGAAGTGCATCTAAATTCACCACCATCTGTCTCTGTCAAATCAATAATATTTTTTGAATTGTAAAGCATTCTGTACTTATAAAAAAGGGGTTCTGAATGCTATCAAAACCCCTTTTAAATGTTAAAAATCAATTAAAATTCATTGAAGAATTTAGTTCTATGATCCTCAATATCGGAATCTTCTTTCAACTTATTAAACCATTGATAATATCCTCCGGTTTTAAAGTTATTTCTTAATTGTACTAAGAACTCACCCATTTGTTTAGAAGAAGTATTGGCATCTGGCACAACCTTATTGTTAACCTGAATTATATAATAGCCTCTCTCGCCTCTGATTGGTTCACTAATCTGATTTAGGGGAGCCGCAAATACTTTCTCAGTAAAACCAAAGTCTTGTCCCAATCCAGGAACTACTCCATTATTCTTAACACCGGCTGTATTCTTTACCTGAATTGCTGGATTTGGTGATTGGAAATTTTGAAGATTGCCAACAGATTTTACCTGAGCATACAATTCTTGTGCTTTAATCTTTAATAAATCAAGTTTTTTAGCATTTAATAGATTGCTTTTAATTTTATCTTTCATATCTTCAAATGGAACAATACCTGCTGTTCTTTGATCTTTAACTTGAACTACTACAATTCCATTCTTCTTCATTTCAATTGGTTCAAGAACCTCTCCAATTTTCATTTCGAATGATTTAAGAGCAATAAATTGTGACCCCAGAACTGGTTTTTCTTTTTCAAAAAATTCTGTTTCACGAGGTGTTTTATTGAAAAATTTAGCAACTGCATCAAAGCTCTCACCATTATCTACTCTGGTTTTCAACTCCTTAGCATCGCGTCCTAAGCCTTTAATAGTCATTCTCGATATTTCAGGTTTTAGAACAATTTCTGTAAATTTTAGCTCATCAGATTGTTTATCTGTAACTTTTATTATGTGATAGCCAAATTGAGATTCTACCGGACCAACAATTGAACCTGTTTTAGCGGCAAATGCAGCTTCCTCAAATTCTTTTACCATCATGCCTTTGCCAAAAAATCCAACATCTCCTCCATTTTGAGCAGAACCTTTATCAGAGGAATATTTTAATGCAAGTTGAGCAAAATCACCTGTTTTTGTTTCTGCAAAAATCTTTTGAGCTTCTGCTTTAGCACTATCTTTATTAGCTCCAAAAGGGATTAATATATGGCTTGCTTTAACTACAAAGTTCTCACCAGATCGTCTATCATCAAGTCTATAGTAGCATATCCCATCTTGTAACTGAACTGGACCTACTATCTGATTAATTGATAAAGTAGATAGAATTGAAAGCTTCTGTGGCGGAATATCTTTTAGTTGGGTAAAATCATGTACTGTACCCTTAAATTCCTCAGCTTTTTTTGTGAAACTTTTATTTAAATCCTCTCCGGCGCGTTTTATAAGAGTATCAATTCTTATGACAGCTTTTGTTACTACTGCAGAATCGCTAGCAGATGGAATCAATGGGAAAAGAACGTACTTGATTTTTCTCTTTTGTTTTTGGGGCCAGAGTTTCTTATATTTTTCGTAATACGTTTTTATTTCTTCGTCTTTAACTGTAACTGAATTTTCTGCGATTTCTTTAGCATCTAGAAAAATAAAACTCACATCAGCTGTAGAATTATCTGCTAAAAATTTCTCTTTTGCATATAGCGGTGAAACGACAGATAATGCTGAGTTGATTGCAGAATTCAAACCATTTCGTAGTTTTTCATCCTTCAATGCCTTTTCTATCCTGAGTAAATCTGATCTAAATGAATTAACAATTCTTCTTTTTTCTTCCTGTGGAGTATTTTGTGGTAATCTGTTAAAAATTACATCAGGATTTCTCATGATTTCACGATAACTCTCCATGTTAAAATTTCCGGTAGAATCTGTAAAAGGTTTTCTTAAAAAATCAGGAGGATTATTGAAGAAAACATCAAGTAGTTCTTCTTGTGTAACAGTTACACCCATTTCGCTTGCAACCTGATTTAATAATTTTTCTTCAAGCATCTCAGACCACACAGATCGCCTAATCTGTACATCGTCAACTTCTTGTTCGTTGCCTTGAGACTGCATCTGTTTTCTTTGCTGCTCTACTTGTTCTCTTACTTTTTCTTCGAAATCCTTATATAGAATTTTCTCTCCATTAACATCAGCAATAGAAGCAGTCTGAAAATTATCACCACTTTTCATCATATTGCTCATGTCAGCATCTGACGCTACCATAAATCCTACGAAAATGATTGCAAAAGCCGCCAGAACATATGGGGATGTTCGACGCATTCTTTCCATTGTACCCATTCTTAATTAGCTCCTAACAGATTTATAAATATTTTTATTTTAAACTTGATTTTGCATAATTGCACTTTGAACAAGATACAAAAATATCCAGTAATTAAGTCATTTCCAATTGATATTTCATTTATTAATTGATAGATTAGAAATTTGAATCAAATATTAAACTGTAATTACTTATTATTCGTTTTGTTGTTATGAATTTTTATAAAAAGAGCGAAGATTAATGAAAGTTGGAAAATTTCAAATAGATGTTGTTGATACAGGTAATTTTGGCTTAGATGGTGGCTCAATGTTTGGTGTTGTGCCAAAAACTATGTGGTCAAAATCTTATCATCCGGGTGACGATCTTAACCGCATCCCACTTGCTGCAAGACCAATTTTAATCCAATGGGATGAAAAAAAAGTAATGATCGATTCTGGAAATGGAACAAAGTGGAATGAGAAAATGACCTCGATCTATAACATTGATTTACATAAATCTGATTTGAATAATGCTTTGAGACCTTTAGGAGTAATTCCTGAAGAAATAACTGATGTAATTTTTACGCATCTACATTTTGATCATTGCGGTGGAGCTACAAGAATTGAAGAAAATAAATTAGTTCCAACTTTCATAAACGCTAAACACTATGTTCAAAAAGATCATCTTGCTTGGGCATTGAATCCTCTTGAGAAGGACAGAGCCTCATTTATTCGTGATAACTTCATTCCGATTCTTGAAAATGGAATGATGGAAACTGTTGATGGCGAAGGAGATATATATGCTGGAATTAGTGTAATACCTGTTTTCGGACATACTCACTCTATGCAATTAATTAAAATTTCTGATGCAGGTGAGACTTTGTTATATTGTGCCGATTTATCGCCTACTTCAGCCCACATTCATATACCAGTCGGATTGAGTTTTGATAATCACCCAATAATTACACTTGAAGAAAAGAAAAAGTTTATACCAATGGCTTGTGATGAAGGTTGGACAATCATCTATGAACACGATGTTTTCAAGCAAGCTTCAAAAATTAGTAAAAATGAAAAAGGCTATTTTGCTGAAGATGAAATTAAAATTACTATTGCATTATGATAGATGAGCAAAACAATTATAAAAAAATTCAGATAGAAAATAGAGATTTTCTTGTTATAGCCAGATCTGATGAAATTTATGAAGGTAAAGGCAGACAGTTTTTCTTTGGGGATGAACATGATATGCAGCTTGCTGTGTTTAGAGTAAAGGGTACTTTGTATTGTGTTAATAATATTTGCCCTCATCGTCATCAGGATCAAATCCATAATGGAATCATTGATGATTTGAATATAGTTTGTCCTGTTCATTATTGGACATATAACCTTCAAACCGGGCAGAACATCAACCAAAAACAAGGAGTAAAAAGCCTGAATTCTTACGAGATTTTTGAACGTGATGGTTTAGTATATCTCGAGGATCCCAAAATCGACTTACCTAAATGGCGTTCTAATCATACTGAAACACGCTAAATGTATCAAAATACTAACAAAAATATAATAAGGCAAAAACTATTAACTGGTGGGATTGATCTGGTTGGATTTGCTAAATATGACCTTCTATCTAAGCAAACCGAAAAATATAATCAATGGGTAGAATCTGGATTTCATGCTGACGTGCATTATTTAGATAAAAATATCGATAAAAGGGAAGATGTTAGATTAATTAAAGAGAATACAAAATCAGTTATTGTAGCAGGCTTAAATTATTACACTGATTTTGATTATCCGGAAAATGCATTCAAAATTTCAAGATATGCCTGGGGTACTGATTATCATTTAATTTTTAAAGATAAACTGGAAAAACTAACCGAAGAATTAGAATCATCATTACCTGGATCGGAATATAAAATATATGTCGATACCGGTCCCATTCTGGAGAAACAATGGGCAATTTTATCTGGAATAGGATGGCAAGGGAAAAATTCATTAATATTAAATAGAAAGTTCGGCTCTTGGTTTTTCATTGGAATAATACTCACCAATTTGGATTTAGAATCTGATAAAGCTTCTAAAAATTTTTGTGGAAAATGCAGTTTGTGTATCTCAGCTTGTCCTACCAATGCTATTGTTCAACCTGGTGTGCTTGATTCTAGAAAGTGTATAAGTTATTGGAATATAGAAGCTAAGTCTAATATTGAAATACCTGAAGAAATTGCAAAAAAAAATCGAAACTGGGCTTTTGGTTGTGATATATGTCAGGATGTATGCCCATGGAATAAAAAAGTTCAAATAAGTAATATCCCTGAATTTCAACCTAGAAATAATCAGACTGAATTCATTCCTGATGAAGTATTGAGCATGCAAAACGATTCATTTAATTCGAGATTTAAAAAATCTCCAATTAAAAGATCCAAACTTGAAGGAATAAAAAGAAATATTGTTGCAATCCAAAATAATAGCAAAATAAGTTCAAGATAGATTTGATAACTAATTAATTAATCGCTTCAATTTCTTGCTTAACTTGTTCCATATACCACTGTGGTGTGCTTGTTGCGCCTGTTATTCCAACTTTCTCAGCTCCATTAAACCAGTCTCTGTTAATTTCTTTTATATCTTCTATAAAATATGAATTTGGATTTACAGATTTACAAGTATTGAATAAACCCTTAGCATTTGAAGAATTGCGTCCTGCAACAAAAATCATAATATCATTACTGAGAGCATACTCTTTTAATTTATCCTCACGTCCATAAACTGCCCTACATAATGTGTCCTTTGCCACAAAAAAATCCTTAGTATCCTCAATATGGAGAGTATTGGAAATATTCTCTTCAATTGTTGATTTTACTGCATAAAATGTGTCTTTGTCCATGGTAGTTTGAGAAATGAGAACAGTCTTTTTAGTAAAATCTACAGAACTAATAACTTCTTCAACACTTTTAACAACTATACATTCATCATTACAAACTCCCCTTAGCCCAATTACTTCTGCATGCTCCTTTTTGCCAAATATAACTATCTGATAACCCTGTTGATGAAATTTAATCACACGATTTTGTAGTGATGTAACCAAGGGACAAGTTGCATCGATAATTTCTAAACCTAGTTTTTTTGCAGATTCATAAGTTGAAGGTGGTTCGCCATGAGCTCTGATAAGAATCTTGGAATTTGATGGATTAATTTTTGGTAAATCATCGTAGGTTATGGTTTTAAGACCTTTTTTCTCAAGTCTGTCGGTTTCTTTGGGATTATGTATTATCTGTCCTAAAATATAAACATTATTATCTTCAATGTTGTTTAGCGTATCTTCAGCTATTTCAACAGTCCGGACTACACCCCAGCAGAATCCTGATGATTGATCTATTGTTACAAACATAATTTCTAATTAAATTAATGAAAAATATTAGAAAATAAGACGAATTTACTCCTAATTATAGTTTATTTATATTATTAATGCAATGCAATGCCAAATTGTAAATTTGATCAGTCTGTTCCTCTATCGTAATGCTTGAGGTATCAATTTCAATAGCTCCATTCGCTTTCCTTAGAGGACTAATTTCTCGGTTGCTGTCATATTCATCTCTTTCTAAAAGCAGTTTCTTTATTTCTTTTTCATCAGCCTGCATTCCGGCTAATTTCATCTCAAGAGTTCTTCGTCGTGCTCTTGCTTCAGCAGAGGCTACCATGAAAATTTTTAAATGAGCATTCGGAAAAACAACTGTTCCAATATCTCGTCCATCCATCACAACAGCTCCTTTTTCTCCTAGCCCTCTTTGAATTTCTACTAGCTTTTCTCTTACAATTCCATTTGCACTAACAGGGCTTACTAATTTTGTGATTTCAGGAGTTCTTATCAAGTCACTGACATCCTCATCATTTAGGTATGTTCTTTGACCTTTTACAGTATTTTCAAGCCTTATGGTTATACTATTCATAAGTCTCCCAAAATCATCGTCATTTAATTTTAAATTTTCTCTTTGAAATGCCAAAGCAGTTGCTCTATACATAGCTCCGGTATCGATATATATATAACCTAATCTTTTGGCTACTTCACGTGCGGTTGTTGATTTTCCGGAGCCTGAAGGACCATCAATAGCAATAATAATATTATTCATAATTAACCTTAAAAGTGATTGATGATAGTAGAAACTACTTTTTTATAATCGGAAAAATTATTAAAAGTATAATTTGGCTGAAAAGAGTTTAATTGATCAATACTAAAATTACCTGTAGCAGTAGAAATTACAGGAATATTATTGTTTCTTGCGCATTCAATATCTTTGGGTGAATCTCCTAAAATTATCGTATTTCTATTATTGAATTGAATATCAAGATATTTTTCATTTGCTCTTTTGATAGCAACTTTTGGTAATAAGTTTCTATCTGCAAAATCACATCCGAATGAACCGAAGTTAAAGTAATGATCTAGACTTACAGCTTTGAGTTTAGAATATGCATTTGATCTACAGTTACCTGTCAATAAACCAATGATAACCGATTCATTATTATGAAGTTCTATGATAAGTTCTCTGATTCCCGGCAGAACTTCAAAATTCTCTTCAATACAAAATTTTGAAAAATGAATATTTAAGTTCATCCAGAACTTTTCAATATTTTTTTCTATAATTCCAAATGGTATATTCAGATTTTCTGAAATAAGCTGTAGAATATTCAAATCAGTCATTCCAGAAAAATCAGGGATGCTTGTGTCAGGAACTTCCATAGACAAATATTCTTCCAGAAAATCAATAAATACTTTCTTACCAAGCTTATTATTGAATGTAAGAATTGTACCATCTATATCGAATAGAACAAGAATTTTCATTTTTTAATAATATAAAAAAGGGCTATCTAAATTTTCAGATTAGCCCTGAGTTTTAAATATGATTCAAATTAGAATGGGATATCATCATCATCTGTTGAAGATACTGTATCTTCTGAAACAGTTTTTTCTCCAAAAGATTCCGATGAACTGTAAGGTTTTGGATCTAGCAAAATAAGATCACGAGCTATTACTTCTGTGCGATAGTGAGTTACGCCATCTTTTTCATAACTGCGTGTTTGGTTTTTACCTTCAATTAGGATTTTGCTGCCTTTTTTTATATATTTTTGTGCTCTTTCTGCTAGAAAATCCCACATTACAACATTATGCCATTCTGTAGTTTCTTTCCATTCACCTGTTGACTTATCCTTGTATCTCTCAGATGTTGCTAAACTAATCTTACACACCTGTGATCCAGAAGGAATCGTCTTGATTTCCGGTTCCTGACCTACATTACCAATTAAAAGAACTTTGTTCATACTATTTGCCATGGTTTCTCCATTTTCGATATTTATTTAAAAAGGTTAGTTATTTGACTTCGTCAGTTAGATGTGTGTCGAAAACATCTTCAGCCGTTAAAAATTCATCTGATAAAAATTCAGATTCAAATGCTTCATTAAATACTTCTTCATTTATTGAAACTCCATCCTTCATTTTACGTTCGAGTATAATCATATTCTGAGCAATAATTTCGGTAAAATGCTTTTTTTGTCCATCTTTTTCAAAAGTTCTGGTGCGAATTTTACCTTCCACAAAAATTCTATCACTTTTTTTCAATAATTGAGCGGCTATTTCAGCTAATCTATCCCACAAAACCACACTATGCCAATCAGTCACTTCCTGCCATTCATTACGTTTATTCTTGTACGTTTCAGTTGTGGCTAACCTAATTGTGCAAACAGATGTTCCTTGTGGTGTTCTCCTTAATTCTGGATCCTTTCCAATATTTCCTATGAGTGTAGCCCTATTCAAGCTTCGTGCTGACATTAATTCTCTCCTTAGTATTATTAACTTTGCTTGGCTTCAATCAACAACCAACCTAAAATTCAAAAGTATAGACGAAGTTTCAAATAAATATTATTTATTTGAAACTAACCTAAGCGTAATATTACCAATGCATAACTTGAAAGCCAATTCCGGGATAATTATCTAATTCATTATAAAATTCACCATGTATGCTTCTCCCAGAAAAATAGTATGCTCCAACGAAAATTCCATAATGAGAACTAGTATAAAAAGTTAATCCTGCTTGTATCGCATTTTGGGAAGCATATTTTCCATCAACTCCGACTAATTTAAAATCATAACCCATTGTTATCGCCAACCATGGATTTATTCTGTAATCATACTCGATTCCCAGTTGTGGTATAAATGGATCGGGAGCTTTAGGCTTAGTCGAAAAAACGTAATTAACTCCCAGATAATATCGAAAATCTTTATAGTAATTCGCAAATGTGATATCCAAAAACTCTCTTGAATATACAAAAGGTTCTTTAAGGAATTTATTCTCAAAAGTATATCCATCCACTAAATGAGATGATATATGAGCCAATCTGACTCTTGCTGTAGCTCTCTCAGATATGAAATTTAAATTCATAGAATAATTTACGCCAAAATAATAGTCCGATGTCTCAACAGGAAATTTGAAATTTCCCTCTGATCTAAGTCTTGTATATGTGAAAAAATCAGCACCTATTGCCGCTATACTGCCCGCACAAGGGAAACTCATTAAGTCAAACGTTGTACCTATATCAAGTCTTAATCTCTTATCTTTAAAATCGCCAATTGAACCGATTCGTCCTTCGTAAGGATTCGCAATTAATGGTTTAAATAGCAATCCATCATCGCCAAATAGGTTAAAAGAAAAAATATAAATTAAAACAATTATATTAGGGAATATTTTAAAGTTTCTATAAAGTTTCATCAGGACCATTCCTAAAAGTTATGTTATTATTTATTTTAATCAAATATTGTTCGTGCAAATATACATTATTTCTTATTTTTTTCTTATTTTCGATTTTCCTTTTATAATAAATTTATAATGATTAGTACAAAGAAAGAAAGAATTGGCTGGTATTTTTACGATTTTGCCAATTCAGCATTCTATACAACAGTTATTACTGTATTTATTGGTCCATATTTGACTGATATTGCACAAAAAGCCGCTGATTTGTCTGGAAACCTGCATGTTTTAGGTATTCCAATTTATTATGGCTCATTATTCGCCTATGTTATAGCCTTGTCTGTCATTCTTCAAACACTATTTTTGCCTTTATTTGGTGCCGTAGCCGATTCAAAAGGTAACAAAAAAAGCCTACTTTTCATCTTTGCATTTCTTGGTTCATTTTCAACAATGGCATTATTTTTCGTAAGCGGAAGTGATTATGTCCTTTGTAGCATATTGTTAATTATCTCGAATCTCAGTTTCGGAATCTCTGTTGTTATGTATAATTCATACCTCAACGATATTGCCGAACCCGATAGGAGGGATGCAGTCTCATCTATCGGTTGGGCGATTGGGTACGTTGGTGGTGGATTACTCCTAGGATTGAATCTCTTGTTGTTTACTATGAGAGATAACCTTGGTATCCCAACCGGTATGGCAATTAGGATCATCCTATGCTCAGCTGGTGCCTGGTGGGCAATATTTTCTCTAATTCCTCTACTGACTCTAAAGAGTAGAAAACCTTTAATAATATCGAAAAATGTTTCTTTTACTGCACCATTTAAAAAGTTAATTGAAACTATTAAAAACTCAAAAAAATATCCGCAATCATTATTGTTTTTAGCGGCTTATTTGTTCTATAATGACGGCATTCAATCTGTAATCGCCATCTCATCTGTCTTTGCAGCAAAAGAGATTCATCTTAGCATGGATATCCTTACAATTGTTATATTGATTGTTCAGTTTGTAGCTATCATTGGTGCATTATTCTTTAATTTTCTTTCTAAAAAATATGGATCAAGAAATTCTATTATGTTTTCATTAGTTCTTTGGATTGCTGTAGTTGTCTATGCTTTTGGATTTCTTCATACACAAAATGAATTTATCGTATTAGCAATGGTAATTGGTTTAGTTCTTGGTGGCTCCCAGGCTCTAAGCCGTTCACTTTTCTCACTTATCATACCCAAAGGTATGGAAGCCGAATATTATAGTTTATATGAAGTTAGTGAAAGGGGAACCAGTTGGATGGGCCCGATTCTATTTGGATTATCCCTCCAATTTACTCAATCTTACAGAATTGCAATTCTTTCTTTAATTGTATTCTTTGTTATTGGATTAATTCTACTCTCTAAATTCAATTTAAATAAGGCTTTATTTAAAATCAATAACGATGGTGTTCAATGAACCTTTTGTTAATTATATCCGGTAATGCTGATAGTATTCTTAACCAACTCAATGAGGATATTAATTCATTTGATATAGTTAAAATCGATGAGAAGGATCTTTCCAGAAAGAGCTTGATAATCAATCTCCTGAAAGCAAAGAAATATAACAAGATTATATTTGGTACTCTTGATATAGAATTTCAAAGATTTAATTTCTTTATAAGCATATATCTTATTCTTTCCGGATATTCAAAAGGTATCTTAGCTGATAATTATGGTAACAGTAGAAAATATAGTCCTATTGCATTCATATTTAAAGATTTATCTCTGTTTACTTTAGAATTATTTCTTAGTTCTCTGGTTATATTATATCATTACATTAAATACCCTATTATCAAAAGTTTATGGAAATCGAAAAGCTAAAAATATTATTTTGGCGTACTGAGTTTTACGGTGCCGTTACAACCGGTGGAGTTGCCGGAATGCACCGCGGTATGATTAATGCTTTGAATGAACTTGGTCATGAATCTGTATTTGCTACATCTGGTAGGTTGCAACTTCCTGAATATGTTAATCAATACTACATACCATATAATAAATTATTTAGAAATTTGCCGGAAGTATTAACATTACCATATATTAACAAATCGGTTTCATCTGTAAAATCAATTATCAACAAAGAAAACCCTGACTTCTTGTTTATGCATCACCATGATTTTACTATCGGCGGAGCAAAGATTAAGCGCGATACTGGCATCCCATTTCTTCTTCACTGCGATTTTATACAACAGTGGGTGAAAAAGTACTGGGGAAAATTATACTTCCCACATCTCCTCAAATGGGCTGAAGAAATCCAATGGGAAAATGCTGATGCAATTTTTGTTATTTCTGAAGTTGCTAAAAAAATTATGTCATCAGAGTATGGTGTCAATCCTGACAAAATCGTAGTTAATCCAAATGGAGTCAATACTGATTTCTTCAAATTCTCTCCAGAAAGTCGCGATATTATCAGAAAGAAACTAGGTATCGAAAGCAAGTTCGTTAATGGATTTGCCGGAAGTTTTGGTGTTTATCATGGCATCGAGTACTTGGCTCAGGCTGTTAAATCTACCGTCAGACAACTCCCTGAAGCCATTTTCCTATTTATCGGTGATGGTGAGCTTAGAGGCAAAGTTGAGCAGATAATCAAAGATGATAATGTTCAGAATCATGTCATTTTCACCGGGATGGTGCCTTATGAGGAAGTTCCCAAATATCTGAGTGCCTGCGATGTACTTCATTCACCTTGTATCAATAACGAAGATAGTTCTGAATATTTCGGATCTCCTACAAAACTCTTCGAATACATGGGAATGGGTTTACCAATAGTAGCAACTTCGGTAGGTCAGCAAACTGATGTAATTCAAGATAATTACAACGGTGTGTTGATAAATGAGAAAAATCCCGAAGAAATATCAAATGCAATCGTTAACTTACATAACAATAAAGATAATGCAGAAAATTTAGGTAAGAACTCCAGAAGAGATGCCGTCCAAAAATGGGACTGGAAAAACAACGTAAATCGGATAATTGAGACATATAAAAAAATAAAAATAAATCAAGGTGTGCTATGAAATTGAAATTTGTATTTATTATTCTTCTTCTAGTAAATTTATTATCGGCAGTTCCACCAAAATTACTAGCTGATAATGAGGTGGTTTGGACTTATTATGTACAGAATTTTATGCAAGATCAGATATACGAAGCAAAAATATCGCCTGACAGCAAGTATATCGCAGTTTCTGATAATAATTATTCAGATTCAATCTCTTTCAAGTTATTGAATATTGCTGATGGTACCGTTTATAAAAATATAATAGGAGCAGACACAAATGGTGTTTATAATATTGTATGGATAAACGATTCTCTTATTGCCGGAGAGTATTCGGCTAAATCTAATTCAATTAGAATATGGAATATTAATTCTGGTCAAAATATTCATACTTTCACTGATAGTATGTTTAATTTGTCTCATGGATGGTATAGTCAAGACGTGCAATACTGTCAAAATGGAAGATTATTTATAAATTATGCCAATGATTCATCGTATTTGGGAGATATGAATAAGAGGATATATGTTTATCCATTTGATTCTGTAATTGTAATCAATACCAATAACTGGCAAATTGAAAGAAAATTCAGTGCAAATCGTGTTTTTATCAGACCATCTCCAGAATGTAGCTATTATCTTGTCGAAGGATATAGAGACAACAATGGTACAAATGAATTTAGCTTTCTATTTTATGACATATACACGGACAGTCTCTTATGGCATTTTGATCCGCCTGACCATTTTGTCAGAACTGGAAAAGATTTGGGAATTAGTCCTGACGGGGAATACTTAATTTATGATTTAAGAGATTCGGTGGTAAGAGTTATTAATTATCAAAACCATTCTTCCGATTCTATTAAATTAATGTGGAATCATATTTACAACTCTTCAATTTGTTTTTCTCCATCCAACAATAAATATATGATAGTTGGAACATCTGATAATAATTTTCACGAATTCGGAATGTTTAATATTAATTCGGGAATTAAATTATTTTCTTTTTTTGATTCTACTACTGCTAATCTTGGTTTAGAAGCCTCAAAAGATTCACATTATGTGTTATCCGTATCAGCTAAAAGGTTGAGATTATTTAATATTGATTGGAATACAACATCAATTCAGGATTACAATAGAGATAATCCGAAATATTTATATCCCAATCCATCAACTGGTGATATCAACATTCCTATAGAAGATAATATTCAAGCATCGCAGATTGACTTATATGATATAGAGGGAAATCTAATTAAAACATTTTTGATTAATCCTTCAATTAATAGCACTTATCTGATAAGTAATAATGAAATTTTGAGTGGATCATATTTGATTCATGTTAAAACCGGATTATTGAATAAATCTTATAAAGTTATTATTAATAAATAATGTGAGAAAAAAAATATATTCTATTTTTATTTCCTTTTAAAACCGTTTCTTTGAAAAAATCCCAACTATTATGCAAATTGCAATGTATTCTTTTCACTTCTTTTCAAGGAGGGATGGATCGACGTAGTCGAGACGGGGTGGTAGTTGCATTATTTCCCTCTCCGATTGTCGAAGAGGGTCAGGGTGAGGACAATTCAGTATTCATTAGTCATTGGTATTTGATCATTGTTCATTGAAATAAGCTACGTAGTAGCGAAATCTTAATAGAAAACAAATCAACAAAACATATCAAAGCTCCGTAGGAGCGACATATAAAAATCAAAAAAACAATGCAAATGATGCAAAAGTGCAATCACAAAAATTAGGTCATTGAAATAAAAGGTGGTTACGGCAATATAACATAACTCTATGTTCATTGAAATAGTGCCAATAGTGCCAAAAAAAGATGCAATTTGCATTAATTCCCTCCCCAATTGTTTGGGAAAGTAAGGGTGAGGACTATTCTGTATTTTATTAGTCATTGGTATTTGATCATTGTTCATTGAAATAAGCTACGTAGTAGCGAAATCTTAATAGAAAACAAATCAACAAAACATATCAAAGCTCCGTAGGAGCGACATATAAAAATCAAAAAAACAATGCAAATGATGCAAAAGTGCAATCACAAAAATGATATCATTGAAATAAAAGGTGGTTACGGAAAAAATACATAGCTCTATGTTCATTGAGATAGTGCAAAAGATGCAATTCACTTTCGAAAAGATGCAATCTTTTTGAAAGTTGGCAAACAAACTCAAATTTTCAAAAAAACACCGTGATATTTATTCAGATGGATCCCTATAAGTACCGTTTGGCAGAATCATCGGATAAAATGTTTCATAATCACCTTTTTCTATTTTTCTTAATTTACTCTTCGCCAATGCCCGTCTTACTGAGCTTAATCTTTCGTAAAAGAGTACACCATTTAGATGATCAACTTCATGCTGAATAACTCTTGAAAAAAGATAGTCTGCTATAATAGTAATTTCTTTCATATTAATATCAAAATATCTAACCTCAATTTCCTTTGGTCTGTCAACATCTTCATAAAACTTAGGAATACTCAAACATCCTTCCTGATATTCAATTATTTCATCAGAATAGCTGATTATTATGGGATTTATCATTACAATTGGGGGATGACTGTCTTTTTCATCTGAAGCTTCAGAGGTATCAACAACGATTATTGATTGCATCTCCCCTACCTGGTTTGCGGCAAGACCAACACCATCAGCTGAATACATGGTTTCATATAAATTATTCACAAAATCCTTCAATTCCTGATTGAATTCAGCTACTGGATTTGTTTTCTTCTTTAAAACAGGATGATAACAGTTATAAATAGGTAGAACAGCCATTCTTTAAATCTTTCTAAACATTTTCATATAAACCATTTATTATAAGATCAATGCGAAGTAAATCCACATGTATATGGGTTAATTTGAAGAATGTAAACCTACAAGATTAACCATGAACAAAAATAAGGAAAAATAAGATATTCTGGCAATATGTCAAACAATTTCTTCATTAGATGCATGAAAAATATCAATTAAACTTTTTCAAAAAAAATCAGAATTAATTAAGTTTAGTACTTTTACTGATTATCTCATAAATATGATAAAAGCCATGTTTTTCAATTAGCCTGTAGTTTGTTACAATAAAAGTCTCAATCAAAGGGCAAGACTTTCTAAATGTTTGATTTGATTTGTTGTCATATCCCCAGTCCGGATTATGAATAATAAATTTCACTTTAGAATCTTTTAGTATATTAATGATTCGGTTTTGCTTTTCCCTGGATTCTCGGATAACCAGATCATTCATCGAATCATAATATGTTGGGTTCTTTAAGTTGAATAATGCGTATATTGCCGGAGAGTCCCAAGGTGTAACGAATATATTGTCACCTTCTTTAGTATTAACCTTCAGAAATTCTGCTACTTTTCTAAAATCATCAACTTCGCTTGAATTTTTGAAAGTAACACTTCCATGATCAGTTCTTACAATTGAAGACTTATTTTGTTGAAGGCTAATCAGTTTCTGAATTGGAAACAATAGTGTAACAGACATTATTGATATTATCATCAACGAAAATCTCAATAACCACTTATCACTCATGCTTTTGATTTTTTTTGCATGTATTTCAAAGAATATCAGACAAATCATAACCAATAATGGTGCGACAGAAGGAGCCAAATGAGCAACATCCGATCTCCCAATCCCTTTTGGAAATAAGCCTAAACCTAGCATGAGAAAAGCAATTTTGATTAATACATTCAATTTTTCCGGTTTGGATTTGAGATAAAATAGGAAAATAATTACTGATAAAAATGGCAATAAATAAAACATCAAAATTGGCAGAAGTTTTACCAGATGGATAAATAATTTTATAATTGCACCAAGAGAACTTGTATGAATATCATTTAAATCCGATTTTATGACGCCAATCAATAAATTAAAATCATAAAAATATGGGATATTCATTGATGTTCCATTCTTCACACTCTCAATAATGACTTCATGAAACATTAATATAGCTATATCATAATGAACCAAAACGATAAGTAAGATTGCAAAAATGAATGAAGCTAAATAGACTGACAAAAATTTGAAACAACTTTTGATGTCAGTTTTGAGTAATATCATACTTATTACCAACGCCATTACGAGACCGGCCATCGCTCCGGCAGATTCATATACTCTAAAATAGAATCCAATTCCAATAAATATACCTGATAAACTGATATCAATTAAATTTTTACTTTGAATGAATTTTATTAAAAATAATGTTGACAAAAGAATAAATGTCAGGTATAGATTAATGTAGTCAGGACCTTCATAAAAAAATATGACACTGGAATAAAAGAATAATAAAGTTGTAATTGCAGAATAAATATTATTTTTTAATATTCTGTAAGTAATTCTAAAAACAATTATTGAAGATAAACAAGAAGTAAAGATAGTAACAATTCTCAGAATATCTGTATTTACTCCAAAAATTTTATAAATTAGAGCCGGAAAATACACTTCTCCCGGTGAGAATAACAACCAAAAATCACGATAAGGTTTTTCTCCATTTATTATTCTTAATGGATTATTGACATATTCTCCAATATCACAAGCCAAAGGTAAGCTGTCCTTAATCAGAATACTAATTATTACAAGAATACAATACAAGAATATGACAATTATCCATGGGTTTATTTGATTTATTCGATCAACTAAATTATTCATTAAATTCTATCTTTTTGAAATTATTTTAAGAATTGTAAATCATGAATTACTAAAATAAGATAAATCAACAAAAAAAGCCGGAGAAAATATCTCCGGCTTAGTTTTAAATTGACAATATATATTTACTGAACCAAAAGTTTCTTAGAAATCATTGATCCATCAAAATAGATTCTAACCAAATAAAGACCTGGAGGAACACTATACCCATTCATATCTTTACAGTCCCAAACAAGATTTATATTGCCTGATACCGAATTCTCATTTGCAAGTAAACGCAATCTATCACCAGATAAATTAATAATTTCTACAAATAATTGTCCTGTTTTTACCAGTTCAAATGTAATTTCAGCTCTGTTGGTCATTGGATTAGGACTTATTGAAATATCTTTATTAGCAAAAAAGTCGATCACATCATTAATAATAGGTTTGCTACTAGCTAAACCAGGATTGCCAACGTTGGCTTGAACGCCTGGATCAGCCTGACCAGGCTTCCATTGAGCATTTGGATCTAAAAGCTCCTGCCCATTTGTAAAACCATCTTTATCTGTATCAAGAGAAGCTAATTTAGTAGTCCATTGAATTACACCAGCTTTCATATGATTTCTACCAACTTCAACACCAAAAGAATTCAATGCTCCACCCAGCATATTTGTATGACAATTAAGGCAGGAATTCTTCACCCCATTGGGTATCTGAATCACACGTTCTGGTTTAGTGAGAATTACTTCAGCGGAAATAACTATCATGATAGTAATGATTGCAAGGTAAATTAGTTTGTTCATATTTTCTCCAAAAATAAATTTTAAAAATTAATCTTCTATTTAACTGTAATAATGCTTAATATTTTTATTTGTTACAACTAATTTTTTGTTTTTCTACGTCTAAGAACAAATTTATTAAACAATTGGTTAGAATGAGTAAAAAAGATTGTCCTTTTTGCAAGGGAGGTTCTTGCATAAAAAAGTGTAAAGAAACTAAAAAGAAATCAAAACATAAGAAAGACAAGAAATCAAAAAAATAATATCGATTTAACAATCTTTATATTTTAATTATTAACAAGTCAACTGTCAAATTTCTTTGGTTTATTAATCAATTTTCATCTTTGGATATTTTTTTGTTATTTTTGTTTCTGCAAAATATAATTCTAAATATAAGATTAACTTTTTAAATGATTGATTCAATAGTAAATGGAATAAAAAAATATTTTATTAAACCTGCCCCTACTCCTCAGGTAGAAGAAGAATTTCATCGTGACGATAAGACAATTATTGAAATACTGGACAATATGGAAGAAATGGTCTATCAGATTGACAGAAACTTCATTGTTAAGTGGGCTAACAAATCTGTTTTGGAACGTCATCCTACTTCACTCGAAAGAAAATGCTATGAAGCATTTTCGCATCAACAGGGGATCTGTCAGGATTGTTTTTGTCAGAAAGCAATAATATCCGGTTCAATAGTAAAAGGAATAAAAATCAACAACTCGTTTACTGTTGATGATGGAATACATTATGTTGAGACAATATCAATTCCTGTTAATATTGAGACTTTTGCTGCAGGTGGTGCAATTTCAATCTCTAAAGAAATAACCGATACGCAAGAGTATCGTTCAAGATTGATTTCCAGCAAAAGTTTAACATTAAGCACCAATCATTTACTTGAAATAATACAGAAGGATTATTTAAAAGAGTTTGAAGCCCTGGATTATCCTATAGTTATTACCGACTTGGATTTGAAAGTAATTTATTATAATCAAAATTGCCTCTATATTGACTCTTTGAAATTTGAAGCAGGTAAATTTATAACAGAAATTTTACCTTCAATTATTAGTTCAAAAATTAATTCAATTCGTGAATTAGCATTATTAGATAAATATTCAGGTGCAATTAGTTTTAGTCTAAATCCAGAAGATGAAAATTCACAATTAATGAGTTTAACATGCTCATCCCTTAAATCAGGAGATAACAATAAATGTTTTGCTCTTAATTGGTCAATACATAAAATTGATTTTGCCAGTCTTCAGCAAACACCTATTTATGAAATTCCAGAAATACTTTCTGATTTAAGAATTCTGAAAGTCGATTCTTCTGCTTGCGTAATTTCTTGGAGTAGCTCCCTCACAAAAATGTTTGGATGGTCAGAAGAAGAAATTCTTGGTTTGCCTAACCCACTTTTTAGTTTGGATTTTCTTGACTCGATATTAAAGAGCGACAAGAAAAAACTGAAAACAGATATTTCAATTAATGATAAAACAGGTAATCAACGTAGAATTAACATTACGTTTTATAAAATTGAAAATTTGGCTACAAGTGATGTAATAACTTGTTTGATTGATGAGATTCAGTTCAGTAATCATCCGATTGCATCAGTTGATGGTATGGAGGAAATCTATGAGACTTTCATTAAGAATTTCTCAGGTGTGGCTTTCAAATCAGACTTAAATCTTATTCCAGTTATACTTAACGGTGCCATTAAGGCCTTGACAGGTCATTCAAAGGAAGAAATTCTTGACTCAAAGAAAAGCCTTTTAGATATTATACATCTGGAGGATAGAATTGTCATTCAGGATATTATTAATAAGCTCCGAAACAGAGGCAGAATTGAGCGGGAACTCGAATTCCGATTTATACATCAGGATGGGTCATTCAAGTGGGTACATCTCTATTTTCATAGTGTGATAGACTCAACTGGTAAAGCACATTATCTTCAGGGTATTCTATATAACATTACTCATCGCAAAGAAGTTGAAGATGAATTAAAGCTGTCACGAGAAAATTACCGTAACTTAGCAATGTACTCAGAAACGTCTCGGGAAGAAGAAAAGAAGCGTTTAGCAATAGAAATTCATGATGAACTTGGTCATGCCTTGACTGCATTAAAACTTGAATTGGCTTGGCTGATAAAAAAGAAATTTATTCGACAAGAAGTACTTTTTGAAAAAGTTCGTAAAATGAATGAATTGATTGAATCAACAATTCGAAAAGTTAGGACAATTTCTTCTCAATTACGTCCATCTGTTCTGGATCATTTCGGTTTGATAGCGGCTCTGGAATGGCAAACAGCTGAGTTCCAGAAACGTTCGGCTATTAGATGTAAATTGAATGTTGGTAAACAGGATTTCAAACTTGAGGAACAAAGATCAACGGCTCTATTCCGTATATTTCAGGAAATTTTAACAAATGTTGCACGTCATGCTAAGGCAACGAGGGTTGATGTAACTTTGGAAAGGGTTACTGAAGAAGTGATTCTAAGGGTAAGTGACAATGGTCGCGGAATCAAACAAGAACAAATAAACAACAAGAAATCTCTTGGATTACTTGGAATGACTGAACGAGCGCTAGCAGTTGGCGGGAAACTTACAATAAGTGGAGTTATTGGTATGGGAACGACAGTCACAATCACTGTTCCATTAAAATAATTAAGGAATATGAAATGATAAAAATTATTATTGTTGATGATCATTCTGTTGTTCGAAAAGGTTTGAAGCAGATAATAGAGGAAACACCAGATTTATTCGTGAGTGACGAAGCTTCTTCAGGTAATGAATTGCTTGAAAAAGTCCGTCAAAACAAATACGATGTTGTATTGCTCGATATTTCTATGCCTGGCAAAGATGGTCTGGACACGTTAAAAGATTTAAAAATTGAAAAACCTGAACTCCCTGTTTTGATGTTCACGGTCTACCCTGAAGAACAATATGCATTACGAGTTCTGAAAGCCGGTGCCGCAGGGTATATTAACAAAGAATGTGAGCCGGAAGAGCTTATAGAAGCTATCCGAAAAGTATCAATGGGAAGAAAGTATATATCGCCTGACCTTGCTGAAATTCTAGCATCCAATCTTGATTCCGGGAATCAAGCTATGCTTCATGAGAATCTTTCGGACAGAGAATTCCAGGTTATGTGCCTAATAGCATCCGGAAAAACTGTTAAAGATATTGCTAAACAGCTTAATTTGAGCATTAATACTATCAGCACTTACAGAATACGAATTTTAGAAAAGATGTCAATGAAAAGCAATGCTGAGCTAACCCATTATGCCATCAAAAATGGCTTGGTCGATTAAATATGATTATTTTAATTTGCTCATTATATTGCTCTTAATCACATATTTCTAAAAAAAATCCCCACTAAAGATAAAAGTGAGGACGTTAATATAAAATAAGAACTAATCAATTATTTATCTTCTTTTATTATTCTCTTTGTTATTGTTTGCCTGTCAGTTAGTATCTTAATAAAATATACACCATTGGCTACATTACTTATATCAATCTGTTTACTATCTGATAGCTTTTGCTCTTTGATTATGCTTCCCAAATTATCAGTTATTTGTATATTACCTGCTTCAGAGTACTTATTTTGAATTTGGATAATACCTGATGTTGGATTTGGAAAAATACTAATTCCTTCAGAATCATTATCCTGTATATTCGATGTTGACCCGGTTACCTGAAGTCTCACTGGGTTTGAAACATTCTTATTGAGCGTAATCCAAACGCGAGAATTCGCCTGGTCTATAGTTGCAAAATAATCTTTATCCTCCATTGCAATAGTATTGTCTATTTTAATTTGATTAAGAGCGGAAGCCGAGAAATTATTTATAACAAAAATCGGATTTTCTATAGGGGCATTCATGGCGGGTGTAAACATAAGGTCAACGGCGTTAGCATCAGCATCGGCTTCCCATGTAGAATAAATGTGATTATAACCTTGTGGTACATAAAAAACATTGTTATCAGTAGAGTTAGCAAGTCCGACACCTGCAGGTCCCGATAACCTAACAGTACCTACAGTGGCATTCAGTGTTGCCAAGTGCATATTTTCCATTTGTTTTACGATTTGCCCGGTAGCACCTTCCTTATAACCCCCAGTATGCTCACCAAGGACAATGAAAACCGAATAGGCAAGTAGCATACCATTAGTTCTAGAACCATCGGAATGTTGTGTGAAATCTGTTTTTGAAGGATAAGCACCCCATTCATCAAAACCTCCTGGATGTCCCCAGTTAGTTCCCCAAGTTAGTCGCTTTGTAACACCCCCAGAGGCATCAAGAATTCCATAGTTTAATATTTGGTAAACCCATTGGCCATCAGCAATCATTGGACCGTTTAATTTTTGTTCATTCATCAAAGCAGGTGAAGGATTCAAACCCATATCATTTACATAAATCGACTGTGTCAACACGTGTCCCATTTCAGCATTAACATTCTTTGTCCACTGCATAGCATAAGGAATACTATTAGATTCGTCATATCGCCAACCTGAATTGCTAGTTATCAAACTACTCTCATCAGTTGTGCCATTGTTTACGCTAACCCACTTATAAGTGTCACCCCAAGAGGCTCCACCAATCAAATCACCTGAATAAGGACTGGAGTAATTAGTATTCCCGTCATAATGAAAATCACCATAAGGTGATCGTGAATCAGCACCAAGATTGCCTGTTTTATCAGCACGTGCATCTTGAGTTACCGAAAAAATTGGATAATTCCTGCCAGTTGCAAAAAACCATTGCACCCTCGATGGAACTACTGTCGTAGTTGAACCGGAACCAGGCGGAGAATCAATCAGATAAGTAGGCATGTAAAAATCAATTATAGCGTGATGTCTTCCATTCAATGGTAGTGTTGTCATTCCACCAACTGTATGAGAAGATCGATCCCCTCCATAAACAGTGTGATTTTGTAAATAACCATCTCCTTCATGCCCATTAGCACCTGTACCACGGCATACTCTGTCCACCCCAGATACTTTATAAATAAATTCTCTTAAATAACCGGCACCATTGGGTCGTTGGTCAACCATGATTGCAGAGCGTTGTTCATTTTTAACATCACTCCAAGTGAATGTATGAGCAGGTAAACCATTATCTGAAGTACTAGTACTAACAGATAATATTTCTTGACCTAAAAGTGTGTTTATGCTGAAAATTAATACAAAGCATAATATAGAAATAGTAATTAGTTTCATGTATATTTTAACAATTAAGTGTGACTAAATTTAAGATTAGAGACAACTAAATTCTCTAACTATTTTAATTTCTTAAAAAGATAAATCAATAATAATGAAAAATATATAATTAGGAAATATTTGGAATTTTTGGAGTAATCAAAGAAAGGATAAAGAATATTGAATATATTCAATTTAAATTTTAGGTCAATGAAGATGAATTATCTTAGAGGTTGTTAGAAAAAAAAGCCATTCAAAAGAAACAAAGATGTTCATAGCTTCGATAAATATTAAAAGTAACTATTCGCCGAAAGAGCAAATACACTATTCTCCCATAATTGCCTTTAGGAATTCTTCTGATTTTCTAAATTCAGTTTCAAGTTCAAATGTAAAACTCTCTAAATCCAAATCATTCATTTCGGGATAGAAATCTTTAAGAATGAGCCATGCTTCTTGTTCTTCTATATTAATTGAATCGAACCCTTCGGAAATATCGGCACCCCACATTTCGCAGAGAACATCGGCTAATCTTACAATAGCAACAAGTTCTTTATTGGCAATAGCTTTTGATGGATGAGTATGATATGAGATTGCTTCTGCAAGAGGTTCGGGCAGTTTCCACATCAAGCAAATTTCTGCACCAACTTCTGTATGATCTATACCGAATAATTCACGCTCAGCATCAACATCCATCATGCCATTAGCATGGACATTATTCAGCACTTTTGAATATTTAACTGCATCATACTGGAGCATAGCCAACTTACCAATATCATGAAGTAGACCGCCAATAAATTCATATTCACGGAAATTCTTTTTTAATTTATTTGTTATTGATTTGGCAACAATACCAGTACATGACGAATGCCACCAGAATCTTTCCATAATCTCAGCAGCAAATTTCTGCGAGCTCATAAGAAATCGAGAAAATATCGATACACCAAGTACAATATTAGTTAAGCGATTAATTCCTAAAGTAATAATTGCTTGTTGAATTGTATTAATTTTCTGCCGTGTTGCATAAATAGGTGAATTAGCAACTCTGATTAGTTTCAAAGTCAAAGGAGCATCGGCTTCAATCACTTGTGACAAATCTCTGAAATCGATATCATCATTCTCGAGGAGTTGCAATATCTTAGCCGCTACGGGTGGTAGAGTAGCGAATTCCTGGGTTTCTATCAGACTTTTTACTAATGACATAATTTCAATTTAAATATATTTCTTAACTAATTTACTATTACAATTATACTATCGGAATATTCTACAAAAAATGAACCAAATATTTTAAATTTTACGATTTTTTTTTAATTGTTCATAAAAAATTATTGATTTTCTTCATTGAAAAATAAACCAATGAATAATTAAATAATTATACGAATAGAATAATCGGATAATTATATGAAAACTTCAATAAATTTTATAAAAAAAGCATAAGTAATTACTCAAATATTTTAAAATTGAACAGAAAAATATCAAACATTAGCTTATTAGACATAAGATAAGTTCTGTGAAAGCCATCTTTCAACTTGTTCTGTACTCATTCCTTTTCTTTTTTTATAATCGAGAACCTGATCTTTGTCAATTTTTCCTACAGGAAAATATTTCGAGTCAGGATGTGCAAAATATAGACCTGAGACTGAAGCAGGAGGCGTCATCATAAATGAATCAGTCAAGTTAATACCTGTGGATTGCTCAGCAGAAAGCAAATCAAATAGAATTTCCTTTTCTGTGTGATCCGGTGATGCAGGATAACCGGGAGCAGGTCGTATACCTGAGTAACGCTCTCTGATAATATCTTCGGATGACAAATTTTCGTTAACAGAATAACCCCAATAATCCTTACGAACCATTTCATGCAGATGTTCCGCAAAAGCCTCGGCTAATCTATCTGCTAAAACTTTTGTCATTATGCTTTTGTAATCATCATTCTCATTTCTAAAAGATTGAGCTAATTCTTCAGCTCCAATGCCAGCCGTCACAGCGAAGCCCCCTATATAGTCAGATATACCCCCATCACGTGGCGCGATATAGTCAGCCAAAGCTAAGTTAGGTGCCCCTGACTGCATTAAACCCTGTTGACGTAAGGTGTGTAAAGTAACCAAAATTCCCTCATGGGTTTCATCCGAATAAACCTCAATATCGTCGTCTCCAATTGTGTTTGCAGGAAATAGTCCAAAGACACCGTTAGCTTTGATTAATTTATTAGCAATGATGATATCGAGAAGTTCATTAGCATCAGCAAAAAGTTTCCTGGCTTCCGAACCCATCTTGGGATCATCAAGAATTGCAGGATATCTGCCTTTTAACTCCCAGGTTATAAAGAATTCAGACCAGTTAATATATTCTCTTAATGTTTCAAGAGGATAATCAATAAATTTAGTAACACCAATTTTTTTTGGTTTAGTAATGTTCAAATTCTGCCAGTCAGTTTTCAATTTATTTTTTCGGGCATCAACCAAAGAAATAAGTTTTCTTTCACTATTTTTTTTGCTGTGATTTATCCGAATTTCTTCATATTCACTATTGATGTTCTCAAGAAAATTATTCTTTGTTGAATTATTCAAAAGGCTACTAACCACGGCTACACTCTTTGAAGCATCGAGTACATGAATCACTTTATTGTCATAATTAGAAGAAATTTTAACTGCAGTATGGACTCTGGAGGTTGTTGCACCGCCAATAAGCAGAGGAATATTGAGTCCCTCTCTTTTCATTTCTTTTGCGACGTGAACCATTTCATCAAGCGATGGAGTGATTAGTCCACTGAGACCAATGATATCGACATTGTGTTTCCGTGCTTCATCAATTATAGTTGATGAGTTGACCATGACTCCCAGATCAATTATCTCGTAATTATTACAACCAAGAACAACTCCAACAATGTTTTTTCCAATATCGTGAACATCCCCCTTGACGGTTGCCATTAATATCTTACCGGCTGTTTGTCTTTGGGATCCCTGACTAAGAAGTTTAGCCTCAATAACCGGTTGAAGAATAGCCACTGCTTTTTTCATCACGCGGGCACTTTTCACAACCTGAGGAAGGAACATTTTGCCTGAGCCAAAAAGATTACCAACAATATTCATGGCATCCATTAATGGACCTTCTATTATATTCAATGGATTCTCAAATTTGGTGATGGCTTCTGCAATATCAACATCGATAAATTCAGTAATTCCCTTGACAAGTGAATGAGTTAGTCTATCTTCTAAAGGCAATGCCCTCCATTCGTCATCTTTTTTATCGATTCTGTTAGAATCTGACTGAATCTGAGAAGCAAAGTTAATAAGATTTTCAGTTGCATCTTTCTTTCTATTAAATAGTACATCTTCAATTCGCTGGAGTAATTCCTTTGGAACAGATTCATACACATCAAGCTGCCCGGCATTAACAATTCCCATATCCAGACCGGCTTTTATGGCATGATAAAGGAAAGCTGAATGCATTGCTTCCCTAACTCGATCATTCCCGCGGAATGAGAAGCTGACATTACTTATTCCTCCACTTGTTTTAGCATGTGGTAAATTCTGCTTGATCCAACGAACCGACTCAATGAAATTGACTGCATACTCATTATGCTCATCCATCCCTGTAGCAATTGTTAGAACATTAGCATCAAAAATAACATCATAAGGCTTAAATCCAACAATGTTTGTTAAGATGTTATAAGCTCTGTTGGCTATTTCAATTTTGCGTTCATAAGTTGAAGCCTGACCTTCTTCATCGAATGCCATAACAATAACAGCAGCACCATAACTCAATATCTTGCGTGCATGCTCGATGAATACTTCTTCTCCTTCCTTAAGAGAAATAGAATTCACTATTCCTTTGCCTTGAAGGCATTTCAAACCGGACTCAATAACAGTCCATTTGGAGGAATCAATCATAACCGGAACACGTGAAATATCAGGTTCTGCGGCAAGCATATTCAGAAAATCAGTAATAACCAGCTCAGAATCAAGCATTCCCTCATCAACATTCACATCTATTATCTGAGCACCGTTCATAACTTGTTGTCTTGCAACTTCAACAGCCTGATCATATTCTTTATTTACAATATGCTTTGCAAATTTTCTTGATCCGGCAACGTTCGTTCTTTCACCGATGTTTACGAAATTGGTTTCAGGAGTAACAACTAATGCCTCAAGTCCACTTAATCTAAGATATGGTGGAATATCCGGAATTTCTCTGGGTGTAAGCTTTGAAGCAATATCAGCAATATTCTGAATATGGTCAGGTGTAGTACCACAGCACCCACCGACAATATTCAGGAATCCACTTTTGCCATAATCCTCGAGAATATCTGCCATAGTTGATGGAGTTTCGTCGTAACCACCAAATTCATTGGGTAACCCGGCATTGGGATATAAACTTGTGAAACAGTTAGCTTTTTCTGAAAGTTCCTCAATAAAAGGACGCATTTGTGTAGATCCCAAAGCACAGTTGATTCCAATCGAGAGCAGATTTGGAGCATGTGAAACAGATATCCAAAATGCTTCAATCGTTTGCCCGGTTAATGTGCGACCACTCATGTCAACGATTGTTCCGGAGATCATCACAGGTAAAGGTTCTAGTTCAGGATTATCATGATAATACTCATTAACGGCGAATATGGCAGCTTTGCAATTAAGTGTGTCGAAGACAGTTTCAATAAGAAGAATATCAGAGCCACCGTCAACAAGACCTGAGATTTGTATATAATATGCTTTGACAAAGTCATCAAATTTTGCGGTACGGAATCCAGGATTATTAACATCTGGCGAAAGAGATGCAGTTCTATTTGTTGGTCCAATAGCTCCAGCAACAAATCTAGGTTTTTCAGGAGTAATCAGATTGTACTCGTCACACGCCAGACGGGCTATTCGCGACGCTTCAAAGTTTATCTCATAGGCAAACGATTCAGTCAGATAATCTGATTGAGAAATGGGCGTACCATTAAAAGTATTGGTTTCAATTATATCGGATCCTGCCTTGAGATACTCAAGATGAATGCCTTTAATAATTTCGGGTTGAGTTAAAACAAGAAGATCATTATTCCCTCTCAGATCTTTAGGATGGGCTTGGAATCGCTCTCCACGGAAGTCTGATTCTGTTAATGAATGTCTCTGAATCATTGTGCCCATGGCACCATCGAGAACCAATACACGATTCTTGAGAATCGATTTTAATTGTTCAAATCTGTTTAAATTTTCGAATTTCATTCTCCGATTAATACTCAATTAAATGTAAAACCATCCAGCACATCTATTACACTTTGTACTCTGCCGAATGGTGCCGAAATCTGTACTCCATGAATCATTCCAAGCATATTTTCCAATGTTTCTCTTGCTATTCTTATGCCCTCATCCCTACTTGCCTCTTTGGATTCCTGAACATTAACAAGTCTTTTCATCAGTATATCGGGAACGTTGCAGCCAGGGACTTCGTTATTCATAAATTCAGCATTCCTAAGTGAAGTCAAGGGCCAAAGTCCTGCAATTATTGGTTTTTTAATATGCTCAATTCTTTTTATAAAACTTTCGAAAATATCAATATCAAAAACAGGCTGCGTAATAATATACTCGGCACCTGCTTCAACTTTCCAGTCAAGACGACGTAATTCTTCATCCATGTTGATTGCTCCGGGATTAGCACCTACACCGACGAAGAAACCTGTTGGACGTCCAATCGGATTACCAGCAATATCCAAACCATGGTTCAATCTATCAAGAATATTGACCAATCCAATAGCATCAACATCAAATACTGCTGTTGCATCAGGATAATTGCCTAGTTTAGGTGGATCGCCTGTTACAGAGAGAATATTTCTCAGACCCAAGGCATAAGCTCCGAGTAGGTCGGATTGCATACCTATTACATTCCTATCTCTGCAAACAAAATGAAGCAGTGTTTCAATTCCAACATCTCTCTGTATTTGAATAGCCAGAGACAATGCAGACATTCTGGCACTGGCACGAGGTCCGTCAGGGATATTTATAACATCAATTCCGTTAAAGAACATTTCACGTGCTTTTTCTATCTCATTTGTTGCCGATACTCCATGAGGTGGTAATAATTCGACAAATTTCACAAAATGGCCATCAGTTAACCTTTTGGCTAATCTTGATTTTTTTTCTACCGGAACAATTTCTACTGAATCATCGACTACGATTTTATCAATTTTTATTTCTTTTTTTCTGTACTGAGGCATTAATGCATTAATAGCATTACGCATACTTTTTATGTGCTCTGGTGCTGTACCGCAGCACCCTCCTATCACATTAGCACCATTTAAAATAAATTGCTTTGCATATTCAGCCATGTATTCAGGAGATGTAAGATATAGGTTTCTTCCGTCCACATTTTTTGGCTTACCTGCATTAGGCATGATTGAAATTGGTATTTCAGTCAGCTTACGTGCCTGTTCGAGCCAGTTTAGCATTATTTGGGGACCAACTGTACAATTAATACCGACAACATCAGCTGCAATATTTTCAAGTTCCTTAATCATTACCGGCACTGAAGCACCAGTCAACGATGATGCGTCTTCATCTATGGTCATTTGTGCAATACAAGGGAGATCACTTATTTCACGAACAGCAAGAACTGCCTGCTTCAATTCATCAGGGTATATAAATGTTTCGAATATTATAAGATCAACTCCACCATCAATCAATGGAAGAATCTGCTCCTTAAAAAATTCTTTTACTTCATCTCTTGACAATGGTCCAAGTGGCTCCATCTGAATTCCTAAAGGACCAACAGCTCCGGCAACAAGAATATCATTCCCTGCAACCTCACGGGCTAACTTGGCTCCGGCGAAATTAATATCATATAGCTTGTCTTGAAGCATAAAACGTTTAAGCTTAGGTCCATTAGCTCCATAAGTATTAGTTTCAATTACATCAGCACCGGCATTTTTATAATCTTCATGAACCATTCTAACAAGAGTAGGATTTGTAAGATTGAGTTCATCAAAGCATTTATTAATAAAAACGCCTTTTTTATAAAGCTCAGTCCCCATTCCACCATCGAAAAGGATTATAGAGTTAGAAATTTTATTTTTAAATTCAAGTCTATTCAATTTAAGCCCAAATTGATAAGAAAAAATACCTTTAGAATGAGTAATTGTCGTATTAGATGAGAATAAATTTTATTAACTAACAAAACATAACTATTTTTGTAGATTATTTATGTTGCATAATTTGGGCTCAATTAATATCAAAATATTTGAAGAGAAATTTCGAAGGTTTTTAATAGTTTCAATCATCATGATTGCATCATGTTATTTATCTGCTCAGGAAAAGTACCCAATTGTTCAATCAAAAGCTGGAGAAGGGATTTCCGTTCTCTTGAACAGATTTTCTTTATCTGCATCAGATTTCAATATTGAGCTTTTCAATAAATTGAATGAAGGGAAGTTTGATAAATATGGCAGATTAATAATAAAAGCAAAATATAAACTTCCAGTTCAAATTTTTAAATTTACTAACAGCATTTCCAGATCAACGAAAATTTATGATGAATCCACAATTTTGGCAATAAAGGCTTATAATCAGAAAATCCAAACTAAAGGAATTAAACGAAGCTATAATCAGGACAATGATTTATGGGTGCCGCTTTATATAATCAAACAGTCCAATAACGAAGAGAACAGATCAGAGGTTATAATTCCAACTGATTCCCCTCAAAAATCTAAATTAAAGACACCCAAAGCCGAAAAAGGAAAAGAACCGTTAAAAGATTCTAAAACTATCAAAGATGAATCAAAAGATGAGGATGTTTCTTCTAAAAAATCCTTTGTGATAGAGCCACTTTTTGGAAAAACTTATCAAAAAGTTAAAATCAAAGACAAAAAATTAAAAGGGCACGTATTCTATCTAAAATCTGGTCACGGTGGACCAGACCCGGGAGCAACCGGTAAATCAGGTGGACACTTGCTCTGCGAAGATGAATATGCTTATGATTTCATTCTCCGATTTGCAAGGGCTTTAATGGAGCATTCGGCGACAGTGTATGTTATAGTTCGGGATACTTCAGATGGAATCAGAGATGAAAAGTATTTGGAGCCAAGTTATGATGAATATCTGATCAATGGTGACTCAATATCCCCTGTTCAGACTATACGCCTCAAACAAAGAGCGGATATCATTAACAGTTATTACAAAGCTAATCTTAAGAAGGCAAAAAGTCAGCATACAATCATCATACATCTGGATTCCAGACCAAATGAAAAAAGGATTGATATCTTTTTTTACTATCAGGAGGATGTTGAACAAAGCAGGAAAATGGCAAATTCCTTTTATGAAACCATAAAAGACAAATATGATAAAAATCAGCCTGGCCGTGGATATAAAGGTACTGTTACTACTAGAAATCTGTTCATGCTAAGAAACCTGAATGCACCTACTGTTTATATAGAACTTGGGAATATTCAAAATAAAAATGATCAAATTCGATTCCTTGATAAGAACAACAGGCAAGCAATAGCCAATTGGTTAAGTGATGGCGTTGTTAAGCAATTATTAGACAAATAGGGCTCTGACACTTATTCTGCAAATGAAAAATTTGGAACAAATTCTAATTCATTACTAAGACTCCTTGTGACCGGACAAGTATTAACAACATTCTTCATTAACTTAAATTCTTTATCATTCAACGAATGAGGAAACAAGATATCCAATGTCAGTTTTGATATTCTTCTGAATGGTTCATTTGCCATTTCCTTACTGACTGTTATCTTCAATCCTTTGATATCAATATTGTTATTATTGGCGACAATTCCCATTATAGTTGCTATGCAAGAAGCTGAGGCTGTTCCAAGTAAATCAGTTGGAGATATATATTCGGCTTTGCCATGATTATCTAATGGCGCATCAGTAAGGAATTTCTGCCCAGATGGACCATGTGTAATTTCACAATGCAAATCTCCAAGGTACTCAACAAAAATCTGAACTATGTGGTTATCCATAATAATAATCCAAAATAAATAAAAAAACAATTTAATACTAATTATCTGATTTACAAAAAAAAGAGCTGCTTATTAGCAGCTCTTTTGACAATAGTGCAGGAAGAAGTCTAACCTCTTCTAAAATGTTCTTTACCAGAGTGTGACTGTGAGAATGAATCGCGAAGACCGATCATTATCTTTTCAGAAATTTCTTCTGCAACAACTTTCTTAATATTATCATCACTTGTCATATATTCTGAAATAGCTCTTTCAACTCTGTTTTTAATTATGTCAGCAGACTGTCCCACTAATACATTGGAGAGCTGGTGCATATCAAATGACTGCTTTTGAAGTTCTTCGAGTTGTGAGCGGTTTGCATCTTCCATTTTCTTAAGCATCTTATCCATACGTTCTTCTTCTTCTGTATAAATCAAGGTAATAGCTAAAAGCGCAAGCATCGAAAATTCAAGGAAGATTGATAACATAATGAATGAAGGTCTTTGTGCCGGAATAAATTTCAAACCACGAATACCAACAGCAACGATAAGAATAGCGGCACCACCATAGGCAAGACCTGTAACATTGTTTGAATACTTTTCTGTAAAGTGATGAGCCATATAAAGTCTTAAGCCCTTCATAACGAGCATGTGGTTATGTCTCCAAAGAAGACCGTCCATAGTATCTTCAATTTCTTTTATAAGGAAATCTGAATAATATTCTTTAATTCTTGTGAATAAAGATTCCCTTCTGAATAAAACTACATCAGTATTGTCATCGAAAATATCTTCAAATCTAAGACCTTGCTTTGGATCGGCTAATTCACCGGTAATAGTTCTATCCCACACATTACGGAATACTCTTTCAACATCCATTCTGT
>CAYXFU010000013.1:64715-94431 GCA_964464375.1 uncultured Hyphomicrobiales bacterium
CATTCTGTCTTTTTCCGACAATTTTGTATCCGGCATAGTGAGAATATCAACCACTTCATCAGTAAATCCAGTCTGCAATCTGATTTTGGATTGAGTTTCAGTAATCTGCCGATCAAACAGAACAGCCATAAATCCAAGACTTGTCGGCAGGAACATGGTGAAAAATATCGTAATGACAACCGCAAGTACAAGCGCAAGAATCCAGAATCCTACCCATGGTTCGAGGTAAATAGGGTTTTCTCCCAAAACATCTGATTTAACATACCATTCAGATGAGCTTTTGGTATACCCATTTTGTTTTTCATTTCTTTTCTGAAAAGAAAAATCAAAAATATATTCTTTGTCAATCAATTCCTTCTTTACTTCGACTCTTCCTTGCTTCATTATGTTTTCGGCTTTTTCTTTTGTTGTGGAAGCCCAAACAAGTCCTTCGAACTGAACAAAACCTACTTTTTCTAATTTTTCAGGATTTGGCTTAAATAGGGGAAGCACAAAGGCTGAAACTCCGTACGGAATTACCTGTAACTGAAAGAATAAAAACAATACAACCATTAAAACAGTGGCAAACGCAACGTGCTGAACGCTCAGTTTTTCTCGTTTGACCGACTTATGCTGCGGGAATGTTGATTTAGCCATTATTAATGCTACTCCTCATTTATTTATATAAAACCTATTTTTGCAAAATCAATTAGTTCTTAAATTAAGAAAATAGTTTAATTATTAAAAAATAATTCTTTTCTTTTTCATAATCTTTTTCCTTTTTTAGAATTTTAATTATTCACTAATTTATCATGTACAAATTATATTAGTAAGTTGTTAAATTAAATAACGTATTATGTGATTTTTTTGTAGTAGTACAGCTAAAAGGTTGTAGTATTAAATGCTACACTAAATTGTTATGTCAGAGAATTGAAAATTCTCCAAATTTATTTTTGCAACATTATGAAATTTAATGCGTAAAGTATGTAAATAGAAAAGTTTCTTTTTCAAATACTATAGGGATAAATTATGAATAAACGACTTTACCGATCTTCTAGAGATAAAATGATTAGCGGAGTAGCTGCAGGGATTGCTGAATATTTTGATATTGACCCTGTAATAACAAGAGCAGGATTTGTTATTCTGACTCTCAGTGGTGGTGTCGGTGTTCTTGCTTACATTGTGCTATGGATCATAGTTCCTTATGATTACGAACTAAATGAAATCAAAACACAGGAGCCTGTTGCAAGTTCTTTTGAGCAAAACGTTCCTCCTGAGAGAGAAGCAAATCATAGTTTTACAAAAAATTATTTAGCTGCCGGAATTCTAATTTTTATCGGATTAATCATGCTTATTGATAATTTTGTAGATATTTCCATGAGGCATGTTATACCCTCAATACTGATATTGATAGGAATTTTTATCTTGATAAGAAGCAATAAGAAAAGCCAAAGGGAGATATTATGACAAAGAAACAGGTGTATTGGGGTGTTTTTCTGATTACAATGGGTGGGTTATTACTAATCCATAGTTTTGGATGGCTAACATGTGATTTTGGTATGTTTTTAAGATTATGGCCCTTGTTTTTTATTTTCTGGGGACTCTCTCTTTTGAAACTGCCGGATATCTTCCGAAAGATACTTTCTGCTCTATCTGCTATTTTCCTTGCGTTACTAATTATTGCGATAATTACCGGTGGATGGGGCTATACCAAACATCATATCTTCCATTGGCATAATGATGACAATTGCAGAATGGAATCTTCCTACAAGAAGTTTAATAGCTTTAATGAACCATTCGACTCGACGATCAAATCTGGAAATATCAGCTTAGATTTTGGTGCAGGTAATCTTATAATTGGAGATTCTACTAGTTATCTGATTTCGGGTAAAGGAACAATGGTTCAATTAAATGTCAACATGTCAGGAGATTCTACAAAAAGAGCCGAAGTTTCCTTCTCTTCCCCAAATAATAACCAAGTTATAAATCATTTTAAGTTCAATAACACACTCAATGTGAGTTTGAATTCACTTATTCCATGGAACCTGGAGGCTAATATTGGTGCGGCAGAAGCCAGAATGAACCTGACTAATTATAACACACCAAAGGTATCCATTGATTGTGGGGCGTGCGATCTAGAGCTCCAATTAGGAGATATTGCAAATGAACAGGAAGTAACAATTGAATGTGGTGCTTCGGATATCAAGATAATAGTTCCCGAAACATCAGGATGCAGGGTAACTTCCAATAGTGGACTTTCTAGCGAAAGTTTCGAAGGATTCACTGAGAAAAGTGAAAAACATGAAACTGATAATTATTCATCTGCTAGCAAAAAAATAAATATCAACTTGTCCGGTGGTGTCTCTAGTTTCAGAATTCAAAAAGCCAAGAAGATCTAAAGATAAAGATTATTCTCAATGATATAGGAATTAACCTTATCTGGAACTAATCCTTCGATACTTTTACCATCAGTTAGTCTTTCTCTGATCAAGCTTGATGAAATATCGATAGCCGGAACCTCAAGGAGTTTCGGCTTTTTGAATTGAGGATAGCTCTCCAATAGTTCAGATAATTCAACTTCATTCATTTCTTGATTTCTGTTCTCAATCACTAAAGTAACAAATTCAATTATTCGCTGATAGTCCTTCCAATTCTGAAAATGTACTGCCTGATCAGTTCCAATCAACAAATAAAACTTTGCATTAGGATAAATATCATTCAAATACTCAACAAATTCGATAGTAAAAGAGACACCGCCTTTATTCAGTTCATAATTATCTACCACAACTTCGGGTGTATCTTCGAATGCCAAATTGATCAGATTCATTCTATGTTCATTGCTTATCTTTGAGATTGCATCAGCTTTGAAAGGAGAAATATTTGCTGGATGAACAATACACTTTTCTAACCCGAATTTTTCAATAAAAAGCTTAGCAACGCTGATATGCCCATTATGGACAGGATCAAAACTACCACCAAAAATTCCAATTCTCATTTTAATATCCTAATAATTAATTGATTTAATTTGGGAAAGAATTTCTTCCCAAGTTTTTGCTTCAAAATCGGCAAGCGATTTTATAGGGTTATTGCCATTCAGCATTGCTGTCGGATCACCGGTAAAGCGAATTGCCTTCATTCCAAGATTTTTAGCTCCTACTATGTCAGTTTCTTCAATATCTCCCACATGAAGAGCTTCACCAGGTGAGCATTCAAGCGCATTAAGTATTTTTTGATATGCTTTAGGATGTGGTTTAGATACTCCGGTTTCATCACTGAAACTGAATTCAGAAAAATATCTAAGGATATCATTCTCCTGTAGAAGTCTTCTCAATGTTCTACCTGGAGAAAATCCAGTATCGGAGATGATAGCTAATAAGTAATTATTAGACAACTCGTCAAGAGCATCCTCTATACCCGGTAAAAGTTTTGGAGGATGATAAAGAACAGAATCACCAAAGGATTCAACTAAAGCACTCATTGAATCTTCATTAGGTTCCAGATGTAGTGTTCTCCAGAAGTATCTTACTGTTTCGTCAGTAGAAGGAGTACGGTATTCTGATTTCCATATTGTATTAAAATACTCCCATGATGATTTCATTGCATTCTTATAATCTTCTTCAGAAATAGATGCGTTTATTAGAATCATCTGATTACGGAATTCGGAGATTCTATATTCATTTCGAGCAGTCCCATTGCTTGAATCAAAAATTGTATTCCAAAAGTCTATTGTTATAACCTTTAAAGCCATTTTTGCCTGTATTTAATACACATCTTATAATAATAAAATTATCAATTTCTACAAATGACAAATATTATGTATATTATCGAACTTATGAGGATTTAATTTTGAAATTTGTATCAAAAATTTTATGGAAATAATAAAACTAGAAAATGTTAACAGAATCTACTCTAATAATGGTGCCCCATATACTGCACTGACTGATATCAATTTGTCAATTTCAAAGCAGGAATTGGTTGTGGTTTCCGGCAAAAGTGGATCTGGAAAAACATCTCTCTTGAATATTATCGGTACACTTGATAAGCCAACATCAGGATTTGTATCAATTTTTGGTGAACGTATTTCTATAAAAAATAAACTGGCTTTATCTTATCTGAGACATCAGAAATTTGGATTTGTATTTCAGGTATTTAATCTTATTCCAGCTCTAAATTCATTCGAGAATATTGAATACCCATTAATTCTAGCAGGCGTTAATGCAGAGGACAGAGAAGAGAGAGTGCAATCAGTAATTGATGAGTTAGACTTAAACGATATCACTTCAAAGAAACCCTATCAATTGAGTAGTGGACAGCAACAAAAAATAGCAATAGCAAGAGCAATAGTTAATCAACCGGAAATTATTCTGGCAGATGAACCATCGGCAAACCTTGAAACTGAATCAAGATATGAAATCTACAAAATTTTTCGGAAATTAAACGAAGAAAAAAAAATCTGTATTATATTAGCAACCCACGATGAACTTGCGATTCCCTTTGCTAAAAGATTAATTATCCTTGAAAATGGATTGATTAAAAGTGATAAAGTTAACTAGAATATTATTATTCTTCCTCCTTACTCTTAGAGCTCAGACTAGTGACTTCTCGGGTAGTTTAATAGATATTGCTGCATTTCAACATTACACAAATTCTATCTATGATGAGGATTTACCAAATCAATACAGCAACAATTTTCTAAATCTATCTAGAATTAATTTGAATGGATATTTGGATATATCTGAATCCAGCAGAATAAATGTATCTTTGCAGGGAGATTTTATATTCAATAAAACAGCTTATAGCATCTTTAATTACATCTCACCTCAAACCTACCAAATTGACAAAACAAGATACGATTACCGGGATAATATGAATCGTTCCGGAACTATTAGTATAAAAGAGTTGTATTATTATCATGATTTTAATTTCGTTAAAGTCAAATTAGGCAGACAAATAATAGATTGGGGATACAATCGGTTTTGGAAAGGAACTGACTTGTTCTATCCAATTTTTGAACCTAACTATTTGAATCATGAAAAGCAAGGAGTTGATGCTCTAACTTTTGATTTTCAAGTAGATTCGACATCAAAATTTGAATTAATTGTTAACATCAACAGACTCTTTTCAAAATTCAATTATGTTGGAAAATATTCAATGATAAGTAATTTTTTGAATTATTCTGCAATTCTTGGTTACTTCGAATCCAAACCTATTGTGGGATTTGAGGTTTCCAGAAATGTGTGGGGCATTGATTTAAGAGGTGAAGGCATCTATTCTGTCAATACTCAAAGAAGAGATAGTAATCAATTGAATTTAGTGATTGGTGCTGATTATTCCCTATCTAAAAATGTAAAAGTATCCACAGAATATTTAATTAATGGGAAAGGTCAAAATTGTAAATGCAGTTATAATCTGATTCAAATCAAAGATCAAAACATATCAAATCTAGCTAAATACTACTTTTCTGAATCTGTTAATTGGATGATTACCAATAACTCCAACATCAATGCTACGTTTGTTCAAAATTTAAATGATAACAGCGGATATGTTCAGCTGAAAACGGGGTATTTGATATCTGATTTTATCACATTAGATCTTGCCGGGATGCTCAGTTATGGGAATCAATTTGATGAATTCTGGTACTATCCTTCTTCAATTTACTTTGCAATAAAATACCTGTTTTAATTAATCATTTCAAAGCTGATGGACAAATATGATTTAGAGGACATTCAGAACATTTGGGTTTTCTTGCGTCACAAATATTTCTTCCGAAATTAATGAAATAGTGTGTGAATATCACCCAATCAGTTTTCGATACAATTTTCATTAATTCATATTCAATTTTTTCGGGGTTTGTTGTTTGAACTAATCCAAGTCTATTACTAATTCTGATGACATGAGTATCCACAACAATTGCCGGTATATTGAATATATGCCCAAGTATAACATTAGCTGTTTTGCGCCCAACCCCTGGAAGTGTAAGTAGCTCATCCATAGTACCGGGAACTACACCATTAAATTTCTCAAGTAAGTCAAGACTCATGTCCTGAATATGTTTAGCTTTTGCTTTGTAAAATCCAGTTGAGAAAATCAACTGCTCGATTACTTCTAATGGTAGTTTTGCGAATTGTTCAGGTGTGTTGTACTTTTTAAAAACTTCAGCTGTAACTTTATTTACTCTAGCATCTGTGCATTGTGCTGAGAGAATTGTAGCAAATAGTAATTCAAATGGTGAACTGAATGAAAGTTGAATCTTTGCGACAGGATACAACTTTGAAAGCTCTTCGATGAGAATGCTTACTATTTTTTTCTTATCTTTTTGTGTCATTATATTCACTTATTGAGTTACAAACTGAATCTTCTGATAATCTGTTATAAACATAGGTTGGTGCATCAACTTTCAATATATTTAAATTTAATTCTAAGAGTTTCTTCATGAGCAGATAATCTTCACCATAAGATACTATTGGAAATCCGCCAACTTTCTTCAATATTTCTTTTTTAATAAAAAAAGTACCACCGATATAGCAATCTTTCAAATGAATCATTTTGCTTGTATTATTTATGTCAGGGACAAGTTCAGACCCAATAATTTCGCATCCGCCATGCAGAACATCTATAGCAGGATTATTTTGTAAAATTTCATGCCGAGTTTGTAAATGCTCTTCTTTGTAGTGATCATCAGAATCCAAGATTGTTACGAATTTTCCTGAAGCTTTTTCAAGGCCATAATTCCTTGCTGAAGCTGCTCCAGAGTTGTTTTGATAATAGTTAGATATTCTTTTGTCAGACAAATACTTTTTAATCGAATCAAATGTATTATCTGTACTCCCATCATCAATAATAATCAGCTCCCAATCAGCAAATGATTGATTAATCACTGATTCAATGGCATTTGGTAAGATATTAGCCCGATTAAAAGTACAAAGTAAGATTGAAAAAAACATATATTTTTCTAAATTTTAATGAATTTTCTGATTCCAAATTGTGATTTTATATAATAAACACCTGGACTTAAACTGCTGATATCTTGACTTTCTCGGGTTAAATCCATTATCTTCCCGCCGAAGATATTATATAAGACACAAATACTTTCATTTTTTGATTCTTCAGGATATGCAATATACAGCATATCTTTTGCAGGATTTGGATAGATTTGAAAATCAAAATTCTGATTAATTATAGTTACATCAGATGATGTCTTGTCAGAAGGAATGATTACCATTGATGGTTGCTCCGCTGTGTGGTGAATTAAATTCAAAGCTGTCAGAGTATCTCCGGCTTCATACATTGCTCCTCCATTGTTAAGATTCAAGGCAAACATCGGATAGTTAGAGCTAGAGAAATCCAGCTGAAATTTATGTCCTGGCAGAAAGACATGTGACAAAGGTTCGAGACTAATTTTAATCTTATACACTTCTTTTGGATTTGCTAATATTTCTTTATCCGTTCCTTCTCTGAATCTTAATCTGGATATGCCCTGAGTTAAAATGATCGATTTCCCATCAGGGTAAACATCAACAAGTCTGACACCAAAATCAGTGTCAGTCTTATCGGATGAAACAAATAAATGAACCTCAATTGAACCATTTAAGGATAACGGTTTATCAAGCAATCCGGTTGAATATAAGACAACATCATTTCGACTCTCAACCATTTCGGAAATATCCAGCGGACCGGTCAGAGCATTCTTATCAAAAGGATTGAATCTTGATCCGCCAATTGTTGGGGATGGATCTTTAGGATTAAAAATGATCGTATCCGGTGGTTCAGCCAATGGTGACATTATCGGTGGCGGTGGAGTCGTTAGTAATTTTCTATCACGATTCAGATATAAAGTATCGGATTTTCGTGGAATCGCACTCCAGTCCTGTGTATTTACCCATTGATTTGATCCCATTTCGAAGTATTGAACAGTTGGATAGCCGGGAAAATTATTTTTTGCACCTCTAAGATAATAATCAAAGAATTTGGCTGACATTTCCGGAATTAAATCTACAGCTTCAGGAAATGATAAATCTCCTTGTTTTTCCTTACCAATATCGGAATGTGACCAAGGACCGACAACAAGCTTATGCTGACTTCTAACATTTGCATCACTTGTTGATTTCAAATCATCGAATGCACGGATAACAGCTCCGGGATAATGATCAAACCAGCCTGTTCCCAAAAACATTGGAACTTTTATCTTAGGAGCAATTTGAGAAATATTTTCGGCTAATTGCCAGGATTTATCTTTATCCGGATGCGAAGTAACAAGATTAACTGCAATGAATCCCAGTTTCTCGAGACTTTCTGTATGTTCTTTCCTTAAAACTCCCTGATAATAATAATCCTCATATTTATTCTGATAATCTTTAATAAATGGAGCGGCACAAACAAGATGAGGTGGATTCTGAGCAGCCGTCTGGAATTGGATCATACCAAGAGCTGAACCTCCCCAAGTCCCAATTTTACCATTAGACCACTTTTGTGTAGCAATCCATTCTACTGCGTCATAACCATCTAAACCTCTGTTGTAACCGGCTGAATCGATTGATTTGTTGGAATAGAATCCTCGCCAATCGACAATCACATAATTGTAATTGATCGAGTCATAAGGCAGTTGACTGCCAGAAATTCCTGATTCACCCTTCAACCTATATAAATTCTTATTATACGGAGTTTGAATCAAAATAACAGGTTTGGGAGTGGTGGTATCCATTGCATAAAGATCAGCATTTAGGTACTTTTTATCTTGATTGAGTATTCTGCTCTCAATCTTTATCGGATAGTAAGAAAGCACCTGATAAGTCAGCGTAAAAGCAATAAAAATGTATAATAATTTTCTCATGATTATCTCCAATTGATGTTTGATATTATGTAAAGTATAAATTCAGATATTATTGTTAAAATATCTTATCAGGTAATTAGAGTTGATAAGAAAGTAAATGGTTTATAGTTCCCCTGCGAGAAGTTTAATTTGAGTTTCTGAAATTTTCAGATTGTAGTAAATATTGTTCAATCGGGATAGCGAATTTTCGTAGGAAACCTGAGCATCGCGAACTTCTATGGATGTTGTCTGAGATAGTTTCAGACGTTCCATAGCCAGATAAAGATTTTCCTTTGCCAGATCTTTTGTTTGATTTTCAATTTCGAATAATTTCGAATATGTTATATATTGATTCAAAGAATTCTGGAATTGAGTAGTAATTTGATTTTGTAAGGCATTGTACTGCAGTTCGACAGACAAAACGGCGAGTTCAGAAGTCTGAATCTGCCTGCTGATATTTCCACCCTGATAAATGGGATATGAAAGTGATAATCCCAAAGATGGACCAAAACCACGATTATTAATAACTTGTCCTGTGGTATTTTCAGTTTGATTAAAGCCGTATCCTGCTGAGAGACTGATAAAAGGAAGATAATAAGCATCAAACTCATTTGTGGCAAGTTTCGCTATTTTTAATTGATTCTTTAATATGGCTAAAGTAGGATTTTTATCAAGTATTTTAGCTAATACATTAATTGAATCAATTTTATTAACCGGTATAGCTTCCTCGACTGTAAATTCATTATTAAATGGTTGATTGAGTATATCGAATAATTTTCGTTTACTAACATCGATTAAGCTAATTTGAAGAATCTCATTCTGCGATTGTGTATTGAAATCAATCTGTGCTTGGAGAAGTTCATTCTTTGCCGATAAACCTGCATTGAAGCGTGTTTCGCCTAATTTCATCCGTTCCTGGCTCAATGCTTTAACTTCGACAATGTTTTGATAAATACGTACCTGCTTGACTATATCATAATATGCAGCAACAATCTGGTAGATGGTCTGCTGAACTTGAGATTTAAACTTTGATTCACCAAGATTCTCAATTTCTTCAAGTTTTCGTTTTGTAGTGAACATTTTGAAGCCATCAAAAATTGTCCAATTCATCACCAGACCTGCACTATAATTTCGGTTGGCAGCATTTGGATTATCAATAATACTTCCAGTTGAATACTCAAGATGGGTATTGTTATATGCAAAATTAGCTCCCATTGAAAGCGATAGATTAGGATTCATTCCGGCATTAGATGCAGAATTGTTAATTTTATTTATATCAGCTTCATTTCGGGCAAATTGTATCTCGTAATTATTTTTAAGACCAATAGCAATAGCTTCATCAAGCTTCAAAAGAGGTTGTGAATATACCGAGTAGTAATTACAAAAGAATAACATAAGTAATGATATACTTAATATAATTCTTAAAGAAGACTTATGGACTAGATGTTTTCTCATTTTGTCACGATTTCATTTTCAATTTTCTGAATTTTCTTTTTCGATAGGAAAATATAAAATACTGGTACAACATATAAAGTAAGAACTAATGAGAAAAGTAATCCTCCAACAATAACTACACCCATCGGAATCCTGCTTTTTGCTCCAGCACCTAATGCTAAAGCTATTGGAAGTGCTCCGAGCATTGTTGCAAGTGTTGTCATCAAAATTGGTCTTAAACGTGCCGTAGCAGCTTCGACAGAGGATGTAATTTTATCGATCCCCTTCAATTGCTTTTGATTGGCAAATTCAACTATGAGGATTCCATTCTTTGTTACCAGTCCAATAAGCATTATCATTCCTATTTCAGAAAATATATTAATTGTCTGTCCAAATACCCATAAGGAGAGAAACCCACCAGCAATTGCAAGTGGAACAGTCATCATTATTATTAACGGATCCCTGAAACTTTCAAACTGGAAAGCTAGAATAAGATAAATCAAGATCAATGCCAATAAAAGAGCAAATGAAGTATTGCTGCTACTTTCAACAAAATCTCTACTTGGACCTGATAAATCACGTCGGAATGAATCATCGAGTAATTTGTCCCCAAGTTTCTGTACGACATCTATTCCCTCTCCTAGTGTTTTTCCGGGAGCAAGAGAAGCAGAAATTGTGGCTGATTTATATCTGTTAAAATGATATAATGAAGGTGGATTGCTGGTTTCAAATAAATCAACTAAGTTGCTAAGCTGTATCAGTTCACCTTTATTACTCTTTACATATAATGCAGTCAAATCGAGAGGTTTATCGCGATTAGTTCTGTCGACTTGTCCAATAACCTGATATTGCTTTCCATTTCTAAGAAAATACCCAAAACGCTTGCCACTCATTGCAAGCTGCAGAGTATTTGAAATATCCATCACACTTACGCCAAGATCAGTTGCCTTCAAACGATTGATCCTAACTTGAAGCTCAGGTTTGTTGAATTTCAGGTTAGCATCAACATTTCCAAATGTTGGATCTTTTCTTGCTTCCTCAAGAAACTTAGGAAGCACTTTTTCGATTTTTGAAAAGTCAAGATTTTGAATAACAAATTGAACAGGAAGCTGCGATCCTGAAGCAAAAGATGTAGAAATAGTCTGTTCTTGTGTTGATAGAACTCTTGCCTGTGGCATCCTTTTGGTAATTCTGATTATTCTATTATAGATTTCCTGCTGGCTTTGCTTTCTTTCAGAGGGATCATTAAGCATCACATTAACAGAACCTGTATTAGTAACCCCCATCGAGTGAGAGCCTGATGGTGCTGTAACTCCATAGACGAGTCTTGCTTCAGGTACACTATCCATAAGAACCTGAGAGTATTTATCAATCAGCTCAAGTGTTTTATCAAAATCCGTTCCTTCAGGTGCTGTAAGGGGATTACGAATCATACTTCTATCTTCTAGTGGAGCTAATTCAGTTTTGAGTAGAGAAGAAAAAAGATAAATAAAACCAAAACAAACAAGAACTACAACAACCACTGTCCATTTCCTGTTTGTAATGAACATGAGTGAAGAATGATATTTATTCTCCATTCCCTGAAAAAATGGTTCGGTTGCAGTATAAAATTTTGAATCAGTATGCTTTTTCTTGCCGAGAATGACATTCAATACCGGGGTCAGAGTAAGTGACACAAAAGCCGAGACTAGCACAGCTCCGGCCACAACAATGCCAAATTCACGGAATAACCTGCCTGTAAATCCCTGGAGAAAAATCACAGGAAGGAACACTATTGCTAAAGTAATTGATGTCGAGATCACGGCAAAAAAGATTTCACGGGTTCCTTCACGGGCGGCTTTAAGCCTATCCATACCAGATTCTAATTTCTTAAAAATATTTTCTGTTACAACAATACCATCGTCTACAACTAATCCTGTAGCCAGAATAACAGCGAGCATAGTTAATATGTTGATTGAAAAACCAAACAAATACATAATGAAGAAACTTGAAATCAAAGAAACCGGAATATCAATCAAAGGTCTGAAAGCAATTACCCAGTTCCTGAAGAACAAATAAACAATTAAAACAACCAGAAGAATAGCGATCAAAAGTGTTTCCTGTACTTCTTTGATAGATTTTTTTACAAATTTAGTTTTGTCGATTCCAATATCAAGAGCCATACCCTCGGGGAGGTTCTTTTTGATTTCTTCAAGTCTTCTATAGAATTCATCAGCTATTTCAATCTGATTCGCACCTGGTTGAGGAATTATGGACAATGAAACACCGACAACGCCATTCATTTTAATAGATGTTTCCTCATTCTCAGGACCGATCATTGCTTCACCAACGTCAGAAAAACGTATAATCTGATTGTCAGCTTGTTTTATTATGAGATTATTAAAATCATCTTCTGTATAAAGTCTGCCGAATGTTTTAATAGTTAATTCTGTTTCATTACCCCTTACCTTACCACCTGGTAAATCGACATTTTCCCGATTCAAAGCATTAAAAATATCCTGAACAGTTAACTTGTGAGCGGCTAATTTTGCAGGATCTATCCAAAGTCTCATAGAAGGACGTTTCTGCCCGAACATAGAAACCATGCTAACACCTGGAATTGTTTGCAATTTCTCTACCATTACATTTTCAGCATAATCACTTAACTCTGTAACCGTCATTTTACTTGAAACGACAGGCATGAAAATGATTGGATCGCTGTTCGCATCGGCTTTTGATACAATTGGAGGTGCATCGATATCCTGTGGCAAAGAACGTATTGCTTGACTGACTTTGTCTCTAACATCATTTGCTGACTTCTCCATATCAGAACCTAGAAGAAACTCAACAGTTATATTGCTGTTTCCAAGAGAAGACACTGAGGAAATAGTTCTGATACCTTCTATACCATTAACGGCTTTTTCTAATGGTTCTGTAATTTGCGATTCAACAATTTCTGCATTCGCGCCTGTGTAGGCTGTTCTTACATTAATAGTTGGAGGATCAATCGCAGGGTATTCGCGAACACCAAGAAACGAATAGCCTACAACTCCAAAAAGAATTATAAGTATATTCAGAACTATGGCTCCAACCGGCCTATTTAGTGCAAAATCAGATAATGTCATTATTTTCTATTTAATTTTTGAAAATTTTATGGGGCTATTCGGTTTAACGAACATTATGCCCGATACAACAAGAGTATCACCGACTTGAATTCCCGAGAGTACCTCAATAGCATCAGCCTCACGAATTCCGGTTTTTATTGTCACCGATTTTGCTATACCATTCTTTGCTATAAATACTTTCTTTAAATTCGCTTGAGGAACAATTGATGAAGTAGGAATCATCATAGCATTGTTCTTAGTACCTAAATTTGCTTTCACTTTCGCAAATGCACCGGGAATGAGTTCTGCATTTGATCCATTGATCAAAGCTCGAACATTTAAGTTCCTTGAATCGGAATCTATACTTTCTTCATTTGCGATAACCTTTGCTCTATAAATTTTATCACTTCCCGAAATAGTAAATTCAATATTACTCCCTTGTACCATCGATGATCCATATTTCTCTGCAATGCTAAAATCAAGTTTTAAATTTTTTATGTCTCTTATCGTGATTATTTGAATTGCAGGGGTGATGTACTGACCAATACTTATTTTCTTCAGACCAAGCACACCATCATAAGGAGCCCGAATCTCAGTTCTTCCAATATTTACTTTAAGAATTTCAATCTGAGCTTCCAGATTATTAACCTGCAATAGGCTGGCATCATACTCTTGTTGACTTGTTCCCTTGATGTTGTAGAGCGTTTTCATTCTTTGCTCATTATTCTGAGCAATATGAAGTTGTACCTCCAGCATTTTTAATTGTGCCTGAAGATCCCCATCAAAAAGTTTAACGAGAAGAGTACCTTTCTTAACGGCTTTTCCCTCAGGAAGATTCAATACTACAACTCTGCCTGAAACTTCGGACATCAGATTCGTTTCATCGAAAGGTAAAACTGATCCAGAAACTTCGATATTCTGAGCTAACTCAGAGGTGCGCACGATCTGACCTTCAAGCTGGCTAATTAAAGCTCCGAAACTAGTTGATCTTGCATCTTTTGATTTTCCAATATCTTTTGGTAAGATATATTTAAAAACTACAAATAATAGAATGAGGATTACAATTATTGAGATAAGATATACTTTAATTTTGCTCATAAAATTCTAATAATAATTAAAATTTGATCAATTTTTTAAAAATCTAAAATGAGAATATGAATTTCAATTGTGAATAAACGATAAAGGACACTACAAAGTGTCCTTTATACATTTTTTTGTTCATTGTTTAATGAATTTCATTCTAATCGTTTTAGTGCTCAATTTATCCTCAATTTGAATGTAATAATATCCGGATGGGAGATTATCTAATTTAAATTGGATCCGATTAGACGATAAATATTCTTGATCAATGAAGACATTTACTTCTTCACCTAGTATATTAAAAAAAGATAGTTTTGAATTAATCAAATCATAATCTGATATGAGAGTTATATTCGATTCTGCAGGATTAGGGAATAATTGAAGATTAATTTTAATGAAACCATCAATGTTCGTGCCTGGTGTAACAATCAAATGCCATACCTGATTATAGTTTCCCCAAACGGAAGCATTTCCTGCTTTCACTCTCCAAGAAATTGTCTTATTTTCAAATTTTGACAAATTGGGAATGATATAGTTAGTAACCACTATACTTGAATCTACATAACTATTTGCAAAATTATCATTATCTGCATATTCGATAGTATATTTTGTAGCATTTGATACCTTTTCCCATATTAATGTCACTACAGATGAAGATAAACTATTCGAGTTATCAGGTGGAGAAACAAGAACAGCGTTCTCCAGTGGCTGAACAGATCCGGATAAACCACGAACGATTCCATAACCAAAACTACTTATATAAACTTCACTATTATTGAAAGGATTGAAGAATACCCTTAGCGGATGTTTGAATGGATAGCTCTCCAGCAAAATAAATTCAGGATTTTTGGAATACAGATTATTTGTGTAATACAACCCTTCATACTCAGTTGTTACATACATTTCATTGGGATTAATAGGAGAAATTGTACAAGATTCAACACGTTCCTTATCCAATAACTTTGTCCAGCTTGTCCCTCTGTTTGTTGTTTTATAGAGTCCGCCTTTGTTGTTTGCCGACCCACCCCAACTGCTAAAAACACTAACATACCATGTGTTTTGAGTTGGGTCATTGGGATCAATAACAATATCTTTAGTCCAGTATTGCATCGATGCATCGGATTTATCTGTCCATGTGTTTCCTCCATCTTCACTTAAATAAACACCAGAGCTAGGGAAAAAACTTTTTCTATCGTTTGATGCTCTTGCCGAATATGTACAGACAATGCTTCCGTCATTCAGGACAACGATATTATATGGATGACCTTGTGTTCTGGGTGGTACTGCAAGCTTTTCCCAGGTTGAAGCTGCACCAAGATTAATGTTATCGCAAACATAAATACCTCCTGTAGTACTATTGACCATGCTTGCATACATCCGATTCATATTTGTTGGATCAAGTGCAAGCCAGACTACAGGTTTACCAAAATCATGCAGAATCTGCCAGGTTTTCCCCTTGTCAGTCGAAGATAGTACTTTACCTCTGCCCCCATCTATTTTGGCATCTGTGAGATACATACTTTCATATATATCATGAACTGATGAAGTTGCTGCATACATTATTCCGCTTTGAGGATGCTTCAGTGACATGTACATTGTATTATCATTATGCCCGATATAGTCAAATGACCATGTATTACCACCATCTGAACTTCTGGTACCTTGAATATCTGTATAGGCACCAAATAAATTTTTATCATCAGCCCAGCAAATATTCCAGCAGGTTGTATTTTCAAACCCAACTGAATGATATGATTTTCCTTTTGGTGTAGTTATATTTTCCGGATTCTCATCTGATTTATTAACATACATTTGCGCCCAGTGAGCACCTCCATCGATAGTGTAATGAGCAAATCCAAGATCGGTTATAACTGAGTAATTAGTATTAGTCCTGCTTACCGCAAACCCTAGGGCATATTCACCAAAAGACCATGCTCTATCACCACCAAAACCACTCCATCCCGTTTTAATATTTTCATTATTTTGAAGTTTAAAAATACTTTGCCAGGTATTACCTCCATCTGTGGTTTTGAGAACTGATGGTCCTGTATTTGTAACATCTGCACCAGCTAAATAAGCAATATCTATATTATCCTTTGCCATATCGACAAAGAAGGGATGTACACTGGAAGGAATACCGGATGACTTTTTTGCCCATGCAGGATTCCCATAATCAAGTGAGTAAACTGATTTGTAGTCATTATGTTCAGCTCCTGTCATACCCGGGTAACAAGAAGCATTAGTAACAGCAAAAAATCTGATTTTACCTGAATTCTTTGCAACACTACATGAAATAATAAATTCAGAAGAAAGTCCACTGGGTTTTTCACTTTTGAAAGATTGTCCATTTTTTGAAACAAGAAGTCCATCGGGTTGAACAATATAAATGTCATTACCATCCCACAAAACACCAGCAATATAGGATCCCCAAGTTCCAGCATCACCCTGAAAAATATTTTCAAATGATGTTCCGCCATCTGTAGAATAAAAAACATTTGAATAATCAGTTACTAAAACTTTATTAAAATCCAGATCGCTGGCAAAAATCTGAAATGCCCCTCCATCTGTTGGATCGGATTGAGTTTTATTCCAGGTTACACCACCATCTGTGCTTTTAACAGGAAAATTACCGAATTCATGCTGATTGATTGTGTAGAGAATATTCTGCTGATTAGTGAATTGAACCTTTGTTGGAATACCAGCTGTAATATATCGAAAATTTACTATCGAGAAATTGCTTCCCAGATCAGTAGTATGGAACAAGTCAGACATATCGCTGGGAATAAAAACTTCCGATGGATTAAAAGGGCTGATTGAAGGACTATAGAAAGCTCCACCACCACCGGGACCAATGTTCTTCCATGAAGTTGGCTGGCTGAACAGAACATTAGAAGTTATGAAAAAGAATGAACACAAAGTATAGAATGCATTTATAGAAACGAGAATCTTAATATTCATAATATCTCCAAACTTAAAATTAAAAAACTGACAACTTATCTTTGTTTTAAAACATTAAACAAATGAAAACAATTTCACTATTTATTTTTTTGTTTGTTCAATATCTCAATTGTCTGCCTTACAGCTTCTTTATTAGATGTAGGAGTATAATTAAAATACTTTTCAAATTTTGTGCTGTCGAAATAATAGTCCCTATCATTCTGGTAACTCATTTCATACATCTCCTTGAGTATCGGAACAAATAATCCTAATATTTTCATTAGCCATGATGGCAATGTTTGATATTTTTCGGATGTATTCATCTCTTCAGCGAACATCTTAATCCATTGTTCACCTTTGATTGGTTTGTCAGTTGGCAGATTCCAGATTTGGTTGTAAGCATCTGGAGTATTACCAAGCAAAGCTGTTCCGAGCCCCAAGTCAAAAGTGAATCCCATAGAATGCAATACTTTCGCATTGCATAACCATTGAGCTTTTTTGCCTTTGATTAAATTATTATATACAACATTCATCAAGGCACTAGTTTCGATGATCGGACCAAAGAAGTCCGGCGATCTGGCAATGATTGCATTTAGAGTACCTTTGTCGATTTCTTCAAGTACCATTTTATCAATAGAAGCCCTTACAACACCCTTTTTACTAGTTGGACTGATTGGAGATTCTTCAGTTATGTGCTTAACATTATCGCCACCGATAGCATAGACATTATCAAAGAATACCAATTTAGAACCAAATTCTTTACAGGCATCTATGACATTTCTCATCAGTTTGGGCCATTGTTCTTCCCATATTTTAATATTATACTCTAATCCAACAAGAAGATATACAATCTCACTTCCCTTAATCGCTGAGAATACCTGCTTTCTATCAATTAAATCTGCAGCAAATAACTCATAAGATTCAATTATCTTTTTAGGATTTCTGCTGACTAATCTCACAGAATCAGTATATTTCACCAATTGTCTTTGAACTTCCTGACCTATTGCTCCATTACAACCAAGTATAGTCTGCATGATAACCTGAAAATTATACTAAATAAATCATTGACACCGAGTATTTCAAAATATTTGATAAAATTATATTGCGATTATTACAAGGATTCTTTTATTTTTGTATTATTATCAATTAGATGATATAACAATGGCATTAACTGAAAACATACTTTCGATTTTTCTAAATGTTGACAGAACTTATTTGACTGGTGTTTGTACAGGCAAAAAAGGTTTGGAGGTTATTTATGTTAATTCGACTAATAATCCAATCGATCTTGAAATTTTAAATGAAAATTTTGATCAGCCTGGTGTATATGAATTACAGGAATTATTGAAAAATTTACCTTTTCAACCTGATAAACTAACAATGTCCTTGCCAGCTGAAAGTTTGTTTGTTACTCAATTCCCTGGTCAAGCCAATATTAATCAGACGGAATTGAAAGCTTTGATTAATCTGGAGCTGAGACATAATTTCCCGCAATTCGACATAAAGGATTTTACTTGCACTTTGTTGCAGATGAACCCTAAATTAAACGGTGATGTTAATATCGTCGCTGTAGTTGTTCAGAAAGCTACATACAGAGCCTGTACCGAGCTAGTAAAAAACATAAATCTACCTATACAAAAGATTGAAGTAAGCCAGTTAAATGCTCAAAATTCTCTAGCTTATAATTATCCTGAATATAAAGATAAAACTATAGTAATATTTGGTTTCCAAAATAATTTTATCGATATCAGCTTGATTAGTTCTCGTAAAACTGCTTACTTTCAGCTTCGTTCTTATTCTTCAGAAGCTGAGATTCCCTCAATTTGCAAACAAGAAATTGAAAAAATTCTCTCTGAAAATGCAGAAATAATTGATTCTGTGATGGCTTACGGAATTAGTTTGACTCAACAAACATTGAAAGAAATTAGGGAAGCATTACATGAATTTATACCGGAAGTTAATCGTTTGAATGCATTTCGAATGACATCTACAAGTCTCGAGCAAAGGGACAAAGAGTATTGCATTAGAACCGCACACATTTTTCCATCATGTATTGGTTCTACGCTACCAGAGTATCACGAACGTTTGAAATTATTCTGATGAGGATAATAAGCGGTAGATTCCGTGGACGAAGAATTGATGCAAATCTTCCACCTGGCGTGAGACCCACGACAGATGGCGCGAAAGAAACCATTTTCAATATCTTATTTAATTTCATCTCACTTGAAGATACGCTTATAGCTGATATTTGTGCCGGTACTGGTAATCTTGGATTCGAAGCTTTAAGCCGAGGTGCTAAAAAATGTGTTTTTGTTGATAAAACCAGACGTTCTTGTGATTACATTGGAACTGTTGCAAAGCAACTTTCATTAAATAAGCATGAATTTGAAATTAGTTCTTCCGATGCTGTAAAATTCTTTAAGGAGTTTAATGATCTTGAGTCAAAAAAATTCGATGTAATTTTCATGGATCCTCCCTATAAGGAATTACTGGTTAACCCCATAGCTGCAAATATTATTAAGAATGAGTATCTGAACGAAGGCGGCTTAATTGTTGCTGAATGTTCCATTGGGGACGGAATAGCTTTGATTCCAGGCTATAACCTTGTTCAGGAGAAAAAGTTTGGCAGCACAAAAGTTCTATTTATTCAAAGAGAGACTATATCTTTATCTGATTGAGGATATTTAAAATTATCTCGTCGCACAATGGATATCCCTTTACTGTCATTCTCAATTTATCATCCATCAAAATCAATAATCCTTCATTTATGTAATCTTTTATCATCTCTTTTGCTGACAGAATTAAATCAATTCCAAATCTAGCATTAACAAATGCAAGGCTAACTCCGTTTGCACGTAAACCAAGGAAGATAATTTCACTGAAATATTCTGAATCAGTAAGTACTTCACTATTTTCGATTGGTAATTCGTTCATTTTGAGTTCGGAATTATAAATTTGTATAGAACGATGGTTCCAATATCTTACATTATCCATAAAACCATGAGCTGAAGGTCCAAAAGCCAGATAATCTCCTCCACTCCAGTAATTCAAATTGTGATGGCAATACTTTTTTTCTTTTGCAAAATTCGATACCTCGTATTGCTCATAACCGGCTTTGGATAATAAATCTATTGTGTAATCATAGAAAGATGCATCATCTTCATCATTAATGATTTTAATTTTTTTTTGCATCATGTCCTGATAAAGGGGTGTTCCAGGTTCATAAATGAGGCTGTAAGAAGAGATATGCTCCGGTTGGAGAGTTATTGCCTTATTAAGCGAAAAGTCAAGTGATTCAATCGTTTGACCCGGAATCGAAAACATCAGGTCGAGACTAATATTATTTAAACCTGCTTCCCTGGCATCAATAATTGATCTTTCGGCTTCTTCGGGTGAATGAATGCGTTGCAGAAATTCCAATTCTTTGTCTATAAATGACTGAACTCCAAAACTTATTCGATTGACACCCAGATTAATAAAGCTTCGGATTTTTTCTTTAGTTGTAGTACCGGGATTACATTCCAGAGTAAATTCAGCTTTTTCTTTAATGTGAAATGATTTGTGAATTTGATTTACAATTTTGTTTAATTGTTCGGAATTTAATAATGACGGAGTTCCTCCACCAAAAAAAATGGTTTCTATCTCAATTTCTCGATCCAATTTTTGATTGGTCAGTTCAATCTCTTTAATAAGATTATCTACAAAAACAGAAATAGCCAAAGGGGTTTCCCTAAGGCTATTTGTTTTTAAGTTGCTATGCAGTTCTTCAGAATAGAAGTCACAATAGTGACATTTTTTTACACAAAAAGGAACGTGAATATAAATTCCAGCCATTAAAGAATTATCTTGCCTATTCTTTCAAATCTCATGTGCATGATTCTCTCAAAGAGTGTGTAAGGTCTCTCGAATTCATCTTTGTCTGGCAATGACATATAAACAATCATAGGAGTACCAACAACATTCTCAAAAGGAATAAAACCAAAGAATCGGCTATCGAGTGAATTATCCCGATTGTCACCCATACCGAAGCAATAGTTACGTAAAACATTATATTTGGTTGTAGGTTTAGAATCGATGATAACATTTGTTCCATCAAATGTCATTGTGTGACCTTCGCGCTTGATGAACATTTCCCATTGTCTCCAGTTTTGTGGAGTCAGAGTGATTTCATCACCAATCTTTGGTATTCTTAAAGGACCGTAATTGTTCGGTGTAAATCCGGCACCTACAGGGAAAGTTCTGAATTTGTCATATTGAGTCTCTCTTTGGAAAGGTTCATAACGACCATGCTCAGGAAGACCGAATTCAACACCATTAACAAAGACACGTTTGTTAATTACCTGAATAGTATCACCGGCTGTTGCTACGCATCTTTTGAGATAATATTGAAATTCTTTAGATTTTTCTTCATCTCTATTGCCCGGGAAAATGAAGACGATTACATCACCCTGCTTTGGATCTTTGATTCCTGGAGTTTTATAAAATGGTAATGGTATATTTAGAAATGGAATCACTTGAGGTGTTGAAGGACCATAAAGAAATTTATTTACAAAAAGGAAATCACCTGTCATAACAGTATTTTCCATCGATCCGGTTGGAACAACAAAAGAAGCAATTAAAATACCATTAAGTATCATAACAACCAATATTGCACCGAAAATGGTACTGAACCAAGATTTGACTACTTCGCCAAAGGATTTTGGCACTTGCTTATCCAAATCAGATATCTTCTTTTTATTCCGATACCAATTCCATGATTTGGAAGCAAAATTACTACCATCCATTGTCTTGAATGTTTTGGATTTGAGTTGTTTAATCTTATCTTGAAGTTCTTTAACTTCTGCTTGTGATTTTTTCGAATTATCTTTTGATTTCATTTGGATTCCGGTTTATATCAATTGTTTATAAATGACTAATCATCAATACTGAGAACAGCAAGGAAAGCTTCTTGTGGGATTTCGACCCTGCCTACTTGTTTCATACGTTTCTTACCCTCTTTTTGTTTCTCAAGTAGTTTTCTTTTTCTTGAAATATCACCACCATAACATTTGGCAAGTACATTTTTTCTCATTGCTTGAATGTTGGTTCTGGATATTATTCTCGATCCAATAGCAGACTGGATGGCTACCTCGAACATCTGTCTTGGTATCAGTTCTTTCAGTTTCGAACAAAGTTTCTGTCCTAAATAAAATGACTTTGAACGATGAACAATCGTCGATAAAGCATCAACCTGTTCTCCGTTAAAAAGTATATCAAGTCTAACTAAGTCCTCTGGTCTGAAGTCCAGGTATTCGTAATCAAGAGAAGCATAACCACGACTTGTCGATTTTAATTTATCATAAAAGTCAAAAATAACTTCTGCGAGAGGTAATTCAAAATGAAGGTCAACGCGGTCAGCAGACAAATATGTGGTATTTTTCATTATTCCGCGTCTATCCATACAAAGCTTCATAACATTTCCAATGTATTCAGTTGGCGAAATGATCTGTGCCCTGATGTAAGGTTCCTGAATTTCACTGATATTAGTTGTAGGTGGAAGCTGAGCAGGATTCTCAATAAAGTATTCTTCCCCATTTGTTTTGACAACATTATAACGAACGTTTGGAACTGTTGTAACTATATTCTGATCAAATTCACGTTCTAATCTCTCCTGAACGATTTCCATGTGGAGTAGTCCGAGGAATCCGCATCTGAAACCAAAACCTAATGCACTGGATGTTTCCGGTTCATAGGTTATAGAAGAATCATTCAAGAGAAGTTTAGCTAATGCCTCACGAAGAGATTCAAAATCATCTGCACTTGCAGGATAGATTCCACTGAATACCATAGGTTTAACAATTTTGAAACCCTCTATTGCTTTTTCACACGGTTTATGCAGATGAGTGATAGTATCTCCAACTTTGGTATCCTGCAAAGTCTTTATGTTGGGTATAAAATAGCCAACATCACCGGCTTTGAGTTCTCCGGTACGACTTCGTTTCATATAAAGAACACCACATTCCTCAACTTCATAACTCATACCAGTAGCCATGAAAAGGATTTTATCCTTTTCTCTAATTGTTCCGTCCATGACTCTGATATTGACTATTACTCCACGATAAGAATCAAAAATAGAATCGAAAATCAAAGCTCTCAGAGGTGCATCAGGATCACCCTTTGGACAAGGAATTCTTTTAACTATTGCTTCAAGGACTTCATCTATACCTAAACCCTGCTTGGCAGAAACCAACAGAATATCTTCTTCTTTGCATCCAATCAAATCTAAAATCTGTTGCTTAACATCATCAATCTTAGTTTCTGCACTAGGAAGATCAATTTTATTCAAAATTGGAATGATTTCCAAACCGGCTTCGATTGCCAAGTACAAATTACTTATTGTTTGTGCTTCAACACCCTGGGTAGCATCTACGATAAGTAAAGCGCCTTCACATGCAGCTAGGGATCTGGAAACTTCATAAGTAAAATCAACGTGTCCCGGAGTATCTATGAGATTTAGGATATATTCAGAATTATCCTTTGCTATATAATTCATCTGAATTGCATGAAGTTTAATGGTTATACCTCTCTCCTGCTCGAGTGGATTATCATCGAGGATTTGATTAGTAACCATTTCGCGTTCTGTTACCCTGCCTGTTCGTTCAAGTAATCTGTCAGCTAAAGTTGACTTTCCGTGGTCAATATGAGCGATAATGCTAAAATTTCTAAAGTTATTCATTCATTCAAAAAATCGGTTTGAAAATTATATAGATTACAAAAATACAAAAAACTAATAGTATTTTTAAATTTAAGATAGTTAAAGACGTAACTAAAGAAGAACAATTAGAAAAACTTTCAATTAAAGACAAAAATATCTGTAATTAAGTTTGAAAATTTCTTAGAATTTTTTAAATTGAAAATATAAATAATTTGATTTAAATTTAGTTAAAGTAAGCTAAAAATTATGACTGTAATATTTTCCAAGAAATGTGAATTGGCTCTTCAGGCTGTGTTGTATTTAACAATAAAGTCAAAAGACGACTTTCACAATGCCGGAGATATCTCTAAGGAATTACAACTTCCTAAAGAATTTGTTTCTAAAGTCCTTCAGAAGCTCACTGAAACAGGAATTGTAGGATCAAAAAAAGGAAAAACAGGAGGTTTTTTTCTTGCAAAGGATCCCTCTGAAATAAGATTAATTCAAATTGTAGAGGCAATCGACGGTTTAGAAGTATTTGAGAAGTGTGTTCTTGGCTTTCCCGGTTGCTCCCCTAATAACCCATGCCCTCTTCATAACAAATGGGGTTATCTTAGAGATGAAGCCTTCAAAATGCTTACTGAATACACTTTAGCTGAATTGAGAGATTCTGCTGAAAAAAAGATTGGCAATTTAAAATTTAATATAGTCTAGAATCAATTCTTTTGTCAGACTATAAGATAAAATCAATAATTCTTTTGTATTTTCGTATAAATAAAGAACCTTTATTCAGATAGAATTTTCTGATATAAATTTTGGAAAATGTTATGATATCAAAATTAATCGCTTTTCTGTTCCAGCCACTTACAACCAAGCGAACGATACTATTTATTCTTATCGGGATTTTTCTTGGTGTGATGCTTACTGCTTTTAAACTATCAAACGCCATATCTTATTTATCTGATGATGAACACGTATGTATTAATTGTCACGTAATGACTCCCCAGTATGCTACTTGGTTTCACAGTAGCCATAGGGAAAGAGCAAAGTGTAATGATTGTCATGTTCCTCATGATAATATTTTCCGCAAGTATTTCTTTAAAGCTTCCGATGGAATGAGGCACTCATTCATGTTTACTTTTAATTTGGAACCTCAGGTAATCAGAATTAAAGAAGCCGGAAAATCTGTTACTCAGGAAAACTGTATCAGATGTCACAAAAACCAAATCGAAAATATTTCAATTAGTAATATTACATTAAAAAATTCATTGGAAGGAAAAGGACATTTGTGCTGGGATTGCCATAGAGAAGTACCACATGGCAGAGTTCACAGCCAGGCTTCTACTCAGGATGCCATTATTCAACCTCTGCATCCGGCTTTGCCTGAATGGTTAAATAAGAAATGAAATTAAGCCAGGAAGATTTTTTAATAAATAGTAACTCATCATATCTAATCACATAGAGGTTAAAATGTCAGACAAACAGAAGAGATCATTAAAAGGAATTATCATTTTAGTGTCAGTCGCAATTGTTGTATTTATTCTTGGATTATTTACTTCTTCAATCATTGAAAGACGAGCAGAAACATCTACAAAACTTCAACCGGTTAAAGCATTAGCAGATTGGGAACCAAGAAATGAGGTTTGGGGGGAGAATTATCCCAATGAATACGAAAGTTATCTTCAAACATTGGATACAACTTTCCGCAGTAAATATGGTGGTTCTGCTACAATAGATTATTTAAGTGATGCACCTGAATTGGTTATTCTATGGGCTGGTTATGGATTTTCAAGGGAGTACTACCAATCACGAGGCCATGCTTATGCAATCAATGATGTTCGCAATACTTTGAGAACAGGTGGACACGAAAAAAGTCCTCAGACTGCTTCCTGCTGGACATGCAAGAGTACAGACGTTCCGAGAGTAATGCAGAAGATGGGTATCTCTGAATTTTATAAAGCAAAATGGATCGATCTCGGATCAGAGATTGTAAATCCTATTGGATGTCAGGATTGCCATGATCCAAAGACGATGAACCTGAGAATAACCCGACCTGCTTTGATTGAAGCTCTTGAACGAAGAGGAAAGAAGATGCAGGATATAACACATCAGGAAATGCGTTCTCTGGTATGTGCTCAATGTCATGTGGAGTATTATTTCAAAGGTGAAGGTAAATATGTAACATTCCCATGGGATAAAGGCTTCAGTGCAGATGAAATGGAAAGTTATTATAACGAAATTAACTTCAAAGATTTCGAACATAAGTTAAGCAGAACTCCAATTTTAAAAGCACAGCACCCGGATTATGAACTATATATGACTGGTATTCATGCAAAAAGGGGTGTTGCTTGTGCTGATTGTCACATGCCTTATAAAATTGCCGGAGGAAAGAAATTCACAGATCACCATATTCAAAGTCCTCTTAATAATATTGCTAATTCTTGTCAGGTTTGCCATCGTGAAAGTGAAGAACGACTGACTCAGGATGTTTACGACCGACAGGATAGAGTAACTGAAATAAGAAAAATGGTCGAAAAAAGCCTTTCTGCTGCTCATATTGAGGCTGCAACTGCTTGGAATTCAGGAGCTACCGAAGAAGAAATGAAGCCCGTATTGGAGTTACTTCGCTCTGCTCAATGGCGATGGGATTGGGTAGCAGCATCAAATTCCGTTGGATTCCATTCACCAGTTGAAGTTCTGAGAGTTCTCGGTACATCTATTGCAAAATCGGAAAGAGCGCGTGGAATAATAAATGTTATTCTTGTTAAGCATTTATATAACATTCCAGTTCTATTACCTGATGTTTCGACTAAAGATAAAGCTCAAAAATATATTGGCATTATCATTGAAGAACTAATCAAAGACAAGGATCAACTTAAGAAAGTCAAATTCCCTGAATGGGATCAAAAAGCCAAAGAACGACAAGGTACATTAAAAAAATACTAATGAAATAATTGAAAACCCGGTATCCGCCGGGTTTTTTATTTATAATACATTGAGAAAAGAATTTTTTTTATTAAATTGATAAAAAATAATATTTCGGTTCGGTATCAGTTTGATTTTAAATAAATATAAACATACAAGGTTTTCGATCATGAGCAGATATCCGCATTTTTCGATTTTAATATTGACTTGCATCTTGGTTAGTTCATTCTTATATGCAAACCAGCCATATAATGATTATAAGCAAATGTTGAATGAAGTCAAAGAACTAGTAATAGACAATAACAACATTTATTATGTTAAGGATTATACTTTGATGAAAGATGCCGGATCATTCAGTCTGGATTCAGGGGTAATTTTCTTTCTCAAACCAATTAACAAAAAAGTGCGTTTTGCTGTTTTCATTGGTATTGGAACATTTAATTTCGTACCACCAACAAAAGTTGAAAGCGATCAGCTCAACAGATTTCTTAAGTCTAAACAGATAATGAGCACATTCACATCAATGGCTTTTTTCTTTGCAGACAGCACTGCTTTTGAACTGCAACAAGTTGGAACCAAGATGATCTCAAATAAAACTTCGGATGCTGAGAAGGTATATAAACAATTCTTATCGGTTTCATTTGATAAGGAAGGTGATAACCTTAGTGTAACCATTGCAAAACCCTTGCTTGATGATTGTGATACAGTTTCATTCTCTTCGCTTCTAGATACACCTGACTTTGGAGAACTTGTTTATGCAGTTGATCCTTTTGAACAAGAGGAAATTTCTTTAAGTAAGATAGAATGGCAAGCAGGTATTAACTTTTTCCCGGAATTGATCAGTCAATTTCACTTGTCGAGTTCATATGAAACAAGTAACGATCCTTTTCATTCAACAAATCAAATTGATATTGAGAAGTATAAAATCAATTCGACAATTAATTCAACACTAACAACGGGTTTATATTTTCAAGCAGAAGCCTCTATTTCTTTAAAAATAATAGATCAAAAGGCACAGTGGCTTCCATTTGACCTTATTCATGATCTTAGCATAAAATCTGCTTCAATTAATAATCAACCAATTTCCTTTTATAAATCGGATGAAGGAAGTACTCTTTGGTTAAAATTGCCGCATTTTTACAATATTAATGATAGTCTAACAATAAATCTAGAATATTCTGGTAAAATATTATCCCGAGCCAGAGATTATGTTTTCCTAAAAACATCAATTGGCTGGTATCCTACGTATGGTTATAAAGATCTGGCTTACTTTGATCTTAGTTTTACTGTTCCTGATAACTACGAGTTTGTGAGCGTTGGAGACTTGATTGACGAAAAGGAATCTGATGGAACAAAATTCTCACATTGGACGACTTCTTATAAAATCAGAAATGCATCTTTTAATTTGGGACCATATGATATTCATAAGGTGAGACCGAAAGACATGCAACCGATTGATGTACTCTATGTTACTGGTCAACAACATGAAAAAGTAGCAGAAGATATTCAGTTGAGTATGGAATTTTATACTAAATTATTCGGGACAATACCGCCAAAGCATTTTAATGTTACTGAATTACCTGCTTATCATGGTGAGGCTTTTCCAGGAATGCTCCATTTGTCATTGGTTACATTTGAAAGTGGAAATGACGATGGAAGCGAAGAGATGTTCTGTTCTCACGAAGTTGGACACCAGTGGTGGGGTATTGCGGTTGATTTTAAAACCTACCATGATCAGTGGTTAAGTGAAGGTTTCTCAGAATATTCATCTATGTTGTATCTTCAAATGGCATTGAATGACAACAAAAAGTTCTTCCATTTCCTTCAACAATACAAGGAGGAACTTCTGAATACCAGAAAATCATTTCTAGGTAAAGGAATTGAACCAGGCCCGATTTCATTAGGTTATAGGAACGAATCGAGTAGAACCGGAGGCGATTATTCTCTTGTTATTTACAAGAAAGGTGCATGGATTTTGCATATGTTGAGGAACATGTTTCTTGATCTGAATACTATGAAAGAAGATGTATTTCTTAGTATTCTTAAAGAGTTTTATCTGGAAAATAAGTTAAAGAGTGTTTCAACCAAAGATTTTCAGAAAAAAATTGAAAGCAAGGTTAACATCGATTTCTCCTGGTTCTTTGACCAATGGGTTGACGACTATAAAATACCAAAATATAAATTTTCATCTAAAACCGAAAAGACAGCTGATGGCAAATTCAAGGTAAAGTGCAAGGTCCAGCAAACAGAAGTACCAGCAACATTTAAAATGTTTGTTCCCATTAAAGTTTTGCTGGATGATGACAAAATTGTTCGTTTGAGAGTATTCATAACCGGGGAGACGGCTGAATTTGAGTTGCCGATTCTACCTGAGGATCCTCAAAAAATCGTATTTAACGACCTTGAATCAGTATTATGTGAAGTTGAATATGTTGATTGGCAATAAAAATTGGTTAAACTACAAATTCTCTTCAGAATCAATTTTGTCTTGATTTTTGCCTATGTAATAATAAAATAGAAAACCAAATGGAGCAAAAAAGAATGATAGAATCCAAATCATTTTGATAATAGGTTTGATTTCTGTTTTCATAAGATCTATCAAAGCTACTAATGTAAAAATGATATAAATTATCACGAAAATGATAAGAAAGATTTCAGAGGTAGTAAGTCCCATTTCTATCCCAAATTATTTTTTTATTTAGTTTGACTGCTTTGGTTCAATTTAATTGCAAAAGCCCCTTTCCTGTTTTCCGCACTTTTTTTTACTGAAGCTGTAAGTTATTGAAAAATAGAAGC
>CAYXFU010000014.1:0-50271 GCA_964464375.1 uncultured Hyphomicrobiales bacterium
GCTTCTATTTTTCAATAACTTACAGCTTCAGTAAAAAAAAGTGCGGAAAACAGGATAAACTTTCCTAACCATCGAAAACTCGAATTGAATAAGCAACTTGTTTTGTTCAGTGCTCATTTCCTTTTGGCTTCTAAACTATCCCTAATCTTTCTATAATCTTCAATGTTAACATTCCCCATACTGTCAAGCCGAGTCCCCTTTGCTTTCAATGCGCTATCTTTTTTTATATAATCATTCTTTACACCATTAGCAAACTTATATGCTTCATTTAAATAATAACTAAAGAATGCTAAACTTGTAAGGATTAACAAGGTTATTATTGCCTTTTTTTTTGTTATTCTCATTGAAAAGTGTTGATTAATAGTAAAAAAATTTTTATGTTTCTAAGGATAAAGCACATTAAAACATTGCCATGACAATGTCTAGTTTTTGCTGTTTGATTAAGTTTTTATTTCTGCTTATCTGTACATATTACTTTAGGAAAGAAGTCTTCCTTAGTGGTACTATAAACATATATTCTTGTCGAATCATTATCGTAACTCACAGTAATTGAATCGAGGTCTTTACCTCGAAAGTCTGGACTATAAATGTGCTTTTCAAATATCGAATTTTTTGCAAAAATTTCTAGACAAGGCGGAACTAAAACACCTGTGAATGAGCTTTGAATTCTTAAGTGTTCGTCTTCAAAATATATTTTATTAACTGGGTCGATTAAATTGCCAAGTAGTGATATTACAGTAACAACACCCAAAATTGGTATAAACAAAATAACACCTGTCAATGTAGGTAAGAGCGAAAAGAGTTTAAAATAAACCTTTTCCATTTTATTCATAATTGTCTTGTCAGTTACAAAGTTGAAAAACACACCTGTCAACAAAGCAATTATTACAAAAGTTCTAGTTGTCCAAAGTCCACGAAGACCTACGCCAAATTGAGAATATGTAAAAACAATTGATAAAGCAACAAAAAGTGTCAAATAGTGAACATATTTTATAGTCTTAGAAACTTTTCTACTCAGTCGCCAAGCAACGAGTTTGTCCCAAAGAAAAATTCCGGAAGTATAAAGGAATAATAATGCTATTATCGATACTATCGCCATTTTCGAATCGTTTTTATAATTACGGGTAACTCGTTTATTTACTAACCTAGCTAAATTTACTTAAAATCTTGCTAATATTTTCTTCATTCTATAGCATATAATCATCGAGATTAATGCATTAATGTCAATATAAAATTTAGCACTACTAGTCCTTTATACACCTGACTGAAAGCCCATGAAACTTGGGTTGATTATTCCTGAAGAATGTTGGTGAATCATAAGCCAGACTCCAGTACCATGCACGCGCAGAACTGAACTCTGTTGTGGTCCACATAAAGCCCTCGGCTTCTAATACTGACCACTGAAAGAATGAGCGGTAACTACCGGGCAATCCGGTGAATCCGCTCTCATTTGTTGCTCCTGTATTAGGTCTCTGCCAGTGAGCAGTTCCTGTTTCTTTAAGCTTTCCGCCTGCAACATCATCACCGCCTAGATAGAGACAAAGTGCTATCATTTCCTGATCGCTGGGAATATGCCATCCATCAGGAGCCAAACCTCTAGGGTCAGTTACGGCATACCAGTTGTATAATTTGCCATAAACCTGACCTATAACAGGGGAATTATCATGATAGCACCATGCCCCGGTTGTAAGATTGCACCATTCTGAGATTAAAGGAACCTCAGCAATCAAATCTCCGTTTCTGTAAGTTGAAACGTCTAAGTTCTTTAGCATCCACACTTGAGTTCCGATTCTAATTTCTTCGTAATTCCCACCGGTACAAATAAAGTCAACTCCATTGCTTTTCAATTTATTGGCAAATACTGAAACTTTTCCTGTTGAAGCACCTGCAGGCACTTTTACAACGATAAGGGTGTCACTCCAGCTTGTATATACGATAGCATTCGCATTACTGAAAGTAACATAACCTGAATCTCTTTCAGAACCGAAGTCTGATCCTGATATAGTAATAAAATGTCCGACCAAACCTGAAGTTGGCGAAATTGATGATATTTTAGGTTTAATTGTGAATAGAACGGCATTAGTTGTGTTTGATCCAATTGTAGCTAACATACTGCCTGTAGTAGTTCCCACAGGTACTTTCACTTTAATTAAAGTATCGCTCCAGTTTGTATATTCTGTTGCTTTAATACTTCCAAAAGAAACAAAATTAGATCCCTTAGTATCAGTAAAGCTAACTCCTTTTATTGCGATTTCATCGCCAATGTTTGCGGCTGTAGGAGAAATTGAAATTATACTCGGCAGAACGGTAAAAGCGGCTTCATTGCTCTTTATGTCCTCAATTGTAACCGAAACTATGCCGGATTTCGCGGCTGTAGGAACTTTGACAGCAATGGACTTACAGCTCCACCCAGTATAGATTTCAGCTTTAACACCGTTAAATGAAACTTCCCCATTATTTTGAAAATCTCCAAATCCTGTTCCTGTAATTAATACTGTTGAATTAAGTCTTGCTGAATCCAGCATTAAGTACGATATATAAGGTATAAGGTAGAATTGAACATTATTGCTTGATAAATCATTGATATTGGCTTTAACTCTTCCTGACCTGGCTTTATCCGGCACAATTAAGGAGATCTCTGTGTCACTCCAGATTTTGTATTCAATAACAGGAGTAGAGCTGAAATAGACAAGACCGTTTCCCTGTTTACTGCCAAATTTTGTACCTTTCAAAACTACCAGATCGCCTACCTGTGCTGAGTCCGGTTGGATTGAGATAATATGTTGAATAACATTAAAGTTAAATTCATTACTTTTTATACCATTCACTGTTAGAAAAGCCATGCCTGATCTTGCCCCTTTCGGTACAGTAACACTAAGATAAGAGTCAGTCCATTGTGGATATTCAATAGCTTTATCATTATTAAAGGAAAACTCACCGGATTTGACATTCCCGAAGCCGGAACCATAGACTGAAATATATTCAGTTATTCCTGCTGATTTTGGATATATTTGTGAGATAAATGGAATGATACTAATATTAATATCGTTACTCTTGATTCCATTGACTGTAACTGACAGACTCCCAGACTGAGCACCTTTGGGAACAATAACCTTGATCAGCGTATCCGACCAGTTGTTAAACTCAACTGCATCTTTACCGATAAATGAGAGAATACTTTTGTCCTTAACATCACCGAAGTTGAAACCATTAATCGTTACCTCGTCTCCAATCCTTGCTGAAAGGGGATTAATATCAAGTATTTCAGGAGTATTATATTTAGGCAGGAAAAAATTTATACTATCAATATGAGCGAGGTTAAAAATCAGTAGTCGTCCTGCATCAAGTATATTTAAATATTCAATACCGTTCTTATCCTTTTCAAATACTATAGACTCAATGCTTCGAATATTAAATTTCTTGGACGTTGTGTCATTATAGAATATTTTCATCATGTATTTGCTTTTGAAAGCCTGAAATTTAATATCATTAATATCAGAAATGCTGTACTGTTTCACATCTCCGTTCGTAAGATAGAAGCTGACTTTGGGTATTTTCTGACCATATGCCGAAATTGATATTATTAGCATCAACAAATACAGAAATGCTCTTTTCATATTTACTCCGATTGACAATTAAATTCAAAGTTCCATTCACAAATTTTAAATGTGCCCGTTTTATCCTTTTTATCGATCCCGTGCTTAAGCATGGGGTTGATTATAATTTCACAAACTTCCCAACTCGATCCCCAATCCAAACAAAATACATACCTGGAGCCAAACCGGAGATATCGATTCTAACTTTTTCCCCTCCTTTCCAAGGAGGGGTGTCACGCAGTGACGGGGTGGTCTGTATTTCTCCAAGAACATTAAAGATTTTTATCTCGCTTTGTAAGGGCGAACGGCCGTTCGCCCCTACGGATATTTCTATGAAATCGGATGCGGGATTTGGGTAACAAGAATCTAAATAACTCTAATTCCATCTCTTAAAATCTCCTTCACGAAAAGATTATCGGGTGTGAAGTCTTGTGGAAGATAAGGTATTGCTGATATATCGGTGTCAACAGCAAAACGGGCATCGCGCAATTTATCTAAATCAAAGAATTGTACACCATCAAAATTCTTTGAAACGATTGCCAAGTCTATATCACTGTATTTATTCTGAGTACCCTTGGCATAAGAACCAAAAAGTATTGCTTGTTCTATATGAATATTAGATTTTTCCACTTCTGCAAAAAATCTATTCAACTTATCTATTATTTCTTTTGGGATTTCAGCCATTGGAATATTTCTTTTGTTTTGTTATATCTTATTTCAGTATATTCTTTAGTGCAAAATTTCTTCAAAACTTCCTTATAATCAGGATAACGTGCTTCGATATTAAATTTATTCATTTCATCCAAAAAACGTAAGTCCTCTTCTGAAATTACAACTGAAGCGAGTTTTGATAATTTAACAAGATCGTGAATTTTAGGAGGAGATTCATGATTGGATTGAACATATAGTGCCTTAATTCCTTTTTCAAGAATAATATGACATATGAATAGACACCAAAGATAATGACAATTATTAAAGTTACTTTCAGTAACAATCAGATCATCTTCTGCAATATCAAACCAATACTTTATTTGTTCTTCAATTGTCATAATGAAAAATTACAAAATTCTCTATTAATAACAAAATACTTAAACCGCTTTAACAATAAAATTTACAGCTTCACAAACTTCCCAACTCGATCCCCAAATCTCACAAAATAGATGCCGGTAGCTAAGCCGGAGACATCGAACCTTACTTTTTCCCCTCCTTTCCAAGGAGGGGTGTCACGAAGTGACGGGGTGGTCTGTATTTCTCCCAGCAAATTATATACCCTCACTTCGCTTTGTAGGGGCGAACGGCCGTTCGACCCTACGGAGATTTAATTTCCCAGTACGCTCCGATGGAGCTCTTGCTCGTTTTATTTTCCGTTTTCTACAAACAGGTCGCTACTCCGTAGCTGAATACAACTCTACTACTTTACAGACTTTATAACTTTATAAACTTTTGAACTGACTCCCCAATCCTCACAAAATACATCCCCGGAGCTAAGCCGGAGACATCCAGCCTAACGCCCTCACCGCTCGCGGGGAGGGTTGGGGTGGGGTTAGGGGTGGTCTGTATTTCTCCCAATACATCAAATATTCTCACATCGCTTTGGTCGGACACGGCACGCCGTGTCCCTACAGATAATTCAATGAAATCGGAAGCGGGATTGGGAGAAATTTCAAAGATTTTTTCAGATGTTTTCTCTTCTACATCAGTAAAGGGATTTAATTTTACAACCCATATATCACCATATCTTTTTTGCCTTGTTATTGCATCGCCATCATTTGATTGACTATAGCCCGATACTACGAATCCTCCATTCTTCGATTCAATAATTGATGTTGTCCAATCTTCATCTTTTCCACCAAGGCATTTTTGCCACTGAATCTGTCCTTCATTGTTCAACTTAAGAACCCATCCATCAGTCAAGCCATGTAATCCAACAACATCACCATCATTTGATTCAATATCTCCTGTAATTATATATCCATTATCCTTAGTCTCTGCTATGGATTGAGCATCGTCATACAAAGAACCACCAAAACATTTTTGCCATTGTATCTGACCAAATTTATTTAGTTTGGCAATCCAATAATCATAACCACCATGAAATCCTGAAATATCACCCCCATTTAAACTTGCTGTAGCTGCAAAAATGTACCCACCATCTATTGTTTCTGATATTGTTGTATATCCACCACCACAAGAATAGCATTTCTGCCATTCGATTTGATCATCAAGATTAAATTTGATAACCCAATAATTATAATTGTCGTTAGAAATATTGCCGTTATTACCAGATAGATCTCCATCATTAGAATTAGTGTAACCAGAAACTATAAATCCACCATCAGTAGTAATTGATATACAATTCAAATACTCATTCTTACTGCCACCTATACATTTTTGCCAGAGCAATTTACCATTTGAATTTAATTTTACAATCCAACCCTCCATATTATAAATTCCATGACTTGTAATTACATCACCATCACTTGAATAAGTGCTACCAACAATCAAATAGTCGCCTTCATTTGTTTCTATTACACATTTTGCTTCATCACGTTGGCTACCACCCAGACACTTTTGCCAGATAATTCTGCCATAAGAATCAAACTTTACTATCCAAGCATCTTGCTTATTATGGTTTCCTAGAACATCACCATCATTTGATTCTGTAATTCCTACAGCAATAAAGTTACTATCCCTTGTTTGAATTATTTTATATATCTCATCATATTGACTTCCACCAAAACACTTTTGCCAAATAATTTTACCGCTTGAATCTATTTTAATAATCAAAGCATCAATACCATTATGTAAACCCTTTATATCACCATCAATAGAACCAGTTGCTCCTGCGAATAAATAACAGCCATCACTAGTTTCAATAATTGAATGAGCTTTATCAACATCTGTTCCACCATAGGACATCTGCCATGTTATTTTTCCATAAGCATTCAACTTAACAACCCAAACTTCTTCATCATAAGCTTTAGGATGGTTTCGGGTAACATCACCATCATATGAGTTTGTTGACCCAGTTAATATAAATCCACTATCTTTAGTTTTAATAAATGAAGTGGCATATTCATTATATTTTCCGCCATAGCATTTTTGCCATTCGATAGGAGGTTGTGAGATTGCTAAATTATTAAATACTACACAATTAAATGTGAGAATTAAAGAGAGGATAGAAATTGTTTTCTTCATGATGTTTAACCCCTTTTTAGATTAATACAAATATAATTAAATTCCTTGTCATTTTTAATTAAATAACATGCTCTTATTATCACACTATTTTGGTATGAATTAATGATTTTTATCTAAATTTGTATTCTTGGAAATGGGTTTTATAAACATGAAATAGATAAAAATATGCTTCAGGTTATTCAATATCAAAAAGACGGTCAGATGCTTGTGGAAGAACTTCCGGCACCGGCTTGCGTTGAGGGTGGTATTCTTGTTCGTAATGTTTGTTCGCTGATTAGTGCCGGTACGGAGAAAACTTCTGTTACCAACACACAGTCAAATATGCTGGAAAGGGCGAAGAAACAGCCCAAAGAAGTGAAAATGGTGATGGATCTTGTCAAAAAAGAGGGATTAGCCTCTACTGTGCAAAAGGTTCTCTCGAAGCTTGATTCCTACAAGACTCTGGGCTACAGTACTGCAGGTGTTGTGCTTGAATCGCGTTGCACAGAATTCACACCGGGTGATCTGGTTGCATGTGCCGGAGCTGGTTTCGCCGTTCATGCAGAAATCATTACCGTTCCGCGTAATCTTGCCGTTAAAATTCCAGAGGGAGTTAGCTTCGAAGAGGCTTCGTATGCCACTCTCGGCTCTATAGCTCTGCAGGGAGTCAGACAGGCTGATCTTAGACTTGGAGAAAATGTTGCAGTTATCGGTCTTGGACTTCTCGGACAGATCACGGTTCAGTTGCTGAAAGCATCGGGTTGCCGCGTTGCCGGACTGGACATCAACGAATCACTGTTTGCGAAAGCTAAGAGCTACGGCTGTGATGAAACATTTGCCAGTTCTAAGGAATCGACTAAAAGTTTGATGGCATTCACGAATGGAATGGGATTTGATGCAGTTATAATTACCGCCAGCACAGGATCGAACGAGCCTATTGAATTAGCTATTGATATTGCAAGAAAGAAGTCTCGCGTGGTTGTTGTCGGCGGAATCGCAATGAATCTGCCTCGATCGCCATTTTACGAGAAAGAACTGGATATTACAATTTCGTGCAGTTATGGTCCGGGCAGATACGACGCCAACTACGAAGAACGTGGTCACGACTATCCCGTCGGATATGTAAGATGGACAGAGAACCGCAATCTACAGGCGATACTTGATCTTGTGTCGCAGGGCAAACTGGACGTAAAATCGCTGACAACTCATAGATTTGAGATAAAAGATGCCGTCGATGCTTACGGGCTGATCACGGGTAAGGTGATTGAACCGTATCTGGGAATTGTGCTGAACTATCCGGAACGTAAGGATGCATCGCGCAGAACGATTGAAGTAAAGACAACAAATAATAAGATTGATAAGCTGAAAATAGCTTTTATCGGTGCGGGATCTTTTGCTCAGTCAAATCTGCTACCACCGCTGAAGGACTGCGGAGTTGAGTTCATCGGAGTAACTACATCGACATCTGTCAATGCACTGACAGCTGCGAAGAAATTTGGTTTCAAGCTTTCAGGAACAGATTCTACAGAAATGATAAACAATTCAGAGGTGAATGGCGTTTTCTGTGCTTCCAGACACGATACTCATGCTCAGTTTGTATTGGATTCAGTAAAATCCGGTAAACCAATATTTGTCGAAAAGCCGCTATGCGTCAATCTGGAACAACAAGTAGAAATCGACGATGCCGTTGCTAAGCACTCGGGCAGAGTAATGGTGGGCTTCAACAGAAGATTCTCCAAGCCATTTAAAGATATTGCAGATTTCTACAAATCACGCACTGAACCAATGGTCATAAGTTACCGCGTTAATGCAGGAATGCCGCCTGTAACGTCGTGGCCCTTCCAGCCTGAGCAGGGTGGAGGACGGATTATCGGCGAAGGATGCCACTTTATAGATACAATGGCATACCTTACCGGAGCAGTACCTGTGCGGGTTTACGCGGAAAGTATATCATCACAGAATTTGCAGACTTTCAATCACGACAATGTGTGCATCACAATTAAATTTAGCGACGGATCTGTCGGAACACTTCAATATGTGGCAAACGGAGATTCATCGCAACCTAAGGAATACTGCGAGGTTTACTGCGAATCTTCCTCAGCAGTCATGAATAATTTCGAATCGGTTGAGTTCTTCAGAGCAGGCAAGAAGTCAAAAAAAACTTACAACGGCAAGAAGGGTCACAACGAAGAGGTTGCCGCAACAGTCGAAGCAATGCGGAATGGTTCACAGATGCCGATAGAGTATGATGTTATCAGAGCCGTAACTCTGGCTACATTTGCGGCAATTGAGTCGATTAAATGCGGAGAAGCGATAGGAATTTAAATCAATTAAGAATTGATAATTAGGGGAATGCAGGAATAGAGAAACCCGCTATAAAAATCAGGGCTGATTCTTTCTCTTTAATTATTATGGAATCAATAGCCACGAGCTTTAGCTCGTGGAAAGGTGCTATTTTTTTTCATCGACTTTAGTCGAAATTAATCTTTTTGTGGGGATAAATCCCCAATTAAGAAAATTTGTTTCTTATTACCACGAGCTAAAGCTCGTGGCTATTCATTGATTTACAAAGAATAAACCAACCCTGTTATGAAAAATGGGGATGAAAGACGGAATACAAAATTTCGAATAACGAATATCGAATGATGAATGTTAAAGGAAGATCATGAAAAAAGCACTTCTAATCATCGTCGTAATCATTTGCTCTGCTCAGCTCTATTCAGCAGAACCTCTTGTCAAATTCTATCTTATGGATGGAAGCTCGAAGCAGTACAATCTTAGCGATATTGACAGCTTAAATGTCATTGACAAAAAGAACAACTACGTTATGCGAATCCATTATCAGGACACACTTGTTGCTTACTATCCAACTGAAATAATCGGAAGTATCAAATTCGAAAAGGACAGTGCCAAACATGATATTCTCAATGTTTATATCTTTTCCTTTCCAAAAAGCTACTCATTAATTTCAATCGATAGTATCATCTTCTATATTGATCAATATCAGCCACTTACTATTGGTACTCAGGTCTGGATGTTGAAAAACCTCAATGTTGATCATTATAGAAATGGCGATTCAATTCCTGAGGTAAGAGATTCAACGACCTGGGTGAATCTGACTACTGGTGCTTGGTGCTTTTACAACAATGATCCCGAATTAGGTAAAATCTATGGAAAGCTTTATAACTGGTATGCTGTGAATGATCAAAGAGGTTTAGCACCAGAAGGTTGGCATGTTCCAAGTGACTCCGAATGGACTAAACTTACTACATTTCTTGGCGGAGAAAACCATGCTGGTGGCAAGCTTAAAAGCACAGGAACGATAGAAGCCGGGGATGGCTTATGGCGAACTCCTAACGAAGGAGCCACAAATGAGAGTGGTTTTACCGCTCTACCAGGCTCTAGCTGCTTAAACTATACTTCATTCGTCAATATTGGTTACTTCGGTACTTGGTGGTCTTCTACGGAGTATGTTAAGTCATACGCATGGTACATAAACCTGTACTTCAGTATCACCTATCTATATAGGGGTGGGGCCGGTAATGTACAAGGACATTCTGTTCGTTGCGTAAAGGACTGACACAGTAAAAAGTAAAGAGGAATAAAATGAAAAAAAAATTCGATTTCTAACCCTAATAAAGCTTTAAACAAGAGCTTCTGGAGTCATTTACAAAAGCTTCGATTGAATTGAAATTTATGATTATAGTGTCGTATATATGTTGTGTAGTAGCATTACCACATTTTAACCAAATGATTTTTGGAGGAGTTCCTTTCACAAGAGATATTTCTGAGAAATCTACATCTTGCGTTACAATCGTAAAATCATTTTCCCGGGCAAAACTCCAAACTTCTAAATCACTTGATTCAGAAAGATCCTCCAACTTTACATGGGAAGAATTAGGAAAATATTCCTCAAGCTGTTTAACAAGTTTGAATGATATATTTTGATCAAGAAGAAGTTTCATCTAAGCAGTTACCAATTCTTGTTCTCTTTGACTAGCATATTCGAGTGCGGCAAGAATATCTATTTTTGTTAATTCAGGGAAATCTGAAATTATTTCATCATAAGACATTCCATTTGCAAGCCAGGAGAGAATGTCATATACTGTAATTCTCATCCCTCTTATACATGGTTTTCCGCCTCTTTTGCCGGCTTCTATTGTGATTATATTGTTCATGCTGTATACCAATCATTTTCTTATTCATCTGTTAAGGTAAACGCTGGAAAAAATTAAATATTTTATTTGATTTTGAAAGCTATATCTTATAATCAATGTTTCTTTGAGTGTAGAGTGTCATTTTGTCTATGTCGAGAGCGCAGAGATAGCCCAGTTCTTTGTTGACATCGAAGTAAACGCAACCGCCGTCAAGAAGAATTCGTTTTTTACCAAGTGAATTCTTGATTACATCGAGGGTTTTTGGTGAGTGTCCAACTATCATTCTTCTGTTACCGATTTTTTCCAAATCTACTCTTTCATTCCTCATCCATAGCATCGATAGTGTATCATCGAAAGGATTGTCGATATCAAAATTAAAACCTCCGTGAACCAGAACGAAAGTATCAAGCTCAATGTAAAATGGCATTTTCAGAAAGAACTGCAGATAGTGTCTGTCCAGATGCAGAGCATTTGATATACGGAAGCTAGTCAGTGTCTGACGTGCATCATTCTTCAGCCACATTCGGAAGAGTTTTGTTGATAGTAGGGACTGCAGGAGCATGTACTCGTGATTACCCATAATGCATTTGATATTGTACCCAATTTCCTGAAGAGAAATAATCAAATCCACCACTTTTCGTGGATAAGGACCTCTATCAACCAGATCACCCAAAAAGTAAATCTCATCATCCTTTTGGATGTTCAGTTGTTGGAACAGGAGTTTCCTGAGTGTTTTAAAGCACCCGTGAACATCTCCGATAACCAGTCTTCTAACGCCTTTAGCCATGCTTCTCTGTGTGAAAAATCTATTGTTGCCCGGCAGATACTCTTAGACCAATTACACCGGCAATAATCAAAAATAAGAAAAAAATTCTCCAGAACGAAACCGGATCTTTGAAAAAATATATTCCGACTATAGCTGTACCGATTGCTCCTATTCCGGTCCAAACAGCATAGGCTGTTCCGAGAGGTATCGCCTTCATTGCCCAGTTCAGAAAGACAAAACTTAGTGTACTGGTGATTAGAAATCCGATTGACCACCATAGCTTGGTGAAATTGTCTGAAAACTTCAGGCAGGTTGTGAAGCCTACTTCGAAGAATCCACCTATAACAAGAATGATCCAGTGCATGATTTATCCTTTAATATTATCGTCACCAATCGGTAAAAATTTAATCAATAACAGACTCGGAATAGTCAAAATTGAACAGATTAGGAATAGCCAGAAATAGCCCGCAGAATGTTGAATTATACCGCTCACGGCACCCGGGAGAATCATTCCCAAAGCCATAATACCTGTGGAAATAGCATAATGCGAAGTTTTGTACTCTCCCTTGGATGTGCGAAGCAGAAATACCATAAAAGCCGTAAAGCCTATTCCATAGCCGAACTGCTCGAGCAGAACGCAAATCTGAGCAATGGGATATATGTTGAAAGATATTGAAAACAAATTAACTCCCCAATGTCCCGTTGGCAAAGTTGCCGCCAGATATACATAGAGCAGATTTGGCAGATGCATAATGAACGCAAGAGGAAGTATAGCCTTTCTCAAACCGTATTTCTTCACAAGCCAGCCTCCTAGAATTCCTCCGAAAACTAGAGCAAGAATACCGAATGTTCCATAGATTATACCGACATCTTTAAGTGGGATACCCAATCCACCTGCTTCAGGTTTGTCCATCAGGAAAGGCTGAACCATTTTAAGCAGAATTGCTTCACCTAAACGATAAACAAGTATGAATGCAATTACAACTCCGATTTTGTCCTGCTTGAAGTAGTCTTTGAATATTTTCGCAAAAGGTATCGATTCCTTTGTTTCAGACTTTACTCTGTTAATTTCTACATTTGGGAGTGTGAATCTATGGTAAATCCATATAGAAAACATTACTATTGACGCAACTGCAAAGGAAACAACCCAGCCGAACCGGATATCCAGATACTTAGTTCCAACCTCACCGGCTATGAATGCCAGCAGACCTCCGCTGAAGATCATAGCGACACGATAGAAGGCACTTCTGATTCCCGAGAAAAGTGCCTGATTGCCGTCATCAAGTGCGTAGAGATAGTAACCGTCTATGGCTATGTCATGTGTAGCTGAGACAAATGCTATCATGGAGAAAATTATTATCATTGGCATCAGATCGGGAGATACCTTCATCACTATTGCCATCGACAAGAATCCTACTGCAAGCACAAACTGCATCATAATGAGCCACCAGCGTTTGGTGTTGCGTGAATCGACTATAGGACTCCAGAGAAACTTGAAAGACCACGGCAAATAAAGGAAGTTGGTCAACCCGATAAGTTCGTTGCTTACTCCCATAGACTTGAGCATTGCCACAGACAGCTGATTGACAATGATAAACGGAATGCCCTGTGCAAAATATAGCGATGGTACGAATGACCATGGATTCTTCGATCCTGAAATCTGTTGTTGAGCCATACCTGTCGTGCTGAAATGATTAATGTTATGCTGAATTACAAATATAGTAAATTCGCGATTAATAATTAGTGTTTTAATTCGTTAGCATGTCTAAAGTTGTTAGATTATTAAAGAAAGTATTATGAAAAAGTTTTGGATAGCGGCAATCGCCCTGACTATGATAATCAGTATCAGTCTTCCTGCATCAGATGCTGAGATAGATGCAAAAGCACCTGAATTTTCTCTACCAGACTCTTATGGAAATAAAGTCGCACTATCGGATTACGAAGGTAAATGGGTTGTTTTGGAATGGATTAATTTCGATTGTCCATTCGTCAAAAAGCACTATAATTCAAAAAATATGCAGAATCTGCAAAAGGAATATGCGAAGAAAGGTATCGTTTGGCTTTCGATCTGCTCTTCAGCTCCGGGCAAACAGGGGAATTTTACAGAGGATGTGATTAATGACAGGATTACGTCAAATAAAGCCGGAATGACTGCTTACCTTGTTGACACAAAAGGCAAAGTCGGACAGATGTATGGGGCAAAGACAACTCCGCACATGTTCATTATCAATCCCAAGGGGGTTCTTGTCTATGCCGGTGGAATTGATGATACAGCAACACCTAACGAGGCTGACGTCGAAAAAGCAAAAAATTACGTTAGAGAAGTTCTCGATGCTTTGATTGCCGGCAAAGAAGCTCCAATTAAAACGACAAAGCCCTACGGATGTTCTGTGAAGTATTAAATGCAGGGCAAATTATTTATCAAATAATATTGGTAAATCAATAAGCATTCGAAACATTATGTGGGAAATTGCGTATTACAACTGCGTACATAATTCCCATAGTATTTAATATATACTATTGGTGCAGGCTTCTTTGGCGGGAAGCCTGTTTTTTTTTTAATAAAATCAACCCAAAGTTCGTCAATAGCTTAAAATTAACAGGAAAGACATGAAAGTAATAGAAATAAAGCTGATTGAGAACTGTATGGAAGGCAGGAATGTTCGCGATTTGTATTTCGAGGGTAGAATTTCAAAGGATTTTATAGGTTATCTCAGTTCACTTGGTAAGATGGTTTATCATAATTTTAATCCAAAGCCATATTTTGATCTTATTGTCAAAGGACAATATACTTTAAAGGGTTCAATCGGGAATCCTTATGCTAGATTACTGCTGCCTGATGACACAGGAGATGCCAATATTCACGGATTGGTAACATTCATTGAAAATTATAAGTTACATAGATAAGGAAGTACCTCCTTTTTTGAATTGACTATATTTCAGACAATCTTACAGCTTCACAAACTTGGTTACTCTATCTCCAATCCGCACAAAATACATTCCGGGACCCAATCCGGATACATCTATCCTGACTATTTCCCCTCCTTTCCAAGGAGTGGTGTCACGCAGTGACGGGGTGGTCTGTATTTGACCAAGCACATTAAAGATTCTTATCTCAACAGATGGACTCCACTTGGCAAGTGGAGCCCATCTTGGCTACATCTTCACAAATTTCCCTACTCTATCTCCAGTCCTCACAAAATACATCCCCGGTTCTATGACGGAAACATCCATCTTGACTGTAGGGGCGGGTTCTAAACCCGCCCGAACGAATGATAGTGTCTGCCCAAACACATTATATATCTTCACATCGCTTTGTTCGGACACGGCACGCCGTGTCCCTACGTATAATTCTATAAAATTGGTAGCCGGATTCAATGCTTTTTTCATTTTATTTATTAAGCATATTTATTTCTGGGTAGTTTGTTCTCGGCTTTTAGCTTCTCGTAGCGTGTTGTGATCTCTATCAGAATCTTATTCCTGACGATGTCCTCTTGTGCGAATTCGAAAATGCCGACCCCCTCTATGTCATTAACCATATTGACGAAGAATGGCAGAGCGACATGGAATGCATCAATATCATACTGATGAATATCGCCGGAGATTATGACTTTACTCTCCTTACCCATACGCGTGGTGAAGAGCATTATCTGGCGAATATCGGCATTCTGGGCTTCGTCGAGTATCATCAGAGTTCTGTCGAAAGTTGCACCGCGCATGTACGCCAAAGGTCTGAACTCAATAGCTCCTTCTCTGAGCATTTTCTCGAATATAGATTTCTTAAGCATTTTACCCATCGAAATCTTGAAGCTCTCGTAGTGGGGATCAATCTTGCTGTTAATGTCACCTGGAAGAAATCCAAGTTTTTCGCCGGCTTCCTGAACAGGTTTGGAGAAAATGACTTTATCGAAAAGTCCATCCCTGAGAGCCGTCACAGCATAGTAGCAATCAATAAAGGTCTTGCTTGTTCCGGCTGGTCCTGTAACAATTGTGATGTCCTTTTCATCAATTATTTCAAGAAGATATTTCTGTTTTTGTGAAAGTGTGATATTGCTGATTGTGTGATCAGAACTAACTCCGAATGGTTTTGCCTGACGTTCCTGCTTTTCCTGAAGTGATTCTACTTTACTTTTCTTACTCATTTCAACATTCTCTGGTTTTATAATAAAATATTTTACTTCAAATTTATTCCAAATTTATAATTAATCGTCGTAATAAGAAAATGAATTTTTGTAATATGACAAATAACGATTTGATAGTAAAACTGTTTTTAGTAAATTGGAAAGACAATCTGGAAAAAGTATGGAAACTGTTTCAGATTTTGATTAATCATTCGCAGAAAAATTTTTGAAGATTGAAAGAAATATTGTATTGAATGTAGCTATTGCATTAGTTATAATTTTCCTAGCAACAACCAGGATCACATTTGACAGGAACGCTCACAAGGAAATTTATGCTAAGTATCTATTCTTTAAACCGGTGATCGACACCCTGATAGCCAGAGGTGCCGATAGTGCCTATATTTATACGCTAGCTTTATATCCGCGTACTCAGTTCAGCGAACGTTATGTTAAAATCAATGTAACCGGTTACCTCAACAAACCTGACTACAGCCAGAACCTGCAGAGAGAAGCTGTCGTTGCCAGTAGGCTGTTCATTCAGAATAATCTGGAAATACTTGAGAAAAGTGAGTACTACTATCACGTTCCGAAAGAAATTGTTACTGCTATTCTCTGGATCGAAACCAAATTAGGAGGATATACAGGCAATAATCATATTCCTTCAGTTCTTTTCAGCACAGCAATGGTAAATAAACCCGAATTCATCTGGATGAATCTTGAGAATCTAAAAGAAACTCAGATAAATGATTCACTTCAAATGGATTCACTGAAGAAAAAGATAATACTCAGATCGAAAACTAAGTCAGAATGGGCAATCAACGAACTTTTACATTTAGAAAAAATCCGCAAAAAGCTTCCGATGTCAACTCTTGAACTCGAAGGTTCATGGGCAGGAGCATTCGGATTAGCTCAATTTCTTCCCTCAAGCTACTACAAATGGGCTGTTGACGGCAATGGAGACGGCAAGGTTGATCTGTTCGAGGTCGATGACGCTGTAAGCAGTATCTGCAATTACCTCAAAACAAACGGCTGGAATGGCGATTTAAATGCCCAACGATCTGCGATATTCCATTATAATAATAGTAATGATTATGTTGACGCTGTTCTTGGGCTTGCCGGAAAATTGAGATGATTTTTAGTACTCTTTTTAAAGAATTACAATTATATCAAATCTGCACAAAAAATTAAAATGAAAGGGACTGCCTCAAAAGCACAGAATGATGCTTTTGAGGCAGTCCCTCATCAATAAAAAATGAACATCAAATTATCAGATGCCTTTGATTATCTTGTCTGCAACTGATTTACCCTGCAAAAAGAGCATCAGATAATCGCGGCTTCCAGCTTTTGAATCAGTTCCCGACATGTTGAATCCACCGAATGGATGAACATCGACTAATGCACCTGTACACTTGCGATTCAGATAAAGGTTACCAACATGGAATTCTTTTCTGGCTCTTTCAAGCTTTGCTCTGTTCAATGAGTAAACAGCACCGGTCAGACCGTAAATAGTGTTGTTTGCAATATTCAGTGAATCTGTATAATCCTTGGATTTGATGACTGCGAGCACAGGACCGAAGATCTCTTCCTGGGAAATTCTTGCCATAGGATCTATATCGATGAAAACAGTAGGCTGAATGAAGTAACCATTCATTCCTTTAACTTTATTGCCACCATTGAGGAGTTTACCTTCTTTTTTGCCGATTTCAATATATTCAAGAATTGTCTTCTCTGCTTTGGCACTTACAACCGGACCACTAATAAAATTATCTGCAGGATTTCCGATTTTAAGCTCATCGACAGCTTTCTTTAATTTCTTTGTGAATTCTGCATAAATTTTCTTATCAACAATAGCTCTGGAGCATGCTGAGCATTTTTGTCCCTGGAAACTAAATGCGGCGGCTACTACACCTTTTACTGCATCATCTACATCAGCTTCCGAATCGACGATAATCGAATCTTTTCCGCCCATTTCGTTGACAACTCTCTTAATCCAGATCTGACCTTCGTTCTTCTTGGCAGCGAGTTCGTTGATTCTTAAACCTACTTCCATCGAACCGGTAAAGGCGATGAATCTTGTTTTGGGATGCTCAACAACGTAATCTCCTGCTTCAGCACCACTTGCCACAAAGTAGTTAAGTACACCTTTGGGAAGTCCAACTTCTTTCATGATATCGGCTAGTAACCAACCCATCATTGGTGATTCTGAGGATGGTTTAAGCACAACAGTATTACCGGATACAATCGCTGCTGTTGTCATACCGCAAAGAATTGCAAAAGGAAAATTCCAAGGTGGGATTACTACTCCAACTCCAAGAGGAATATAGAAATAATGATTTTTTTCGCCTTTGTTCTTTGTTAGCTCCTGAGGTTCAGCATACCTGATTGCTTCACGGGCATAAAATTCGAGGAAATCTATTGCTTCGCAGGTGTCTGCATCAGCTTCGAGATAGTTTTTTCCTACTTCTGAAACCATCCATGCATTGATTTCATATCTGCGTTTCTTCATAACCTTAGCAGCTTTAAACAGATAATTTGCTCTTTCTTTAGCCGGAACATACTGCCATGTTTCGAATGCTTTCAAAGCGGCTTGGATTGCCTGTTCTGCATCGTCTTTGCCACCCTTCTGGAAAGTACCGACAACTTCGTCTGTATTAGCCGGATTGATGGAAATGGTCTTCTTCAGTGTCTTAACTTCTTTGCCATTTACGATGTTGGGATATTCTCTGCCGAATTGGGCACGAACTTTTTTGATAGCATCCTGTTGCTTTTTTAGGATTTCTTTGTTGGAAAAATTCAAATAAACCATGTTTTCAAATTTTGTCATAACCTTTTCACTCCAAAGTTGATATAGAATTCATCTATTAATAAAAATTGTTTTTATGTTCAGGTCATAAAGTTATTTAAAACTATGAACATTACAGATTTCAAAATTACGAAAGGATACTGTGATAACAAAAACAATTCCTAAAGCAACATAGATTTTTCAATACACTAGAATCTTTGGTCGATCAGAATGACGAGAGAACAAAAAAGGGCTGCCCCACTTTTTTTGAGACAGCCCAATGTTGAATTGTGTGTAATATTTGTCTATTTGCTGACTATGAAGTTCGTCACAAATGTCTTGCCGTCAATTTCTGCAACAACAAAGTATTTGCCATTCGCCAGAGCTTGTGTGCTTATGCTGAATTTTTGCTCCCCTGAGTTCATCACTGTCTGTGCTATCTGCATAAGTTTCGCTCCGGATAAATCTGTAAGATAAAGATTCATCTTTGCTGAACCGTTTTGCAAATTGCATGTCAGCACTGAATTATCCGATGCCGGATTTGGAGATATATTCATTGAGAAATTTTCACCCGTTACAGCAATCGGCTCATTAACTCCGACAAAAGGTCCGATTTCGCCCTGCAAGGCAATACTGAATTGTGCATCATTCTTTGCATCGCATTCAACATTAATTTTGCCGTTATAAACTCGTTCTTCATCAAGTGTAGCAGCAAATTTAACTTTAACGATCACAGAATCTTTCACTTTTACGAAAAATGGATAATTCATTCCCTGGGCAAATGTAAATCTATCATTGTCCGGCATAGTTAAATCCATGTGGAATTTCTGAATAGTGAGTTCCTTATCGCCGTCATTGAAAATTTTGAGATCTACTGTTTTGCTTGTCGATTTTTTTACTTTGCCAAAATCTATGAGTTTTCCATAACTGGTTGAGATTTTAGGTCCGGAATTATCCTGCCCTCCAATACCCTGAACATTAATGTCCTTGATGTTCCCTGTAATTGAATTAGAGTAAATAGAAAGCGTTCCATTATATTGTTGCTTGGCTTTAGCTTTAAAACCTAATACCATTTTGTAATTCTGACCATTCTTTAGTGTAACCTTTTTCCCCGGCTTAATTTCTCCTGAAACTATACTGAAAACATCGTCAGGATTCTCGAAGAATGAGGTTTCTGTAAGCTCAAGATCCAGTTTACCGATACTGTTAATTTGTATCTCAATGGTTCTGGTTGAATCAATCGGAATTCGTTCGAAATCAACGTTTGGTGGATCGTTTTGAAGCACAGCACCATCCGGCTTTATGTTGCCTAATGCCCAAACCATGCATCTGTAAAGAAGCGAAGCTCTGGGGATTTCTCCAGCGATTGACTCGAAACCAATTGAATAAAGGACAATGCGCGATGTTCCAACCTCAGTTCTGGTGGCAACTATTGTGTCGTTTCTTAGTTCATCATCGCGATAAATGAAATGCTCTACTTCAAAATATTTGTTCACATCCTTTGATTTAAATACATCGAGTGCCAGATAGTTTGCCAGAGGCCATCCATTGTTGTAACCCATATTACAGCCTTTACGAATTGATTTTCCTACAGGATCAGGATCATGACCATGGATAATATAGCTCCACCAGCTGAGTGTAGTGCCATCAAAACTTGATACTAATTTCTTCTTTATGAAGTCAATACCCATTGTATTTTGAAGGAAATTGAGAACATCAGGATGCTTATCAGAACCTGTTCCCAGAGCTTTGTTTAGAAAGTCTCTTCCTGTGATAATCACATTTTTTCCTGCTGCAATCATTTCTTTGATTTTTCCAATAACTGTACTGGAACCACTGCTATAGCTAAGCTTATTGACACCCATCGGGAATATTGCAAGATCGAAATCAGTAATATTGTTCTGACTGAAAGTAGCATCGCTGAAAGGTGCCATCACCAGATTAGGAGCATATTCCTTCAATCCGTCGTAGGTATCAAAGTTTAAAAAATAGGCAGAATCAATGAAATTCTTATCATCTAAATTACTGAATAGTATGTATTTTTTCTGAGCATTCAGATTTGAGCTCAAAAACGCTAGGCAAATCAGCAAAAGAGTGATTGCACCAATCATTCCTGAATTTGCTTTAAAACTGGTAAAACGTAAGTTCATTTTAATTCTCTCCCGAACAATTTTTAATTTGGTTTATTTATCTTAACACCAAATTTAGTTAATTTTTCTCTTTTTAGAAAAGATAGTTTAAATAAAAAAAGCCGGACATCATCGATATCCGGCTTTTATTTTTGTTTACATTACTTAGTAATGATAAATGGCAGTTTTGCAACTGATGAATTTGCACCGGCTACTATGAAATAAGTGCCGGAGTTAATTGAAGATGCATCAAACTGAAGTGACTGTGAACCGGTGGTTAATGTGTTAACCAGATCGGCTACTTTGCGTCCGTTCATGTCAACAATGTACATGTTGAACTGAACTGCTTCATTTGAATTTATCTTGTATGTAATTACACCGTTTGATGTCATTGGATTCGGGAATACCTTAACATTGACAATACCATCGGGACTTGTAACTTCTTCTGGAACAGTTGTAACGCCCTGACCTTGTAGTGAAACTTTAAAATCAGGTGAATTTAATGCGTTAGATAAAATCGTTAAGTTACCTGTAAATGATTTTTCTGTTTTTGGTGCAAATTTTATAGTAATTGTGCGTGATTCATTTGATAAAATCGTTCCTGCTTCACCACCTGATACTATTGAGAATACACCGTCAGCATCGTCTGTTATGGCGATACTGGAAATAATCAAATCAGCAATACCATCATTTGTTATGTCAACATCGGCTATTGGAGATTTACCAAGTAATATACTGTTATATCTGAGTGTTGTCTTTGTTGATTGAATCTTTGCTGCACCAACAGAAACTCCTTCACCTGTGAGAGAGATCGTTTGGTCATTGTCATTTGTTGAATTGGATTTAACTCTCAATTGTCCAAAATATTTCTTTGCGCCTTTTGGTTGGAAATTCAATACTATATCACGTGTTGCACCAGGAGCTAAAATTATTGGGTTAGGACTTCCACCGCTTTTAATTGTGAAAACACCCTCTGTATCATAATCTGGATCAAGTGTCATCGAATTTATTTGAAGATCTTTACCACCAGTGTTTGTAATCACTAATGTAATATTTTTCTCCGATCCGGTATTAACTAAATCAAAACCAACGGTTGACTGATCGAATTCAATTTGTGGTTCTTTTGGTGCTGATGTTCCATTGAGCCAATCGAGAGCTTTTTTGATCAAATTCTGTTTTTGTGTTGAATTAGTAATAGTTGCAGGATTGATTCCCAACCAGACTCCTCTGGAGTTTGTGAAAATAGATTTAACAGCAACGAGAGTATCAACTGAAGTATGTTTAATGATTGGTGTTGAGACTGCTGCATTGAGAATTCTGATAGCTGGAGTCAGATAGTTAATCAGCTGTGCGCCGCTTGCAAAACCATCAGTAATTTCATCTCCTGTATATCCTTTTAAGTTAATTGCACCGGATCCTTGCCCCTGGAAGCAAGTTTTAAGGAACTGAATACCGAAAGTTGAAAGAAGACCTTTTGCTGTTGTACTACCTGTTTGAATGGTTATAGCACCTGCAATCAAAACATTTCCACCCTGATTAATAAATGCACCAAGTGAGGTCGCATCATCGGCACTAATGTCACCCATTTCGCCACTTGACCAGACCAATGTGCTTTTCGATGCTGAAAGAGCTGATGAGAATTTGTTAAAATCGTCTGCACTAATATCAAAAAAGTCTGTATATCCTGCATTTGAAATAAAGCCTGCTAAAGTATATTTACCGGCTTCACCGTCATCAATAACCTGGAATTTATTTATTTCGCTGGATAGGACACTCAAATCTCCAGACATTGCGATACCTTTGGCACTATTTTTATCTTTGAACGAAACTGAAGCATCACCGAGACCCTTTGTTGCTCCGGGAGTGAGTTTCAAAATGATTGTTTTCGTTTCACCAGCAGCAAGAGTAAATTCTGTTGCAGCTGGTTCAATAGCAACTGTCCAGTCTGATGGTGTTCTTGATGTTTTGTTTACTGTAGCAGTAATCGTTAAAGCACCTGCTGTTATGTTCTTAACACTATAAGAGACAGAACCTGTTGTACCGGATGCTTTTACCTGAATTTTTTCTCCTGCACTTGTCAGCTGAAGTTGTGGAGTAGCCTGAGTTGCTTTAATGCAATTCAGAACGTCTCTTGCTGATGTTGTAAATTTCTGAACAACACCGATTACAGAGATGTTAGCTGGATTGTATCCTGCAGGAAGAGTGTATTTAAAAGAATAAGAATACTTTTTGCCGGCAGTTGTAGCTCCGGTTATTGAGTTAGGCTGTCCCCAAGCTCCTCCCATAAATGAGCGGACAACTTTCATGTGCTCGTAACCTACAATTTTTGCTGGTTTGCTATAATATGGATTGCTTTCGTATCCGGCTCTACCAGATAAATAATTGCTCTGATCGTATTGGTTGCCGGTTCCTGTAACTTTATCTTCAAGAACAATAGCATTAAGTCTAACTTCTCCAGTTACTGACTTAACAAATTCGACATTAACAATTGCGGCAACTTCTCTTGTTGCGGGATCATAAGAATAGTAAGCTTCAACTCCAGCTTCAACAGGAAGATTCATAACTGCTTCTACTGCTGACTTCCATGCACCTCTGTCAAGAAATATTGCATTAGTGCCACCGACATTGAATGCTGTTCTGTTGACATTACCGGTAGGAAATCCGGTTAAGCCTAATGCTGATCCAATTTCGCCTTGCTCTGGAACTACCATTGCATCGCCATTATGAACCTTAATACCCATAACTTTAGTCGGATACTGTTTGATGATCTCATCCATAACATAAGATCCATCGACACACCAACCGCACCATGCGCCTGTATGCTGTTCAATTAGTGTTTGTTTGGTATATTGGGCTGATGCTTCGTTAACACTGAAGAGGGAAACTATGCCCATCACAGCCACTAATGCCAGTAAAAGGTTAAATGCTTTTTTCATAAAAAATACTCCTTAATATATTAGTAAAGCTTAGTTAGAAAACTATTTCAAAAAAATTACATCTTTAATATACTTAAACACATCTAAGGGGTATAAAGTTACAAAAAATTTTAATTAAATGAAAAAAAAATGAAAATAATTTAGTAAAATTTGAAAAATAATTTAAATTGGTTTTATTTTCATTAAGAATTGAAATAATTCTTAAATTTGTTCGCTTATATATTACTAATTTAAGAAAGCAATAATATATGTTATCATATTCAGGTAGCAGTGACTACGATCACAAAAAAGTAACCACTCTTCGTTTGTATGAAATGAAGAAGACTGGCAGAAAAATCGTTTGCCTTACTGCTTATGACGCCTTGACTGCTAAAATTTTTGATGAATCCGGTGTTGATCTGATTTTGGTCGGTGATTCACTTGGCAATATCATTCAGGGACATTCGACTACGCTTCGCGTTACTATCGAAGATACTATTTATCATACCAAAGCAGTAACCAAAGGGGCAAAGAGGCCACTGGTTATAGCTGATATGCCTTTCATGTCTTTTCAGGTGTCTGCCGACGAAGCTTTCCGAAATGCCGGAAGGATAATGAAAGAATCAGGATGTGCCGGAGTAAAACTCGAAGGTGCGAGTCATCCGATTCTTAAAGGTATTTCGAGAATGAACGAAGCAGGTATTCCCGTAATGGGTCATCTTGGATTAACTCCACAAAGTATCAATAAATTTGGAAGTTACAGAGCAAGAGGAAAAGATCCTCAGGAAGCAGATCAAATCTACAACGATGCTCTGGCTCTTCAGGATGCTGGTGCTTTCGCTATTGTTCTTGAGAAAATTCCGGCTGAATTGGGACAAAAAATTACCGAAGCTATCGAAATACCTACAATCGGGATTGGTGCAGGACCTCACTGCGACGGACAAATACTGGTTTATTCCGACATGCTCGGTTTGACTGTAGAATTCAGTCCGCGCTTCGTCAGGAGATATGCTCATCTCTATGATGTAATAAAAGATGCCGTTCACGTCTATACAGAGGATGTACGCAATCACAATTTTCCATCACTCGACGAAAGTTATTAAGTGAAAATCATGAATAATAAATCAATTATCATATTTACAATTATCCTGGCTCTGGGTATTGCTTCCTGCAACGATAATATTATCAGTGACCCTGCTCAGATAGTTTTCCCTGCTAAGAGTGTCAGCTATCAGAATCACATGCAGCCGTTTATGGTGCTTACCTGTGCCTACCAGGGTTGTCATAGCGACGAAACAATGGCAGGCGGAAGAAGTATGACCAACTACATAGCCCTGTTCGAAACGATGAATATGGGACTTGTGATTCAAGGTAATCCTGACGCTAGCGTCCTCGTTCAGATGCTCGAAGGCAAACTCCCACATAATCCTTATGTTTATTGGACTGTGAACGAAAATCACAAAACAGGTATCCGTCAATGGATTCTCGAAGGGGCAATGAATAATTAGGATTTGTTAATGACCAAAAAATCAAAATTATACTCAAGAATTAAAAATAATCCCCGAGGAATTACATTCTCTGAATTAAGAATCTTTTTAGAAGATAATGGTTTTGCATTTAAGAGACAATCCGGATCACATTTTGTATATTCTAAAAAAGAAATTACATTTGTTATACCTTCTCATAATAATAAGGTAAAAGAAATTTACGTAAAAAGAGTCATTGATATTATAGATAAAATGAATAAGGACTAACATGAATTATCCAATAATAATATATCCTGCAGAAGAAGGAGGCTATGTAGCCGAAATTATTTCCTTCCCTGGTTGTTTAGCACAAGGAGAAAGCTATCTCGAGTGTCTTGAAGAAATGGAAACTGTGTCAAAATTATGGACAGAAGAATATTTATCTTCTCACGATGCACTCCCAAATTCAAAGAATGCACTTGATAAACTTTTAAAATTTAATCAAATTGAATTTGCATAGAACTTCGTAGTAATTTAAATTTTCATTATTTAAAAAATAATTGTAACTTGAAAATTCAATAAATTACTGCAAAGGTCATAATGTTTAAAATTATTATTTTTTGTTCGTCACTTATTTTTGCTATTTTACTCCTATCGTGTGCAACTGGCAGAATTGAATCCCTCACAAGACTCCCGAATGAAGCTATTGTAATTGCAAAATTAAAAATTCTAAATTTTGGAGATGATGAAACATCAAATACTCATTTGTTGTTTAATGAAAGGGCTTGGGGCACATATCATGTAAAACCAGATGATAGTAATTATATTTATATGAAGCTTCCAATAGGGAAACATAATCTAGCAAGAGTTTCAATTGAAGACAGAAGTATTAACATTCCTGATACATATACCTCTTTTGTTATTCCTGAAGGAAAGATATATTACATTGGTGATATATCAACTAAATTAAGGCTTCGTCCAAATCTTGGATTCATGTTTGGCTTGCTTGGTGCATTAGCTTATGAAAGCAGATCTCTTGAATTACCAGAAATTATTGTTGAAAATAATATAAACCAAGCAACATCATATTTTAAAAAAATGTTTCCATCAAGTGATACAATTTATACTTCCATTATGAATGTAGATACTGTTCACTTTAAAGTAACATCCTCTCAGAAATCAGACACAAATAATCGAAAACAAAGTAAATTCAAGAAAAAATATGGATATTGATGTATCATGATCGGATAAATTTAAAAAAGGACCCTAATTGCAAGTTTCTTCATTTGAGTCATTTGAGTCAGCCTAACTATCAAACAAAAATAAAATGATGCTCTGATTTAGTATATTATATCAAATGATAAAAGAAAATCAATAAACTTGAGCTTATTACATCTTCATAATAGAGGTAAGGAATAAAAATTTAATTATCAGGCTATAAAACCTCAGCTTAAGCATGGGATGTATATCCGGTATTTTTGTAAGCAACCAAATTTGTTCCGTGTAAATGGACAATGTTTAAATTCTGACGGAGTTCGTTTAAATATTTGTAAACATCCCTGATTTCGGGAATATTTTCATTATAATCGTGCCAGAGAATTATACCGCCATTTTTCAGCATCTTCAATGCCTTTTCTGTATCACTCTTTATGTATGAATAGGCATGTGAGCCATCAATAAATATTAAATCATACATTTCCGGATATTGCGTTTCGTCCAGATCCTTCGAATCCATGAACAATTGAGTTATCTTATGCTCAATATCTGTTCCTGAATAGAAGAATTTTGTATAATTTGATTCATTTATTGCAACCTCGTGAGCAGTTTCGTTATCCCTGCCGGAATGAATATAACTGCTAACCTGATCGGGATGGAGAGTTAATGTAACAATCTTTGCATCATCCGATGAGTTGCGTCCCAAATGATATGTTGTCCTTCCTGTGCATGTGCCAAACTCGAACATACTTTTCGAATATCTTGCCAGGACAGATAATATCCAGGCTTCCAAATCAGTTGTTCCGCCATCTACCTGAGAATCGCCTCGCAGAATTATACTAACTTCTGCATCATTTGTAGTTCCATAATCGCCTGATCGGAAAGCAGAATGAAATTCATCAAGCTTTACTGTAGGAATAAGCGTTGTCTGATTGTTGTTTTTCCCGGTAAGACGGTAAACTTTATTCCTGTAATGATTGACCTTAACTATTAGAAAAGCAATTATAGCTATTAGAGTTGAGAAAAAAATTATGAGAACCAAATTCATTAGTACCTTCTATAATTATTCCAAGTATTACAAATTTAATTCATTCTCATTTCTTAATCAAATAAGCCTTTATAATATAGTCCAGTTTCGGATAGTTCTTTCGTATGAATTCTCCCGCATCGCCTGTAACGGTGTCAAGCTTCAGTCTGGGTTCATCAGCATATCCGTTATAGAATTTATATACAATATCCATCCCCGAGCTGATATATGCAAAAGGAGGAAATCCCAGCGTTTCGCCATAAGAGACTGTATCCAGTCTCGGATTATTCTTCAGGTTGATGAAAAGCTGAGTGCCGCGTGTGTTCTTGCCTGCTCTTGCAAACGCTATAGAGCCGGAGTCGTTGCTGTGCTTAACAGGTTCATCAAGCACAATGAACTTCGACCAGGCAGAATCCAGAAAGCCGTCAACAGTGCCGAACTGTGCAACGAAATTATTCATCACCCGATAAACAGGTATATTCGTAAAGTAGCCGCTCTCGACCAGCTGATAGAATCTGTCCACAGCCAGTGGAGATAATTTCCGCTCGGCTGTAACCTCGAATACACCCTGAGTAGTCTCGAACTTAGCCCGGAAAGTATCCGGAGCCTTCAGCTTCAGCAGATCAGGATTTATCTCTCTGCTCTGGCAAAACAAAGAAGAGAATGATAAAAACATTAACAGTGTTAATGCTGCTAAAAGTATATTGAATTTCGTTTTCATATTTTTACTCCTTCACAAGTTTAAAAGATTTAGCAATATTCTTACCTTCAACTTTTATTATGTAAAATCCTTTATCTAAAAAACCTACATTGATTGGTATTGCAATCTGACCGACATCAAATTGTTTAACATAAGAAAAATCTACTCTTTGCCCATTGAGCTTAAAAATAGAGATTTGAAGTACATCAGCAACCTGCAAATTTACTTTAATATTTATTTGACCAGAAGTTGGATTTGGAAATACTTCCTCTTGATCTTTTACAGCAATATCTCTCTCAATTACATCAGTATTAGTATTGTAAAATAGTGCTAATCCAGTTAATCCTCCATAAATAATATATTCATTATGTGAAACGATATTTTCAAAAACATCAATCTTAACAGGAGAACACCAACATTTTTTCCTGTATTTTGCAAGGTCATAAGTAATAAATTTATCCGTATTTATCATTTTACTTCTAAAAATTTTAACAGAATCTACAAAAACATAGCTAACATAAATATTATTCATACCATCTGATATTTTGACACTCCATAATTCAATCGGTCCATAATTATTCGACATGACCAATGAATAATCTTTTAAATTCCAAATTTTAACATTTGAAGTATCAGGAGATGATACATTATTAATTACTGCGAGATATTTATCATCCTTTGATATGTCCATATCGGGAATTTCATTTAACTGTACTTTGTAATGAAATTCCAATTCTGTAATCTTTTTGAAAGAGTCGGCATCATAAATGAATACTTGCCAAGGTTTTCCAGCTTTTACAACAACAAATTTATTGCTATTATTAAAATATTTAATTTTTCTCCAATCCCCATAAAGCTCATCTATTTTATGATCGACTTTACCTGTTTCTATATCCCAAATAATAATTGCCGAATGTCTATTTCCACCATTAAATAATGTTGCAACGATTTTTTTATTATCCGGGGAAATTGATAAAGAATATACTCCACTATACCCAATATCGTCTTTGAATTTTCTTTCAATTCCTGTCTCAACATCCCACATACCTATATAGTAAGTGTTCTTACCTGATGCAAAAACATATTTTCCGTCTTTTGAGACATCTATTGATAAAATTTCCGGGGACTGATGTACAAACTGCTTCAGTAATTTTCCCGTTGCAGTTTCCCTAATCTGCACATAAGACCCGGCATTATTAACAAATTTTGTCCCGTCAGGAAAGAATTTTACACAATTTACTGGACCATCCGGTAACAAATTTAATGTCCAAACAGTATCAGGTTCAACAGTCTGTGCAAGTGCAGAATAGAATGAAGCTGAGAGAATAACCAATAAAACAAAATACTTTTTCATATCCGACTTTACAATCATATAAAAAAGAAATTTAAGCTATTTTTGTCAAATTTACTAGTGGAATTGATTGTTTTTGAAAATGGAATTGTAGTGGCACATTGCTTGTGACCCCTAAGTGGCTTTGGAACTCCCTCTCCAATTGTTGGAGAGGGTCAGGGTGAGGACAATCCTGTATTCATCTCCACCTTTCAACTTTATAACTTTATAAACTATTTTCTATAATGGTGAGGTTGACACGAGATTCCAGTAGGGACACATTGTATGTGTCCACAATAATACAGGATTCACGCAGTGAATCCCTACAATACAAATGCGAAATAATTCGTAGGTCAAGCATCCTTGCTTGACCACTCTATAATGGACAAACAAGGATGTTTGTCCTACCAGAAGAAATGCAAAACCCACTTAATCCTCCTTGGAACAAGCAGGGCTGATTCGTTCTCTTTAAAATATTAATTTGCTCCATAATTAGCATTAATTTTGTCTATTAAACCTTATTTTACAATCCCTACATAAATATAAGACACTCCGAAAAGTTGGGGATATGCTTTGATTGATGAGAAAACCGAGCTATTATCCATTATCTTCAGAAAATCATCTCCTGATGGGAAGGATGCCGCTGTGGAAGGAAGATAAGTATAAGCTTCGATATTGGATGCCAGTAACCATCCCAGAAATGGAATGAGCAACTTTGTGTGCAGCTTCCAAAGAATGTTGAATAGTCCTTTGGGCTGACCTGTTTCAAGGATTGCCACAACTCCACCGGAAGCAACAACCCGTGCCATTTCCTTGAGGCATACCAAAGGATCGGGTACATTTCTAATTCCATAACCGATAGTTGCAGAGTCAAAACTATTATCTGCAAAATCCAGTGCCATGGCATCAGCTGTTTGGATTGATAAGTTAATATTCCTCCGGCTTGACCGCTCTTTTAGCACGTCGAGCATTTCTTCACAGAAATCAGTTGCTGTTACTCTTCTTTCGGGTAGATCTTTAATCAATGATAAAGCGATGTCGCCTGTACCCGATGCAACATCGATAATGTTCAGATTATTGGCTGAATATTGATTGACCATTGCGATTAATCTTCTCTTCCAGATACGATGAAGTCCGAAAGTGATTAAATCATTCATCAAATCATATTTTTTGGCAATTGAAGCGAATAATTCTCTTACTTCAGTTTTTTGTATTTCACTCATTTAATGTCATTTATTCTATATTTATTCAATGCTTGAACCCAAAACTAAGAAAAATATATTTACTTATTATAAGGAATAAACAAATTATATGCAGATTTATTAAATTTATCGCTAAATTTACCGATAATATCAGTTATCTTTTATTGAAGGGTGAGCTTTTTGAATTGAAAATTATCTGCATTATATTTATAATTTTTGTTTCTGCAATATCTTCATTGATTAGCGGGGCTGATTCAATTGCCCAATATGAAAAAAAACTTCTAACTGCCGGCAAACATGAACAGGTCAATATCTTGATTAAGCTTTCCACATACTATCAGAATATAAATCTAAAAAAAGCTGTAGAATATTCTGGAAAAGCCATTGAAATTGCCACTGTAACTAACAATATCAAAGGTCAGGCTGAAGCTTATCTGGTATATGCTAACCAAGTTATCAGATATGAGTTGCATGATTCAACAATCATAATCAAAGAAAAAGCATACAATCTATACATGAGCATTGGTGAGGAACGTTTAGCCGCAAACGCACTTCTGGACGAAGCGGGTACAACATTGATGCTCCATCAATACTCCAAAACTAATGAATTGGTTCATAAAGCCATACATTTGCTCGATAAGTACGACGACAGGAAGGCTATTGCCTGGAGTTTCTCAATACTTGGTCAACTATATAATATATTCGATCTCCAGGACTTAGCCATAGAATATTTAAACAATTCTATTCATATATATGAAAGTATTGGCGAAACTGTTAGTGCACAACATGTTTATGTATTGAAAAATCTTGCCAAGCTTGGGGCGAAAGATAAATCATCAATTAAAGATCTTCAGTATTCGTTGAGCGTTTTCAAGAAGAACGGCAAAAATTTCGATTTGATTGAGATCTATCGAGGAATTGCAGATTATTATCATACTTTTGAGAAGAATTATACTTTAGCATCCTATTATCTCGATACGGCATTGACATTAGCCAAAGGCATGGGTGACAATACTATGCATGGCATATTACTTTCTCAATATGCCTGGCTTTATCATTTAAAAGGTGATTATTCTAAAGAACTTGATTATAATCGGGAAGCTTTGGAAGTAAGAAGAAAATCAGGTTTTTCAATTCTTTTTGCCAGTTCACATTTAAATTTAGGAGCAACGTTTCTTATAATGAAGAGATATGATAGTTGCGAAGCTTATCTAAAAAAAGGGCTCGAATTGCTTGGAGATACAAATTCAAATCACTACACAAAGCGAGCTTTTAATCTTCTCTATCAGTATTATTTTGAAAAAAATGATTTACAAAAGGCTCTCTATTATAGGAACAAAGAGATGTTTGTTCAGCATCAGATGTCCATACAGGAAAATTCTGAGAGGATCAGTTCATTAAAAATGCAACTCGATCTGGCTGAATCAGAAAGGAATTTATCTCTACTGAAGCATGAGAAGGCAACAACATTCAATATCATAATAATTATTACAATTGTTCTTCTGTTAGCCTGCGGTATATTTTACTTCATAAATTACCGCCGAAAACAAAATAATGCACTATTAGCCAAACGAATTGAAGATGCAGCTTTGATCAAAACACAGTTGTTTTCTGATTCCTCCCTTGAACCGCCGGGTTTAATGTATTTATATGATCCGGTTGATCATACTAACATAATCATTAATAATACCGTGCTCAATGATTTGGGTTATCGTTATGCCATACAGGATAAACCGGATAAACTTTTCTGGGGATTAATCGATAAAGATGATGAATATCGCTTTAAGGATCTGCTGGATAATAACGAATTAGGTATCGATGACAATCCGTTGGTTATTGAATTCAGACTCAAAGACTATTTTGGGGATCTGAGGTATTTCAGATCGTTAAATAAAGTAATTTCCGAAAATGAACCGGGCAAGAACAAAAAAATTCTCGGTGTTGCAATCGAAGTTTCTGATTACAAGAAATATCAAGAAAATCAAACAAAACAGAAAACCCTAATCGAAGGTATCAATCAATTTATTGAGCAAATATCAAATATTACTAATGCAAGGGACATTTATGTTAAAACTGCTGATAAAATAAAAGAAATCAGCGGAGCATCTTTAGTATGTATCAGTTCTTTCGATCAAAATGAAAAAGTATTGACTCCTCAGCATTTTAGTGTAGAATCTCAACTTTTGCAAAAATTAAATGATGTTCTTGGTATGAATATAGAGAAGATGACAATCCCGGTCTCAGATTATATGCTGGAAGATATTAAAAGCAATAAAATAAAATATTGGAATGATATCTATGAGCCAACTGGCGGTATTATTTCCCAGCAGATTGCAGTATTGCTCAAGGATATGTTCAGCGTAAGGGAGATATTGGGTTTATCACTTGTTTATAATGAAGAGATCATCGGAGCAATCATAATAATTATGCGAAACGTAAGGTTGGATATTGAACCGGAAATCCTAAGAATTTATGCGAATATTGCTTCTAATGCACTGAAAAATTTGAACTATAAGTGAAATAATGAATAGAAGGACTCCACTTCCCAGGTGGAGCACATCCAATTCTTTAATCATGCCTTTAATCCTAAAAATCAAGTAAATCACAGTACAGACATTTTATAATTTCACAAATTTACTGACTTTGTCGCCAATCTTTATAAAATAGATGCCGGTAGCCAAACCGGATACAACGATATGCAGGGGCAATTCAGTTTGTCCAAATATATTAAAGATCTTTATGTCGCTTTGTAAGGGAGAACGACCGTTCGCCCATACGGATATTTCAATGAAATCGGAGTTTGGATTGCATCGATTGCATCATGAATTTGCACTTTATGCACTATTTAAATAAATGTTTGGTTGTTTTGATTTTCTTTAACCTCTTTATTTATCAACTATTTTACTTTTGGGTTTGCACTTATGCATCTTTTGCATCGTTTTTTTTCAATTTTAAAATTTAATCCCTAACGGGATAAGGAAATGCAAAAAAAGATTATTGATCTACAAATATTTGGACTTCGATAGAGTTCCCTTTTTTCTATCACGTAGTGATTGAATATTTTTGCTTTCCCATGCCACCAATTGCAAATTGCGAAATTGGAGGTAATTTTTCAAAGAAACGGTTTTAAAAGGAAATGTAAATAGAATATATAATTTATTTTTAGAAAATGCAGGATCAACCTCACCCCAGCCCTTTACATTAATGGAGAGGGAGTTCCAAAGTCGGAATATATCTGGCTTTATCACTGCGTTCGAAATGACAATACAGATGCAGAAATTTGCCTCGCTAGCCACGAAAAAGTTTTCTTTTTTTTACTTCAACTAATTTATTATTTATGTATGATAAATTTTACTAGTAAATAAAAAATAATTTTCTTATTTTAATCCAACAAATTAATATTAATTGTATTTATCCCCTACTTTTCAAGAGGTTATGATGATTATACTCAGACCAATTATCCGTAAAGGTAATGATAGGAACATTACTAACATTATATGGCACAGTTCAGCCATACTGTTTTGCCTGGCTTTTCTTACGTCATCTCTAAAAGCAACGGATTTATCAATCGATTCAATTTTCTCTCCTCCATCAGAAGTAGAGGTTGGATCTACCTATCCTGTTAGATTTAAAATAACAAATAATTTATATCTGGCAGCTGATAAGTTCACGGTAACTGTCAGTATTTCTAATGAACTAGGAATCATCTGGTCAGTTAAAGATACATTTGGAGTGTTAGCAGCATATACATCTGGAACATATACTTCAAAATATACTTGGATACCTGATCTTGTAGGTGGAAAGCATATTGTTTTTGCGAGAGTCACTTATTCACAGGATATTGATCGTAGTAATGATACTCTGAGAAAGGAAGTCGCAGTTGTTCCGAAGGATACTGTTTGGGCAAAAATTATTGAAGGGATTCGTTTATCGACTCTTCAATCTCATAATAACACAAAGATAATGGAATCAAAGCTTCATTTCCTGCCATTTACCCCACCTGCATGGGGTTATTATAATGTAGTTTTAAAAGAAACTTCACAAAGCCCGGCAATTTGGCTTATTAAAAATTTAATTATACCGGCAATAACCTTACCAACCTGGATGGTAAATTGGAGTCATGAAGCTTACACTCCCAGCCCTAGTGCTGACACTGTGAAAGTTATCGAATCCACCAGTTTGACAGCTGCACTAACAATGCCAATGTGGGATGAACTAAAATCATTTAAGATACCAATTGAATATGTAACTGACACACTTTCTAATGGGAAAACAGTTGACAGCATACCCAGAAATTTAGTATTAAATCAACCTAATCCTACTGTTAACCAACCACCCAAAGATACAGTTTACAGATCTGATATGCCGAATATTGATTTGAATAAGCTTCAGAATCCCGGGACTGTTTCAGGATATGCCGGGGATAAAAACGCCTGTGCAGCCGCAAGCTGTGCAAATAGTATGGAATGGCTGGAAATAAGGAATCCGAAAATTAAATCAAACATTTCCCACCGGGATAAACTTACGGAATTAAGTAAATTTATGGAGAGAATGAGAGAGGAGGGAGCAAACGATTCTATGATTGTAGTTGGTAAATTGAGGTATATAAATGCTCACAGGTTACCAATACATGTTAAATTCTGGATAAAAGGAATAGCAGGAGACATTCAATCGGGTGATGATATTGAGCAAAAAGCCAGTAATCAGGGAGACGGAGTTCACGGACCAAGCTGGGACTATCTTAAACGTGAAATGCAAAATAATGAGGATGTGGAAGCAGGATTTTCTTTCTTTACTAAAAGAGATACAGTTTGGAGATCAACTGGCGGACACGCTGTAGTTATTTCAGGTATGGGAGAAGGAGGAGGCAATAAACAAATCTGGTTCCGGGATGACGCTGTTCAAGGACGAACTGGAGGAGAAAGAGAGGTATCTGCCCAATGGAATTTATATTCCGACAGTACTCCATACATAAAATATGGGCGTTACAATGGTGTAGAATATACTACAGTTATGGATGGTGTATATTCGGAAAGTTATGACAGCACAGTAACCTTTAAAGAAAAAGGTATTTTCGACCTGATTTTCGAAGGTGCCGGCAAATATATCAGAGAACAAGATAAAGCTAAAAAGGGCGCTACAGATTTTCAGGCAAGGGTTGCAAATGCTGTGGCTAAACGTAAAAAAGGAGATGCTGCCCAATGGATTGTAAAAAATATGCCGTATTCTACTGATGGAGTTAATCAATTTGAAACATATTTTGATGCGCGGCAAATGGGTTATGTGAATGATTCGGAGAAGAATGAAAACCCTGATATGTTGGCAACTACTGATTCCATATTAGTAAAAATCTATTATTCAGATTCCACCTGGCTTTCTGCAAAACAAGTATCTGAGAATAATTTTTTCTGGTATAAATTTAATAAGTCTTCAATTACAAAACTGCCTGAAGGTTCAATCGATAATGGTAATTTCAAAATTACTGATACCTATAAACCCTATAATCCTACTTTTACAGGTAATACAGTTAATATTAGTGACTCTAGCTTAACCGCTTTAGAAATGAAAATTATTGAGCTCGACAATAAATCAAATCCGAGTTCAACTGCTCCTCCTTATTCAGGTGATATAGCGGCATCAGCTCCATCTACCGTTGCAAACATACTTGAGTGGCTGGAAGCAGTAAATTCAAATCTTAAAACAAATCTGAATCAAAGAAATAAGTTAATGACGCTTAGTTACCTGATGAACAGAGCTACTGGAAAAGGAGCGACTCGTGAAAATTTCATCAAAGGGACGTTAAATTTGATCGATACTCTCAAAGTTCCATTAAAAGTAAAATTCCAGAGTTTCATGACTAATTCCGGTGATGTTCAATCACCCAATTCAAAGTACAACCATAATGCTAAAAATGAAACGTCATCCAAAGGAAAGCCAGACTGGCAATGGATAAAAAAGGAGTTGAAAGCAAATGGCACAATTGCAGTTGAGTTAGGCTGGTATGATAATACAGGACGCAAATCAGGTACCTGGTGCAATATCGCAGGATATTTAGAGCAGAATGGTACGAGAAAACTTTTGATAAAAGACGACTGTAATCAGGATAGCGCAGGTGGGACAAGAAAAGCTCTGCTGTCTTTTGATACATCATCATCCGGTTATCCGATGCTGGCTGAGCATTCGAATAGTACTAAACAATGTTATATCGAAAGTGTAGTTTCAATTTCCTATGATCCAACTGTGATATTCACAGGAATCGGTGAAGAGATTTCAGGAGCTGTTACAAATTTCAGCATTTATCCTAATCCCGCATCTGATGAAGAGTCCTTGACCTTAGAATTCTTTGCTCCTGCAAGCGGCAATGTTGAAATTGCTCTATATGATCTTATAGGTAATAAAATTCAAGAGATTAACACCGGATATTATGAAAAAGGACAGTATAAGGTATTCTGGAACAATTTGGACAACTACAGTTCAAAACTGCAATCCGGGGTATATGTAGTAGTTCTGAAAGGTGATAAATTCAAAGCTGCGACAAAGCTGATAAAATATTAAATGAATATTATCAAAAATCGGGAGTTTTATCTCCCGATTTTTTTTTGATTATTCATCGAAGATGCCACCCCACCCCAGCCCTCTCCGCGAGCGGAGAGGAAGAAATACAGAATGATTATTTGCATTGTGTTTTTCACTTTTTTCAGGTCGCTCCGATGGAGCTTTTGTTCGTTATTATATTTGATTTCTACAAACAGATCGCTACTACGTAGCTGAGTATAAATTACATTTTCTACATTAATTGCTTTGTGTTTTAGCCTTTCAACTTTTCACTAATCACTCCTTCACTAAAAACTAATACAACACCTACCCCGACCCTTCCTCGAGGAAGGGAGAAATACAAATACAATTTGCGAAAAAGGGGATGATATATCAAAGAAACGGTTTTTATAGGAAATATAAATAGAATTAAAAATGTTTTAATCTCTTGGGGCTTGTTTTTGACGAGCCTCTGCGTCGTTATTAAACCAATTACATCACAAATTCACTAAAATTCTCCCTGGAAATTGTTGTGAAATCTGAAATTGCATTTTTGTACAGGGAGGTTTAAAACCCTCCCTTTGTGGTTTTGGTCATATATTGCATCAATGATATAATTCTAACGAAAAATATATAATGGCAGCATAAGAGATCCCACTAATAGAATAATACTATAAAGTCCATCTTCGAATGATGGTGCAGGCATTGTGTCGACAACTGGTTCTCGCTTGTATATTTTAATGAATAGTGTTCGAAAAATTTTCTGTATAATAAGAAAGGTTAATGGCATAATCATTCCACTTTTAAGTGTGTTTAATCTAAAAGTACTGAGATAAGAATATTGATTAAGAAGATAAAATCCATAGAGTAAAATGAATACTGCCAAACAGAAAAAACCAATGTAGTATGTTTTTTCACGTATTAATTTATAATCAATTACCAGCCAGAAAATCAATAAAAAGCTAACTATTAGATTCATAGTTAAAAATTTATCTGTATCGGATTTGATGAGATAACAAGCTAGTTGAAGCCCTAATACTATCATTACAACAACTTTGAATCTGTTCGATCTTTTTTTTATATCTCTTTCCGAAACTACTTCCTGTCTGTCCTTAAGTTTTTGGATTTTCAGAATTTCGAAATCTTTTAATTCAGATAAATCAAGTTTGGGTTCTTCATATTTTATAGATAATTTTTCTTCTGTTGTTTTGCCGGTAAAGCTTTGTTTGTAAGCAGTATTGTCTCTTGTAACCATAAAGACATTATCGTGTTCGCTGTCAGATTCCGGAATATATAAGCATAGATCTTTATCCAACAATTTTTTCGGAAACAGTGAAGTATCAGTCAAAGTAAAGTAACCTGATACTTTAACATTGTAATTAATGCCTTCAGGATATGTTAAATAATTTATAAGATAAGCAAATTGGTCATTTCTGATTCTTTGATCAGGTATTACTATGTAATTTCCCTTACTATTTTCTGTTAATTTAAATTCGAAATTACTTTTCAAATCACGGGAGTATAAATTGATCCATTGTTGTAAAGCTTTTTTTATCTCGAGATAAGCTGCACCACTGATAAAAATAAGGTACTTTTCCATAGTTGTTAAATGAATAATATTAAAAAAAAGAATTCCATTTTTCGAAATTTAACAAAATCATCTGTATTAAACCAATTAGATTACGAATTCCGGGAAATTTTCACGGGAAATTGCTGTGAAATCTGAATTTTTTTTCCAACTCACCAAATATAATAAAATTTGGTGAATTAATTCACCAATTTTCACTTTTTATTGAAAATGTCTGCTCTGGTGGACTTACTTAACTGCACTTTGTTTTGATTTTCTTCGCTGTTTCTTGAGCGTGCAAGAACCATTCAGTGGCTTAAAGAAAATATTTTGCTTCTATTTCGTTCTATTCTACACAAATCAAACTTGTAAGAAAAAAATTGAATTAAAATAAATGAATGCACCAAAATCAATATCCAAACCAAATCCTTACACAATCAAGTTTTTGTGGCGTGACGGAATCGCGACAACAATCAAGCTGGAATCCTTCCGCAAGGAATGTCCTTGTGCTGTCTGCAAAGGTGAAACTATTGCCGGAAAAGTCGTAGCGTTTCCATCAATGCAAATGTTCACACCGGGAATGAATGAACTGAAAGAGCTTACTCAGGTAGGCAATTATGCCGTTACAGCCGTATGGGGAGATGGTCACGACACGGGAATCTACAACTGGGATTATCTTCGTGCAATTAGCGACCAGTACTCACTCACTGATGAACAAGTAGAGAAAATTGCTGAAGCAGCAGAGCAAAAGAAAAAAAGCTCGATGAATTAGAGAATGTTATATATATTTTTTTCCCAAAACTTTATCTATGATTGGGGAGTTCTTGAAATACACATTATGTCGTTCCTGCGATCACGAAGTAGAGGCGAAGCGAGCTACAGGAAAATACTAATACATGGATTCCTCACTAAGTTCGGAATGACCATAAATCTGACTTTTCACACAGTCTCATTCGCCGGAATGACAGCAAAAATTGATTCAGCATCAACGTATTACTATGAATTGAAATGTATTAGTACGCTTGTCTGAATTCACAGAACAGAGATATATTCCTGAATTTAATGAGCTTATATCTATCTCGTATATATTGTCACCTATTGAATTGGCTTGAAAATCATTCTGCCGTATAGAATTTCCAATAATATCAGTAATTGCTATACTTAATAGTTTGTTACTATACTCTTCCTTCAAACGGAATTGTAATTTTTCTGACGAACAATTTGAAATTATTATTAAGTCAGGATCAGCACTGATTGGATCTGAATCTATTCCTGTCAATAAATCACTATATTTAATTCTGTACAAGCCTTTCATTGTCGAGGTTCCGGCAATCAGATAGTCATTGATGATTTTCAGGCTGTAAATTCCTATATTCTCCATGCCTACATTCTTCCCAATCCAGCTTCTACCGGTATCGGATGACACATATACACCATTCAGTGTAGCTGCAAAGATGTGGCTACCACTAAATTCAAAATCATAAACCCATTTACTCTGCTGTTGAGTTAATCCATTACTGCTGTTATTCCAGGTTTCACCTTTGTCTGAGGATAAGAAAATCCCGTCCTCTGTACCGACAAGAATTTTTGATCCGAATTTCGTCATTCCATGTAAATACTTATTTTCAAGACCGCTATTCTTCAACTCCCAGGATTCACCATAATTAGTCGATTTAAATATCCATGTGGCAGTGCCTGCATAAATATCAGTACCATCAACTAAAAAGTTATAAACGTATTTATTTGTCAAACCTACATTCTTCTGATTCCATGTAAGTCCGTCATCTGTTGAGATAAACACACCGGCACCGGGAGTCCCAACAAAAACATCTTTACCATTTGAATATACAACATATATTCCTATTGTGTCGAATGTATTTGTGGTCTGTATCCAATTCAATCCTTTGTCTGATGATCTGTAAATGATGTTGGAACCTGTAGCGGCAAAAATATTATTCCCACTCACAGCAATGCACTTGATGAAATTATCTTCCTCAAGCCCGCTGTTCCTTGGACTCCAGCTTTTGCCGTTATCGGATGAAATATAAACACCGCTACCCATGGTGCTGAGGAAAACATCTGATCCAATTAGAGCTAGAGAAGGTATATATCCGCTGGTTATACCACTGTTGGAAAGCTCCCATTGTGCAAAAATTGTAAGTTGTGAAGTAATAATAACAAACAAAATGAGTAAGGAATTTTTCATAAATCTCCTCGGATTATAAAGGTAATGTTATTTATCGCAGTTTTCATAATGAATAACATTCATTATTTGTATATGATCAGTGGGATAATTGACGAGCCAAATTGCGGATTGTTATTTTTGCTTTCGAAACAAAGAAATTTGTGGTAATCAAATAACCACAATTATTCATCCGATGGCTGCCGGTCATCGGATGTATTCTTAATTTTAGCTTGCCAATACATTCTTCAATAATTCATTATATTGTTAGATAATAATTATTTTAGACAAAGCAAAAAATATAGTTAGGATAAAGTGAATTAATAGTTTAACTTGTATTAATTATTATTTTTGTTTTATAAATATCTATTCAATTAATATTATAATATCTTATTTTTAACTTTAAAGGTTTGCTCCTGACCTCTGTTTATTTGATTTGCCTATTTGATAATATCAAAACCGAAATTATCTTTTTTATTATTTTTTTTGGAGCTTTTATGAAATTTATACTTACACCGTTGCTTGCTTTTTGCATTATTGCGTTAAATGTTAGTATTTCACACGCCCAGTGGGTACAATCAGGATTGTCTAGTAATTATGTCGGCACATTAGCCTTGAATGGCTCGAATCTTTATGCAGGCACGGATACTGGATTATTCCTCTCGACAGACAATGGTTCTAGCTGGTCTGAAATCAATAATGGATTGCCTCGAGATTATGTTGGAGCTATTCTAATAAGCGGCAATGATCTTTTTGTGGCGATTGCTGATAGCACCGGTTCTCTTTATCGTTCAACCGATAACGGATCGAATTGGACAAAGAGCGGATTAACAGGATGGGTAACCTGCTTAATTAAGAGCGGATCAAATCTTTTTGCAGGTTTGGATAATGGAACTTCGCAAATGGGTGGTGTGCTTCTTTCGACCGATAATGGATTAAACTGGACAGCCTCTAATAATGGATTAACAGGCATTCGTGTCGAAGCATTTGTTGAGATTGGTTCAAGTTTATATGCAGGGACCGAAAAGGGAATTAATTTATCGACAAATAATGGTGACAGTTGGTCTAATGTAGGTCTGGCCAATATATTCATCTCCTGTTTCGCCAACATCGATGGAAATTTCTTTGCTGGGTCTTCTGGCAAAGGAATTTTTCTCTCGATAGACAATGGAACGACATGGAAGTTTTCGAGTGCGGGAATGCCCGCTTCTCCCTTTGTTTATGACATTGCGTCAAGTGGCATGAATCTATTTGCTGCGACATCAGCCGGCGTTTTCCTATCTACAAACAATGGTTCCAACTGGACAAGTGTTAATACTGACTTGCCACCAGTCCATTTAAATGGTTCAGGTGTCGGACCTCTTGCTATTGCTGGATCGAATATCTTTGTAGGCTCTGGTTGGTATGTTCCTAAAGGGGATGGTATTTGGAAACGACCGCTTTCGGACTTTGGTAGTTCAGAAGTAAATGAGGAAAGCCAGATTGATGCACAAATTGAACTTTCCCCAAATCCTTCTGAAGGTTTGATTACAGTGAACTCAGGCATATCAGGAGAACAATATATCACAATTACTAATATACTTGGAGAGGTTGTTATGGAAATCCCCAAACAATATGAACCGAGTTTCACTATTAATATATCAAAGTTTGTGCAAGGCAATTACTTTATCAGGTTTATGTCAGGTATTTCTGTAGCAACCAAAATGATAGTTAAAGAATAACATGCAAGAGTTAAATAAAATTTTAATGGCATTTTATGCGGTTCTTTTCATCATTATTGTACTGACCTGCTCCGCAACAGCTCAAGCCCAGAACCAATCTTCATGCAAGGAATTTAACCCTGAGGAAGACGAAGTCGAAGCAAGTGAAGCACGTGGAGAGTATGAAAGGATTCGACTCATTGACCCGTCAACTGGTATAGTTCCTTTGAATATACGTGCAAATGAATTGCAGTTTGCATCCAAAATTCAATCACCCATAAACTATTTATTAAGCAAAAATAACACAACATTTCAGAGTGAAAATTGGGTCTCTCGCGGACCAGCAAATATTGGAGCCAGGTCTCGTGCGCTTGGAATTGATGTATCGAATGAAGATATTATTCTTGCCGGTGGAACTACCGGCGGTATGTGGCGTTCGACTGACAGAGGTGTTTCGTGGGTAAGGACTTCACCTCTCTCTGTTATGCCAAGCACAACCTGCTTAGCACAGGATATTCGTTCTGGTAAAACTGATACATGGTACTATGGGACAGGGGAAGTTTTTGGAAACACAGCAGCATATCCGATGTGGAAAAGTAAAGGTCCACTTAGTTGGGGTGATTATTACGGAAATGGAATTTATAAATCCATTGACAATGGACTGACATGGAATATACTTCCAGCAACATCTTCAGACAACCTCGGTTCACTTACAAACCCTTTCAATTTTGTAAATAACATTGTTGTTGATCCTTCAAACTCTACAGAAGACGTACTGTATGCGGCTGTTTCCGGTGGAATAGAGCGCTCCTCAAATGGTGGTACGAGCTGGAGTATGGTCTTAGGGGATTTTCCTAACGGATCTGCATGCACTGATATAGCTGTTACGTCGAGTGGAATAGTATATGCTATATTAGGCTCAATCACTGCATTAAATGGACTACCAGAATCCACCAACCAAGGAATTTACCGTTCCACCGATGGCATTAATTGGGTGAATATAACTCCTGCCGGTTGGCAAGGAGCGAAAAGATACGTGAGCTTGGCGATAGCACCTTCTAATGAAAATGTTGTTTATGCTGCTAGTGATGCCACAGAATCGTTTCTAAATTTACTATGGAAGTACACTTATCTGTCAGGTGATGGTACTGGCAAAGGTGGTGTCTATGAGGATCGATCGCTAAATCTTTATTCTACCAATATTACTTTTGTTGTTTATGTAAAAGTAAAACCCGATGACGAAAATACTGTTTTCGTAGGAGGATTAACACTCAGGAGTTCGACTGATGGATTCGCAACTTCAGATCACATCTCTGAGATAACACCTCCTCACATAGACCAAGTTTCCATGTCATTCTTCCCTTCGAATCCTGACATGATGATTGTCGGCTGTGATGGAGGTTTGTTCCTTACATTGAATAATCTTATAAGTCCTATTCAATGGGTCAATCTGAACAACGGTTATGTTACGACACAGTTCTACACGATAGCAATAGATCATGAGTCTCCCGGTGATATGACTATTATTGGTGGATTGCAGGATAACGGAACAATCTTAACGAATTCATCGGATTTGAAAAAGCCATGGATAAATATTAATGGTGCCGATGGATCATTCTGTGCGATTGCAGGCGGTAGAACTTCATACTTTGATTCCTATCAATTCGGAGTAACTTGGAGAAAAGTTCTTGATAAACAAGGTAAATTAATGTATAACGATAGAATTGACCCAATAGGTTCGACTCAATATCTCTTTCTTAATCCGTTCTGTCTTGACCCGAACAATTCAGACTGTATGTACTTTGGTGGAGGTAGTTTTCTGTGGCGCAATGATAGTTTGCCAGAAATTCCATATGTAGGGTCTAGAGCATCCACAAGTATTGGCTGGACAAAACTCTATGAAACGACTGTAGTCCCAATAGATATCCTAATCTCTTTGGGTCAAATATCAGCAATAACTGCTTCGAAAATCCCTGCTAATCGTGTTTATTATGGTACAAGCGATGGGCAGGTTTTTCGTTTAGATAGTTCTGATAAAAGCGACCCGATGCCTATAGAAATATGGAAATCAAAGGGATTGCCTTCGTTCGGGTATGTGACCTGCATTGCAGTTGACCAATTGAACTCTGATAATGCAATTCTTGCTTTTGCCAATTACAATGTTCAAAGTTTATTCTTCACATCCGATGCAGGAATAACATGGACACCAATCGGTGGAAATCTGGAAGAATATCCTGACGGCAAGGGAAATGGTCCATCAATTCGTACTGCTGCGATTATGCATTCAGGAGACGGATTTATCTATTTGGTTGGCACAAGTACAGGATTATATTCTACAACAAATTTGGACGGCATGTCAACTGTTTGGTCACTTGAAGGTGCATCAACTATCGGAAATAACATCGTAAATATGATTGATACCCGGGAATCAGATGGTATGGTAGCAGTTGCAACATGCGGTCATGGAGTATTCAGTGGTAGCTTCGAACCAGCTACCGGTATAAGAGAAGATGTAAAATCAGCTTTGAATATTCAAAACTATCCCAATCCTTCTTCAGGTTTGACAACCATTGAATATTCGATTACCGAAACTGCTGGAGTATCAATCTCAATTACTAATTCATTGGGAATAGAATTAGTCGGGATAATCAATAATCGAATGCACGAAACAGGAGATTATAGCATCAATTGCGACGCGAGTAATTTGCCAAATGGTGTGTATTTCCTGACAATCAAAGCAGGAAATAGAACAGAAACAAAGAAATTTGTGGTAATTAGATAAAAACAGAAGAAGTCCAACACCTTAAAGGTGTTGGACTTCTGAATTACAGAAATCACCAAATTTACCTTTCCCTTCGTTTTGTTTGTTAACTTATGTCTTCTTTACTTGTATTTGTAGTTCATGGTTTAATCATTTCCGGTCTAAATATGAATTACGGTAAAGAACCGATTGCCAAGCAAAAATTTATTTACCATTCATAGTATCAATTTTTCTCAAATAGAATAAAATATCAGTAAATTATTTAATTTCGAGAATATTTATAAAAAAAGTCAGGAGGCAAATCCTGACTTTTAAATTTAAGAATTAACCCTGAATATTTCTTATCTGATTATTACCAGTTTGAATGTTTGGCTTGAGTTGCCGGCAAAAGTACGCAGATTGTAAATGCCATTTGTAAGATTACTGATATCAATTTTAGTTAAGGGATCGTTTGAGCTCAAAACCAGATTGCCTATGGCATCGAATATCTGAAGAGAATTAAAGTTAATATTTTCCAGATAAATGAAATCTGATGCAGGATTAGGGTAAATTCTGCTTATTTCTTGGTTTTCTTCAACTGAAGCGATTTTTCCGGTAACAAAGCTTCTTACTTCAGACCAGTCACCTGAGTTATTCACATTTCTTGGATGAATCCTCCAATAATAAGTTGTCAGTTGTGCTAAATTCTCCGGTGAATAGGATAGTTCTGTTAAATTGTCTTTATCTATGATTAAATTCTTGAATTCATTATCAGTTGCTATTTCCAGCCAGTAGAACATACCGCCATCAACAGGTTCCCACAGTAATGTACAATTCAATTTGATATCTGTTTGTTTGTCGCTTGGTTCGACGAGTTTCGATGAAGCGAGCTGGGTAGTAAAATACCAGGAATCTGACCATTCGCTGCAATTTGTGTTATTGCAAGCTTGAACGTGCCAGTAATACTTATGATTATATTCGAGTTTATCAACAGTTGCATTTGTTTCAGGTATAACTGATTCAGTATATACTTTTGAAGAGAATTTATCATCAGATGCTACTTCAATATTATACGTTGCAGCATTGTATGCTATTTCCCATGCGAGATTAGCATTCACAGGTACTTTGTAGCTGTTATCGGCAGGCAATGAAAGATCTGGAAATGTAACTGCATATTGCTCAATAGTTTTAAACTTCCTTACTGCTGACCAATCACCTTCATTTGCTTGTTTGTATGCTTTAACACGCCAGTAATATTTTGTATTGTACTTCAGGTCAGTGCAAGTATAAGATGTACCGGAGAATTTCTTAGTGTGATGCATTATAGTGAATAAGCTATCCTCAGCAATCTCGATCTGATATTCTGATGCTCCCTGAACGGATTCCCAGGAATAAACAGCTTTAGTCGCAATGTTACCGGCATTATCCTTTGGAATAATCAGGTTAGTTGCAGGTAATATAGTAAAGAAATAGGACGAAGGAGACCATTCAGTCTTAGTATTATTATTGAGTGCTTTAACATGCCAGTAATATCCTGTGACAGCATTCAGATTTTGATAATTAAGTTGATTTGAATGAATGCCTGTCTCGTTGATTATAACATTTTGATAGGCACTATCGGTGGACACTTGTAAGCTGTACATGGTGGCACCATTAACAATATCCCATTGGAAAATACCTGTTGTTTGAATTGCTGAAGATTTATTAGCCGGAAAAGTCAGCTTAGGGATTGACATTATTGTCTGGAACTGCCATACATCGGACCATGCACCAAATATATCACGGTTAGAGGCACAGATTCTCCAGTAATAGTTTGTATAATTATCAAGATCCTTGTAGTCATATCTTACACTACTAGAAATAGTAACATCAATTTTTGGCAATATAAAGTCAGGATTGTCGGCAACTTGCAATCTGTAATTTATCGCTCCGTTAACACTTGTCCAGATTAGCCTGCCCGATGTTTGTATCTCAGTTTGTGCATTGTTTGGTGTCACGTGAGTAGGTTTACCAACAATAGTCTGGAACTTAAATACTGTTGACCAGGAACTTGTATATAATGAAGAAAAGGACTTAACACGCCAGAAATAATCAGTTAAATTGCTCAAGTTACTAGTGCTGAACTGATTATCATTAAGATTATTTTGTTCAACAATTAGGGTACTAAAATCTGGAGAAGGTGATACCTGAAGTATATACATATCGTCAGGAGAAATTCTTTCCCATTTGAGAGTAGTATTAGTTGGCTGACCATAAGAAGTATTTTGAGGAAGACTTAACTTGGGAGAAAAATACTCTTTGTACCCAACCATAATCTCACCGAAACCGGAAATATTTGCTTCAAGCAGTTTAGTTGTTGAATTATATGTTGTTGTTAGTGGAGAGAATGTCCCGTTATTTTCAGTTGAACGAATGTATATCTGCAACCATTCAGGATGAACAATATCTCCTAGAACATCCGTTGCTGTACTTATCGAAACCTTACCACTAACACTCGAAATTCCTAACTGATTGATTACCCACCTGTAAGGAAGGGTAAGAGGTGGAGCTTCTGTAGTAAATGATCTGTTATAGGGCATATAGGCATGCTTTTCGACAGAAACTGTTGCAGAACCACGTATTGTTTGAATATTCAGGGATAATCCGGTTTTATATTTTGCATCATTAAAGCCGAATTGACCACTACTGCTTATAGTTTGTGAAACGGCATCCATCATAAAGACTGATCTTGTAACTCGGTATGAGATATAGGTTGGGTGTGAAATTTCGAAAACCTTTGTTCCACTCGACGTCACTTCTGTTGCAACCAAATGAGTATTGGCAAGATCACCACCAGTCCAGCCAATTAAGGTATTGCCGTTTGGGAGACGCTGAACGTTTCCCATAGTTTCAACATAAATATCAGGACTATTTCTGTATTCAAATACCTTTGTTGCCGTCATATTGGATGTATTTAATACATATTCTACAGCTCTTGAATAAGGGGTAGGTTTGAGATTGCCATTATCAAAAAGGATTAAATGCCCATTAGGTAAAATATGTGCATCATGCTGATGCGAGAAACCGGTATAATTCTGATAAGTATCATTAGTAAAAGTAAATTGATTGTTTCGGCATGCTGTTCCACCTATACGCCAGATTATAGCACCGGTTTGTTTATTAATTTTAGTTACTTCATCCATGTGTCTTGAAGAAATGATTAGATTTCCATCGGAATCTTCATTGATTGAGTTTATATGAAAAGGATCTATAACACGCTGTGTCAGATCGATATCCTCAGTCGCATCAGTAACATCAAAATGATCACTCAATCTCCATTGGAAAACTACATTATTAGCAGAATTCACTTCAATTAAACTCCAGTCCAAAATTGTAGCATGTTGATTTCCATTCTGCACCTTAAGGCTCATGTCAACGTAGATTTCATCACTTCCAATCAGCAAATAATTTCCATTAGCCAGCAAAATAATATCATGAAAATCAGTGTTCATAGGAGATGGAACTTTGACACTATCAACAATGTCAAAATTCTCATCAAAAATAATCCATGTTGGTGATGTATGTCGGAAAGCAACTAAATGCCCATTCGATAGAGCTCTAAAATTAGAAAACATAGAATTACTTGATCCCTGATATCCCTGATTAATTAGTTGCCCGGCATTGTCAACCATAGACATAGCATCTGTACCTATTTGATCTGCAAATAAGTAACCAGGAGCCGGGTTATTAAGAGATGTGACATTATACGGAGTTCGATCCAAGCCATAAGAGCTATGGAATATTACTATTAAAAGTAATGAATAAAAGCATAATTTCTTTATCATAGGAGCTCTCATTAAAGTTATTTTCCAAACTATACAAGTTGACAGATTCCATCAAACATCTAAATACAAAACTTTATCATAAAATACACTCTGTCTAAATGAATAACCCTTTAGTTTGCTTTTTGTTACATTGATTTCTGTGGTTATTCAAACTATATTTTTGTGGTTCAAATTACTACAAAGAAATTAGCTTTATATAAATAAAATTGGCTGGCAAAATTTTTGCAGATCAAATAGGAATAGACATTAGATCACATTTTCTCTATATGAAACTCTTTCCAGAACTAGTCCCCGTGGTGTAGCCAATGGGCTGGTAAGGCTTCTATCCTTTGCTTCGAGTGATTCGGTTAATTCCGTCAAAGTTCTTGCTCCTCTGGCATAATCCAGCATAGCGCCTGCCAGACAACGCACCATTCCATACACGAAGCGGTCTGCTTTAATGTGCAGAATACTTTGAGTGTCTGAAATATTTTCCCAGTAACAGAACTCAACATTGCAGATGTAGCTTTTGGTATCGGCATTGTTCTTTGAAAACGTTGTGAAGTCGTGGATACCCGTGAAGATATCAGCCACTTCTTGTAACTTATTAAAATCAATAGGGAATTTGAAGTGATTCGAATAATTCCTGAGAAAAACAGACGGTTTTGTGTGTACTGAGTAGGAATATTCACGTGCAATTGCATCGGCAGTAGCGTGGAACTTAAAGTCAACAATCTTTCCATCACTAACGCAAACATCGTCAGGAAGATTTGAGTTTATGGCTTTTGTGATCTTATCATCGGGAATGTTCGACGGCTCTCTGAGTATTGAGTGCGTTACCTGACCCCGTGCATGAACCCCTGCATCAGTTCTGCCGGCACCAATAGCTGTCATGGTACGATTAAAGGTTTTGCTCAAAGCTTGCTCCAGTACTTCCTGTACGGCAACAGCATTGATCTGCCTCTGCCATCCGGCATAGTTCGAACCATCGTACTGCACTTTTAAGATTAATGTTTTTCGAAAATTTTCCATACATCAAAAATACGAAATTCAATTGTAAGAGCGTCATAGATATTGGAACAAATATTTCTGTATGTTTTCTATGTTTTTTGTGTCATTTCGAACGTGATGAAGAATCCAGTACGCATGAATACTGGATTCT
>CAYXFU010000014.1:50371-86716 GCA_964464375.1 uncultured Hyphomicrobiales bacterium
ATAACTATTTGACGTGTTTCTGTGTATGGACCTGATTCCAGACGAACAAAATAAACTCCGTTTGCTATATCAATAATGGGAACATTTAATTCATAAGTTCCATTTTGCTGTACTTCGTTAACCATTGATTGGACTTTAACGCCATAGGCATTGTATAGATCAAGTTTGGTCCCGGCTTCTAATGCGATGCTGTAATTAATATTGACAATATCGCTATTAATAGGACTTGGATTAATCTCATGTAGTGAATACTTGTTCTTTGAAATTGTAATCAACCTGCCTTCTGTGTAGCAAGTATTAATAGTAATTACTGAGCTGTCGGTGACTGCATCCACACAGGATAATCCTGTAAATACGGGAGTAATATTAATAACAGAGCGAGATTTGTCTCCCAGGAAAGTTTTTAGCAATATCTCGAAGTCAAGATTTCTGGGTGTTGTGATTGCAGGACCTTTACCATTGATTGTAATTTTCCCGGCAGATGGCGTAACAGTCCAATTCCAACCTGCTATGACCGGAGATTTAAAATCGTTCGGCTTATTTTCGAAGCTGAGGGATTCACCCCTGAAAGTAAGAACAGCTGAAATATCCGATGCATTTGCTCCCTGAAGATCTGGAACTGGGAATCTGAATTTAAGTGTATCAGCATTGCCCGGAAGTATCTTCCTTGCAGGATCGCTGAGAACCTGAGGCTTTACTGTCGTATGTATTCCGTTACCGGATAATGGAAGATCTGCATCACCGTTTGATGTGCGTATCTGTAAAGTACCGGTATATGCTGTCTGTGTTGCCGGTGCAAATCTAACAATTATATCGCCCTTTGCTCCTTGGGCAATTGAATTCATAGTGGGATTAACAATTGTGAATACTCCGGCAGGTGCTCCGGTAATTGTTGCCGAAGTTATTGTCAATGCAGCTGTTCCTGCTGTATTATCGATTGTGAACGGCTGATCTTTGGTGACGCATGTCAGTACATTGCCATAAGTGTAAATTGTAGGAGTTATATCTAATCCAATACCGATACCGGAAAGTTTTACTGAGTCTCCATAATTGGGAGAATTGCCAGTAGCAGCGTCACACTGGATGACAATAGATATTTCTCTTAAACCAACTGCTTGTGGAGAAAAGATAATCGGTACATTAACTGCACCATTATTCTTTGGAACGATAAAATTCAATGTATCGGCATTTGGAGCGAATTTAAAATCTTTTTGTAATGTATTCATTGAAATAGCTTTTACAGTCAAATCTGCTGTAGTACTTGGATTTGTTATTACAAGATTGACAGGAGCAGAATTTGTCAACACTTTTGTTGGTGGAAAGTTAACATCAGGTGCTGTAATTTTTGGTAAAACACCAATTCCTGTAAGTCTGCCGCTAACTATTCCTGAGTTTTCAACATCAAAATCAATGAAGTTCTCGAGCATACCTTCAGTCTGCGGTGTAAAGCTAACATCCAGATTGATTTTGCCACCTGCAGCAATTGTCAAAGGTGTAGCCGGTAAATTTTTAATTGAAAAATTCAGATCTGGAGAATTCTTTAACTTAATTGATAAAACTTTTATGTCTGTTGATCCAAGATTAGTTACTGTATAAACTGAATCATTATTTGTAGATTTCACTCTGCGTTCTTTCCAATCCATTGTAGGCATTGGCAAATCTGTTTTAACACCTTTTCCGGTTAGATTTGTGCGAGCATCACCGCAGTCAGTCAGAGTACCGTATGCAATGTATGCTATTTTGGCTCCTGGTGTGGCATCGGGATTGAATCTAACTGTGACATCCAGGCTTGCACCCGGATTGAGTGTGAATGGTCCTTTACCGACAATAATATCGAATTCTGTCTTGTTTGCTCCTGCAATCTGTGCATCGCCTGTAATATCAACCGGAGTATTGTTGGTGAAAACTTTGGTTTGAACCAAGTCTTTCGATGTTAAAATTGAAACATCACCGAAATCTAAAGTGGCAGTGAATGTACCTCCGCAAGGAGCAATCAGACTAATTTGTTCAACTGGACAAGGATTGCCTGTTATTTCCAGCATTGTTTCCTGTGAAGCAGTTGAAGGAGTTTCGATATATTTAACCTTGATTCCCCAATTTGTTCCTTTTGGAATCGTGAACGGTATGGTTTTGCCATTCCAGTCGATAGTATATTTTCCATTTGCAGGAGTTAGCTTGAATCCTGTTACTGTATAATCGGCTAAACCGGCTGTTAAAGTTAATGGTTGTTCAATTGTACCGCTTGCAATAGTACCGAATTTTAACTGCTTTTGCGATGGTGCTATACTTGCTATGCTTCCCGGAGGAGCGACATAGTTTGTTTTTACGCTATCAATAAAAGTACCGCTTTTATAATTGAACACAGCTCTAACATCTCTGTATCTGCTTGCTGAATCGCATCCGAAAGGAGCTGTCCAGACCAATTGGCAAATATTTTGGCTTTGAATTTCACCAATGATTTTATGATACGCATCCAGCATAGCTGCTTTTGTATAAACTGAAAAAGATGTTCCTCCGGTGCTTTTACATATCCAGTCTATATCTGAATTCACTGGTGAAAAGATAAAAATAGCATATATCTGTACTTTTTCTCTTTTAGCTGTTGTGATTATGCTGTCAATAATCTGAGGAGTCCATTTAGTGATAGGAACGGGGTCACCATCTGATAATAATATTGAGATTCTTCTCAAATTTTTATCAGTTTTTGCAAGAGCCGGTATTGAACCAAGAATGGGGTCTGTTGTTAAAAATGCATTACCGAAATTTGTAGTTAAACCACCATCTCCCTTGAGATTGTCAGTTATCCATTGGTATAAAGGTGCTTTAGTTGCTTGGAAGTCACTATTTGCATAGATTGTACCGGAAAACTTAATCATAGAAACTACAGAAGGTGGATCAAGATGGATAGAGTCAAGAAATGCCTTTGCACCTTGCTTTACCCATTCAATTCTCTTTTCTGTACCGACAGCAATATCCTGCATAGATGAACTATTATCCAGGACCAGATTTACTGCTACTGGCTGATAGTTGAGGACTTTTTTGCACTCATAGAGAAGTGATGTTTGCATAGAGACACCGTTTTCCCAGAGAGCAAAGTTATCTACTGTAAGATTGAGGTAATCCTTGCCTGTTGGGTCTTTAGTGTAAACATTACCTTTGATTGTCGGAAATCCTGAGGCATCGATACCATAAAGATTGAACTGCTGTGCCATTGTAGCTGAGATTCCCAGTACGAAAGTCAGGAGCATCGCACTAACGAAATAAATACGACTAAACTTTTTCATAAAATTATCCTTATTTTTATTTTTTTTGATACTATACTCTTTTTTAATTTTGTCCCATTTTCTGAATCTATAACACATTCAAAACCCAAATAGTTACAAATTTATAAAAAATAGTTGTCTATCTGAAAAAGATAGACCTATTTACAATACAAATTTAAGCAATCAATTCAAAAAATAATATAGGATTTTATGTGAATCTTTTGTAGTAATAGTAAATTGAATTTTGTAGTAGGAATTGTTACATATTATATAATAGGTAGATTTTTGAAAAAAAAGTAGTATTTTGAATGCTGGAAACAGATAATTCTAAGAAAAGGAATTTAATTAATTTATGGTGGAGTCTAAAAATTCAATTTCTGCTGTCATACCTGCGTATGAGACTGTGTGAAACTATAGAGCCTGTCATTCTGAGGGAGCGAAGCGACCGTGAGAATCCATACGGACTGCAGAAAGAAAACAGGAGATGAATACACTGGATTAGCTTCGTGGGTCTTCGGCACTTCGCTACGTTCTGAATGACAATACAAAAAAAGATTCCTAAAACACATAAATGATAATATAATTGAATTTTTAGTACTCCTTTTAAGTAATATATTCTCGATATTTAAATGATGAACCAACTATATTTCGGAGATTGCTTAGACGTATTGAAGGAGCTGAATAAAAAGCATCCGGAAGGATTTATTGATCTGGTTTATAATGATCCTCCTTTCAATTCCAAAAGAAATTATAATATCCTGTTTGAGGATCTTGATCTGTCTGACACCAAAGCTCAGAGGGAAGCATTCTCAGACACTTGGAGTTCCGTTAGTTATAATGACACACTCGAGGAAATTCACGATCTTGATTTGGATCTGTTTAAGTTCCTCAAGGCACTGGACGGGATAAGACTCTCCAAGTCTGCAATCAGCTATTTGGTTACTATGTCCATACGCATCTGGTATATCCATAAAGTGTTGAAGAAAACAGGGAGTTTTTATCTGCATTGTGATCCTACTATGTCCCATTATTTGAAGTTGGTTTGCGATTTGATATTTGGAACTGGGAATTTTAGAAATGAGATTACTTGGAAACGAACGAATACTCATAATGATAGTGGTAAATATGGAAGAAATACCGATTCTATATTATATTACACTAAAACAAAAAATTATATTTGGAACCAGCAGTATATGCCAACATCTGAGGCTAGATTATCAAATTTTACTTACCAAGATGAAGACGGTAGGAAATGGGCTAGTGGTGATATTACGGCAAAAGGTTTAACTGGTGGTGGTTATGATTACACCTACAAAGGCATTTCAGGATATTGGAGATGCCCAATCAATACAATGGAAGCATTAGATAAGAATAACAAATTACATTTTACTAAGCAAGGTGGAATAAGAATTAAAAGATACCTTGATGAATCTAAGGGAACTCCTGTCCAATCATTGATTGACGATATTCTAGCAATCGGAGCAAATTCAGCTGAAAGATTAGGCTATCCAACTCAGAAACCGATTGCATTATTAGAACGCTTCATTCTAGCGTCCTCAAATGAAGGGGATTTGGTAGCTGATTTCTTCTGCGGATGCGGTACGACTATTGCAGCAGCTGAAAAATTAAACCGCAGATGGATTGGTGCAGACATATCACATCTTGCAATAAAATTAATCCTAAAAAGACTAACCGATCCTTATCCTGAAGAGAAGAAATTAGAGATATTGAAGACGATTGAGGTGTCAGGATTCCCCCGAGATGTTGACTCAGCAAAAGAACTCGCAAGAGCCACAGACAAACATCGTATCAAATTCCAGGACTGGGTTGTTGAGTTTATGATTGGTGGCATTTCCAATCCAAAGAAGTCCGGTGATGGTGGTTTTGATGGATACATAACTTTCCACAAATCTTTTGACGGTAAAAGCAGAGGGACAGGAATTATTGAGGTTAAATCTGGTAATGTTGGAGTGGCAACACTCCGGTCTTTCGCTGAAGTAGTAAAAACCCAAAAAGCTGACATTGGCATTTTTGTTTGCTTTGCTGAACAGGTTACTAGTGGCATGAGAAACGATGCGAACCATCAAGGAAAACTTGTCGGTTGGGGTATTGATAGAATTCAAATAATAACAATTGAAGACTTACTCAATCACAAGGGTCCACAATTACCCGGTCTCGGATCTATGAAGCATTTTGAAGAGTCAACTAAGAAATTAGATAAAATCGAAGAAGAAGAAAAGTTGTTTTGAAGATTTAACCTACATAAATACTATATACTTTAGCAAATAATGAAGAATTTAATTGTTCTGATAGTAATGTTAATTTTTCCGGTTATCGCCTTCTCCGCAAATATATGCAGCGATACTCTGGTATATTATGGAGCCGATAACGTATCCGCTATGGGAATGGATTCTACCGGACACTACTGGGTTGTTACGGTTGACGGATTGGGATACAAATCACTAATTATCGATGCTGTTCAGGTAGGTAGATTTATTGATATTAATAACCTTACGTTTTCCCGTGATGGAAGGCGGTGGGCATGCTTCGTGAGATCAAGTGTCTCATGGGCTGTGCTTACAAACGAATCCACAATACCGATGTTCTGCGATACCGTTTTAGGCTTGGGTTTCAGTGGGGACTCTCAGGTTTTGTACTATTCTTATGTTATAGGATCTGAAGTTAATTTCGTTATTGGTGAGAGAATAATCAGAGGGTTCAATGCCACAGGTGATTTCTTCATCAGTCAGGGTGGTGAGCGTTTTGCCCTGATGGGTTACCGAGGGACAACAATGGTATTGACTATTAACGGATGGGAAACGCAATCATTCGATGAGATAAAGCCTTTTGGATTTATGTATGACGGTTCATTCCTGTTTGCAGGACGAAGCGGCAACAGGTGGGAGGTTTACCGCGATAAGAAATCAATCACCGAACCGCTGATAAATGTATGGGATCTTCGACTGAATGGCGACGGAACTGTGGCGGCATTTCTCGCTAAGCCTTCGCAATCGCAGGGAGTGGCAATTATGGTTTCCGACGAATACTCTGAACCGATGATGAGTAAATCTTATGATATGGTGGAAGGCTTGGCAATTCATCCGACCATACCCTTGATTGCTTTCAAAGCTTTGTATAATGGCTCTCAGTATGTAGTTCTGAGCAATACTGAATACTCAGGCGGCGAAACCACAGGAACTCCGAGCTTTAGTTATGACGGATCTCAGCTTTACTTTTCAGGTTGCGCTACGGACTGCTTTATAAACATCGACGGGCAAAGATTTAATCTTTATGCGATGTTCAGTATGATGGATAATTTTGCAATGAAACCCAGAAGTCAGACAATTGCCTATGCAACCGCTACTTCACTCGTGATTCGCTATCTGGGAACAAAGAATCTGCATGCCGGCAAGATGGTTGATCAGATTATCAATCCAATGTACAATTGGCGGACGGATGAGTACATGACATTGGGGATAGTCAACAACAGAGTTTACCTGATGAAATGCAGAGTATAAAAATTATAGATTGATGATCTTATGAGAACAAAATGGATATTTGTTATTTCGTTCCTATTAATCGGTGAAGCCAGTTTGCTTTTTGGGCATGGTTTTAATTATGATACAAAAATTACAGGTTTTACTGTTGGATCAGATTGTATATGGAATAGTAAAACATATGGATTGTCACCCGATATAAATATTACACTGTTGATATTTAACTTTGCAGCTAGTTCGAATTTAATCAAAGATAAAAGCCCTTCTTACAATGTTTATTTTGGAGTCGGATTAATCAATTTTCTTCAATTGCAGTTTGGTACTAATTTTTCGGATAAAAGATTAAGGGTTAGAACAATTCTACCAATTTTTAGTAAACTTTCATTTACTTGGAGAAATGACCCAATCGAGTGGTTTGAAAGGATAAATCTACAATTACACTACGAAAAAAACTATACTAATACGGAATTAACTAATTTTGGAATCGGAGTAAGTATTTTACTTTATTCTTTATAATACTTCCAGAATAAACAAACCAGGTAGTTTGTTCTAAAGTAATGCTTATATTAAAGACTTCTTTTTACTTAAATCTCAAAGCCTTGATTGTATTTATCTTTACCGCAATGAATGATGGAATCAAAGTAGCAGCGAGCGACAGAACCACAGATATACTTATCACTATAACATAATGAATAGGATTGATTGCTACAGGTAGTTTATCCATGAAGTAGATTTCTCCGGGAAGGTGGATCAATCCATACTGTTGCTGAACAATCGAGAATACCAAAGCAAGTCCACATCCCAGCAGAGTTCCTATGAATCCTATTGATGTCCCCTGATATACGAAAATAGCTATTATCTCCTTGTTTGTCAATCCCAATGCCCGCAGAATGCCGATCGAATGTGTCTTTTCGACAACTGTTATCAATAGAATTGTTAATATATTGAAAACGGCAACGATACTGATCAGTCCCAGGACTAACGGGAATCTATTCCTTTCTTAGTTAAAAAAGATTCCTGCATTAGCTTCGCTGTTACTTCGTGATCGCAGGAATGACAGCCTGGGAGCTGTCTAAGAACATTTCAGAAGTTTCTATTGAATAATTCGGGTTAAATGTAATTTCCTATAGCAATAGTTTCGATGTTTGATATTTCTGATAGGAATTCGAAGTTCATGTTAAAAATAAATTAATATTGAAAATTTCAATTTACAGTATTATTTAAGATAATACTAATAAATTCTCATCATTTAACCATTCTGCGATAGGGTCTATGTTGCTTTAAATTGCTTCATAAAATGTTTTATCCAGACTTATGAAACCAAAGAGCAGATGAACAATGACAAAATAACTAAATATTTCCCTATCATTCTTTTCTAAGTAAAAATTGAACTAAAATCTAACGTCGTTAGTTAAAATTTTATATTTCAGTTTCACATTAGCGAGAAGTATTAACAACAAAAGGCTGTCCCATTCTAATGGAACAGCCTCTTTTGCTTTAATCAGCTCCTATTTTTTAATAGGATATTGAGGAACTGTTGGTATTTTAGTTTTCTGATCTGTTTTCATTTCTTCTAATACCACTTCAATTGCTTTATTCAATTGTTCGTCATCGTCATTCCACTCTTTAGCGGGATTATTATCCACATCGATATCCGGAGTCATACCTGTTCCTTCGAGAACCCAGGTACCGTCTGCTCCGAAGTTTGCAAATTCAGGTTTGTTCAAGTATCCACCATCGAGGAATGGCAGTGATCCGCGAATTCCGATAACACCACCCCAGCTTCTTCTGCCTATAATTTTACCAAGTCCTGCTTTCTTGAACTGATAGGGGAACAAATCTCCGTCTGATGCTGATAACTCATTGATTAAGCACACCATTGGACCTGTCATAACAGCGTCCGGCTTGGTTGAAACTGTTTGTGCATTTCTTGCGATACCGGCAAGAAGCAGTACCCTGCGAAGTCTTTCGATAATCATCGGTGAAACATTACCACCGCCGTTGTATCGGTCATCGACAATCAATGCCTGCTTGCGAACCTGTGGATAGAAATACTTAACGAATTCATTCAATCCGTTCCCGACACCCATATCAGGTATGTGTATATAAGCAACCTTACCATCTGTGGCTTTGTCCACTTTTCTACGGTTGTTTTCTACCCAGTTGAAGTATCTCAGATCCTTTTCGGTTGCAATAGTTTTAATAGTAAATTCTTTTGAGTCTTTCTCTGTTGCAGAAGAATTGACTTTTAGTGTAACAAACTTAAGTGACTTATTAACAAGGAGTTTAGCCGGATGATTTTCGGCACTTAACTTCTGTCCGTCTATTTCAATTAAGTAATCTCCCTCTTTTACATTTATTCCGGGTGCAGTCAGAGGTGAACGTGTCTTTTCTTCCCAGTTTCTGCCTTCGAATATCTTTGTGATTTTGTAAAAACCGCTCTTTGCATCTAGCTGATACTCAGCACCGAGATATCCGATTGCAACATCTTTAATCTCAGGCATATCGCCGCCGCCTGTGTAAGCATGACCGATGTTAAGTTCACCTATCATTTCACCGAGAACGTATGTAAGGTCTGCTCTTGTGTGAATGAAAGGAAGAAGTTCTGCATATTTGGTTTTGATCATTTTCCAGTCAACTCCATGCATGTTCGGATCATAGAAAAAGTCGCGCATCTGACGCCATACTTCTGTGAAAATCTGCTCCCATTCGACTTTGCGGTCTAAGAGTACTTCCATATCAGCTAAATTAAGTTTGCCTGAGCTTGTTTTCATGTTATCGGACAAATCTATGATATAATATTCACGGTTTGAAGATACGATTGCCTTTTTCTCATTTGCGGAGACTATGTAAGAAGTGAAGTCGGCAGCTTCTGATTCTTTTTTCTTTTCGAAATCGAAGACGTAAGTAGTACCCTTTTTGCCGGGAGCTGATCTTCCATAGTAAAGTTTCTTACCGACAGAAATCAAATTGAAATAATTTGCAGCGTCAATCGGCAGAACAAATAGTCTGTCCTTAATTCCATCGAGATCAATTGACAAATCTTTCTTTGCCTCTTTCTTTTCATTATCTTTTTTATCCTTTTTATCGGATTTTTCAGTTTTTTCCGCTTTTTCACTCTTATCTTCTTTATCATCCTTAATAGTCACTTCATCGGATTCGAAAGCGAATGGAGATTCCAGTTCCTTTTGTAGAGTGATGCCGTAAATCTTAGACATATTTGCGTATTGGAAATTCCATTCAAAATTACCAATGGATGCATTGAAGCTTCTGTCGGAAACATAGAACAAATATTTTCCGTCAGATGAGAATGTTCCCTGTCCGCAATCGAAGAATTCGTCTGTTACCTGAGTTGATTGACCTGATTCCAAGGAATAGAGGAATACTGAACTCAAAGGACTAGCCAGAGCATCGGAATAAGTAATCCATTTACTGTCTGGCGACCAGTTGTAGTCTGTGATTTCCCATGTCTTGGATTGAGTAATAATATTGATCTTTCCACTTTCGGCATCAATATAGTATAATTTCATTTCTTTATCGGAGCAGAGCAATTTCTTACTGTCAGGTGACCACTTAAGAGAATATCTGTAAGTTGTGGCATTCTTTGTTAGTTGCTTTTTCTCTGTTCCATCGCCTTTCATTAGCCATACTTCTGTTTCGCCTGATTGGTCGCTGAGGTAGGCAATCCATTTGCCATCGGGAGACCAGGTGGCAGATCTATCGTGAACACCGTTAGATTTTGTAAGATTGCGAATATTCCCTTTTTCTGCGGGAACTGTGAATACATCACCTCTGGCTACGAACAACGCTCTGGCACCGTCCGGAGAGATGTCATATTCATTAATATTGTTCTTAACGCTAACGAATTTCTCGCGGATGTCGGGAAAATCTTCATTTATTTCAACGGGGATTAACTTAATATTTTCAGTTGCATAATCCATAAGATAGATTTGTCCGCCATTTTCGAATGCGATATGATTTGCGCCAACAGATGGATACTTTACATCATATTTATCGAAATTTGTAATCTTCTTTGTCTGCTTTGTTTTAAGGTCATAAGCGAAAAGATTCATGAAAGCATCACGGTCGGAAAGGAAGTAAATCTTATCGCCATGCCACATAGGAATAATATCCTGAGCAGGATTGTTTGTTACGTTTTCAAGCTGTTTTGTCTTGAGATCATAAATCCAAACGTCGTCTGCCTGACCGCCTCTGTAGCGTTTCCATGTACGGAATTCACGGAAAACTCTGTTGTATGCTATTTTCGAGCCATCGGGAGAAAATGTTGCGAAACCTGATCTGGGAACGGGTATTTGTTCGGGCAATCCACCATCAACAGAGAGTGTGAACAATTGGCGAACCCAAGCGTGCCAACTGACTGCACGAGTATTGTAAAGAAGCTTCTTGCCATCGGCAGACCACTGCATGATGATCTTATCTGGACCCATTCTAGCCGGCAAGCCTGCGTGATCCATGCTGTAAGTCAATCTCTTGGCTGTGCCGCCGAGATATGGCATTGTATATATTTCCCTGTTGCCGTCATATTCGGCTGAAAAGGCAATTGTTTTTCCATCGGGTGAAAAGCGTGGGAACATTTCTTCGCCAACATCCGTAGTAACTTTACGGGCTAAACCACCTGTAATGGGAACTACGTACACATCACCTGCATGGGTGAAAGTAATATCAGTAGCAGATGCGTTCGGGAATCGCAGAATTCTTGCTTCTGCACCGATAAGCATATCGATTCCTGCTAAAAGCAAAATGAAACATAAAGAAACTAATCTTTGCATAATTACTCCGAAAAATTAAGATTTATTAACAATTTAATAATAGGTTTACGCTTGGATGTTTAATTTGTTGCAATCTATTGGAAATATTTTTTTCGATTTCATTAAATGTTTGAATCTCAGATTAAACGGATGAAACGGATTGAACATATTGCTAATGTCTTTCTGTGCCGTAGGCTTAGCGAAGCAAATCTTTGTATTCTGTATTTGTAGGGGCACAGCGTGCTGGTAGAAACATGGACACCATACCGTATCTAATGCCACGAAGTGGTATAATTTCAATAACCGTGGGTGTAGCCCACGGAGAATAAAAGAAAAAATCCCTCCCCACTGGTTTCACCCGCGGTTTTTCAAATTTAGCATCTTAGATGCTAGTAAAAATTATTTTCTCAACTTCTGTAACTTTTTGTCTTATATTGTGTTTTGTATCAATTAACAATAACAATTTTTCAAATATTATTGGTGATAAAATGAAAACAATAATTCTCTTTTTGCTTTTCATGAGCTGTTTTGCTCTTTCTGCTAATCGTAATACTAACCTTGTTTTGTCCAATGATTACTATCCATTAACAAAAGGAAGTACCTGGACTTATTTACATCTTAAATATTATTCACTGGACCAATTCGATACGATGTGGGTTGAAATAATCGGCACACAAATTATCGCTGGGAAAGAATACTCAAATTTCAAAATCACCGAAAATCCGCCGGGACCATACCCTTATACCACATATAATGAGTTCTACCGCAGAGAAGCTGATAATATTTTCTCTTACGAAAAAGGTATCGACCAGATAATGTATAAGTTTGATGTAGATTCGGGAGAGACCTGGGTTTACAATCCCGATAGTAAGAATTATGATAACCGGACTTTTGAGATGCGGAGTAAGAATTATAGCACGACAATTCAGGAAGTTGAATACGCAGATTGTCTGGCTATTTATTCTGAATCAAAATATGGTTTAGATACCGATATATTCGAAGAATTTGCTGCAAATATTGGACGAATATCAAGATCCAACGGTTTGGGCGGCAAATGGTTTCTTGTAGATTCAAAGATAGTTACTGATATTCCTGATAAAAATAACCAAGATAATTCATTGAATGAATTGCAGATTTCACCCAATCCAGCTTACGATTTTATTAATGTATTTGTAGGGGCGGGTTCAGAACCCGCCCTTACAGGCGATGTGAAGATATATAATCTGCTTGGAGAAATACTAACCACCCCGTCACTTCGTGACACCCCTCCTTGGAAAGGAGGGGAAAAAGTTAGAATCGATGTATCCGGTTTACCTCCCGGAATGTATTTCGTCGGTATCGCTGATAGGTTCAGCAAATTTATAAAGTTATGAAGCTGAAACCCCCTAATTCCTCTTGGAACAAGGGGGAGACATAACATAACTCTGTAACACCTGTGCTAGCCCCATTTTTCAAAGGGGTTGGTTGTTTCTAGGAAATTTGTATTAATCCCATAGAGAATAGTGAATCCCTACAATACCGATTTGATATAATTCGTAGGGTATGCTTGACCACTCTATAATGGGCATACAAGGATGTTTGTCCTACCAGAAGAACTACAATTAATCAGGCATTAAATCAGAAAAATCACTAGACTCACAATTCAAACAAAGAAATTATAGCTTCGCTTTTACTGCGTGATTGCTGGAATAACTTGCCTGGTGCGGTATTATATTATGACGATGTTGCTCAGATAAAAAGTCAGGGTTGTAAAATTAATGTATTTACAATTAATGTTGAAACAATTATAATTTTTTTTCGTCTTATGAAAAAAGATTATTAATATTTTTTAGAAAAAAGGAAAAACAAAATGGCAGAATCAAAATTATTCTCCACATATATGCTCGGAAATATCGAGCTAAAGAATCGCATCGTCATGGCTCCTATGACTCGTTGCAGAGCTATCGGCAATATTCCCAATGACTTAATGGCTACTTTTTACAAACAAAGATCTACAGCAGGCTTGCAAATTACAGAAGGCGTTTCTCCATCTCCAAATGGGCTTGGCTATGCAAGAATTCCGGGTATCTTTAGTGATGAACAAGTTGAAGGCTGGAAAAAGATTACATCAGCAGTTCATGAAAATGGCGGAAAGATATTTGCTCAGCTTATGCACACAGGAAGAATCGGCCACCAACTGAACCTGCCTGCCGGAGCAAGAGTTCTCGGACCTTCTGCGGTTCAACCCAGCGGTCAAATGTGGACTGATGCTCAAGCTATGCAGGATTATCCTGTTCCCGAAGCCATGTCAGCCGAAGAACTAGTTTCGACAAAAAATGAATTTATTCATGCTGGGATTAACGCAGTTAAAGCAGGATTTGATGGAATTGAACTTCATGGAGCTAACGGTTATCTGCTCGAGCAGTTCCTATCTCCGGTTAGCAACATCAGAACCGATAGCTATGGCGGAAGTATCGAAAATAGATGCAGATTCGTACTCGAAGTTGTCGATGCCACTATCGAAGCGATCGGAAAAGATAAAGTCGGTATCAGACTTTCTCCTTATGGAGTTGCAAGCGACATGCCCCAATACGACCAGATAGAGGAAACTTATACTTATCTCGCAGAAGAACTGAATAAAAGAGGAATTTTATATATTCACCTTGTTGACCATTCTGCTATGGGAGCACCGATAGTTCCTGTGAGTATCAAGCAAACAGTCAGAGAAAAATTTACAAACACTCTCATCATGACCGGTGGACTAGATAAAGCCAAAGGTGAAGAAATTCTGGACAGTGGTAGTGCTGACATTGTTGCTTTCGGAAAACCATTCATCAATAATCCTGACCTGGTCAATAGATACCAGAATAATTTGCCTCTATCAGATGATCTGGACTTCAACACATTTTATACAGCAGATGAAAAAGGCTATACAGACTATCCTTTTGCAAACTAAGACACAAAAAAATATATTGTTAAAAATGAAGTGGCGGTCTCACATTAAGTGTACCCCAAAAGATGGACAACAACTTTTGGGGTTTTTTATTGACTAACAAAGAAAAAACTAGAAATAGATATTAGAAGAAAAATCACATCAATTATAAAATCACACCTGAAATATTTATCAATAAAAGACTATCTTCCCCGGGTTAAGCCCAACATAGAATCTTCGTAATGGTGATGCAGGGTAGGAAATACTGTAAATCAAAATCTCTCCGCTGATCTGATGATTGCGTGAATTGCCCACCCATAGAGCGTTTCGGATTTGGGAATATGCCAGCGAATACCATATATCGGTCAGCTTTGGATTAGATATAATGGTTTTGGGTATTTCCTTTTTTTGTAAATCGATTAGATCTACACCATTTCTGCTTAGGAAGAAGAGACTATCTCCAGTGGCTGATAAACAGAGACTTCTGACCTGACATCGCCAGCGGTTAAGCTCTGTAAGTGTCAGCAAATCATATTCGATAATGCCGCCTAATGAATCAGGTTTAGAAGGGAGATTATAGTAAGCAACATACAATCTACTTTTAACGGGATTGATCACCACTTCCATAGGATTGATCCCGGTCGGTATATTCCTGTGTTCATTGCCTGAGTATGCATCAATAACTGATATTGTGCTGGCTTTGGGTACAGCCTGAAGATAATCACCATAGCCGGAATTAACCACATAAAAATTGCTGCCGTATGCCTGAATGCCCTCAGGAGCCGGACCTGTGAGAACATGCTCTTTTATTGTTTTGAAAGTAGATGGATTGAACAGTGTTAGCGAATGATCGTAGAGATCGGTAACAGCTGCCAGACTATCGGATAGAATAGCAATCTTACGGGGAGCACGTCTGCCATCGAGAATTAGCCGACCTTTAGATTTACCTGTCATGATATCTATTGCTTCGATGGTACGGGCAGTCGTAACGACGATGTAAGCTGTCTGCTTCCAGATGACAATGTCATTTGCAAGATCTCCGAGACGCAGACCGGGGTTTGCAAATTCATAATAATTTGTGATTATTGAGTCATTATCAAAAGAATATCTGGAAAGCAGAGAATTATCCATACCCCAAATTCCCTCTGAAAGAATAAATGCACCGTTTTTACCAGTAGTTGAGTAGGTGTGCAATGGTTCTGTCGGCTGTTTAATGCAAGAAAGCAGCAGGGTACTTAAGAGGAGTACAATAAATACAATTTTTGTCATTCTGAGGGAGCGAAGCGACCGTGAGAATCCAGTTCCTTTTAGTATGTCATTCACGCGAAGGCGGGAATCCATGTATTCATGCGGATTGAAATTCGCCACACATGGCATCCGGCAACTCACTATGTTCGGAATGACCTCTAAATCAGACTTTTCACATAGTCCAATTCTCAGGTATGACAATATGAATGAATAATTCATTATCATATTATTATCTTTTTTATTAGTATTTCATTCCCTTCAACTATTCTCAGAATATAAACTCCCTGCGACATCTGTTGAGTTGGAATATATAAATCTCCGCTAGATGCACCTTTATAAACCTGTTCACCTATGACTGAGAATAATTCGGCTTGTACAGCTTTAGTGGATTGTATTATGATCACACCGTGTTTATTTATAACAGCCATACCTGGATTAACATCGTTAATATCTGTGGTTTCAATATGTTCCTTCAGATTCAGTCCAATAACTGCGTCTAGGTCAAAACCTGTGATAATGGGATCATAAAACGGAAGTTGTGGATTATTCAGCAGTAATCGGCATGTATCTTTAATCTTGATAAATCTGACTTTATTGAGTCCAACATCTGCCAAATCAAATTTATCACCACCGCTGACCGCCGGATTAAATGGATCTTCGTTGCCGTGAGTTGGTGTTACCCCTGCGCAACCCTTCAGCGATAGCGAATCAAACGGAAAAGCAATCCAAACAATTCCATCCTCAGAGACCGATATTTGAGCAGGTTCGACAAATATTCTGCTTGTAACTGGATTGAAGAAAGCGTTCTCGAATATAGTGAAGTCCGGTCCGGGACCATCGACTATATCCATGCCTAAAAATCCGACAATGATTTCGCCACCCAAGCCCAAAGAGCAAATCTGATATGGATCGGCTGACTGAAAGTCCTCTCTGGCTGAAGTGTCCGGAGATCCGAAAATATTCTGAGGAAAAAATTCTGCAGATTGACCTGAATTCTGACCATTTCCCCAGTGATAACTGATTACTGTGTCTATCGTTCCATGCAGATACTGACTCTTCACACTGATAGAGAATAAAATAATAAATAATATATTTAACATTGAGAATTTCATAAGTTTACACCTAAAGTTGCTCTCAACTGTCTGCCTGGCATTGGATAATTCATTATTACGCTGAAACGTTCATCGAAAAGATTAACGGCGTCCAGTCTTAAAGTACATGCAATACTGGATATTTGAAATTTTCTTGATAGGGTAACATTCGTTATCCAGTAAGAATGTATCATCGAATTATAAGCTTCATCGGGCAAAGCGAAAGTAAAGCCTGTATAAGAAGGATTTATCCTCAGTATAAAATCATAAAGCTTAACAACAGCAGTCATACTCAGCATCTCTTTCGGTACGTATGGCAGTTGCTTGCCATAGGTTGGAGAGCCTGATTGATTGTCGCTCGCATACTGAAGAGTATAGTTATATCTTAAACTAAGGAAATCATTGAATAGATTTATTCCGGATCCAAACTCAATACCGCGGCTTAGAACTTCAGCCATGTTCCTCGCACTCATCAGGACAGGTGAGGTTGGGACAGACACAATCATATCTTTTGTCGAAATTGAATAACCTGAAAGAGTAAATCTCATTTTCTCAGATAGTTGATACTCTGCCGTCAGATTATATGAAATGCTCTTCTCTGGTCGAAGATTCGCCGTGCCGTAATTTAGATAATACATTTCATTGAAACTGGGAACCCGAAAATTGCCGGACACCTGTGCTTTAAGCTGTAAGGAAATATCATGTAGACCTATCATAAGGTTCAGCATAGGTGAATAGTTTGGATGAAGACCAGAGTAGGCATCCAACCTGATAACAGCAAGACATTTAAAGTCGAAAAGACTACTATTCAACAAATCTAAACCCAACCTGCCCGCCAGTCCAAGATTACTCCGCTTCACGAAACGTCCGATATCCGGCTGGAGCATATCTCCCAACATATCTGTATATCCGGCTTCAAGATTCATTCCCCAATGCCAGTTAGTATTTTCATTGATATATCCAGTATTAAACTGAAAGGATCTATTATCATAATTCATTGTAGTATCGCCTTTTAGTGCAAACACAGATGCAGGATCGTTGTATTGTTCTTGACTTAACGCTGTTAATAATCCAAATGATAATATTGATTTATCACTAATGTTCAAATTAGATTTAAGAATCACATTCAGAGAATTGTTGAACAATCTTGCTCGGCTGTCAGCAATATATCCCTGTACAACGCCTCCCGGTAAGCCTCGATCGGATTTTCCATAAATTGCTATAGCTTTGAACTCCAAATCACTGCTTTCTGTATTGAATCTCAGGATTAGATTGTCATTATTCATGTCCCCGTTAGAGCGTGTATAGTTCTTAGAACTTCCATACTGATTAACATCAAAACCGTAATTCCCACTTCCGTTAATATGCTCATAATCCAAAGCTAATGAGGAGTTTGTGAAGTGGATGGCTTCTGATGCACTAAAAGTAAACTCATCGAATGAGCCATAGGAAACCCTGCCTTTGGTGGTCTGATGCGGATCGCAGTCGATGTTGAAATTCACGGCTCCACCGATTGAATTACCTCCAAACAAGCCCGAAGCTCCTCCGCGGATAATGTCAACAGATTGGACTATCCCTGTCGGCAGCAGACTAAAATCAAAAATATTATTCTGAGCTGAGTTAATCTTCATGCCTTCAATCATTACAAGAGTTTGCTGACTGCTTGTTCCTCTCATCGAAATCGTTTTAAGTCCACCAAGACCGCCATAATCCTTGATGAAAAGACCTGTTTCACCCGAAAGAACTTCAGTTATTTGTCTGGGATTAATCAATTCAATATCTGCCTTTGAGATTCGGCTATAAGCAGAACCTGTTATATCTCTTTCGACAAGGACTTTATCTGCCATCACTTTAATTTCTGGAGAAGAATATACAGTAGTGTCTCTCTTTGTCTCATCTGCTTTCGCTGATGACATGCAAAGAGAAAAGAATGTTATAGGAATAAATATATATAGATTTATTTTTAACAAATTTTACTTTCTTGTAGGGACACGGCGTGCAGTGTCCTTTCTGAATACATAGATTCCTGCATACGCAGGAATGACAATTAGAAAGTCATCCTGAGCTTACGAAGGATCCAGTAACTACTTTATTTAATACACTGGATTCTTCACTACGTTCAGAATGACGAAATGGCTGTCATTCAGAAGGAGCGCAGCGACTGAATTGCCGTAGTCCTAGCGTAGCGCATCCATGTATTTTTAGATATAAATACAAATACAGATAGATTCCTGCATGCGCAGGAATGACATTCAAAAAAGTTTCTTCTACTTTATCACAAAAGGCAGAGTCAGATTCTTCCTGCCATTCGATATCTTAACGAAATATGCGCCCGGACTTAATCCAAGATCTTTCAGTGATATATTCTTGGCTTCACCGGAAATCTGTAAATTAGATATTTTTTCCCCCATCGAATTATATAGAACTGCTGTACTCAAATTAAATTCTTCAGGGGATTCAATATTTATCATTCCTACTGATGGATTCGGATATACATAATATCCCTCCTGAGCAGGGTTTTCAGCGACATCATCAAAAGGTTCTGTATATATTGTTACATTCGAATCTAAATTATAAGCCGCATCAAGATAGGGTGTTGCTATGAAAAACATCTTGCCGATTGCCATAAAACCCTCAGGTTTTGCTTTTGCGTCAAATTTACCCATCAGCTTTTTGCCCTGATGAATATACACATTGCCGTCATAGGCAGAGGTAAGAAGCATGCCGTTCATCACTCCCTCAGTCTGATATATCGATTCTCTTGGACCATCATAAGTTCCGAGGGCTAATGTAAGCGAATCAATTGCATAATTATTGAGAAATATCTTCTTGATTTGATTTGATGTATTGCAGGTGATATATACAGAATTTTCAGATTCACTATAATCTATGTGAGATGGCGTACCATCAATATCCATTTCTTTGATTATAGTATGTTTAGCTTTTGATACATCTACAACCTGAAACTTTCCTCCACCCTTGCCGAAAGTACCTTCACTGATTATAAAAAGATCGCCAGCTCCTGTCGGAATTGTCTGCTGAACAGAAATTCCTGATGGAATAGTGTCCGTATAAACTTTCTTAATTTTGTCATAAACAAGAACATATCCCGGATCAGTAAATGAAGGTCTGACGCTGATATAGAGAAAATCTCCGGATGAAGAAACGGCTGATGCAGTAACATTGACAACTTTTTCTACAACAACTGAATCTATGAAGTCTCCTTTACTAGTTGAAGAAATTTTCGAAATATTGTTTGAATTAATAACATACAATTTTTTTTCGTTTTTATCCCAAAAGTTTCTTACCGGCAGAACAGGCATTTTAAATTCCAGATCAATCAGCTTTTTTGCGTCGAAAGCACTAAGTTGTAAGTCAATATTCAAAAATAATACTAATATAGGATATGGTAATGCCCAGAGTGATGGGGCTTCATCCCCTTCATCCATAATACCATTATAATTCAGATCCTTCCCGGCACAATACACTACAGGATTGTAAGGCATATTACCGATGTCGAAGTTATAAACTGCAACAGGCTGATGTCCGACTGTTGCTCTGCCTTGGTAAAAATAATCAAATTGAGCAGAAGCAAGAACTGAGAGTAATAAAAATAGAACCAAAGATAGTAAAGAAATGCGTTTCATAGTTCCCCCATGAATTTTGATGGTTATAATTGATTCGATTCTGTATTTGGTAAGACTAGTTACTTGTACTGTCATTCTGAACGAAGTGAAGAATCCATGTATTTGTATTTTCCTGTAAAACAGCCTGGATTCTCACGGTCGCTACGCTCCCTCAGAATGACTAGCACTTTGTCATTCCGAACGTAGTCAGGAATCCATGTATTTGTATTTTCCGGTAAAAACAGCCTGGATTCTCACGGTCGCTGCGCTCCCTCAGAATGACTAGCACTTTGTCATTCCGAACGTAGTGAGGAATCCATGTATTTGTATTTTCCGGTAAAAACAGCCTAGATTCTCACGGTCGCTACGCTCCCTCAGAATGACAAGAAATCAGTATTTGACTTATTCAAATAACAAAATGTCAGCAAAAACCACCATGTTGAAAAAATAGTTATTATTAAAAAGGCTGAAAAATGGGGAAAGTCGGACTACCGTACAAGGTGCAGATACGGCGATAGTGAGACATTTCCTCATTGCATTCGTTTGCGCGAATGTACATAAGTGTTTATATATTAAACACAGTCCAATGAGCATTGCGGGCAGGTCTTCTGACTTCGGGGTCATCCTTACTGTACGCCTTCCCATCCCAGATGCGGGACAGTGGCATGGTGGACAGCTTGTAACCCGTTACAGCGGCGCAACCGTGCAGGTTTTCCACCTGCTTCCCTATTAAGCTCCGAAGAGCACCGTCAATGATGCGATACTAAACTACGGAATTTTTGGTTAAAATAAAATTGGCTTCAGAATGTTTTATCTTATAATTCTTTTATTTATTTTTCTATTTGGTGTTAAATGAGATTTATACTTATTATTATAGCGATTATATCTTTTTTCTTTTCTGATGGCATTGCGAAGGATCCAAAAAGTCATGTCGCAATCAATGTAATGAGCGAATATACTGAGGTTAAGCCCGGTGGAAACCTAAGAGTTGCCATCGAATTCAAGATGGAAAAGGGCTGGAATATTTACTGGGTCAATCCCGGTGATGCGGGTATGGCTACCGCAATTGAGTGGATACTGCCCGAAATTATCGACAGCAGGCAGGCTCATACTCAGTTTCCGATTCCCAAACGAACGGTCTCCGGTGAAATAGGTGATTACATCTATGAGGATAGAGCCGTTATAGTTACAACTATTCCTATTCCCGCAAATGCACCGATCGGAGCCGAACTGACTCTGAAAGGAAGAATTGACTATCTTCAATGTCATGAAATCTGCGTTCCTGGTAATGCCGACGTAGAAGTTAAAGTTAAAGTTGGAAAGGAAAGCAAGTTAATTAGCAAGAACAAAAGAGCAATTCTCTCTGCCCTGAAAAATATGCCGTGTTTATCAGAAGATTGGAAAGTATCTTACAATTTTGTTGATAGCAATTTTGTATTATCCATCTCTAGGCCAGACGGAACACTTCCGAAATTCAATAAGCTTGAGTTTATGCCCATAACCGAAGGACAGATATGCAACTGGGGTAAACAGACACTTGCTGTTGTCGGGAATGAGTACCAGTTAAGTATTCCTCTTGATAAGATGAGATCCGGCAGGCCTGACAGCATTTTCGGTATCATCGTTGCCGATAAGCCATGGGACAAGAAAGGTACTAGAGCTTTGATGTTTGGATTTGCTACTGTTTACACGGAATAAAAAAGTGTCTGAATATTATCATTCGTCATCGTCTCCATCATGGTTATTTACAAAATTGTAACCGGTAGTATTTTCAAAAATTACCTTATTACTTGAGAAAAAACTGAATATTACTCGATTGTTGAAATCAATCGAAAAGCTATATAAATCCTTTAAAGGTCCAGATAACTTATGAGTTCTTAAACTTGGATCACAGGGGTTTAATTTGAAAAATTACAAAACCCCGTAGGGGTGATATCTTAATAGAAATAATCAAAGAGAGAGACTCAAAGCCCCGTAGGGGCGACATCTCCTTCTTGTAAATCAAAAACATATCTCTCATCATATTTCTGTTGAAACGATCATCTTATTATTCTTCTCCGAAATAGTCACTATCAATCTTCTTTAGTTCATAAATTTGATGAGTTGCACAACCAAGATTATTGTCAATCATAAGCTGGCTCATTTGCTCCCCATCTATCAATACAATTTTGGTCTCATTTCTTGGTGTATATTCAACTGCTTCTTTTGAGAAATTGGATGTTGTAATAAAAATTCCTTTTTTTGCACCCTGCCCTGCTAATGCACCTACAAATTTGTGAAGTTCAGGTCTTCCAACAGTATTACCAGGCTTCCATCTTTTTGCTTGAACATAAATTATATCAAGTCCTAACTTATCTTCCTTTATTGTGCCATCTATTCCTTCATCACCACTTCTACCGATTGCTTTTCCAGCATCCTTAATTGATCCACCATATCCCATTTTTACTAATAACTCAACAACTAGTCGTTCAAAAAATGCAGGAGAGAGGTCTACCACTTTCTTAAGTATTTCAGAAGCAAGGGATTTTCTAATTCTTTGATATGCTTGATCAATTGTCTCTTCGGGTGTCTGATCTATATGATGTGTAATATTGTCATCCTCATTTTCGGATCCACTTTTACTCGCATTTTGAAATTCTAGAAATGCTGGAAATTGTCTTAAATACTTTGCATCAATCTTTGATGGCTTCTTTTTCAATGTTTCAAGTCCAAGTTTAGATATAACAAAAATGGCTCTTTGCGGTGAGTCGATAAGTCCTGCTTTTTTTAGGTATGTTTTTGCCCATCCAACTCTATTATCGAATATTGCTTGTGAGCCACTAGCCAACAGTTCCTTTCTTTCGACATCAGTAATTTTGAATTGAATTGCCAAATCTTCGATCAAATCTCTGTATTTGTGTTCTTGTTCATCGGAGACAAGCCTAAGGATTGGTAGCATCAGGGTTTGATAATCAGGAATCATATATTTATCTCTTTATATAATGGATCACTTTTCTTTTCACAAATATAATCAAATTAACGAAAATTTATGTCTTTTAATCTCTCTCTTTTGATATTCACTCATCTATTTATTAATTTACAAAAAAAATTTAACTCATAATAATAATAACGATTCCCATGAAAACAGAAAAAATAATTATTCTCGATTTCGGCTCTCAATATACACAGCTGATCGCACGCAAAGTCCGCGAATGCGGCGTCTATGCAGAGATTTATCCGTTCACAATCGCTCAGGAAAAACTCATCGAGCTGAACCCCAAGGGCATTATCCTGTCGGGCGGTCCCTCCAGCGTTTACGCAGAAGGTGCACCAATCCCCTCGTTCGACGTTTTCTCGCTGGGATTCCCCGTTCTCGGCATCTGCTATGGACTTCAGCTCCTGGCATACACCAAGGGCGGATCGGTCGATAAAGCTGCCCATCGCGAATTCGGACGAGCCGAGCTGGTGATCGACTCCGGCGATGACATATTCGAGGGTGTATCTAGTCCGACATCTGTCTGGATGAGCCACGGCGACCATCTTACGTCACCTCCTGCCGGATTCGAAACAATAGGTCACTCGGGCAACACCGATTTCTGCGCTGTTCGCTCTGCCGACCGCAAAATCATCGGGATTCAGTTCCATCCCGAGGTTCACCACACAACCGAGGGCAAGACAATACTCAACAACTTCGTCCGCAAGGTCTGCGGCTGCACCGAGCAGTGGAACGCACACTCATTCATCGAAACAATGATCAAAACCATACAGGAAAAAGTCGGCGAGGACTCGGTTCTGCTGGCTCTCAGCGGGGGAGTTGATTCGACCGTGGCGGCAGTTCTGCTCCATCAGGCTCTCGGCGACCGTCTGCACTGCGTCCACATCGACAACGGATTGATGCGCACAGCCGAAAGCGACACGATCTACAAATTATTCAAAGAATCATTCAAAATTCCGATAGAAGTCATTGACGGCACCGAACTATTCCTCGGCAGACTAGCCGGAGTGGAAGATCCCGAAAAGAAGCGCAAGATTATCGGCACCGCATTTATTGACCTTTTCGAAGAATATGCCAAAAATCTGAACGGTGTTAAATGGCTCGCACAAGGAACTCTCTATCCCGACGTAATCGAGTCTGTATCGGTGAAAGGACCATCCGTTGTCATCAAATCGCACCACAACGTAGGCGGACTGCCCGACAAGATGAACCTCAAAATCCTCGAACCATTCCGCGAGCTCTTCAAAGACGAAGTCCGCGCAGTGGGACGCGAACTCGGAGTGCCCGAATGGTTCGTCGCAAGGCATCCCTTCCCCGGACCGGGACTTGCAATCCGCATACTCGGCGCCGTCTCGAAGGACAGACTGGACTTACTCCGCAAGGCAGACGACATCTACCTCGAGGAAATTCGCAACGCCGGACTCTACGACGAGATCTGGCAGGCATTCGCAGTCCTGCTCCCGATCAACAGCGTCGGCGTAATGGGCGACGAACGCACCTACGAGAACGTCTGCGCCCTGCGTGCCGTCACCTCCACCGACGGAATGACCGCCGACTGGTATCAGATGCCCTACGAGGTACTCGCCTCCATGAGCAACCGCATCATCAACGAGGTTCGCGGCATCAACCGAGTGGTCTATGACATAACGAGCAAACCCCCGGGAACTATTGAGTGGGAATGAAAAGACTGTGATAGAATATTAAAGAATATTTTTCTTTAAATATCGTATATAGATTTATTAAGCTTATGAATTAATCAAGCAGGAGTGAAAAAGTATTGTGAAACAATATAGAGTTTATGCAGATACTTCGGTTTTCGGTGGCTGTTTCGATGAAGAATTCGCTGAAACCAGCAAGATGTTCTTCAAATTAGTTAAGGATGGTTCTTTCAAGTTGATAATTTCTCCAATTTTATTAGCAGAATTAGCTGAAGCTCCAAAGGTGGTAAAACAAATCCTTACCGATTTGACTCAGGATTTATTTGATTTTGTTGATTATACTCCTGAGGTGTCAGAACTTAGAGATAAATATCTTAATGCGAAAGTTCTGACTAATAAATCTAAAACAGACGCTGAACATATTGCTTATGCAACAATTTATAATGCTGATTTTGTTGTAAGTTGGAATTTTAAGCACATTGTTCATTATGAAAAAATTTCAGGATTCAACTCAGTAAACTTAATGAACTCTTATAAATTGATAAGTATTTATTCCCCAAAGGAGATGGTATAATTATGAAAAAAGAAAAGAAATTTGACGCTGTCAAGATGAAGCAAGAGATTCAGGACAAGCTCAATAAGGAGTTTGCCGGAATGTCAGACTTGGATAAAAATAAGCTTATTATCCGGAGAGCCAGCGAAGATCCATTGTTGAGTAAATTTTTACCTAAGGGTTATCCTGCTACGTAACGAGCAAACCCCAGGGAACGATTGAGTGGGAGTAAGATGATATATAATTTTTCTTGGGATTTCAAAAAAGCAAGAGCCAACATCTTAAAGCACAAAGTTACGTTTGAAGATGCTTCTAGTATTTTTAGTGATAAAAATATTCTATCCATATTTGATATTGAGCATAGTCAGGATGAAGAAAGGTGGATTAGCTTAGGTCAAAATTATATGGGCAATCTACTCGTCGTTATTCATACATATAATATTAGAAAAGATTCAAATGTTGATATTAGAATTATTTCTGCAAGAAAACCAACTAAAAAAGAAAATCAAAATTATTATAATACTATTAAATAGTGAACATCATGAAAAAAGAATATGATTTCTCGAAAGGCGAAAGAGGTAAATTTTACAATCCAGAAGCCGTTCTCAATATTCCAATTTACCTGGAGCCTGATGTCAAAGAATTTATAGAAGCTTTGGCGTTAAAAAAGCATACCAATGCCCAGGAGCTTGTTAACTCGATTATCAAAAAAAATATGCAGCTTTTCCAGAGCTATCAGTGATCCTGAGAGCAATCGAAGATCCATTGTTCAAATTACGAATGTATAATTACGAATTGGAATGAAATATTTTTTTATAAATAATTAATTTAAATATGAGGAGATTTTATGGCTAAAAGTACAATTAAAAAGTTAACACCCTCCAATACAAAACAGGAAATGCTGGAGGCGTATTCAAAATTAATGGAAGAAGTTGAAACTTCAAAAAATACAGAAATCAATGCTTCCGAAAAAATCGAAGAAAAGCAGATAAAAGAAGTAATTGAAACTGCTGATAAATTAAGCCTTGAGTCAATTAATAAAAAAGTATCTGACCTAAAGTTCGAGTTTAGCACTGTTCTTGCTGATTTAAGTGATAAAATTGAATCTGAATTCACTCAATACCAACAGGTAAAAAAGGCTGTTACAGCCAAAGAAAGTGAACTGAAAGAAATTTTTGAAATTCAAAAAAATGCTGAGTCATTATACGCTTTGTTAGAAGCTCAAAAGCAAAGAAAAGAGGAATTCGAACTTGAGAGTGAAAATCTTAGGAATGAATTGGAAAGCGAAATTGAAGAAAAACGCTCTGCATGGGAAAAAGAAATAACTCAAAAAGAAATCGAAATTAAAGACAAAAGTTCTCAGGACTTAGCTATGAGAAGCAGAGAAAAAGAGGAATATTTATATAAATATAAAAGAGAACACCAAATTGCTCAGGATAAATTTGAAACTGAAAAATCTGCTTTAGAGAAGGAACTCTTTGAGTTGAAAGAAAAAACGATGAAAGAGATTGATGAATTAAAAGAAAAAGCCGACAAAGACCTATCGATCAGAGAAAAAATTATTTCTGAAAGCGAAGTTGAACTAAAGGACTTACGAACAAAAACATCAGAATTTCCAAAAGAACTTGCGAGTTCAATCGATAATGCTATAAAATCTGCAACCGAGAAAATATTGATGGAATCCAAGCACAAAGAAGAACTTTTACTCTCAAAGAATGAAGGTGAAAAGAAAGTATTGGAAATAAAAATTGAAGCTCTTGAAAAAACGATTAAAGAACAAAATGAAGTAATTACAAAATATTCTAATCAATTAGAAAAATCATATACTCAAATACAAGAAATAGCAACAAATGCAGTAGTGGGATCATCAAATAAACCATTGCCTATTAATTCACAATCATAAACTAAAGAATAATGATACAAAAAGGAAATTTTACACTGTCAAAATGAAGCAAGAGAAGATCCGTTTTTAAACAAATTTTTGCCAAAGGGCTATTTTGAGAATTAACGACTAAACCCCCGGGAATGATCCAGTGGGAATGTGAATTAATTACGAATTACGAATGGATAATTACGAATGAAAAAAATTAATAAATTTTACTGAAAATTCACCAAAAAATTGAAAACAAATTAATAAATTTATTGAGAGTACGCAAATAAATGAGTTAGGCGTAATACAAATGAATTACTTTTTTAAACCGGAAATAATAACAATTACCAATATTCACAAATAGCAACAAAAAATGGCAAATATGGTTAATTTTAAAATTTTAAGCATCAAGTTCACATTAACATTAGTTTCATTATTCATTTGTGAAATAGTTCATTCACAGCCATTTACACTGTCAGCTGGAATGGTTTCTTATATAGCAAATACAAGTTTAAGTGTGAGAGATGTACATACGGATTGTAAAGGAAATATTATTTATGTCGGGGGCACAGGTTCAAGCAATTTTGCCGTGTCGCCAAATACAATCAGTGCATCTTATGGAGGTGGGAATTCGGATGCATTTATTGTGAAAATTGACTCAAACGGTCAAAGTTTATGGTCAACGTTATTCGGGGGTAATTTATACGATCGTGCGTATGCAATTGAAATTGATCGTGCCGGATTTATTTATATTGCCGGAAGAGCAGGTACAGGAATGCCTACCACACCATGTGCTTTGCAACAGAATTTTGCAGGTGACAATAATGCTAACTCTGCTTATGGTTTACAAGATGGTTTTATCACTAAAATAACACCTGATGGATCAACAATTGTTTGGTCTACTTACATTGGATGTGATGGGCGTGGATTTGTCCGAGATATTGATATTGATTCAAAAGGAAATATTTGGGCCGGAATAAGCAATGCTTCACCTAATTTCCCGCATATTACAAGCAACGCCATACAACCAACCGCCACTGCCTCTATGAATGCCGCTTTAATTAAACTATCTGCAGATGGAAGAAGATTATTATATGGAACCTTCCTTTCAGACGGAGTTTCAACATCATCAGGTCCAACAACAGTAAGGGTTGACAAAAAAGATAATGTATATTTTCTATGTCACGCCTCTGCAAATAAAATACCTGTTACCCCTGGCGTATTTCAACCCAAAGTGGCTGGCAATATCGACTTTGTATTATCAAAATTCGACTCGTCAGGTAATCTCCAATACTGTAGTTTTTTGGGAGGTCCTGGAAATGAGGAAGTGGAAACTCATAGTTTAGAAATTGACACGGCTGGCAATGCAATTGTAGCCGCGTATACTTTTGCCACTGGTTACCCAATTGTTGGAAATGCAGTACAAACTGCTTTCGGTGGGATGCGTGATGGGGTAATAACAAAAATAGCGGCCAATGGAAGTTCTATTATAGCTTCAACATACCTCGGTGGAACGATGACCGATGAAATACAAGGAATTGGCATTGATGCAAATGATAATATCGTTGTAACCGGACGAACAGCCTCTTCTAATTTTCCCGTTACTACTGCTACTGCATATCAGAAAACTAAAAGTGGTGCAGATGATGGTCATATTACTGTATTGTCTCCTGATTTATCTACTATTTTATACTCAACCTATGTTGGAGGAACCAGCAATGAAGACCTAAGAACCTGTCACGTGGATGAGTGGGGGAAAGTTCATAGCGGAGGTAATTCAGCTTCGTCTAACTTCCCAATTTTTAATGCGTTTAATTCTTCGTTAACGGGCTCGCTAACCGGCACGGCACTTGTTTTTAAACCTCAATTATTTTTAAAACCTAATATCGAGTGCACGATTACAAACAGTTTTATTGACCCTTGCCTGAATACTTCAATAATTGAATTTGAAAATGATACAAAAACGGCTTTAGTTTACCCTAATCCTGCAATAGATATTTTGCAAATAAAATTTGAAGAAATAGAATTGCCCATTCAAATAAACATTTATGATTTCTTAGGGAATTGTGTTTTAGAACAAAAATTATTTAGTATAACTAATAATATTGATATTTCAAGCCTTTGTTCTGGTATTTATTTTGTCAGAAGTAAATATTCTAATAAAATTTTTATGAAAGTCTGACGAAATAAATGATAAGGGATAAATCGTTGAATACATCGTGTTCATGCGACGTTCGGAACATTGAAAAGGGTATAATAACTTAGCAACATCAACAACTATAAGCTGTTATTTGTATAAATAATGATAGATATTTTCTCGTTCTAATAAATTACATATTTGTTTATAATATTGAGTAATCCAATGAAAATTCGAGCTTTAGCATCTTTAGTAATGTTGTTTTCATTCATTCTATTGCCACTTTCAGGCATTCCGCTTCATTTAACAGGTTCAATATCTCTTCAGGATCCGGTTCGTCATTCAATAATGACTATTCATAACACATCGTCAGTTATTTTTATTATTGCTCTTATTATTCACTTAGTATTGAATTGGAAAGCAATCATTAATTATATGCTTACTAAAACTAAAGAATATGTGAAATTTAAAAAAGAGCTGTTGGTAGCCTTAATTATTGTTTTAGGGCTTGTTGGATTGTTTACTTCTCATGTATTTCACTTAAATAAAAATCGTATAAATTATGAGAAACAATTCGAATACTAAAAAAGTGAAAATTGACAAATCGTTAAATACATAGTATTCATGCGACGTTCGGAACTTTGAAATGAGACAAAATGAGAATAGTGGAATTATAGTAAATGGTTAGTATTTATAGAGTAATGAAGATATGGTATTTTTTTGCAATAAAATGGACAATAACAAAAGATGAGAATTTTACTTACCGGAGCAACAGGATATATTGCTCAAAGACTTTTGCCCATTTTATTGGATGAGGGGCACGAGGTTATTTGTTGTGTCCGTGATAAAAACCGATTCCATCCCAATAGAGATTTCACACAAAATTTAAGTGTAGTAGAAATAGATTTTCTCAAAAAGGATACTCTTACTGCTATTCCATCAGATATTGATGCTGCATATTATTTGATTCATTCAATGGCTTCAGCTACTCCAAATTTTGAACAACTTGAGGAACTTTCTGCTCAAAACTTTAAAGAAGTTATCGAAAAAACCAAAGCTCAGCAAGTTGTTTACCTAAGCGGAATTATTAATGAAGAAAAACTATCCAAACATCTTGAGTCAAGAAAAAACGTCGAAGAAATTCTTCAGTCAGGTTCATTTAATCTAACTACTTTACGTGCTGGCATTATAATTGGCTCTGGAAGCGCTTCATTCGAGATAATACGTGATTTAGTCGAAAAATTACCGGTTATGATTGCTCCAAAGTGGCTTCTGACTAAAACACAACCTATAGCAGTTAGAAATGTTATTGAGTGTTTAAATAGAGTACTTCTTAATGAGAATACTTATGGTAAAAGCTATGATATCGGGGGACCTGATATTCTTGATTACAAGCAAATGCTATTAGGTTTTGCCCAAGTACGAAAACTAAAAAGGCTGATAATTACTGTGCCTGTTATGTCCCCGAAATTATCCTCATATTGGTTATATTTTATTACTGCTACAACTTACAAGTTAGCACAAAATCTAGTGAATAGTATGAAGATTGAAGTAATATGCCGACCAAATAACTTGTTTGAATTACTCAAAATAAATCCAATAAGCTATAAAGAGGCAATTATGTTAGCTTTTGACAAAATTGAACAACAACAAGTTATTTCAAGTTGGAAGGACGCACTCACAACTAATGTTCTGGATAAAGGAATATCACATTTGATAGAGGTGCCTACTCATGGATGCTTTAAAGATGAAAGAAAAATAAATATCGAGAATATTGATTTAACTTTAAGGAAAATATGGTCTATTGGAGGTGAAACAGGATGGTATTACGCAAATTTTTTATGGCAAATAAGAGGTTTCTTGGACAAGCTTCAGGGGGGAGTCGGGCTTAGAAGAGGCAGAAAGAATCAGTTTGAAATTGAAGCTGGTGAAACATTGGATTTCTGGAGAGTTTTATATGCTAACAAAGAAGAAATGAGATTCTTGCTATATGCCGAAATGAAATTACCAGGCGAAGCCTGGCTCGAATTCAAAATTGATAATGAAAACATATTGACCCAAACTGCAACCTTCAGGCCACTTGGTCTTTTGGGAAGAATTTATTGGTATTCAGTGCTTCCTTTCCATGCAATCATTTTTAAAGGAATGTTGAATAGATTAGCAAGAAAATATTAATTGAATTTACCAATAGGGGGCAATTCGTTAAATACTTAGGATATCAATAATTACTATCGTTATTCACAATGAAGCGCTGTGATTTAAGAATAATAAGTAAATTCAATTTACTTAGCCAGTTTAATTAAAATCATGGGATTTACGGACACCTATAATACGGTCATATAGAAACAAACCTGCGATACAAATAATTCCAATTCCGCAGAAAATAAGCCATAATTCTGAAGTATGTGAATGAGCAAGAATTTCTTGCTTCTGCAATCCTGCTGATTTGCCTGCTTCTATAGCTTGCTCAATAGTTGGATTCACACCTAGTAAACCTGATTTTCCAAGGGAAGATAGCTGTTGTTTAACGAATTCAATCATCGGATTATCAACCATCATAACATATAGCCAGGCACCAACTATCGGACCGAGTAAAGAACTTGGAACACCATAAAGAAAACCAAATCCCATATATGTTGCCTTTTTATCTTCCGGCGCAATTGTCCCAAGATATGCTATAAACTTAGGGTGAGCTGTCATTTCACCAATTGAGAATATAAACAGACCTAAGATAAAAATCCATATATTTTGGCTCAAAGCAAGAATACCCATTCCCAGTACCCCGAATGAGATGCCGGAAATCATGGTCGGCAATGCTTTTGTGTTTTTTACCAAAGATGACACTATCAACTGCAATAATATGATAGTACCGGCATTAATAACTGTAACATGTTCGACGTCGAAGAACCATCTGATACCAAACATTGTGTTCATAACCGGTGAAATTATATTATTCAGTGGTGCTGGATCAACAAACATATTGACATACCATAAAACAGTGTCGAACATTTGAAAATAAAGAATCCAGAACAATGAATATATGAAGATGAACATGATAAATTTCCAGTCAAGCATAACCACCCATACTTTTCGAAGAATGTCCATTATGATTTTGCTCATTGGTTCTTTTACTATTACCTCTCTGTGAGGTTCTTTGAAAATAAATAATGTAGGTATTAACATGGCACCGGTGCAAATTGCTGATGCAATCATGACATAAGCCCCGTTAATTGATTTAAGTGCCGGAACCAGAATAAGGGGGAATAAAAAAGCCCCGAGGTTTATCGTCCAATAGAATATACCAAATCCAAGCGACCTTGTTCTGTCATCCGTCAATTTGGCGATGGAGCCGGATACTACAGGCTTGAAAGCCCCGGCTCCGAATGCCATAATCAGTAATGAGATAAATATATATGTATAATTTGTAAACTGACTTGTCATGAAATAACCAATACCGAGTAATGAAAAAGCTACCATCAGTGTTTTTCGGTATCCAACCTTATCTGCTATAGCTCCTGTGAATATTGGCAGAAAGTAAAGAAGTGGCTGAATCACACCTTTGATAGTTCCAACATCCGATTTTGCTATATGCAGTTCATTAGTAAGGTAAACAGATAAGAAGCTCATCATTCCGTAATAAGAACCACGTTCAAAAAACTCAAATAGAATTACTATCCAATAATTCTTTGGAAAATCGCTTAATCTGACTTTATTTTTGCTTTTATCTGACATAATATTGGCATTGCTTTATCTGGAAAAAAACAAGATAAGAATAAATCAAGAAAAATAAAAAAGGTATTGTCTCAAAAGCGTCATTAGCAGCTAACCGGTGTGAGGCGAATAATCTAGAAACAGTATTAATACATTAATTCGTCTTTTCGATTCGAACAACAACTTAGATTTTCTGTACTTATGATACTACCTCCTTTCTTTAGCAAATCAAATAATTGATCAATTACAACATTTTGAATACAGAATATTAATTAATCTCCTTTTTTATTTGTAATTAAATTATTATTTAATTATGTTTCGCACATAACTTCAATTATACATGAAAGTGTTGTATGCAAACTCTTAAGTATTTATTCTTAGGGTTTTTGTCAGCTTGTACAATTCATCTGCTTATGAATGCAAGTTGTTTTGACAAAAATAATCCTACCAGCCCAACTGAACCCAAAAGTGTTGATGTAGCAAAAATCAATGAAGGTGCAAGCAAGGCTGAAGAATCTTTTCTTTTAGCAGATACTGCTAAATTAGCAGCAATTCTGACTCCAAGTTCATTAGAACAGTATAGAGATATCTTTAAAAGTATCATCCCTGAAATGAAAAATTTTGGGGAATTATTCAAAACTCGCAAATTAGTAGCTTATACCGACAACTTTGCAGAATATAGTTTTCTGCTGAATAACGGAAAAACTTACACTGTTACATTTTCAAGGATGGACGATGACTCCTGGAAATTAGTAAGGTTTTAAGGAGACAGATAATGAAAAAGAACAAAATAATTCCGTTTTTAGCAGGTATATTTGGCTATGTAATTATCATGCTATTAATTTCAGGATATGGGAATGTTAAAAATCACCCATCAATAAATGACTATATTGTTGAAGCTTTTCTAAAGGATTATAACAAAGGTGCACTAAGTATAGATAAATTTAAAAACTATATTTTTGCTTTCGAAATGGATAAATTGGAAGGTATTGGAGTAACAGCTCCAGGCTTAACTACTTGCGTTGAAGGTACTATGAAACTTGATGCATTAGGATGGATTAAGCATGGAGGTTATTCTGCTGATGAACCGGAAGGACCGGCTTCACTGAGACATTTCTATGATCCAACTCAACCACAGTTCCACAGATATTTAACTGATAAAACGAATGCAACTTTACTAGGAGCTATTCAAGCCTGGTATCCAAATCCATATATTGATGATGTTGAATGGGCTCTTGGTAGCGACAATCCCCGCAATGGTGTAGAAGAACATAAATATACCTGGACAATAGGAAAGAAAAATATAGAAGATGCTCTAAAGGAACCAGATAAAGAAAAGAGAAAAAAATTAATGGCATCTGCATATAGATCTTTAGGAGAAACATTACATATGATTGCTGACCACGGCTGTCCTCCTCATGTTAGAAACGATGCACATCCTTCGCCATTTTGGTATTATAATAATTTTATCGGCAATCCTGATCCTTATGAAGAATATATGGCAATTATAGCAAAAGATTCCCAAGGTGAGTTTGATGAATTTAAAAAGGGGTCTGTAGATAATACTCTTAAAGGACAGGTTAATAAAGCAAAAACGGCCTTTGACATTGCTGAGAGTTTAGCTGTTTTTACTAATAAATATTTCTTCACTAATGAAACTATTTCTGGTACTGACTGGAAAGGCAACAAAGTAAATCAAATTACTCATAAGGAATGGACTTATTCTTCCCCAAAACTTGAAAATATGGAATATAATGAAAGCACATATTATTATCATTCCAATGTTGGTTGGAATGATGTTTTACATTGCTCAGATTTGCATTATTTCGCAAAAGTTATTCCTTATAGGTCATATCCTTATATCGATAAGGAGTGCGTTAAATCACAGGCAAAAGTATTAGTTCCTTCAATTATTGAATCCGGCAAAGAAGTTATTAAACTATTTATCCCAGCACTTTCTGTCGAAATTACAGAAGCTAAAGCCGGAAAAAGCTTAATAGGTAAAATTGTACACACTAAAGATGATGAATATAAAAATCAAATCATGTATAATGGCTTAGTTACATTAAGAAGATTAGGTTCTAATTTCAAGGAAAAAGAAACAATTGAAATCCAAGCTAAAGATGGATTATTTGAAAAATCAAATTTAGTTGCCGAGGAAGGCGATCAATTCACTGCAGAAATTGAGTTTGGTGGTATCTATGTTAAGTCCAAAGAATTTAAATCTGATGCTCAAACTTTCAGTTATACCAGAATATCTTTCAGCATGCGTATAGATGGAGCTATTGAGTATTCATCAAGCGGATATATTGATAATAATTATAGCTTTAATGTATCAATAGGAAACAATTTTGGAGTGATACCATTAGCAGATCCGGTTAAATGGTCTGGAAATTCATTTTCAATGAGCTGCTCACATACCTGGAAAAAAACAGATGCAACTGAGAATAGTAATAGTACTCAATCATTCAATGGAAGTGTCAAAACAGTGGGTGGTATTCTTTATGCTTCTGGTTCCGGATCTTGTAATTATTCCACCTCTGAAAATTCAGTAGATGCATATGGTCGAAAGATAATTACAAGAAAAGTTGGTTCTTATCAATTCACTTTTGCCGATGTGCCTGATGGAAGAAGTGATAAAACAAGTTTTACAAAATTGTATTTCAACTGGGACAATGGTAAACCTGTAACTCCTGCAATGGGTACTATTTCAAAATATGAAGAAACAACTACAACTGAAATTATTGATACAAAAGAGAAGTCAAGTGGTAAAGCTACAATGAAATCACTTGATCAGACAAAATATGGCTGGGTACATATAACCTTTGATTTATAAAATATAACCGGGCAGTCTCAATTTGCAGTGAACCCCAAAAGTCAGAAAACAAACTTCTGGGGTTCACTACTCAAAATGATTGCCTTTTTTTTATTACAGAAATCGAACAAAAAAAATTGCAAAACGGGGACAAATCGTTAAATACATAGTTCTCTCTGAAAAAGTCAATTTTCAAATTGAAGGAGAAAGGATCTGACAAAT
>CAYXFU010000015.1:0-85453 GCA_964464375.1 uncultured Hyphomicrobiales bacterium
CCGCAGTGGGCTTCGCCGTTGCTTCGCAATCGTGACACCCCTCCTTGGAAAGGAGGGGAAAAAGTAAGGATAGATGTCTCCGGATTAGTGTCAGGAGTCTATTTTGTTAGGTTTGGTTATAGAGTTGGGAAATTTGTGAAAATATAAAAAAGATTCCTGTATTCACATAAATGAGAACGATAAAAGGCTGTACCACGTTGATGATACAGCCTTTCCTTTGATTATATATCTTACTTTTTACTTGGTTTCCGGTTTCATCTGCGGGAAGAATAGAACGTCGCGAATGGACTTTCTTCCTGTCAAAAGCATTACAAGTCTGTCGATACCAACTCCTAAACCGGACGTAGGAGGCATACCAATTTCGAGTGCATTCAAGAAGTCTTCATCCAATACCATAGCTTCATCGTCGCCTGCGGCACGTTCTCGAGCCTGATCTTCGAGTCTTTCCCTCTGATCGCGAGGATCATTCAGTTCTGAGAATGCATTTGCCACTTCGAATCCGCTGACGAAGAGTTCGAATCTTTCGACAAGACCTTCTTTTGTGCGGTGCTTTTTGGCTAAAGGCGACATTTCTACTGGATAATCCATATTGAATGTCGGTTGAATCAAGTTTGGCTGAACCTTCACGCTGAATATTTCATCGAGTACTTTCATGATGCTGGATTTAGGATCGATAGGAACATTAATTTCTTTGCAAAGGCTGATTAGTTCATCCTTTGTTTTGCCCTGAAGATCGTGACCGGTGTATTCTTTGAGTAAATCATACATACTTGCTCTGCGGAATGGCTTTTTGAAGCTGATCATCTGTCCGTCATACTCTACTTCGTCAGTGCCATTAACAGCAATGCAAAGCTTGGAGATTAAATCTTCGAGCATATTCATCATCCATTCGTAATCTTTGTAAGCCACGTAGATTTCCATCGATGTGAATTCAGGATTGTGCATCTTGTCCATGCCTTCGTTGCGGAAATTCTTGCTGATCTCGTAAACGCCTTCAAATCCACCTACTATGAGTCTTTTCAGATACAATTCATCGGCGATACGGAGATAAAGATCAATATCGAGAGCATTGTGATGAGTAACAAACGGTCTGGCAGTAGCACCACCGTAAATGGGCTGTAGAACGGGTGTTTCAACTTCTATCCATCCTTGCTCGTCGAAGTAGTTACGCATCGTAGCAATGACTTTGGAGCGTTTCTTGAATGTATCCTTTACTTCGGGATTGACAATCAAATCTATATAGCGTTTGCGGTATCTCATTTCGACGTCTGCAAAAGCATCATGAACAATTTTGTTGCCTTGCTCATCAACTTCTTCTTTGGCTACAGGCAGAGGTTTCAGAGATTTGCAGAGGATTACAATTTCTTTGGAATGAACAGAAACTTCGCCCATTCTTGTACGGAAGACAAATCCTTTAACACCAATGATGTCGCCAATATCGAGCAATTTCGTCTTTTCGTAAAAATCAGGTAATTCATCCTGCTTCAGATAAATCTGGATTTTTCCGGAATCATCCTGAATATGACAAAAACTTGCTTTGCCCATTCTGCGGATACTCATTATACGTCCGGCAACCGAGACCGAAGAGAGCACTTCCGTATTGGCATCGTCGAAATTGGTGAGAATATCAATGCTGGAATGTGTCTTATCGTATGAATAGGGATATACATTGACGCCGGCTTCTTCGAGGAGATTCAGCTCTTCGAGGCGACGCAGTTCCTGGTCTGTTTTAATAATATCTGACATAACTCTTTGGGAATAGAATTGATACAAAGTTCAAAATTACAAAATATTCTTCGTTTTTTTCAATTTCGGGTTATTTTTGATGAAATCGAAATTATTTGTTGTAAAATTCGTTTTAAATGTAATATTTTTGTAAGTTCAAATAAAATTTGATGTAATCAGTTATTATTAATGCAATATAATTGAAATAATTATTCACAAATAAAGGTAATCTTTGAAGAAAGTTATAAGCTCTAACTCTGCAGCCGGTTTAAGAGGCAGGGTTCCTGAATCTGCTACACAGGCAGGTAAGAACAAAATCAACGAACAGATATCCACAAAAGAAGTCCGCGTAATTGATTCGCTTGGTGTAATGCTCGGTATAATGCCTACCTCTCAGGCATTGGCAATGGCAGAGGAAAAAGAAATGGATTTGATAGAAATTTCTCCTAATGCCAATCCTCCTGTAGTTAAAATTATGGATAGTGGTAAATATCAATATGAACTACAGAAAAAGGAGAAGCATGCCAGAAAGCAGCAACAACAGCAACAAATGAAGGAAATACGCTTCAAGTGGAGAACTGCAACGCATGATTTTAATTTCAAGATGAGGCATGCACGTGACTTCATTGCCGAAGGCAATAAGGTTAAGGCAACTGTGATGTTCCGAGGACGCGAAATCACTCATCAGGAAGTTGGGCATGAGCTTTTAGTTAAATTTGTTGCCGCTTTAGAAGATATTGCTAAAGTAGATCAGCAGATTCATTCCGAGGGAAAAATGCTTTCAGTTGTGATGGCTCCTGATAAATTAAAGAAAACAAAATCTGATAAAGATCCAGAATAATCGATATTTAAATATAAATGACCAAGGGTTGCATCACAAAGCAACCCTTTTTTTGTTCAAAAGAGTTATTTGGGAACCAATATTTGTTGGTATAAATTAAAAAATTTGTAATTTTATCCTTATGAAAATATCCGATGACAAATATTATCCAAAATATTTTGATTCAATAGGCAACAGAATCGACAAGCTTATTGATTGTCTTGATTTTTCCGAAAAGTATATAGATCTCGGATACGCTACTCAGGCTTCTGCTGTGTATTCTTCTAATATCGAAGGCAATAAAATTGATTTGAATTCTTATATGAATTTCAAACTCTCTCAGGAACTATCAAAACCGCAAAAAGAGATTCAGGAGATCGAAGATTTAGTCTCTGCCTACGAATATGCTCAAGTCAACAAACTGACAGAAGCAAATCTTTTGCTTTGTCATGGGTTATTCTCAAAAACACTTCTTATAGAAAGTAAGCAAGGTCAGTATAGAACGGAGAAAATCGGTGTGTTCGATCAGACAGGATTAGTCTATCTTGCGATTGAACCTGAGTTTGTACCCGAGACAATGGAGGAATTCTTTAAAGATTTGGAATCTCTCGTGCAATCTGCTCTGACACCTGCTCAGGTTTTCTATTTTGCTTCTATGATTCATCTTATATTCGCACAGATACATCCATTCACTGATGGCAACGGTCGGGCAGCTCGCTTACTGGAAAAATGGTTCCTGGCAGAAAAACTCGGACCCGACTTCTGGAAAATATCCTCCGAAAAATATTATAAAGAGCATCAGACAGAGTATTACAGCAATATCAATCTCGGAGTTAATTACTACGAGCTGAATTATGATAAATGCATTCCTTTTTTGGAAATGCTTGCGAGAGGGATGGAACATCAGTAACATGAATATTCTAAATATTCTTACCTTCTATTCGTTTCAATTATTAGTAATAACAGAATTGGATCTAAACTATGAAAAAAGCTGACAATTCGCGAATAAACCTAATTACCTAGCATAGGATTGTATATTTTATTTTGTATTAATCCTGTAAGGATGATATATGTATAGAAAAACATATAATAAAATGATTGTAATCCCGTAGGGATGGAATATTACAGGAATTCAGGTAAATATTTAACATCATATTCTAATTTAAATTTCTCTAGTATTTCAATATATTCTTCTTTAAATGTTTTCTTTTTATGATGTGCTTCCTGATTCCGAATATAATTTACAATTAAATCCAATTGGGAATCTGAATATGAAAATGCACCAAATCCTTCCTGCCAACTGAATTTGAATTTAACAAATTTCTTTTCATTTATGAAATTGGTTGAATTGTTTTTTATATCTCTTACCAAATCCGACAGCGATTTCTCAGGTCTTAATCCAATCAAAAGATGCAAATGGTCAGGCATTCCATTGATTACTATTAATTTTTGATTTTTGTTTCGAATTATTCCGGTAATGTATTTGTATAAATCTTCTTTCCATTGGTTGCCAATTAGGTTTTCACGTCCTTTGACAGAAAAAATTACATGGATATAAATTTGTGAAAATGTGTTTGGCATATTGAACCTCTAGATATTTTCTTTTCTGCTCATATGTCATCCCTACGGGATTACGATACTTATTTTGATACGATTTACTATACACATATCATCCCGCTGGGATTGATTTTTTCTTTGAATGGTTTTAAAAGGAAATATAATTAGTATATTCCCCTCCTCTCTATTCCTTCACAAACTCCAGCGAAATAGAATTGACGCAGTGGCGTGTATCCTTCTTTGTGAAGCCTTCTCCTTTGAAGACGTGACCGAGATGTGCTCCGCAGTTGGCGCACTGGATCTCTGTTCTCATTCCGTCGGCATCGGGAATACTTTTAACAGCCCCGGCGATTTCGTCATCGAAGCTGGGCCAGCCGCAACCTGAATCGAATTTATCCGATGATCGGTAGAGAGGTGCATTGCATCTACGGCAGATGTAAGAGCCTTTCTCCTTGTTCTTGTAGTACTTCCCCGTAAAAGGCTGTTCCGTGCCTTTGTTTACGATGACGCGGGTTTCTTCGGGTGAGAGTTTGTTGAACTGTGCAGGATCTTTGACGAATTCCCTTTTGGTTGTGTCTTCCTGCGAGCAAGCATTTATTGTATTCATTGAAATTATCACCATTATAAATAACAGAAATTTTTGCATATTTGGATTCCTGGTTGTTTGCAAAAATGATTTAGTTTGTAGTTTATATTGACTATTCCGATGATAAACTATTGGAATTTCGTAAATCATCAATGGAAGCCAGATTACATAGTATTTATAAAATTATAAAAAAGTTTTTAACAAAGTGTTAAGATTCTGTTAAATTTCCTGTTCAAAAATTATGGATAACATTGATTGACAAAAACAGAGTTGATTGCTTTTTTTACACTAAAAACACTATGTTGATAACCCAAGAGATTTCCCACTTTTTTCAACATAGAATATTGCTGAAATAAAGTTCGTAAATCATTGAAATTTAACTTAATACATCACTCCAGCAATAGCGTTGTCCACATATCCACACCACCATACTATTATTAATATATTAAATAATAAAAGATAATAATATGTAAGAAGGAAGAGATTAATTTATTGATATTAGAATGGATTTAAATTATAACATTTATAAGTGAACTTTTAAACTCATCGTAAACTAAGCGAATATCATTCACTCCACTTAAAAGAATGCTCCAGTTAAGATTGTGACTATAACCATGGAAGAAATAGTGTCTGAATCTTCTGTAATTAGATAATTTATCAATAAGATCAACATTAAATTTAATTGGTAAATCAAAGTCTGAATTATTCGAAAATCTAAATAGTAAAACCAAATGCCAGTTATCACCAATTGGTAATTCTATGTTAAAATTCTTGTGTATTCTCTTGAGAATATTCTCTACACCATTATAAAACTGTGAAGCAAAACCTCCTAAAGCTGTTTTATGAATATTCGTTGGAGTAGAATTGCCCACTTCTTTCACAAGAGATTCAACATCTGAAACAATAATCGACATCGAATCCAGTTCCAGATTTATTTGTTCAATTAGTTGAGGATTCATATATTAAACGGCCATGCTTAATAATATAGTCAGAAAATTTGTCATTTGGATCTAGAGGAACTAAATCAATTGATTTATTAAATAGTATCTCCAGATTTGTTCCAAATCTGAAAAAGTCAACATCAAACAACCCATCACAAGCAAAATCCATGTCTTTACAATCATCGAAAGATTCCAACGATGATCCGAATTGGATTAGCTTAGTAACATTGAATTGTTTTGACAGATCAATCAGTTTATTTAAAAAATCTTCTCCCAAAGTCAATCCTATTATAATTACATATTAAGACTGAAAATTAACAAAATATTTTATATATCCAAAATTAAAAAAAAATTCTTGCTTATGAAACAAATATATCCTAATTTCGTATTAGATAATTAGAATATTATTTAAATATTTAAACATCTAATTAATGGATGGAAATTATGAACAAATTATTCAAAGCACTGGACGATCCATCGAGAAGGAAAATACTCGAAATGCTGAGGGAAGGTGATCTGACTGCAGGTGAGATTGCCGAATCATTCGAGATGACCAAGCCGAGTATATCTCATCATTTGGATGCTCTCAAGCAGGGCGGACTCGTCGCCGCCGTAAAGAAAGGACAGTACGTTTATTATTCACTTAATACGACTGTGCTCGACGAAACAATAGCATGGCTTTTTAAACTGATGGACAACAAAAAACAAGAGGTGAAGAAATGAACTTAAAAGAAAATCTTAAACATGACTGGGTAATCCTGCTAATACTTGCATTACCATTCGTTATAATGGCATACTTCTGGAATAGCTATCCGGCTGAGATTCCGATGCATTGGAGCTTCTCCGGTCAGGTGGACCGATTAGATCCAAAGATACCCGGTTTGTTTTACTTACCGTTATTGAGTATTGTTCTTTACATTGTCTTCATATTCCTGCCCAAGCTCGATCCAAAGGGCAAGAACTACGAACTTTTTGCAAAGTTCTATCAGATAATCAAAGTATCTATGGCTGCATTTATGACATTTTTGTTTATGGTTATAACTGCAACATCCCTCGGAATCAAGATAAACGTTATGTATGCCGATTTAGCTCCGATAATTCTTCTCTTCCTTGTGATGGGCAATTTCATGGGAACAGTCAAGCCTAATTATTTCGTTGGTTTTCGTCTGCCTTGGACTTTGAACAACGAAGAAGTCTGGCGGTTGACTCACAGGCTTGCAGGATTCATCTGGGTTTGGTCTTCTTTGTTGATGATGATTTTGCTACTTGTTTTTCCCGAACGTGTGATGGCAGTACTCTTCTGGGTCTATGTCGGTGCAATTGTTTTGGTTCCATCTGTTTATTCTTATTTAACGTATAAGAAGATAACAGCAGGCGACGGGAGTAAATAGGAAATAGTTAGAAATGAGAGCATAGAAATATAAGAAATTATAAATGCAGAAAGTGTCAGAAGTGCAATTATAAACCAAAAAATAAAAAATTTATTTGGAAAAAATAGAATATTCTCTTAAATTTGTAATCCTATTTGACGCCACTTTAGCTCAGTTGGTAGAGCAGCTGATTTGTAATCAGCAGGTCGACGGTTCGAGTCCGCCAAGTGGCTCTATAGAAAAGCCCTTATAATGAGAATTATAGGGGCTTTTGCTATTTTACAAGATTTCTGTTAAGTGACTAAAAATTTATTTTTAAATAAACAATGGAATAATTGTAATGTATTGCAACGAAGAGATTGTGGGTTTAACCATTATGGATGCCTCCCAACGGAATGGCAAAATAAATTGATGGTTAAAATTGGGACTACTCGAAGAGATAAGACTGCATTTGTTGAAAAAGGGTACAAAAAGAAATAATTTTTTTAGCAAATGTAGCGATATATTTCTATTTTTGTTTGAATTTATTGTTGATATTTAGTTCAGTTTTAATTTAAATGGAAATTGTTAAATCAATAGATAATGTTCCAATACGAATAACCGATGAAAGATGGAAACATATTTTTGAAAACCATGACGATTTAGCTGGTTATCTTGATGAAATAACAGATGCACTTGAGTTTCCTGATTATGTGATTGAAGGATATAACAATGCTAAAATAGCTATTCGGATGATCCGTTTAAATAAGTATCTAGCTGTTGTTTATAAAGAGATTTCAGAGGATGATGGATTCTTGATAACAGCTTATTTTACATCCAAACTAAAATTAGAAAATGAGGTAATATTATGGCAAGCCAGTTGATTCAAAATGAAATAGAGGAATTTAATTTAATTATACCTCATTTATTAAAAATGTCCCAGAAGAAAATTTGGATTGATTACGACCAAGAAGTTGATGTGCTTTATGTTAATTATAGAAAACCTCAAAGAGCCACAGATTCAGAAATGCTAAACAATGGAATCATCGTCAGATATTGTGACGAAGAGATTGTTGGTTTAACAATTATGGATGCCTCCCAAAGGAATGGCAAAATAAATTAATAGTTTTATTAAAAAGGAACTTCCCTAAAAGTGACTAGCTTCCCCTATTTCCTCACAAACACTGGATAGATCTCTCTGTGAGTGTTTGATATCTCCAGACTTATAAAGTACATTCCGTTTGCGGCAAGTGTGCCATCAGTCAGCGTTCCATCCCACTTGTCACAGTAAACAGTGTTAGCGTTACGAGATTCTCCGTCTATAAGGAAGCGGACAAGCCGGTTGCTCTCATCGAGTATCTTGATGTTAACTTTCGTCTGATCGGGAATTGAATAGATTATCTCCAGCACATCGCGAGTAGGATTGAGCGGATTGGGAGCTACGATGCTGATATATTGTGCTTTATATCCTGCAACGACAGTATCCATCCTCATACACGATCCGACTGCACAGAATCGGAACAAAACCGAATCCGGCTGATTTGTAGGAACTCTCCAGATGAACTGCTGATCGATAGCGCTAACTGATCCAACCGAAGCGTAAGTCAGACCACCATCGAATGAAGCAAGAGCCTCTATTGTATCGCAGGGGAATAAGAAATTACCATATCTCCATTTGAAAACCTTAGTTGGGCAGGCTGTTGTATTAGTGTCCCAAGTCACAGGGAACGTAGCAGGTAGTATCATTACAGTATGCGATGCCGAAGTGTCGCTTTTTAGAGCAGTAGAAACGATATATCTAATGTCTATTGAAACATTTGTGTCTGCCATTGAACAGAAGTATCCATCGATGCAGGGTGCAATTGCTTGAAGCCAGAAGCTGTCTTGTGCTATCTTTTGCTTAGGAAGAAAATCTATCCACGATGTATTGACTCTAAACTGGAAATGAACACTGTCATAACATGAGCTTTTACATTTAAGGAAGAAACTTTCTCCGGCACGATAGCTCTGATTCCAGAAAGTATCCACAGCGAAAGATTTTGCATTAAAGGTGAAGTCAGCCGAAGTATCAGCCGAAGTTTTGGAACCAATACCCCAAATAACGAAAACACCGGTCTTACCTATGAAATTACTGTCAACATTGATGCTTACCTGGTCTGTATCTTTGAGTGCCGGGATTATAGTACCGAGAATAATAGCAGAGTCATTTACAAGATTACCACCGATTCTGGGGACAAATTTTACTTCAATTCCCTTGGGATATTTTTGTTTAGCATACCATTTAATGTCTATTTTCTCACCTTCACAGAAAGTTGCGGGGGGTGATTTGGGTGTAAGTATTTTCAATAATCCCGGTTGTTGCGATCCAATTAGGTAAGTTCCCTTGTTGGTAGTGGCAATAAGGTCGTTCTTTCCGTCGCCGTCAACATCTGCAACTTCAGCTGAAAAGATGGTTTCATTCGGGAATATTGCTGCATAGACAGTGTCGAAAACTTTACCTGAGCGGAAAGTGTTATCGCTATAGTTCTTGAGTCTTAACACTGTTAAATTTGCACCGTCAACCAGAACTACTTCATCTTTGCCGTCGATTTCTGCATCCAGATCATTCACAGCGGCTATCCAACCGTTTATCTGCTGAGTGGCAATTGTATCGAACTGCATGAGAAATGAATTTGGTGGCGATACCTTTGGTATTTTTGAAAGCGAAGGACGATAGCGGAGAATCATTAATCTGCTCTGAGCTACTGCCAGATTCTTTGTTGTTTGAGCAATAATAATTTCTTGTCCCTTATTGTTTGGGTAATATGGAAGCCATTCATTAAATGATGCTCCATCCAGATCTCCAACTGCTATCGACCAGCCATGATTCTTCTTTCCGATAAATGGTTTTAGATCAGTACTCCCGAAAGAAGTTATAGGTGCATCACTTGGATCGAAAAGATGAATTTTGGCTATTCCATCGGAACCATCGAAACCGGTATATTCTTCGGAAACGATTTTGCATAAAATGGAATTTCCGGGCAGATCCATATATTCAGCAAAGTACTGTTTGATTACAGGCTTTCTTGATGTTGTATCAATTAGACTACTAAAGTCAAAATTTCCAAATGCTGCTATTGTATCTTGTGTAATATTATAGCTGAGCAAATAGGGATTATTAGATTTTGTCTTCTGTCCCAATTTGTTTGTTATTTCATATTTAGAAGCGTTACTAGTATCTATATCGCAAAAAGTAGGGAGAAGCATTGTCATGTTGTTGTTTCCCATATCCCGGTAAAGAGATGGCGGAGATAAACTCACTATCGGTCCAAGAAGAACGCGGTTGTTTATGTCGTCACCAATGTCATTAACAGGATAAGCAGGAAGCGAATCTGCTGTGTTGAATAGAGCTATGCCGCGGAAAAACTGATTATTAACTAATGATGTATCTATAACCGGTTTGGTCATGTTAACAAGCGCATATATCAGCTGATCGGCACCTGAGCTTTTGCCGAATATAGGAGTTATTGATGCGAATGTATTTTTTGGAAAATTACGAATGTCCAAAGCAAGACGACGAAGAATCTTAACAGTATCTGGAGCCAGATCGTAGCGTCCAATGAATGCAAAAGTCAGAGAGTCAAACAGACTCTGATGTTCAATCGATTCGAGACCAATATCGAGTATGTCGTTTGAAACTGAACCCGGAAGAACATCATTAGGACTATAGAGCATTGAAACATTCTTGATAAGCGGCATTGGATAATTATTAGTTTTGTGTGTCTTGCCAGTAGCATCGACTATGATGATCTTGCCTCCAACTGCCGCAATAATCTCATTAGGTGAAAAATTGAATGCAGGATCAAGTTTTGGATTATTGATGATATTCCCAATTAAAGGCTGAACATCGCCATAAATTGAACTGTTAAACCATTTAACCTCGAACTTATTAAGAGTCTGAGTGCCGGATTTCGTTTTTTGAATACGGGTAGCTTCTGAATTACCGTTAGGAAGCATCCAGTTTGAAGGGCTTGCCAAGAAAGTCTGTGAGTTGGTTAACAAGGACGACAAAAGGAAACATCCGAGAACAAGTAATGCTTTGTTCAATAATTCTAATGGTTTAACGGCAATAATCATAATATCCAACACACATTATTATAAAGAATACAAGAAGATATTAAGCAATGATTATACCAAAAAAACGGAAAGGAATATCTGACAACGAAACTTCCAATAATTTTTGCAAACTACCGTATATAATCCGACTTAAATTATTTCTTCAGCAATTGAGTTCTACAGTCTATGAAAAAACATTTTCTATTGTCATTCTGCTCGTTATTGCTTATTCTTGCTCTTATTTCCTGCAATAATTCCAATCAACCAAAGGATAGAGTTTATTTTGTTACCTCTAATCTACCGTTAGCGTTTATTATTCGCGAAATCACTGGCGATTCTGCGTCGGTTATCTCTATCATGTCACCCGGTGAATCTGAACATACTTTTTCTCCATCACCAAATGATATAAAAACATTATCCGATGCTAAAGGTGTTTTCTACGTATCAGAACATCTCGATGGTTGGTCTGTTAATTTGAATCGAAAAGATAAATATTCATTGCTTGATATTCTCCCAAAAGAAATTCTGCTCAATTATAGCCATTCCCATTCAGATGAATCTAATCATTCAAATCACGAAGAATCTGTGGATCCTCATTTCTGGCTTGATCCGATTGCGGTAAAAGCTATTGTTCCCGAATTAGCAAACATTCTATCAAGACTTAACAAAATTGATTCTACAAAATATCTGCAAAATGCAGAACTACTCATTCAGAAGCTTAATTCAATTAACTCAGAATTACAAACAATGCTTCAGTCGTATAAAGGAAGAAGTGTAATGCTGTTTCATCCTTCATTTCTATATTTCCTGAAACGGTATGAATTGAACTATGCAGGAGCTATAGAGGAATCCCCGGGTAAAGAACCGACAGCCCGCTTTCTGAAGGAACTTATAGACAAGGTAAAACAATCTGAAATACGAACATTATACATAGAGCCTCAACTTCCGGATAAATCGATTAAACCTGTGCTGGAGTCAGCAGGATTGAAGTTCCTCACTCTTGATCCTTTGGGCGGTTATCCCGGCAGAGACAATTATTTCGATTTGATACGTTTCAATGCTCGTAATATAATCAAAGGATTTAACTGATTTGTCCAATTCTGTAGAAATATCGTCTCTTACAGTTCAGTTTGGTTCGCATACTGCACTCAAGGACATAGATCTGACTATCAAAACAGGTGAGTTTATATCCGTGATAGGTCCTAATGGTGGCGGCAAATCAACACTCGTCCGATTGATTCTTGGTCTTATACAGCCAAATTCAGGAACAATAACTGTTTTCGGTAAGAAACCATCGGATCTTCCATCGGATGCCTTCGGGTATGTGCCACAGATCAAAACAGCTGACAGAAGTTTCCCTGCCTTGCCGATTGAACTTGTAGCTTCCGGACTTACTTCGACATGGCCCTCAAAAGTAAAAGGAGAATTAAAAGAAAAAGCACTCAATGCATTGAAAACTGTTGGTGCAGAGCATCTTGCCGATCGTCCTTTAAGCAGGCTTTCCGGTGGAGAATTACAAAGGATATATCTTGCAAGGAGTATTGTCCGCAACCCAAAGATTCTAATTTTGGATGAACCGGCAACTGGTTTCGATTCGACTGCAGAAATGGATTTGAACAAAACAATTGAAAATATACATAAAATATCGGATACAACTATTATCATGGTTACCCACGACTGGGAATCAGCATTCCATCATTCGGACAGGGTTGCTGTTCTTAATACAAGCCTTCTCTGCTGTGACACTCCTGACTCAGCATTTAGCGAGGATGCTCTCAGGGTGGCATTCGGACATATCGGGCATACACATGAAATGCTTTTCGGGGCAAAGCACCACCACTGATGCAGGAAATAATCAACATATTGCAAATGCCATTTATTCAGCGGGCTCTCATAGCAGGGATCGTTGTCGGTTTTCTCGGAAGTTTCTATGCTGCATTTGTGGTTCAGCGACGCATGAGCTTTCTAGGCGATGGATTAGCACATTCAGCTTTTGGCGGAATTGCTCTTGGTCTTCTGATTGGTACAGAACCAATGTGGATTGCTTTACCGGCAACGGTGATTGTAGCTCTCGCTATAACCTGGCTAAAAGAGAAAACCGAGCTGGGAAGTGACACTGCGATAGGAATTTTCTTTGCAGTATCTATGGCTTTGGGTATCATTTTTCTAGCGTTAAAGAAGAATTACTCAGTCGATGCTTTCACATATCTATTCGGGTCTATTCTGATGGTGCAGGCGGTTGATCTGTATGCTTCGATCATTCTTGCTATAGCTACGATTTTAATTTCAGTGAAATACTGGCACAGATGGGCTTATGCGACTTTTGACACAGAACTGGCTAAGTCCGACAGACACAATGTCCGATTCGATGACTACCTTCTGTCGGTGATGATAGCTCTAACGATAGTGTTTTCGATAAAGCTGGTGGGAATTGTTTTGATTGCTGCATATCTTGTAATCCCTGCTGCCGCATCAAGACTGATCAGCAGGACATTCTATTCGATGACAGTACTATCCATAATTTTTGGTATTACGGCTTCTGTTGCTGGGTTGTTTCTTTCAGTTATATTCGATCTCCCAAGCGGAGCAGTAATTATCCTCACTCAGGCATTCATCTTTTTCTTGGCACTCATCTACAGTAGGATCAGGAAATAATATGTGCTTCAGATGGACTCCACCTGTCAGGTTGGGTCCATCAAAATCTATAATGTATTCGATCAAACTGTATTCTCCGTAGGGCAATTCATGAATTGCCCCTACAAATCGATGTGTCTGTAGTTTCTTCTGGTATCTATTTAGTAAGGGTAGGAGCTTCGGTTCAAAAGTTTATAAAACTTTAAATTACAAATTTCTTCTAAGCTTCTGTTGACAGCTTGGTTGAGTGCTCATCGATCTCCACAGGATAGTTACCGTCGAAGCAGGCGGTGCAGTAGCCGATTCCAGGTTCATGGGGCACAGATTCGAGAAGCTTCTTCATCGATAGATAATGAAGAGTATCTACCCCTATTGCTTTTCCAATTTCTTCTTCATTCTTGTAATCATTTGCTATTAGTTCTTCTCTGCTTGGGAAGTCCATTCCATAGTAGCAAGGGAACTTTATAGGTGGCGATGTAATGCGCATGTGCAATGCTTTTGGTTTAGCCTCGCGGATAAGTTTAATAAGCGATTTCGATGTTGTGCCTCTAACGATTGAGTCATCGATGACAACAATCGGACGATGCTCGATAACACCTTTGACCGGATTGAACTTCACCTTCACTTTAAATTCGCGGTTGTCCTGACCAGGAGCGATGAACGTCCTGCCGACATAGTGGCTTCTTATCAATCCTATCTCGAAAGCTGTGGAATAATAGTCCCTGCCGTTGACACGTGCAAAACCAAGTGCTGCAGTGTTTCCGCTGTCCGGCACTCCGAATGCAATTACCTTCTGACCATCGGGATCCATAACGGGACTTTCGACTGCGAGATTCTTGCCAAGTTTGCGGCGAACCTTGTCCACATTGTGGTCGAATATCTTGCTGTCGGGTCTGGAGAAATAAATATATTCAAATATGCAATGTCTTGATTCTGGCTTCTGGTCAAGTATTTTGTAGCTTTCCATAATACCCGTCTCGACGGTTTTCTTGTCGATTACCACTACTTCATTATGCTCAATTGTGCGGACATATTCTGCACCGAGTATGTCGAATGCGCAGGTTTCGGAAGCCACTATGTAGGCGTCTCCTTGTTCTGTCTTGATTTTACCAATGCTGAGCGGACGGAATCCGTGCGGATCGCGTGCGGCAATGAGGCTATCCTCAGTCATAAGAACCAGTGAATAAGCACCCCGCACAGTTCTGAGTGCTTCAAGTACCTGTTCTTTAGCTCCTTTTTTCTTGCTGCGGGCGATCAGATGCAGAAATGTTTCTGTATCGGATGTAGTCTGGAATATTGCTCCCTCTTCCTCCAGCTGTTTGCGCAAGGTCATCGTGTTTGTGAGATTACCGTTGTGAGCCAGCGAGAGAATGCCGCCATGATAGGTGATAGTGAAAGGCTGGATGTTAGCTCGTTTGGACGAACCTGTCGTTGAGTAACGGTTGTGAGCTATGGCTGTATCGCCTTTCAGAACATCGGTCAGTATCTTTGGATCGGAGAAGACATCGAGCACGAGCCCTTCACCCTTTGTATAAGCAAATCGCTTTTTCTTTCTTTCTTCATCGTAGTAAAAAGTGGTGATTCCGGCGGCTTCCTGACCTCTGTGCTGAAGAGAATGAAGCCCATAATACGCCATGATTGAAGCCTGAGGATGATTGAAAACGCCGACAACCCCGCAATTACTCTTAGGCTTATCGATTTCGCGGTCTTTATTCTGGTCTGTTTGGGACATATTTATTTTTCCGGTATGAAAAAATCACAAATTATCTAAATTCGCTGATAATTTATCAACATTTAGAAACTGCATTGACGAATTTACTGATAAAAATGTTTAGGGAGGTGGGAAATGTTAGATGTCCAACACCTTTGAGGTGTTAGACATCTGGTGGTTTACATCTTCACAAACTTCCCAACTGTATCGCCAATCCGAACAAAATACAGCCCTGACACTAACCCGGAAACATCTATCTTGACTTTTTCCCCTCCTTTCCAAGGAGGGGTGTCACAAAGTGACGGGGTGGTTAGGATTTCTCCTAGCACATTAAATATTCTTATCTCAACAGATGGACTCCACTTGGCAAGTGGAGCCCATCTTGTCAAGTCGATTTCTATGAAATCAGTAGCAGGATTGGGAGAAATACTAAAATTCATAGTTGAATTCAAATAGCTATCTGGTGTTCCAAGAATTAAAGAATCAGCTTTAAATACTACAATTAGATCTCCATTAGTTGTTATCAAAATATTCTTGCTGTCGGGTGACCATCCGATCGAACGAACTTGTAAAAGATTTCCTGATGTGTATTTTTTTATAACTTTCCAATTAGACGTATCATATAATAATAATTCGGAACTACATACCGCCAAATATTTTCCGTTTGGAGACCAACTCAATACCCTGGAATAAGATGGTAAGTTAAGAATAATTTCTGTGAATGAAATTAGATTATATATTGAGATACTATCGTTGTTCAAAAAATAAGCAATATTTTTTGAATCAGGACTCCAATCCAACGAAAATTCATTCACGTCTGATGTCAATCGTCTATTTCTTGACAATATTTCATTCCCATTCTCTGGATTTATTATTCGAATCGTTTTATCCTGGTAAATTGCTAGAAGGCTACCATCCGGACTCAAAGATAATTTATTCTTATCCTTTTTATCTATGTTTAAAACATTTATATTATTTATATGATTAGTGCTCACATCGTATGAATATAAATATATTGTATATCCGGTGGGAGCATAATTAGTATTTTGTCCTCCTACTGCTATTTTTGAATTTTTACTCCATGATACAGATTCAAGAATTCCGCAATAGTATGTATCATAGTATTCTTCATAATCACTGAACATAGTATCTAAAATCTTAAAATTACTAAAGCCTGCTCCTGTTCCAAAGGAATTCGGAACTAATAACTTTTTACCATCGGGTGACCATGCAATATCATCAACTGTTAACATAATTTTATTTCTCAATAATTCACATGTATTCGCATCCCATAATATTAACTTACTAGTATTCCATGTAAAATTTTCTATAGTCGCTATCTTAGAATTGTCCGGTGACCAGTATCCTTTTATTTCTCTGGTATAATTGTACCCTGAATATTTTTCAATCACATTAATTATTTCTCCGCTAGTCAAATCTTTAAAAATTATCTCTTTTTCATTAAAGTAAATTATGTTAGTCTCATTATTGTTTATCAAAAAATGCCTGTTATATGAATTATCAGCTATAATCGTATTGTTGTTCAAATCGGCGACTGAAATCTTTACTATCTGATGATTCGATAAAGAACAATAGATATAATCACCATCAGAACTAAATACCAAATTATATATCGAGTTTTCTAAGTTGATTTTCTTTATTACTTTCAAAGATTGAGCGTCCCAGACATATAGTATTGAATCATTTTGAACAGAAGCAACTAATTTCTTATTTGGATCATAAGACATTAATAAAATTCTCTCATCGATCTTATCTTTTGAGTAATTCAGCTTTTTAGTTTTAAAATTGAATTTGCATAAACGAATGCTTGATTCTAATGAATCTTCGATAAATGAAAAGCCGACTGTATTATCATTATCAAAACTCCAACATCTATCGATATAATATGGTATTCCAGAATATGTTAATATTTCATCAGAATTGACATCAATTATTAGTAAATTATCATCAAGTCTATAATATAATTTTGTTCTATCTGCAGACAGTTTTAAGTTATTTCTACCTTGAGTTGTCTTAAGCATGTATTCTTTGATTATATCTGCATTCAAATCCAAAATTTTTATTTTATTATCGTAACCCTGGCAATTAGCAATACATATTCTTTGATCGTCGATCCAATCAACAAAATCAATATCTAAAGAATCAACAATATTTTTTATTAGTTTATTTTTCTCTAAATCCCAAATTAATATTCCGGCACCACTTATTGTTGCTAGCATTTGCTCATTGGGACTTACTTTGAGTCCTGAACAATACCCATAGTTAATATAAAAATTAACATCTACCTGTAATCTTGGTTTAGATTCCAGTTGATTATTTAAAAAAACAAATAGAAAAGTTAAAATAAAAAGAAATTTCAAGTAATTTTTCATATTATACTCCATATTCATATCTTTACAAATTTACTTACTTTATCCCATATCCTCACGAAATACAGCCCTGACACTAACCCGGAAACATCTATCTTGACTTTTTCCCCTCCTTTCCAAGGAGGGGTGTCACAAAGTGACGGGGTGGTTAGGATTTCTCCTAGCACATTAAATATTCTTATCTCAACAGATGGACTCCACTTGGCAAGTGGAGCCCATCTTGTCAAGTCGATTTCTATGAAATCAGTTGTAGGATTGGGGGAAACACTAAAATTTTCGGCATTGATACCATCTTTTACATCTGTTGTGTCCCTGAGGAAAGCCCTAAGCTTTGGATAATCCATACCTTCATCAATATACCATATCTTATCGAAGTCCCACCCTCTATCAACAAAGGTCTTTTGTTTCATCATCTCAGCCGTAGGAAGACCAGTGGCACCATGATATAAATCTTTTTCTGGAATTCCGGTAACATCTGTATCCCAATAACTACCTTCAGCCCTCTCATTTGGGCAATAGGCACAAGATAAATTATTGGAAAAATTTACTTTTCCAGTGGTATAACAATAAGTTGCACTAACATTTGTAGCACCATTAGAAAAACTGGATATACTGTATGAGTCATAACCGGAATCAGCCATTACTGTACAATTTGAATAACAATTTTTAAATTTAGAAATATTACTATATCCACAGAAGCCGGAAATATGATAAGGATATGAAGAATTATTTTTTTGCTTTTCTGCTGTTATTTTACCTTCAGTGAAGCATTCACTAATTGTATCCCTATCCGAAGAGCCACACAAACCGCCAACATCATAGCCACCAATGATTTCGAAATTTTCTAAACCGACTCTTTTGATAATTGAATTTGTACTCGAAGAGAATAATCCTACTCCCGCAAACCCTGGTAGATTTATATATAGATTTTTAATTACATGTCCATTTCCATCAAAATTGCATGATGAAATAAATATTGGGATAAATCCTTTGGGTTGATCTGGAGTAGTAGAATCTCTATCATGATCACCAACATGCCAATTTCTTGTCTCTTTAGCCTCAATGTCATTCACAAGAATGAAGTACTTATCGTAAGGTTGCATTTTTATTAATTCCTGCAATTCAATAATACTTGTAATTTGGAATGGATCATCCATTGTTCCGGTTCCTTTCCCTGAGAAAGAAAAGGAAATAATGGGAAATAGGAATATTACTAATACATATTTTATTGATTTCATATTATTCCTCAATCGGGATTTAGTTTGCGTTTTCACCAATTAAAATATTAATATACATTTCTCTTATATACAGATACATGTTTATATTAACTTAAATGATTTATTGAAAGAATCCTAATTATATATTTATTGGGTTGTATTTTAACGTGCTACATTTATTTAATTAGCATATACTAAATAGAAACTTAGCTGAAAGATAGGTATGTATCAAAAAAAAGCTGCCTGAAATCAAGCAGCTTTTTGCAATTAATTTTGGAAAGGATAATAAAATTATTAAAAAATTCGTAGAGAAATTAATATTTATTCCGATATTAAGAAAAATAAATTTTAATTAGATTTAATATATATTACTTATGCTTAAAATACTCGTTGTAGAAGATTCACCAACTGCTAGAAGATTGATTAGAAGTTCATTAATATCGATTGGCTACGAAGATATTTTTGAAGCCGAAGACGGAGTTGTTGCCCTTAAAATTCTTAAAACTAAACATATTGATATTATTATCACTGACTGGAATATGCCAAACATGAATAGTTTAGAGCTAGCTAGCATTATCCGGAATGATGATAAATTATTTGACTTGCCAATAATAATTGCTACTACAAACAATGAAAAGGATGATATTCAAAAAGCTATAAAATCTAAAATTAATGGATATCTTGTCAAGCCTTTTAACTCCGTAGCTTTGAGCAAAGCTTTAGATCCATTAGCAGAGATTATTATTGAAAGAGAGAGGAAAAAAACAAAAAATATTCTAAAGATAGAAATAATAATTAACGGGAATTTATCTCTACCAATTGATGAAATACAGATCACAAAAGCGTTCAAATCAGGAAATGAGCCTGTCGAAATGGTTTCTACTCAAATTGAGCAGCCATCTAAAGATTTAATAATTGAAAATAAAATACAAATCCTTAAGAACAAAATTGATTTTTCTGCTGAATTTATAGATAACGAAAATCACATAAAAGAGAAACTGAATATGTAAATTCTGATATATTCACATTAACGTAAAAAAGCTGCCTGAAATTCAAGCAGCTTTTTTGATAATATATAATAAATCAATTAGAAATGAACCTTGTTATAAGTATCAGTACCGGAACGAGTTACAGTTCCGCTAGTGTTAATTGTTCCTTGATTTGCAACAAAAATTCCGGTTGCAAATGGAGTTGCCATCGAAGTACCCGACCAAGAAGCAGTATTAGTCCTACTTCTATAAAGCACCAAAGAAAGAACACTAACGCCTGGAGCAGCCAGATCAACTGGTGGTTGGCCGTAATTAGAGAAGGAAGCCCACTGTCCGCTACTATTGAAAGCAGCAATAGTTTTAATGTAAGTCCCATTCGCACGTGCCGGTGAAGTATTAGTTGCAGAAGCGCCATCGTTTCCTGCGGCTAAGCAAAATGTGATTGTTTTGTTATTATAGGTTGAAGCATTAATGACCGCATCATCCAAAGTTGTCGATGCTCCTCCGCCAAGACTCATATTAGCAACATCTCCACTTGCAGCAGCAGTGGCAACATAGTTAATGCCAGCAATAACCTGAGCATAAGTACCAGAGCCATTTGAATTTAACACTCTTACTGCGACTAATTTGGCTCCGGGAGCTACGCCAACAACTCCAATAGAATTATTTTTAGCACCGATTATGCCTGAAACATGTGTCCCATGTCCGTTACCATCTGCCCATGAACTAGTATTGCTAGTAGTATAATTTCTACATAACGAAGTTTGAATGTTTAATTCAGGTACTCGGGAGGTTGCCCAGTTAGGATCAATACCGGTATCAATTATCCATGCAGTATGGTAATTGGAACCGGAGCAATCGGTATTAATATTTGCTCCGACAGAATTAACACCCCAATTTTGACCCTGAGTCTGGATCTGGTTTTCTTTATAATTATAAGATGTTGTGATAGGGTTTTCTAGTTTGATTTCCTTGTCAGCTTCAACATAAGAAACTCTTGAGTCTTTTGTGAGTTCTAAAGCTTTATTGTGACTCACTCTTACAGCAAAACCATGAATTGCAGCTTCATAAACAAAAAGTAAATCTGATGTTGGAATCTGATGGTCGGCAAGGACACTTTGTACCTTAGCGGCTATGCCTGCGCTACCTGCTATTTCGTTGATTTTTGATTCTGCGAAAACGACAATATACTGATTATTGAAGCCCTGCTTCAAAATCTGTGAATTAGTTATCGGATTTGTTCCATTATCCTTATTACAGGAAATGAGAATTAGAACTGCCAGAAATGGCATAATTTTGATTAGTGCAGATCTATACATAATTAATAACTCCCAATATTATGAATGAATTGTAAACCAAACCAAACTTAATTAATTATTCAGTAAAATGCAAAAGAAATAGCATTATTTTCAAACTATTTTCTATTGATAGCTAACTAAAATGTAAAGTTGAAAATTAATATTTCATTAAATAAGCCAACCATGAGCTCCGGCAACTGCACCAGCCATTGTTATCAGACTCAATATCAAAAGAATCCAATGAGCTGTATGCATTATTTTGAATGTTCTCACTGGATCAATTTTAACATATTTCTGAAAAATTTTATGTAAAACCAAAGGCTCCAAGACAAATAAAATAAGAGTGAATATCAGCCATAGAAGTGTCATCCCATGAACCCACCAGTATCTTATATCAAGATATCTATCCCAGGCATTCATTACATACAGCATATAAAATCCTGATATACCTGTTAAGAGAGTTGCATGTTTGGCAACTGTAGAGAATTTAGATTCAATCCTCGTAAATATATCTGACTTTTCATCATTTGATTTGAATCTTTTAATTGCAGGTATCAATACCATAGTAACCATAGCTACACCACCTATCCAAATTACTACTGCTAACACATGAACAACTCTTGCAATTACATAATATTCCACAATGTTTTTATCCTAATAATTAAAAATTTAGACAAACTTAATAAATAATTTAGTCAATAAAAATTATAAATATAGGATGTAAGAATCTTTATAATTTCAAATGAATGATTTATGCAGAATCAAGATTCTTGTGCATTAATGCAAATTAATATATTTTATGATTTCTTAGTTTAATCTTAAACTTTCTAAAGGTATATTTAGTCTATATGTTTTCTTATTTAATAATTAAAATAATAATATATGTACAAGTCAATTCTTTTATTCTTTATTTGCTCCAGCTTAGCTTTCTCTCAGGGATTTACAGTTAAGGGTACAGCCCGGGATGATGATTCGAAAAAGCCATTAATCAGTGCCAGCGTTCAATTGCTAGATCGCGACAGCGTATCGAAGTATCACGCTATTACCGATAAATCAGGTAATTTTGATATGACTGATGTAAAACCAGGACCATATAATCTAAAAATAACTTATATAGGCTACAAACCCTTCACCAAACCAGTAAAAATTTTTTCAAAAGAAAGTTTTGTTAATCTGGGCAATGTCGATATAACTCCAGATGACATCCAGACAGATGAAGTTGTTGTCAATGCCAAAGCTCCTATTGGTGAGCAGAAAGAAGACACTACGATATTCAATGCCAGCAGTTTTAAAACTACAAAGGATGCCACAGCAGAAGATTTGGTTAAAAAGATGCCCGGCGTAGAAGTTGATCAGTCCGGTACTGTCAAAGCTCAAGGTGAAGAAGTAAAGAAGGTAATGGTTGATGGGAAGCCATTCTTTGGCGACGATCCTACCGCAGCATTGAGGAATTTGCCTTCGGAAGTTATAGACAAGGTTCAGATTTACGATAAAATGAGCGAACAATCCGAGTTCTCGGGTTTTGATGACGGTCAAACCACAAAAACGATGAACATAATCACTAAAGCATTAAAAAGAAACGGCCAATTCGGTAAATTTAGTGCCGGATACGGTCATCAGGATAAGTACAACGCATCACTTAATCTAAATATATTCCAAGGCGCACAGAGAATTTCGATTCTTGGACTATCGAACAACGTAAACCAACAGAATTTTGCTGTAATGGACATACTCGATATGGTTGGAACTTCCACTCCACAATCTCAGATGTTTCGTTCATTTGTCGGAAGAGGCGGATTGAATGCAATAGGTGGAATGAGCGGTGGTCGCGGACCCGGCGGCGGCGGTGGTGGCGGTTTCGGTGGAGGACAGAATTTCTTCGTAGGTCAGACTGATGGCATCAGTACTACTCATGCTCTTGGCGGGAACTATTCCGACACTTGGACAGAAGGTATGGATGTTACGGGATCTTATTTTTATAATTACACAACAACCAAGAATACTCAGCTAACAGATCGCCTGTATAATTTAAATGGAGATACAGCACAATCTTATAATCAGAATACTAATTCTTTCCAGAAAAATATAAATCATAAATTTAATTTCAAGTACAATTATCAGATTGACACTAATACATCAATCATGATAAAACCCGCGATGACTGTTCAGGCTACCAATCCAAACAGTAATTCATATAATCAGAATTTGATGGATACAATTCGACTCAATTCATCAAATAACATCAATACATCGGGTTACACTGGATACAATTTCTCTAATGAGTTCCTTTTCAAATATAGATTTGGCGTTGTAGGAAGAACTATCTCAATTGATGTTAATACCGGATTGAACGATAAAAATGGCGGCTCTACCTTGCTGAGCTATAATACATATTACCGTGGTTTGGATTCAACAATAAACATTCTTGATCAATTAACAAATTATCCTACTAATGGTTATAATTACAATGTTACTGTTAATTACACTGAACCAATACATAAGGATGGTCAGTTATTGCTAAAATATAATCTGACTTTCAATAACAATCAGGCTGACAGAAGAACCTATTTCCTTGATTCACTAACAAATAATTATTCTGTTCTTGATTCTGTGCTGTCCAATCAGTTCGATAATGATTATCTGTATCAGAGCCCGGGAATTGCATACAGATACAAAATCGATAAACTCCAGTTGACAGCGGCGATTGATTATCAGATGTCGGAATTAAAAAGCAATCAGCTATTCCCTCAAACTCAAAATGATATAAATTATAAATACAAAAATTGGCTTCCCTCAATGAGGATAAACTATAAGTTTGACCAGAGAACAAGTCTTATGCTTAACTACAGAACGAGTACAAGTGCTCCTTCGGTTACTCAGCTTCAGAATGTCATCGACAACAGCAATCCTCTGCAGATTTCTATTGGTAATCCCAATCTCCAGCAAAGTACTTCTAATTATGCGATGATCAGATACAACACATTCAGTTCAGACTTCAATAATGTATTCTTCTTTTATGCCGGAATTAACAACAGAATGAACTATATTGGTAATTCAACTTTAATTGTGGCTAAGGATACAGTAATCGGTCCCAATATAATTGGACATGCAGGAGGCCAAATAGCCCAACCGGTTAATATTAACGGTTTCTGGAATATAAACGGTATGATGAATTTTGGTTTCCCTATACCATTTATCGGATCTAAGATGACAATCGGCGGTGGTGGTATGTATTCACGCACACCCAGCTTGGTTAACAATGCAGACAATATTTCTGATTTATATAATATAAATGTACTTGGTATGCTGACAAGCAACATCAGCGAAAATGTTGATTTCAATCTGTCATTCCGTGCAAATGTGAACCAAACCCGCAATTCATTGGATAAATCAAATAATTATTCTTACAATAACTACCTGACAACATTCAATTTGAAATGGATTTTCTGGGAAGGGATATTCATTCAGACAGAAGGCAGGAATCAGTTCTATACCGGCTATACTGCCGCCAATGCGAATTTCACGATGCTCAATTTCCATATAGGGAAAAAGCTTTTGGGTGAAGATAATGGCGAACTGAAGCTTTCCGTCTATGATTTATTGAATCAGGGTAAAAGCACACAAACAAATGTTACGGATTATTACACAGAGTATCAATATAATACTGCTCTGCAAAGATATATTATGCTGACATTCACATATAATCTGAGAATGTTCGGTAAGTAAGAATTAAGTTCAAATTGTTCATTTTAACTTTAGCCATTCTATAGAAACACAGTCTATTTGTGTCATTCCTGTGCATACAGGAATCTATGAATTACAGAGTAAAAATAATTCCTCCATTTGCAGAAATGACAGACCGGGAGCTGGAATATAACATTTTAGATTGTTTTATCGCCATAAGACAAAACATCAAATTATAATAAATTTTAAATAAGCTACGTCTAATTTTAAATGAAGACAATTGAGGATATTGCTGAAGACTTGCAAAATGGGAATTATCACCTTTCTTTACATTCATCTACAAGAATGATTGAAAGAAATATTAGTCAAAATGAAATTGCGGAAGCAAGTAGGAATATTGAGATAATAGAGGACTATCCTGATGATAAATATGAGCATAGTTGTTTGTTATTAGGTTTTCTGAATGATGAAATTCCAATTCATATTCAAGTAACAAGAACATCAAATAAAGAGCTCAAAATAATTACTTTATATTATCCGGATCCAAATAAATGGTCAGATAATTTTAAGGAAAGGATGTAAAAAATGGAAAATCATATTTGCTATAACTGTGGCTGTACTGATTTTGAAAATGGTACTATTGATAAAGTATATAATATAGATGGGAAGTATTTTTCCGTTGAAAATATTCCGGCTTTGATTTGTCAGAAATGCCAGGAACCTTTGCTAACAGCTGAAACTACAGAAAAAATCCGAATCAAGCTTCATGGGCATAATAAACCTTTGAGAACAGTTACAACTGATGTTTATGACTATGCAAGTTAGTTGAGATTCCGGAATTCGCACTTTTCTTAGTGCAGAGTATCAATATAACACTGCTCTCCAAAGATATATAATGCTCACATTCACTTATAACTTAAGGATGTTCGGGAAGTAAGATGAAGAATATTTTACTCTATGATGGGGAGTGTGGCTTTTGTTCAGCTGTGGCTGACTGGGTTGTTAGAACAAACAAGGATAACAACATTGAAGCCATTCCCTATCAGACTGCCGATTTTGACAAAATTGCTGTTGGACTAACATTTGAACAAGCAAGTCGTTCTGCAATATTCATCCGCCGAAGAGATGGAAAAATTTTCATGAATGCTCGTTCTATCCTGGAAGCCCTGAAACACACTCATGGTATTTATAAATTGATCGGCTATCTTGGATCTAATCCGATTATCTCCTTTTTGTGTTATCCCTTCTATCGCTTATTTGCACGTTATCGCAGAAGAATATCTATAGTTCTTGGCTATAATGCATGTAAAATTCCAGAAAATTATTGAAAAATATTTCAGCATATTTTTATTAAATAAGGTGAAAATAAAAATTAGTATGGATTAAATTATTATTTTTTGTATATTGTAGTTATAATATATCAACTATATACTAAATTTATGTTGAATTCTGTTTATAAATATATTATTTTTACTTTTTTGCTCTCAGGAGTAATTTTTCTTATTTCCTGCTCTGATAAACCGACTCAACCCATAACAATAAAATTTAACTACTCCGACAAAGGAACTAAAGCTCTGATAGTAATAGTTGAGAATAGTGACATTATTGGATTTTCGAACCAAAATATGTACAACATTTACAAAAGCTCTATCGACCAGATTCTTGCGTCTATATTTGGTGTGCCTGTCTCTTCGCTCCAGAAACTAACTTTACTTCAAATTATCAAACAGTACGGCGAACCCTGGCAGATTAAGCAGATAAGTGATTCAGCCAAACCATTTTACGACAGAATAATTATTCTCAACCACACTACAGCCACTATGGATTGTCTAAGAGATTCATTGCTATCACTTGGCGGTAAATTCACAATTGATCTTATTCTCAATATTCATGGTTCACAAGGATCTGTACGCTTCTCGGATAAACAAGTTTCTATTGGCGAACTTACTGGAATGATCCAAAAAAATTCCATTAAAGTACGAGCAGTTTATCAAACATGCTGTTATGGAAAATATATGATGGAATCCTGGAATAGAATCGGTGTTGATGCTGTTAACGGGGCCGAGGGTGATAATATATTAACTACTTTTTCTTCCTGTTTTTTTATTAAAGAATGGACTTCCGGCAAGACATTCTCTGAGGCAGTTTATGCCGCTTACTTTTCCGAGATCGAAAAATTGAAAACCTATGATGCTATCTTGCCGATATCATCATATCTGCTGACGCCAGCTAACCTTTATAATAGCATTCAATCAGTCGGCGGGATTAATACTGCTCTCCTCTGGAAGCAGATTCCTCAATGATATTAATGTGAGATTACGGGTTTCCGTATCTTTATTTTTTTTATTATCTAATATTGGAGGCATTTATGAAAGCATTAACAACTTCTTCTATCAAAGCACTTCTTATTATCCTGTTTATTGGGATTCTATCTGCTTCATCGCAGTCGCAAGTTAGAACAGGTGCAATGTCCCTCAACGCAGGAATGGCTATGCCGTCAGGATTGACTTTATCGGCAGCGATACCAACTTCATTTTTAACTGGCTTGACCTTCACTTATTCATTTGCTACGAGTTTTGGTTATGTGCTAAGTGATAATTTACAATTAGAGGCAGGTATCGGTTATGTAACGGCAAGCTTCAGCGTTCCTGATGGTGAAACAGCTAATCAGAATCAAAGTTTATTTTCATTGAACCTTGGGGCAAAATATTTTATAAGTGCTAAAGAAGGAGTCATGCCATATATTGGTGTAGGCTTCAGTACGACATCACTTCCATCAACTACGAACGGAAATACAACAACATCGGCTTCTTTAACGACAATTCTGGCATATTTCGGTGCCCAGGGATTTTTAAATAATGCAAAAACTGTTGCTCTATTCATTCAGTTTGGTTTAGGTTATAACAATGGTAGTCAAAAAACTGTGATACCAAATATGACGAGTGAAAGAAGTCAGACCAATATTAACTTTGGTGGCTCTGCTTTCGGAGGGTCAATTTACTTTTAAACGAATTCTCACTTTTTTTTACAAACATCCGGGAAGTTCCTTACTTTCCGGATGTTTTTTTTAGCCATATTGCCCCAAAGTCTATCTCGCAACTATCAGCTTGGTAAATATTATCCTTGATGTTGTTTGATACCTCAGATAATACACTCCGTTCGCAAGTGTACTTATGTCCAGTTCTGTTGCGGAACTTTCCGCTTTTATCAATGCATTACCGAGATTGTCATATATAGTAATTCTGCCATCAGGGAGATTTCTTGTAATGATATTAATCCTTTCCATTGCCGGATTCGGAGTTATTATCAGTTCGGAATTATCTAAGATTTCGTTGCTTACATCCTCTGTTTTAGTGTCGTAAAGAGCTTTAATCTCTGTTTCGCTTAGTGCTCGCTCGTAAATATAAATATCATCCAGCATACCCTTGAAGTAGTCTGCATTCTTTCTGGAACCGATGTACAGAGGGGTATTCGGGAATTTATTCAATATATGCTTACCGTCTGATGCTTCATTTACCTTTTTACCATCGAGATAAATCTTTGCCGTCAGTCCATCCCAGGTAAATGCTCCGTGATGCCATAAATTCAGCGTTGGAGTTCCGCCCCAAATCTGCTTAGGTGAACCCTGTCCATCGACGTAATATGACACGCCTAACTGTCCCCAAAGATAAACTTCAGTAACCCATCCCTCTTGATAATTCGACCCGATTATATTTCTCTTTACGCTCATGTCTTCTGCATAGAACCAGAATGAGAGCGTAAGATCAGTCATGTCAAATGGAAAAGGAGAGCTTAGATAGGAACTTCCATCAAAAGATACTGCAGAGTTTTGGCTTCCGTTTCTGTCGTTTGTGAAATCTGTTCCCATTTTGTTAAGATTATAGAAATGGCATTCCTGCTCATCCTTCACATTCCCGGAGAAAGGATAATATGCGATAAGACCGTTCGGATCTTGTTTAACAATTGAAAATGAAATCTTCTGGATATCCTTAACAGTGTCAACCTGAGCATCAGCAATCTTTATCAGCATTTGGTTTGAGCAAATATCGGGCACTTTCCAATTATACTTGAATATTGAAGCATCGAGATTGGTTGCGATATCTGACCAACTATCGCCCGCATCAGAGGAAAAGCTGATATCAACTTCATTTATTTTTGAAGCAGACCATGTGATTTGCAAGGTATCACCGAACTTAAGCTGTTCTTTGCCCTGAGGTGTATTCAATATAACGATAGGATTTGACGGAGCTTTCATACATGCAGCAGCTAAAGCCGTTGTACGTATATCATTCTTAGATTGTGGCAGAAACAGCATTCTAACCCACCACCCAAGTCCAGCATTGTTGTTGGCTCCACCGCAATAACTCATGATAGATCCCGGATTTGGTCTGGCTTTGATGCTCTGATCGAGACATCCACCTGCAATAGCATCCTCAACTATACACGTATCAAGAGGATAACCATACTTACATGAGTGAGTATGATCAGCATTAAAATTATGTCCTATTTCGTGAGCAACAATATAGATATCGTAAGTAAAATCAACTGTGGGATAGTTGTGATTGCCCTGAACACTAGATACAGCAAAAGAGTAGTCTCCAGCCTGATTGCATATAGCATTGTAATAACCGAATCCGCCCCCGCCATAGCTGATTGAGGTCATAACATGAGCAAGATCTCTTTCCACACTTTTGTAATTCTGCAACCAGTAGTCATGTACTTTTGGAGACAGAATATATGCATTTCCTTTCACATCGTAAGGATCAGCCGGTGAATCAGTCCATGTTTTCAGCCATTTCAGATAGACAGAAATGTTCACTTCTCTTGTATAAAGAACTGACACCATATTGATTATAGCAATAGCATAAGCCTGAGCTTTTTTCAAATCACTTCCGCATGCTTTATAAAATTCTGAATCCGTTTCCAGTGCTAATCCAAATTCCAGAAGCTGACTCCAGTCAAGAGCCAGCTCTGTTGGTAATGAATTCTTCAGAGTAGCTCTTTGAGTATCATCAGTAACACCGAAATTCAATTGCATAAAATCTTTATTCGATAGATATTTTTGATTAACAAGAACATAATTGCCCTTCAATCCAAATTCTTTGTTTGATGGGGAAATTATATATGTTTTGCTGTCTGAAAGGATAATCTGACCAAAGATCAGACCATCGATATTTGTCAGATAGACTTTTGAACCCAGCATATCATTAACTGTACCTTCAAAGAAGTTGACTACGGGTGCCGGAAGCCTTACTTCACCCATTTTAGTCTGAGTAAGGTACTTTGTATTGCAGTCAATAACACTGTTAATCCGATTGAGAGTAATTTCAAATTTCTGATTCTCATTGACCGGGAACTCCCTGATAGTAAGCTCCTTAGCAGTTGACATTAGTTTTGCCAGAACATTTTCATCCAAATCGAAGGACAGATAGCTGTAATCTGAAAAAGCATTAGACGATAATTCTGCTAATTCTACTCTTTCATTCTTGATAAATGCCCCGGAAGAACAGCTGATACGATCAGAGGCTATTAGAGCAATTGTTGAGACTATAGCTAATGCCGAAATCAATATAATTCGAAGTATATAAGTTTTCATAGATATAATTATCCCAAATTGTGCATAAGAACTTTTTCAATTTATGGAAAATACTTTATTTTTGTGCAATGCCCGCGAATGTGGCTGTGAGAAAACTGCGATCATGTCATTCAGAAGGAGCGTAGCGACTGAAGAATCCAGGCTGTTTTTATTACAGGAATATATAAATACATGGATTCCTCACTTCGTTCGGAATGACATCTAGAAATGACTTTTTACACAGTCTCATTCGCTGGTTTAACAGCAAAAATAGAATTTTTAGAACCCACCTTCGTTAAAACAATCCTTCTTCAGCTGCAGAAGCTATAGGCAAAGTAAACGAGAAAGTAGATCCTTCATTTATCTTACTAATTACAGAAATTCTGCCGCCATGTTTTTCCACAAATTCCTTGCAAAGTATTAGACCCAACCCCGTCCCTTTTTCACCGGAGGTACCAGGCGTAGATCTCATTTCGCCAACTTTAAACAGCTTCTTGACCAGATTAGATTCTATACCAACACCCGAATCTTTCACCATTACTTTGATAAAGTTACCTTTTTCATTGCTTTCTTTCAAAGCCGAAACTTCAATAGTTCCATTTTGAGGCGTGAACTTAATTGCATTTGTTATTAGATTTCTCACAACTGTTGTTATCATGTTTTTATCGCAATTTATAATCAGTTCACTATCAAAATCAGATCTAATACTAATGTTCTTTGATTCGGCACTTGTCTTTAGTAGAATTGTAGCTTCTTTTATTAGCGCTGTTAAATCTTGTTCTTCTATTTCCATTCTCAATTCATCCGACTGGCTTTGAGCCCACTTCAACAGATCGTTCAATAGATTGAAGATGGAGTTCGCAGAGCTGTAAATTGCCGATGACATTTCCTTGACTTCCCGTACAGACAATTCATCAAGTTCTTTACTCAAAATCTCAGATACACCAAGGAAGCCGGAAATCGGACTTCTTAGATCATGCGCAAGAATCGAAAAGAACTTATCCTTTGAATCATTTGCTTCTATTAGTACTAATTCTGCTTTCTTCTGTTCACTTATGTCATAAAAGTTCCAAACACGCCCTGTTGTCTCTTCATTTGTAATAATTGGAATACCAACTAATTCAAAAAATTTGCCATCTTTTAATTCTATTACATCCTTTGAAGGAGCAGAACTCTTGTATATTCTCTCTACGTTTGCAAGATATCCTTCAGGATCGACTAGCTTATCTAGAATTAATTCCGACAAGTTAGGACCATGCGAAACAAACTTGTCCCTTGGTACTCCCCACATTTCAAAAAGTTTAGAATTGTAATGAGTTTCCTGTCTGTTTTTATCAACAACCAGAATTCCGGCGGATATAGATTCAAATGTGGTTCTAAGCAGTTCTTCACTTGCTTTGAGAGCTTCCTCTTGTATTTTGCGTTCACTGATATTTCTCAATGAACCTTCAATACCTATGGGCAAACCTTTCTTGTTAAATATGATATGAATATTAGCTGAAACCAGAACTTTAGTTCCATCCTTACGTTTCAGCATTATTTCAAAATCATTTACCTCCCCTTGTTTCGATAGAATAGCAACGACTTTAGCTCTATCCTCAGGATCATCATAAAATGTTTCGACTGACTTTCCTATCAAATCATCTCGTTTGTAACCCGAATACCGTTCAATTGAGGGACTAATTTCAATTAATATTCCTGACATATCTGTTTGATAGAACACATCCTGAACATTTTCAAATATATTTTTGAATTTTCTTTCACTTTCCTGGATTATTAAGTCTGCACTCTTTCTTTCTGTAATATCCAATACACTGTTAAGATATGATTTCACTTCTCCTGATTTATCTCTAACTGCTACCGAATTAAGTAAAATTGGAAATGATGTGCCATTTTTTCTCATTAGATAGAACTCTGAGTCGTCAAGTGCGAGCTTTTGTTTGTTAGCGGCATTGCACAAGCACTTTTGATTATATTCATCTAGCGTATCCGGAGAAATCAGATCTGTGTACTTCTTCTTTCCTATTATTTCCTCTTCGGAGTATCCCAACCAATTCAATTCTTTTCTATTCATCCGGATAATATACCCGTTAGCATCCAAAGTATGATAACCAAACGGTGCATTATCATAGAGTTCTCTTTCTTCCTGAAGAGAATTTTTCAATCTATCGCTATATCTGTTTACAAGTCTCCTGAAATGAAATATTCCTATTAAAATAAAAATGTAAATGAGCAGATGAACCATTGATTCATTAATAATATGATTCTTGTAAGCAGCATAGTATGATTTTGCTGATGAGATATAACTAATTCCACCTAATATATCTCCACTTTTTAATCCACGCCTTTCATGGCATGTAAAGCAAGATTCTTCTGCTAAAATTGTTGCCATATATCTGAATTTAGGTGTGCTGTCATTTTCAACGAATTCAAAATATTCACTCGAAGACTTGTCGAGCTCTTTAAGCACTTTCGATTCCCATCGATCGGGATAATTTGCAGTGTCTAACGGATTCAAACTGATTATATCAAAACTAATTTCACTGTTCTTTGTAAGGAGTTTAGACAGCTCCTTTGTCATCACATGCATATTTTTATAAGACAGTTTCTTGCCGTCCTTAGTTTCAATAGTTGAATATTCTGAATTTAAGAATGGATTAGTTTTTGATTGCTCATTAATTTCCGAATATACTCCATTATGACTTAAATTCCACTTACGGGTGATATCAAGCAAAACATTATAAGTATGTAATGTGTACTTTGCTTCGTCAATCAGATTTGTCTTAGCTGAGTATATATTCCAATACATCGAAGCTAAAACCAGAGTAGTCCAAACAATTATAATTGTATAAAAATATTTTCTTTTCATCGAATTACAAAAATTATTGATAATATTTACTTAAAATATCTATGCTAACTTTACTAATATCATTCTTTATTGAATATTTAACAAATAAATAATCAAGGATTAAGAAAATGTAAGTTCACATTGTCATAATCGGCAAAAAAGAAAAATAATTAAGCAAAAATTTCATAAAATTCTTATTATTCTCAATCGTTGATAGGGTTAAGAATGTAATAATTTTATGCTCATATTGATTAGTAAAAATTATTAATCAAATTTGTAAAATGCAGGTTTGAATTGAAAAAAATATATTAATAACTTAGAAGGAAAAATTTATGACTTGTCCAAGATGCAATGTCTCGCTTATAATCGCCCAAAGGGAGGGAGTAGAAATCGATCACTGTCCTCAGTGCCGCGGGATTTGGCTCGACAGAGGCGAGCTCGACGTACTGATCGATAAAGCAACACAGACTATGTACAGAAGCAATGACTATAAAAATGAAGATCCGTACAAAAGGTCACACGACAGCCATCACGACGACGATGACGACAGATATGAGCATAGTAGCCGTGGAAATGAATATAACAATCAAAATCGCGGAAGGAAAAAAAGTTTCCTATCTGATTTGTTTGATTTTTAAGAATTGTACGTTAGGAGAAGCAGGAATGCTTGTCCTGTTGTGTATTGGCAGGTCAAACCTCTATGTTTGACTAAAATATAACAAAAAAGAGGCTGATCTCGCATGCGGGACAGCCTCTTCGCCTATAAACAGAAAACTATATTCTAGATATACTGCTCTTCTTCGTTGTCGTTGTAAAAGTACTCTTCATTGGCTGAATCTTCATATTCGGGCCAAAGATCTTCGATTCCTTCAATCAGCTCGTCCGTATCGTCCAGCTCATAAAGGTTCTCTATCACCTGCATTGGGCAACCTGAGCGGTTGACATAATCGAGCAGTTCTTCCTTTGTTGCTGGGAACGGCACATCTTCCATAAATTTGGCTAATTCAGGCGTCCAAAACATTTCTACTCTCCTTGAGATATACTACATTATTGCTTTTATCAAAATTCGCTAAATTAAAGTTTGCAAAGATAATCAAATTATCTTGCTATATCAAAATAAGTTTCGATATTCTTTATTAATTATCGAAATAACTCTATTTCTATTTTAAATTATTTTGTGATTTTCAGTCCATCAATCATTTTTTTTGCCATTTCATAGTCCGGGTTTATACGCAAAGCCCATTCGAACATTCTTAGCGCATCATCATTAGAACCCATTTTAAGATGACTGATGCCAGCCCCAAAGTAAGCGTTAGCATTGTTATTGTTTAATTTTAATACTTCGAGATAAATAAGTAATGCTCCATTTGGATCTTCATCATTGAGCAGTGTATCTGCCGTAAACGAGAGAAGTTCCTGAATATTTAGACCGATTGTAGAATCGTATTTATCATCTTTCCAGTTTTGCATGGCTTTGGTTGCACCATCCAACGCATCCGAGTATTTTTCTTCTGCAAAATTCTTGTTTGCTTCAAGGTAAAGTTCATCGATTGAAGAATAGATTTCCCTGGCTTTCCGCAAATACTGATCCACTTCGTCCAGCTTCATAAGATTAATGCAAAGCTCTGCCATTCTGCAATACGCATGATGAAGCAATCTGCCGGTCATATTTGTGTTCCTCAGCAACTTCTTCAAATCAGAATAAGCACTTTCGGAATCTTTGGCAATTATCTTCTTTTCAATTTCCCCGAGAGCAATAGCATCATCTCTGTAATCCTCAAGATTTTTCTCAGCAATTTTTGCCATAGTTGTACCATTGTGCAAATCCAATCTTGCCAAAAGTTTTATCGTTGCTTTCTTCCATGTCCATTCAGTTCTAGCCCTCAAAGAAGCAAGCAGACCTTTCGAGAAGATCTGAGAAGGATCTCCATAAATGCTCTTCATTGTTTCAACTAATTCATCCTCATTGGGCTCCAGCAGATAGGCTTCGCCTGTGAGTGGTAATCCGCCAATCTCACGCCCAATTGATTTCTTATCAGCAGAAATCAACCAACCGATTGATTCATCAACGAAATCATCGGTTGATCCGCCTTTCGTGACAATAACGGGCAATCCGCTTGCCATAGCCTCTAGTGTCGGCAAAGAGAAGCCTTCGCCACGGTAAGGGCAAACAAACACATCACAAGCCTTATACAGCTCAACCATCTGCTCTTCCGTGAAGTAATCGTCAATATAGATTATTTCGGGTGAATTTTCAGACTTTTGGATAATATCTATCTGATTTTTAGCAGTTTGTCCTGCGTAAAACGAATCGCCTCCCATATCCTTAATGATAAGGCTGACATTGTCCAATCCGTTAAAAGTTCGCACGTAAGCCTGAAGCAGAATATCTATCCCTTTGCGGTAGATTGTTCCACCAACAAACAGAAACTTCAGCTTTTTATCGGTATTAAATTTAAATCGCTTGCCCATTGGCGACCATAGTTCAGGATCGCATCCATTAGGAATAACCTGAGCATGATCAAATTCAATTCCTGAATTAATGAATGAATTACGCGAATAATTCGATGGAGTCCATACTTCATCAGCATTCTGGAAGATGCTTACAAAATCGGTTCTCAATGTTGAGAATTCCCATGGCTGAATAATAAACCATTTAGACCCTTTTGGTTCTTCTGCTTTGGGGGGCCACTGATGCCTTATCCATGAGTATGGAAGTTTTTTAGTCTTGCTGTCAGACTCAAGTTTATATCGTATATCGTGCTGTTTTAGTATCTCATATTTTGGATTACCTTCCGGCAGGAATGTGTCAGGCTCATAAGGAACAATTGTTACTTCGGCAACGCCGCTTTTGATAATGTTATAGCATATTTCCCTATTAATCAAAGCCAGTGAATGCCAAACAAACTGAGATCCCTCCCATACTATATTGATTTGAGGCCCATCTGTCGGCACAGTTTGAACAACTGCATCAGTTGAGAGCTTTCTGTCAGACAAAGCCGCAAAATAATCCTGATTATCAAATTCCTGTTCCGGCTCCATTACCTCGTATTCGGCTTCTTCTCCTTTATCATCAAAATTGAAGCTCAAGCCTGATAGTAAGCTATTATCAAATGTTTCTTCGGCTTTCACATTCTTTATATCTTCATGCGTATCACCAAAATTGAAACTCAAGCTTGATACTTGATTTGAAGTTGAATTCTCATTTGTAAGTTCGGGCATACTATGCTTTTCAGATTTTACAGCACTAATCACTATACTAATGTTAATGTCCTCTAATGATTCTGCCTCGTTAGCTTCGTCGTATGACTCAATCGTAAATCCAGCAGTTACAAGTTCTTTCCTTAAAAAATCCTCATCAAATGCCGCATAATAGAAATGAGCCTCGTCCAATTGATTGCCAAAAAGAAGCTTTGAAGCTATCTCGGAATTAATCAAACCACTAAGAAGTAATCTTGAAATCTGCTTCAAGGATGTGCAGGATATAATGAGTTTACCTTCAGGCTTCAAAACTCTAGCCCATTCAGCAAGCACTTCGCCAATCTCATTATGCGAAAAGCACTGTAGAAGATCTGCAGCAAGTATAGTATCAACACTTGCATCCTCATATTCTAGTATCCTCGCATCCATATTAACAATCTCAGGACCTTCATAATTCAGATCAATATTAATATAACCTGCTTCAATTGCTTCGCCGCATCCTAAATTGAGCTTTAACGACTCAGCTTGGGTTCTGTCCGATCCAACCTTAATTTTTCTATCGGAAAGAGCCTCAAAGTAGCTCTCATCGGGACTATCGCTGGGGGGATTATAATTGTTCATTTGAGTTTTATTAACCTTAGTGGATGAGTCGTTAATTATAAGATTATATTCGCTAGCCTTCAATTGCATACCTTTTGCTAAATCTATATATATTTTTATTACATGGTCGATATAATTCTTAAAAGAGTGTTTTTGAGTAATATTATGTCTCATTTTCTCAATGATCTGAGGCTCAGCAACACACTTGTTTATTATTTTCAATAAATCCTCAACTGAGTCATAAGTGTATAGAAACCCATCCACTTCAGGCTCAATAAAATCAGGAATACCGCCTATCCTTGCTCCGATTATCGGCAATCGTAAAGCATGAAGCTCGAGCATAACCAAAGGGGCACAATCTTCTAATAAACTAGGAACAATTGCTATATCAATATTATTTGCTATCTCTTCCAGTTGATTAATATGATATTCACCGTGGAACACAAGATTCCCTTTTTTGTCAATACTCTTTAAAAGATTAAGATATGCATCAACTGTAAAGCCGTAGATATGAAATTCTACATCAGACTTATCAAAAGCTTGCGCTATAACTGCTATATAATGTACGCCCTTTATTGGGAGAACGCTTCCAATAAATCCTATTCGAATTGGTTTCTTTATTCTTCTATCTGACTGCTTAGACAGATTGGGGTTTTCCCACAATTGATCCACCATGTTTGAAGATTGATGAACCAGTGCGAATCGTGTGTCATCTCCGCAATACTGTTTCAAAAGTTCCTTTTGTCTGTTTGATACACATAAGGTAACACTAATCCACTCTGTAAGAAGTTTAGTTGTTGTTTCAATCCTCTTCTTATAAAGGTCAATTTTTCCCGGATTCACTCTCACAGATTCTGAATTTTTTATCAGATCAACATCTTTCCAGATTGATAAATCCTCATGCAATAGATATAAATTTGGATCTATTATGTGATAATTATGTGGAGTAAAACAAGTAGGAATTGCTCGTTTATTGGCTTCTTCTGCCATTACGAACGAAAGACCATGAAAGTTATGAAAGTGAATAACATCTGGTTTAAAACTTTCTAAAACTGCTGAGAACCTTTTGCGGATACCTTCGTCCTCAATTTCTCTCTCGGGATTGTCGGGATCGATAAATAATGCTGGTCTATTATAAATACCAAACAACATCGCTCCTGAATCAACAGAGAAATCAAGAGAGTATGCCGGTTGAGCCGGATCATTTTTAAGATCGGCAAAGAATACCCCAACATCATAACCTCTGGATACAAGTTCCTCAACTACTGATTTTGGAAAAGTAGTGCCTCCACCGGATTCATTCCAGCCATACATTGTAAAAAGTACCCTTGGCTTTGTATCAGATATCCTCTTATTTTGTCTATCTTTAATGACTAATGCCAGATTCTGCAGATGTTGTTCCAGATCAGATGTGAAGGGCATTCCTGGATTTTCTTTGTTTAACTCGATAAAGTGTTTGTCTCCACCCAGAACTAACTCAGCCCATTTCATCTGTTCTTTTGAGAATAGAACAGGATGCCGGCTTATTAGCTTAGCTTTAACAATATTATGATTTTTAAGTGCACTATTATATGATTCATTTTCTGATTTTCTATAGTTAAACAATGGCTCATTTATATGATAACCTATAAATCCATATTCAGCGGCTTTCAACCAGAATTCCCAATCCTCAAAAGGAAAACCCTTCAATGTTTCATCATACCCGCCAACTTCTTCCCACATTTTCTTTGAGAACATCGAACAGACAGTTATATAATTGAATAGAACAAGCTTGGTTGGGTCGTAATCTATGGAAGGGATAATAATGTTATCATTTCCAAAATTCTGGACATCTGTATAAACTATATCTATACTTTTATTATTATCGAAAGCTTGAATACATTTCGACATAAAACTGGGTTTTATCTTATCATCAGCATCCATTGTGATTATATATTTACCTCTTGCTGCATTAATTCCTGTATTCCGTGCACAAGCCTGACCCTTATTTTCGATAAGTTTAATAAGCTTAATATTATATCCGGAGTATTGGTTTATCAGCATTTCAGCTGTATGTACGGAATCATCCTTGCTTTTATCATCTATAATAATAATCTCATAATTCTTATAGTCTTGTGCAAAAATACTGTTCAGTGCATCATCCAGATATTTTCCATGATTATAGCAGGGAATAATTACTGATACTAAAGTCGAGCTTGGATTGACTGTTACTTGTAAATTTGAATCCAGTTTTCCCTTTTTATTTATTAATTCATAAAAGTAATCCTGATATCCTCTTGCTGTTTTATCCCACGAGAAATTCTCTCTGACCCAATTAATGGCTTTAGATCTGTTAGGTTCAAACTGATTAATTCTTGTTAAAATCCCATAAATATGATCTACCAATATTTCTGGTTTATTTGGCGAATACAATAAACCAGTTTCTCCGGATATCATAGTTTCAGCTATTCCCCCAACATCATGAGCAATTGGAAAACATCCGCATGCTTGTGCTTCCAACGACACTAAACTGAATGATTCATAATTTGATGGTATAACACAAATTGAAGATTTTGAGTATTCAATAGCCAATTCGTCGTGTGATACTGCACCATGAAAATGTATTTTTGAAGATAACTTTTTAATCTGATCAAAATTAAGATATTCTCTGGATTCCCACATCGAAGCTGTTCCGAATAAGTGCAGCTCTATATTTGGTAATAGCTTTTCTAATGCGAGAAATGCCCTAATTAAAATATCAGGATTTTTATCAGTTACTAAAGCACCAACAAATATTATTCTTCCTAAGTTGCGATTTACAGTGTGAGGATAAAACACATTTAAATCGACACCATTATGTATTACTTTTAACCGAGATTCATTAATACCGGCTCTTTTAAGATTATTTTTAACTTCTTTTGATACACAGATTACTCCGTCTGCTATTTTATTCAATAATATATCGGGATCTGCATTAGTCAAGAATTTGATTTCCTGATGATGAAATAGAACCACTTTAGGAACGCTGTCTTTAACATATTTATAGCTCTGCAAATCAGGTCCCGAAGCAAAAGCCAGTACATCAATCTTGTTTCTTTCTGAGGAATTGGATGGGCTTTTCCATAAGTCAAATTGAATATAATTAACACCGTTCAGATATTTTATTTCTTTTTTCAGAAATGCCGCTATTGTTACATTATGCCCTAATAATGCTAAACTTTCCGCTGTTTTAATAACAGCTGTTTCGAGCCCGGCATTTAAGCCCTGGGGATCTATTTTACCAATGCTTGTAATTAAGCAAAGATTGAGAATCGGTCTAACTTTTTTTAAATTTGCTATATTATCTTCTGTTTTTATCATTCCGACAATACTTAATATTTTCAGCGGTAAATCATTTTTATTTCCAGCCAATTCAAGAGCTTTTTGGAATGAAGCAGTAGCTGTTGCAATATTCTTATTTTGGAGATATAGACCTTTCCACAGGTAAAGCATTGGTAGATCAGGATGTTTGTTGATTATATTTGAAATTTTAATATAGGTCTCTTCCGACATTTTAGACAGTTCAGAACATGCTCTTGTTATTTTTACGTCAGAATATAAATCAGGATGAAGTGTTGTTATGCAAGCCTTTATGTCCGGAAGTAATGGTAACATTTTATCAAATGCACTATCATTTGTTGTTCTGTATAAAAATAATTTCTCAGGTATTTTGGCGGCAATTAAATTCTGTTCAGATAATTCAATCCAAAAATTCCAATCCTCAGCCAATGAAGTTAATCCAGCATAATATCCGTTGGACCTTTCCCATAATGCCCTTTTAAATAAAGATGAATTCAAAAAAGTATTAGTATTTAATATTTTATGTGAATTGTATTCTTCGGTTATCCACGCTCCATTGCGGGCTCCAAATTCCTGCAAATCGCATGTAATAATATTTACTTCAGGTTTAGATTTAATTATTTGTACGGCTTCTGCCATGAAATTATTTAAAAATTTATCATCACTGTCAAATGGTAGTATCCAATCTCCTTTAGCGTGTTTTATCCCAAAATTTCTTGCTTGCGATACACCACCATTTTCTTTCTCAATTAACCGAATCCTCTTATTCGGATATTCATTGATTAGTTCTGTGGCAATTTCTGAAGTATTATCAGAACTTCCATCGTTTACAATGATTATTTCCCAGTTCGAAAAAGTTTGATTGATAATACTCTCAACTGATTCCCGAAGATAATGTGCCTGATTATAGCATGGTATCACAACAGAAATCAGAGGTTTTGTTAGTTCTGTACTTACATTTGTATTATTATTTAATTTGGTAGAGACTTTAGAAAAACGTTGAGAGAGAATCGCTTTCAATTCAGGAATTAATAGTTCCTTTTTGTCATTAATAACATTTTGGGCTAGTTCATTATTTAGATTGAAAGCTTCATTGAAGCATTTCAGAGCAAAATCTCTGTCCTGAGATGGTTTTCCCAAATCCCATGGCTGATAGAAGCTCGTAGCTCTTAATCCGAGATCTGCCAGTACATAAGACTTTTCGATGTCAGTTGAAACAGGATAATTCTCAATCTTATAAAGCTTGTAAATTGTTGGCAAATCACGATACTTTGCAAAGAAATTTGAATGTTCATTTTGAGAATTATCTTTCTGGAAAGATAAACTATCAGGATTACAATAATACAATCCTAAAGGCTCATTTATGTGATAAGCTTTGAACTCCAATGAAAATCGTACATTAAAATCATAATCGCCAATAATTGAGTAACTTTCATCAAAATATCCAATTTTCTTGTGTACTTCCTTTCTCCACATAGGATGAATTCCAAATTGGAAATACAAAAGAGAATTTGGTGCAAAATAATCAGTATACTTATATAAAATCTGTTTGTCATTGCCGGAGTAAGTTTCATTTTCTATTTTTGTCTCATAACAATCGCTATAAACTAAATCAACATCTCCATGATTTTCGAGATACTCGCTCATTATCTCCAGAGCATCTTCTCTGTGCCGATCATCAGTATTGGCATTCGTAACATATTTACCTCTTGCAAGCTTTATTCCTCTGTTCCAGGAAGCATACAAAGTCTCACGTTCAGTTCTATGATAGATAATATTTGGATATTTATTCTGATATTCTTTAACAACCTCTACTTCATTCTGCTGTGAACCACTGTCAATTACAATTATTTCGAGAAACCCATTTGTGAACAGTGTTTGTTCTATCAAATCCTGTAAGCATCCACGAATAAAAAGCTCAGAGTTGTATGCAGAAATAATAGCAGACACTAGAATAGCATTATTCGACGATTGTTCAAGCTCAGATTCAATATTTTGAAATAATTTCTCTTTAATCATTGCATCTTTTTTCGTTACTTTTCGTGAAATCTTAAATTATTCATTTTATGGTTATCGCTGCAATATTCACTTCAAACTGATAAGTGTTTTATTTTTCAAAGCTACATTGTTGCCGGGAGATATCTCTAATACTCTATTCAGAATTGCATTTGCTTCAGAATAGTTTTTATTAATTATTTCAATTATCGCTAAATCATTCAAAGCCATCACATTATATGGATTATTTGTGAGGATATCATCAAGTAAGATCTTTGCCTGGATGATGTTGTTTGATTTGATAAATGTTTCTACCTGTTTTAGAAGATTAGTGTTTTCGTTTCCTCTACTATTAGAATTATACTCGTTTTGTTCTGCATCAGACCCTATATTAAATATTTCACATCCATACCTAATTATATTAATAATCTCCATTGAAAAAGAACTTTGAAATTCTAGGGCTTTTTGGATAACAGTGGATTCTTTCTCTAAATCTGGTCCAGCATTAAAATTATCTTTGAAATTATAAAGTACTCTAACCAAATCATCAACAGAACCTTTTTTAAAATACAGACCAAACTCAGGATGTTGCTCTTTATGTACATCAATATCCGACAAAACGATGTATTTTCCTAAAGCACGGCCATCTTCTACAACAGTACTCCATCCTTCAAACCAAGATGATTGAATTAATGCACAACTCTTTCTAATTAATTGAATCTGATCATCTCTTGGAATAAAACCCAGAATAAAGACCTGATCTTCTATACCTAGCTCATAGATATAGTCGTTTAATTTTTTATAATAATCTGGGAAGCGATAATCTTCTTTAGCTCCAGTACATACTAAATTAAGTATAATCCCATTAATTTTTAATTTTGCAATAGCCTCAAAAACAGTTTTGTGATCTTTATGCACCCAGAACTGGTTACAGTTTAATATGAATTGATTTGGCAATGAATATTTGCGTATTACAGCATCTGGGTCTTCATTAAGCTGTTTTTGTTCTATCAAGGTATGAAAATTCAACACCCTTGTTGCACAAGTATAATAAGGATAGAAATATTTAAAATCTTTCTCGGCATCTTTGCTACTAAAAACAACCAGCTTTGCATTTCGAGCTATTTTATCAAAACTCATGTTGCGACCATTAATTTCAGCTTGAGAGAAGAAATTTGGTAAGTGCAAATGCTGAAAGTCAGGAATCCAAGATATACAATTTAAGTTTTCAAAAGCATCTGACAGCAAAGGGTAAACCAAATCAATTACACTAAAAATCTCTTTAAATGTGTCAAAGTAATTGACATTATTTCCGAAGAAGTCTTCAATATTCGGCTTTTTATCTCCAACAATAATAACCGATTTAAAATATTTGAAAATTGATTCATACAAAGTATAAGACTCAGAATTATCATTATTAATTATGAAGAATAATTCAGGCTTTACAGCTTGTTTACTTTGACTTATGGCTTTTACAAGATTGATGACATAATTGACACCACCAGGCCAATCAATTGTTCCAACTATCAGTATTCCTAATCTAACAGGTCTCATTTATTATATAAAAAATTACTTAATAATTTTCAAATTGCAAAACCATTCGCAATATTTTTTTATTCCCTGATCCATATCAATAGCAGATTGAAAGCCCAAATTCTTAATTTTGCTAATATCACCCAGCCAATTTAATGGATCGCCGACCCGATTTTTATTGGAATAAACAATTTTGACTCCCTGCTTAGAAAGATATGTTACCAAGAAATGGGCTATCTCAGAAATTCTACTTTGCACACCACTAGACACATTATAAATTCCTTCCGTGAGATTTAAAGTTATCATTTTGTCAATCAAATCAGCTAAATCAAAAACATGAATGAAATCCCGAGTTTCAATGCCTGTACCATCTAGCTCTAGTTGATTAGAACTCATTATTTTAGTTGCTAAATCCCAAAGTAATTGTTTTCTTAAACCATCGCCATAACATGAAAAAACTCTCAATATGACACTGTCAATGTCATAAATTTGTTTAAATTCTTCTAATATTTTCTCACTAATCAATTTATGGTAACCATAAGGTGAAATTGGACTTAATGAATGGTCTTCACCTATGGGTAGTTCTTTAGGATTACCATAAACAGCTGCACTCGATAAGAAAATTACCCTACAGCATGAGTGCGCTTTTCGGATAGAATCCATTAAATTAAAAACTACTGTCGGACCTGAATTGAAATCCATCCCTGGAGATGTCATCGAAATACCAACATTAGCAGATCCGGCACAATGAATACAATAATCAGGATCAAATGCTTTAATAAGACCTTCTAATTCTGAGCTAGGAAGAATCATCTGAACATAAAAATCAACAGCTTCTGACAAATCAACCGAACCAGTATCCAATCCTACTATTTTATAGTTTCCTTTTAGCCTTTTAGCAATATTACTACCAATAAAGCCATTTACACCAGTTATTAAAATTTTTCCCATAGTAATTTTTTTTTCTGTTAGGTAAATTATTATCCAATTTCATACCATTTAGAGCGAATAATGTCTCTCTAGTATTTCCGGACGGCAAAAGCCACACCATATCCAATGTCCGTAAACTCAAATGTAGAAAAATTATCCTTACTACATACAGTATTCTCCCAAACATTTTTTAAATATTTGTGTTGAGGATGAGCTATGTCATCAAATACTATTATTCCACCAATACTGATATGTGGCAATACATCAGTGATATCTTCTATTGCACCATGCTCACTGTGATCACCATCAACAGTAATGATATCAAAATATTCATCTGAATGTTCATCAAAATATTTCTTTAAGGTTTCATGAGAATTTCCAGAGACAAACTCAGCTGCACCAATAAATCCAAATTTCATTAATTCATTTTTTACAAAACTAGGTCCAGGATTTCTCATGCCTGCATAATCTTGTTGCCACATATCAAAACCAACAATATTAATATCGGGATTGTTCGCTACAACCATTGACATACTTCTTCCTGTCCTGACGCCAATTTCAAGATAATTTCTAATTTTTAGCTTTTGACTTAAAGCATACAAGACAGTACAAATATCTGCATATTGCCAATTATTACCATACCTACCTATACCTTTTTCAATATAACCTCTGATAAATTTTGAGTATTCATCCTGTTCAAGCATTGATAGGATATTTGAAACACCTTCATAAACATTTCTATTAAATAGAAAATTCTTTAATGTATCAGCTCCACCCAATACTGGTTCATACCATTGATTGTTTATATCGAGAAATGAATTATAATACTGATAGTTACTATTAATCACAATATTGCTGTTTTCTTTGAAATTTTTTTGTTGTGTCTGTGGTTTAATATCTGCAATTTTAGAAGTTATATCTTCTGCATAATTATTTTTCGTGCCCTTTTTCTCATAACAGACTAATAATATCCTGGGACTTGTTCCATCTGGAACATCATAATCAAAAACTTCGACTTTATTAAAATGTTGTTCAAGCTCATGTACAAAATTTTCTAATTTATAATATTCGGGTAGATTCATGTCCGGTTGTGTTCCGGTAGCAAGTCCTCTTGGCATAAATTCTGTTATTAATACATTTGTGGTAAATGAAGCTAACTGCTTAGCTATAAAATCAAATGGATAACTTTGTCCCAAAGATAGATGATGAGTTAAAGCTAAAGCTAAAGCAACATCTCCTATATACGAGTGAGAATGAACACAGTTTTGCCTGGCTATGAAAATATTATTATAATTATTTATTTTTCCAAACTGATATAGCTTATTTAGTGCAGTTTCATCATTGTCTAATGAATAAATAGTTGCGTTATTGTCCATACAATTTCTAGCCATAAAAGAAAATCGTCCAGAATTTGCTCCTATATCAATTAATACCATAGGATTAAACCGCATTATCTGCTCAAAAATTAAGGAATCTCGAATATGTACTTTTTGGGGGTTTAAAGTGCCAGACAATGGTAATAATTTATCATCAAAAATGGGACTACAATAATCAGACCACAATGTTTTGGAAAAGGAAAAATCAATTTGACGGATTTGATTCTCAAGATAAATTAATAACTGGTATCTTGTTAATCCAGAAGGTATAGGCGGTAAACCCAATCCAATAACTGCAGAAAGTGGAATACTTGTAATTTCTCTAACGATTTCAATACTTTTATTTTCTTTTAATCTATTAGCCAAAAGCAAAGGATAATAATGATACTCAAGAAATTCATCTAGGCCAACAAATTCTGATTGTAAAGGTTGTATTGACCCAAGATCACACATTACTGGTCTAATCATCTTACTTTGAATAAGATTACCACTATGGCCATCAATTAATCCTAATTTATCTTCTAAAAGAAGTAGATTTGTTTCTATCCATACTAAGGCTGCATCGCGAAGCATTTCCAAGGGCCATGATCTGAATGGTAGTTCTAGTTTTTGATCTGCATGCGCAAGAATAAGGCCAAAACCATCCATTTTATAATAATCACAAATAGTAGTTTCTACCATTAATTTTTTCATCGTCAATTTTTTTATAATTCCCTTTTGGAAAAGAAATTGCACATAATCAACAGATTTATGATAAATCGCTCTAAAATAACGATTTTTATAAAGGAAAACTTTACCAATTGGATCAAGGTGTCTGATACCTATCCACTCAACAGAATTAGGAGCAATTGGTATCTTTTCAACATTAATTAGATCAATCTTTTCTTCCATAAAATCCCTTAACTCCTCTTTTGTTTTTATTTTATCGATACCCCAATAACGATTTGCAACTTCAATCTGTAGATCATTGATTGGAGCAAATGTTGATGGAAATATATCCTTAAAAAAATCAAATGGCTGGCCGTCAAATGTATATTCTGAAGGATAACACGGAACATCTGCACTAACTGAATACTCAACTTTATTTGGTAAGTATATTACAGGTTTATTCATATACATACTATATCCGACTTCAGTACCCATTGAAGGTGTTAAAATTGCGGTGCAAGCATATAGATAGGACTTCAGTCTAATCAAAAAATCAGGATTATAAATATGCCCGGATGTAATACATTCATAGCCCTTGTCAATATAAAATTGATGTTTGTTCAATAAAATATCTTTCCAATAAAGACTAATATATATTTTATCAAAAATCTTTTTGAATGGTTCAATTTGTGCACAAAAACTACTTTCATCATAGATAGATGTAATATAATGTGTGCTATGAATTGGAAAAACAATCAGGATATTTGAATAATTATTCTTAGTTTTCTTCACCAAACTAAAATCAATTGGTGCATAATGTATTAAAGGTCCTATTGATATAGCTGGTTTTGAAGATTTTCTGTTCCAGATTCTATCAATGTAAGCCTGAGAAGCACATATAAATTTAGGCATCGGTGAATTTAAATCCACATCCCATAAAAAGTTTCTAAGTTGTGGGCCATGTTCAATAGCTACAGGTAGAAATTGTTCATTTGAAATCCCTAAGAAATTTTTTAGAATAGTAGCATGCCCATAAAAATCATTAGATGTATGCTTTTCATTGGTTTGAAGCAGTTTTTCTTGACTTTCAGCTAAATTTATAAGTTCATTTATTTCCATACAATACTCCAATCGAAATGATTCTAATTTATTCCAAAGACATCGTTTACATTCAGCTTAACTTACGCTTTTTCGCAATCATTATTATTATTTAATTTTTAAATTTAATCAAGACTCAATGCCAAGACCGTATTTGCTATAAAACAATATATGATAGATTTGGAACATAAGGGAAAGACTTAATAGTGACATTATTCAACCCACATTCTCGAAATACATGTAGTAAAGACAATGTAACCCCAGGGAAACAACCTTCGTTTAATGTAGCTAAAACAATTATACTTCCTTTTGGCATTCTTGGAAGAAACTGTTTTAAAGCCATTAAAGTTGGCTCATATAAATTCACACTTAAACTTAATAGACTAATTAATAAATGTGGGTTTTCTTCCAAATATTTCGGTACAGTTTCAACAATATCACCTCTAATTAGTTCAATCTTAGGAATGTGATTCAAAAACCTGTTTGAATCATGTATTTGAGATAATTCCGTCAAACTACTTTCAGAATCTATTGCGTAATCAGGTTGTGGTATGCCAATGGCATTTGCACTTTGATTATCCTTATCTGATATGCTTGCATTCCCTGAAAAAGTATCAAAACCTATCATGCGCCTATTGTAATTTATTGGCTCTAAAGCCGCACTAAGTTGATACCACGTCATGAGTTCACCACCAAAATATACACCACAATTTACAATTGATCCTTTAATTTCAGAAATTTGCTTAAACAATTCGAATCTAGCCAAGAGAATACTTAAGTCTTGTCTTGTAACATACTTCATAAAAGAGCCAAGCTTTTCTACAGTAGTATCTGTACTTTTGTTAAAGAAGTCTGCTATTCTATATTTAACCTCAATTTGCTCTTTTGAGCTATAAACATTATCCTTGTGTTCCATAGAATTTCCTTTCATAATATTTTTACTCCGCTGAAAAAAACATACACTTATAAAATTTGCTTTTAATTCAAAAAAAAATCTTAACTATCTAATCCATAATAAATAGATCTTTTCTACGCCAAATTCCATTTACATCCTTGATAAGTATATTCTTATCTGCATGTTTATCTACAATTTCATCAAAATATGTCTCTGTAATATTTAAAGTTTTGCAGAAATCTCTTTTTGCTGCGGGATCACAAACGTAATCCTTTTCCTTAACAAGTAAATCCGCCTGCTGTTTGGTGATTTGATGTTTTCTCAACATTCTGCTGGTTATATCAGAAACTCTTTGAAAGCCAAATTTTGGAAATTTCGTCCAAAGTTGAATTATATAAGCTATACTATCTATCTGTGTAAAATTCTCTACATTGCCTTGTCTGAACCATTCATCGAAATCATCCAAATCTTTAAAACCATATTCTTTTGCTTTCTTCATTACCTCGATTTCATTATATGGGTAAAAAGCAAAGAAATAATATACCTTAGTATCCTCATCGCTTATAGGATGTAGTAAATCTAATTCAGAGCTTGTGCCATATTCATAATTGGTATTCTCTCCATAAAATACCAATGGAATATTAAAATATTTCGCAATTTGTGGTGGTTTAGAATATAATTTTTCTTCAATCCATTTTAACGGGTGCAACTCAACTTCAAAGTCCTTTAAAGTCTCATCAAGAAAAGTTTTTGGTGAAAACCTAAACACAATATGATCTAAATTAAATCGCTCAGCAATATTTTTTACATTATGCTGTCCTGCTTTAGTTACTGTGAATTCTGTTGTAAGAGTTATTAATAATGGTTTCATACCCAATTTCACAAGTTCTGAAACTATCACGGTACTATCTTTGCCGCCAGAAACAGGACACAAACAATCATATTCACCTTTTTCAGCAATTCTTTTTTCACAAATTTCTTTTAATTGTTTGTCTCTAGCAATCCAATCAATATTTGCTCTGTTTTCATGATTTCTACACGCCAAACAAACCCCATTTATAAAGTTACTACCAGGTCTTGTATCAGGCATTCCACATTTTATACATATTTCCATAAAATGATTCCTATAATAAAATATTTTAAACCTATTCTACTTCTTAATTATTATTCTTAGTTTGTTATATTCAATAGTTCTTATTTATAATTATGTTGCTTTTATGCTAGATATTTTTATGATTGTCTTCTACTCTAAAACTCCTCTTTGGAACCAAATATTTTGGAGATTTAACAACAACACAATTTGCACAGATTGATTGGAAGTTTTTTTCTTCAATTGATTTTCTCAAATCATAATATTTCTGATTATTCCAAATTTCATTTAAACTATTATTCATGATATTACCCATAACCAGCTTACTTGTTAAATCATAACAACAAGGAACCACGTTTCCGTCTGAGCGAATTGTAATAGTATTTATCACATGATCACAATAGTTACTGTCTTCATTATTTGATACTAATTCTACTTTGTTAAAATCATTACAAACTTCCATATCTGGCCATTCGATCGCATAATTAGTTCTAAATTTTACCCCTTCTGGGAAAGTCATTTTCAACCAACTTGGGATTGACATGCTTGAAGCAGTTGTAACTTTAGAAACATCTTTCACAAATTTAGTATTTGCGATATAGACATCTGGTTTTTTTTGATTAGATAATTTTATAAGATTAACTAATTGTAGAATATTATTTATTATTTTTTTAGAGTTACTCTTCTTTCTTATATACTGACTTTCCTCCGCTGAATCACCATCCAATGAAAATTCTATTTCATCAATTTCAGAAGAAATTAAATCAGATGACATTTGTGGTGAAAGCAACATTCCATTTGAAACTGTTTTAATAAATATTTTTGAGTCTATACTCTTTATTTCTTTAACAAAATTTATAAAATTCGAATTTAATAGAGGCTCGCCTCCATGATATAAAACAACAACTTTAATAAATGCTCTGTTATGGTTTATGGATTTCAAAATTTGTGCAAAAATTTCTGGCTTCATAATATATCTTTTCATTTTTACTGTACCCGTTAGACAATGAATACACTTCAAATTACAAGTACCAGCTGGTTCAATTCTAACAACTCGTGGAAATTTTTCCATCTATACCAATTCTACCTTTCAATATGTCTAATTATACAAAATGCCTCCGCATACTCAATTCCAACATTTATTCCATTATGCTGAGCTAATATCTTCAATCCTTCTGGTGAGCGTGGATGAGGATACTTCCTTTTTTCAAATTCAAAACATTCCATTGCATCGATTTTAGCTTTTAGATTTTGCTCAGATATTTCGATATAAATATTTGGATTGAATCGTTTACCATCTGCTTTAATCTGCCATTCGGTACTGGATGGAGTTTCAAATGTTAATATTGAGACCTTTAACTCTTCGGGGAGAGGTCGAAAAGCAGTCATGACGGCATCAAAAGTTCTTTGATGGTCAATGTTCAAATCACCTAAATGATGAGTAAAAACTACATCAGGTTTGAATTTGTTTTTTTCTGATTCTATTGATTTGATAATATCAAGCAGGGGCACACTATCGAATCTATTATCCGGAAAACTATATAGAGACAAAGATTGATAGCCAATTATCTGTTTTGCAGAATGAATATTCTGTTTGTGTTTTTCAAGTTCTTTTTGCCATACTTCAATATCTCTTTTTTCAGATCGTGAAGTTATTCCCTCACCTAAAATCACAACATGAACAATTGCAGACTTCTCATGAATCAATTTGTGAAGAGTAGCTCCCAATCCTAGGACCTCATCGTCAGGATGAGCAACCACAATCATTATTTTGCTATTTTTTTGTAATTCTAACATCAGCTACGATACTCCCGTCTGCTTTCAACCGAGCATGACTAAATTCATATTTTATATCTGTTATTGTAAGGAATGCATTAGGATACCCTTCACAATCCAACATTCGTATAAAATTAAAAACATCTTCTATTTCAACTAATTCTGAAATATCCCCATCTTCAGGTTTTCTTCTTTTAAAAATAGTTGGTTCCCCTACTTGTTCTACAGGAATCGGTTCACTACTAATTATTTCTTTTATCATTTCCTCAATTATATCCGCAGATCTGATAAATATTTCTTGAGCAGAACCATTTAGATTAAGATCTCTTTTTAGATATATTTTACCTGAATCTAAACCATCGCTGACTCTGATAGCCGAAATTTTCGTCTCAGCAAAGCCTCGTACAATTAAGTTTTGCAAAGGACTACCGCCTCTTCCAAATGGTAAATCAGTCATGTGGAATACAACACAATTGTAATTTTCAAAAACATCTTTTGATATGATATATGACCAATGGGGTATAAATACCCATTTGGGTTCTATCTCTTTAAGGTTTTCATAATTCAAGTCCTCTTTACTGGATAGCCTGATCCACTTAATACTATCATCTTGTGATAAATTTTTAAAAAGCTTATCATGCCATGACTTCTCGGTAGCAAGTATACAGGTTATCATATATGACTCCATGAAAGTGGAGTGCCAGCAGATAATTTTGTCTTTACTGTTTTTCCCAGAATAGTATCATAGTACTTTGGAGCTAAACCATCTCCAGGTCTGATAATTCTAACATTATCTTCAGTCAGTATTTCATTAATATCAATATCTTTAACAGCATAAATTGACCTTTTGTATCTTAAGCTATTCTTTTCGCTTTCAAGTATTCCATAATGTATTTTCCCTAAAGACAAATAGACATTATCTGATTCTATTACTAAATTTTTTAGCTCTTCAGGTTCAATTGAAAATGCACTATCAACTCCACCATCCCCTCGATTTAAAGTGAAATGTTTTTCAATTAGAACTGCACCCAATGCAACAGAAGCTATTGATACACCAATTCCTATTGTATGATCTGATAAACCAACATTACAATCAAACATTTCTCTTAAGTGAGGTATTGTCAACAAATTTGAATCTTTTGGTGAAGCTGGATAAGTACTAGTACATTTCAGTAAAATTATCTCTCCTGAATTATTTTCTCTTAACAATCTTATTGATTCATCTAAGTCAGCCAGAGTCGATGCTCCTGTAGACATTATAATGGGTTTACCTGTTTTAGCAACTTTCTCTAGTAACTTCCAATCACTATTTTCAAATGAGGCTATTTTATAAGCACTTACATTCAATGATTCAAGAAAATCAACTGCCTTTTCGTCAAATGGAGTACTGAAAGCCGCTAAACCTAACTCACTTGCTTTATCAAAAATTGTTTTATGCCATTCCCATGGGGTATATGCTTTCTTATATAATTCATATAGATTATAACCATTCCATAGAGACTTATTATCATTTATTTCAAATAGCCCACCTCTACTATCTATAGTCATTGTTTCTGGTGTATATGTCTGAAGTTTAATCGCATCAGCACCGGCAAAAGCAGCAGCTTCAACAATTTTCAAAGCTGTCTCCAATGATTGATTATGGTTCCCGCTCATTTCTGCAACAATGAATGGTTTTTGGTCTTTGCCAATTTTCTTTCCATCAATAAAAATATCTTTCATCTTTGCTCTTCTTTTGATTTATGCTCAATTTCTTCAGACTTATAAATTTTTATAATGTATTTCTTCTCATTCAATACAAAAAAAGCTGGATATCTTTCATTGTCAACTACTCTCAAAAGATTAAACTGATCTTTGATGGATCTGTTAATATCAAGCTCACTATCTTGTGATAATCGCTTTCTATAATATGTACTTTCTCCGGATTGATCCCTTCCAGTTATGTTATCGTATTGTTTAATAAATTCTAAACATAACTTAATAGTCATTTCTCCTTGTAATCTTCTAATGTCATTTATTAATTCAGTTCCTTCCAATTCTATGTAATCTTGTAAAAATATATCTCCAGAATCTATTTCTTCTTTGGCTTCAAATAGCGTGATAGGTATTTTCTTAAATCCTTCAATAACTTGCCAAGTTAATGGAGACCAACCTTTACCTTTTGGTAAATCACTTTCGTGAACTACTAAGTTATATTTATTTAATTCCAAATATTTGAATTTCTTCTCACATGAAAGCAAAAAAAGAATTTCTCCCTTCACAACTTCTTCATGTTTAAAGATTAAATCACATTCATAGCTCTTATCAATAATAAATTGATTAAGCTTTTCTGCAAATGGAATTATCCATGACCCTTGATTATCTACTAATATTTGAATTTTCATTAATTAAATCTTTGAATAAACTTAATATCCTTTTATTACTTTTTCCATCTATCAATTTTTTTATAGCTTTAGGATTGATATTCGAAATTGATTCTGTAATTAATCCTTTTTCAAAATTTTCTGTACCAATAATTGCTCCAAGCTTCAAGAACCCTTCGTAGATAGCTTTCTGATTTTCTACATAATATCCAGAAATTACTTCACACCCGCATGCAATCGCTTCTAACATTATCCCGCTTGATGGCACTATAGCCAGATCTGACTCTAGCATTACTTCTAACATTTCTTTTTCATTGATTGAATGATTATGTACCACTCTATCATTTTTTTCAATGAGGTGTTTGAAACTCTCAGTGAAATTATAAGATTCTCCAGTAATTACAATGATTTTTTTTATTTTTGAATTTTCTAAAACAACTTGTAAAGTTCTTTCTGTTAAATTTAAAATATCAGATCCACCAAAGCAGATTAGAACGTTTTCTATCGTATTTATTATACGTTCTTTTCCAGCCTGCTCTAAGAATGCAGGTCTTAATAATGTAAATTCGGGTCCTAGAGCAAATTGAGTGTATGGCTGTGCTTTATAATCCGAAGGGGATACTCCGGGTGCATGATTTATTATCAAGTCTGCAAAGAACTCTTTATCGTGCAAATCATCTATACAAACAAGCTTACATCCCTTCAATTTAAGGCTTTTCTGATATTCAGAACTAAAATTATAACCATCTAGTACAACTATATCTTGTTGATCAATATAGTCAAGTAATGCTTTGTCATCCTCAATTATTTGAACTTTTATCCCTAAGAGATTAATTTCATTTTCCAATCCTAATGGTAACTCTTTGCATACAAACTCAACTTCAAAATCATTCCTAAGCATTTGTGCCAAAGCAATACATCGCACCAAATGTCCCGATCCGATATTACGATTGCCGTCAGCTCTAATAATAACCCTAATCTTCATGGAATAATTTTCTAATTAAATCTTTTTTAATAAGAACCAATTAATATCATCTTGAGGATGTGCGACATCCCTCCTATATGAAAATCCATAATCGATAAGACTCAAATCAGAATACTTATCCAACATTTCACCTGCAAAATCTCTTTTAAATAAGCGATTACTAAATCCACGATATTTTATAGTAATTGGAGTTGGATTATAATATTCACATACCAATATATATTTGTTTGAACAAGAATATAATTTTTCATATACTAAGTTTAATTTTTTGGGATTAATATGGATTAAAACACCCTTGACTAAAGCTAATTCCACTTTCATTTTTTCATTATAATCAAAAATGGATCCATGGAATATATTAGTTTTACCAATTACTTTTGCAAGTTCTTTTACTGCTAATGAATTTATCTCTATTGCTTTCAAATCAATCTTTGGAAAAAGAAGCTTTAGTGCCTGTAAATTCATTCCAATATTTGCTCCAAATTCTAAGCAAGAGTGAATTAAACCTGCTTGCTTAAGAGCATTGGAAAAGAAATGCAGATTAGATGCCAAAAGCTCTGTACCTGTATTTCTATTGATATATTCATTACCAAAATTTCCTGCCCAAAAATTCTCTTGATGAGTTTTAAAATCTTTCATGAATATCTTCTTTTCTCATTAGTTGATACTTCATTTCTGCCAATACCCAATCTCTTGAATTATCAATATCCTGAACTTCTAATTCTGACAATATTATTGCTCCTGTATTATTAGTCCAAAGCATTTTTTTCTTTTTTATTATTTCAACTTTAGACATATAAAATTGTCCTGCGTCATGGTAAATTGTTTCCAAATCCTGAGAGCGAGAATCGATATATTCTGGCCAAACCATTTGTACTTTTTCGTTATCTAATCGTAAACCTCTGAAAACCGGATACGAGAATGGAACAATTGGAAAGACAGAATCAAAATTATTGTCAATCAACATATCATAGGACTCTTTTAATCTGTTTACATTAACCAATGGAGCTGTCGGATAAATACAACAAACTGTATCATATTTTTCCAATCGATTTTCATATTCTTCAATTACTTCAATTAGAACATCAACAGTAGAGGCAAAATCATTCGCACATTCATTACTTCTCATAAATGGTACATTAGCACCGTATTTGACAGCTATTTCTGCAATTTCCATATCTTCTGTAGAAACCATTATTTCATCAAAAAGTTGTGATTTGATGGCAGTTTCTATTGAATATACAATAATAGGTTTACCCAAGAATTCCTTAATATTTTTCCGAGGAATTCTTTTACTCCCACCACGAGCTGGTATTATTGCTAGATTATGCAAAATACTCCTTAATCATACTTATAACATTTTCTTGTTCTTCATCTTTCAATGTTGGAAACATTGGCAAACTCAAACATCTTTTATAGTAATTCTCAGCTTTAGGAAAATCTCCTTCTTTCCAACCGAACTGTTTGTAATATGGCATCAGATGAAGAGGAATATAATGAACCTGTGAGAATATTCCATTTTTTCTCAAATGTTCGTAAAGCCCTTTTCTATCTTCTACTTCAATAATATACAGATGATAAGCATGTCCTTCAACAAAACCAGACTGACCTTTTATTGATTCAATATTTTCAAAAGCACCTGCATAAACAGCAGCAATAGCTCTTCTTCTTTCTAAATTCTCTGTTATCCTATTAAGTTGACTGATACCCAAAGCTGCCTGGAAATCTGTTAATCTGTAATTAAATCCAAGCTCCTGCATTTCATAATACCAGCCTCCATGATTTTCATTTAGAAGGTTAGGATCTTTTGTTATCCCATGAGTTCTTAATGTCAATAATTTCTGGTATAGAGATTCATTATTAGTTGTTATCATTCCACCTTCGCCACAGGTAATGTGCTTAACAGGATGAAAAGAAAAAATAGATAAATCTGAATATTTGCCATTTCCGCAATTTTGTTTTAATCCGAGGCTATCTGTTAAATAGCCGCCTGGAGCGTGACAAGCATCTTCCAGGATCCATAAATCATATTCATCAGCTAACTTTCGAAGTAATTCTGAATTTACTGGGCGACCTGCCAGATCAACAGGTATTATACCCTGATATGTTCCCTTGGGCGAGGCTTCCAACAGCTTCTTCACTTCATCTATATCGATTAAATATGTTTCAGTATCTATATCCGCAAAAGCAATATCACCGCCACAATAACTAACGCAATTAGCACTAGCAGCAAATGTAATCGGAGAAGTAATAACTTTATTACCAGATTCAACACCTAACGCCAAACAACTAAGATGTAATGCAGCTGTTCCATTTGCTACAGCAACAGCATACTTACTGCCAATATATGTAGCAAATGCATTCTCAAATTCAAGGATTTTAGGTCCCTGAGTAAGAAAATCGGCTCTTAATGTTTCAATAACAGCTGATATATCGTCTTCAGTTATATTTTGCCTTCCGTATGGTATTGAATATGCCATTAATCGATAACTCTAAAATTGGGATCTAAATTATTTTTTATTTGTACTCTTATTTCTTCTTCATTCAACCAATGAGTGTTGGTTCCAGAATTATATTTAAATCCGGGTGCAACTTCCCATGCTTTGTAATGCTTAAGGTATATTTTCTTTTCTGCATCTGAGGGAAGAATTGCATAGTATTTATCGAATACGATAGTATTATATGAATCACTTTCTGTAATCATTTCCTCATGAAGCTTTTCACCAGGTCTTATTCCTACATATTCCAATTTAGCATTTGGAGCTATGGCACGAGCGACAGTTTCAATTTTATATGATGGTATTTTTGGGACAAATATTTCCTTACCCAAAGCATTGTCTATTGCCCAAAGAACCATTTCAACCCCATCTTCAAGAAGAATATTAAATCTAGTCATATCCTTATGGGTAATTGGTAGCACACCTTCTTTAGCTTTTTCGAGAAAAAAGGGTATAACAGAACCCCGCGAACCCATGACGTTACCATATCTAACGACTGAAAATCTAAGATTGCGCATACCAACAATATTACTCGCAGCAATAAAGAGCTTGTCAGATACAAGTTTGGTTGCACCGTAAAGATTAATTGGAGCAGCAGCTTTGTCTGTAGACAAGGCAACAACGACTTTTACATTTTGTGCTATTGCAGCATGAATAACATTTTGAGCACCACCAATATTTGTTTTAACTGCTTCATCAGGATTATATTCTGCTGTGGGAACTTGCTTAAGAGCGGCAGCGTGGACAATAACATCAATACCTTCACAAGCTCTGATCAGTCTTTCCTTATCTCTGACATCGCCAATAAAGAATCTTATTTGTGGATATTTATTCAATGAATAAATATTCTGCATTTCAAATTGCTTAAGCTCATCTCTGGAATAGATAACAAGTCTCTTTAAATCAGGAAAACGACCTAGAATCATTTCTGTAAATTTCTTACCAAATGACCCGGTTCCACCTGTTACTAATACCGAAGAATTTGCAAGCATTCTAAATTATCCCCAAAAATAATTACATCAAAATATCTGATAAATTCAGAAATATTGTTTATCATTGTAAAACTAACAATTTTTATGCCATTTATATTATTATATAAGAGTTGTTACTCCTTCTGCAATTGCTAAACTTGCGGTTAGTCCTGGTGATTCGATGCCTATGAGGTTAATTAAACGTGGTAATCCGTTGTCGGTTTCTTCTTTGATGATAAAGTCCCTGAATTCTCCATTTTCCGCTTTCAACTTTGGCCGGATGCCTGACTGATCGGGATGAATGTCTTCTATAAGTAAGGATGGGATATATCTTTGAGCCGCATCGTAAAAATTTTGCTTCAAATGTTCATCTACTCTGTAGTCTTGCTTTCTATCTGCTAGGAATTCTGTGTCGGGACCCAGCTTCAGATCGCCCACCATGTCTATAGTAACATGTATTCCTAAACCGGATGAATTCTTATTTGGAACAGGGTAAATTAGATGATTAACCAAATTTCTCTTTGATGAGTTTAACTTGAAGTAATGACCGCGACAGTACTGAAGCCTGTATCCTGCTTTATCGACATCAATCCCAGCTAGCTCTGCAACCGTATCACAATCCAAACCGGCAGAGTTTACTATAAAATTGGCTGATATTCGACAGTTCTGTCCGCTTGGGTCAATTATCTCTAATTTGTATCCTTGATTACTTTTTTCGATTCCGATAACTGAATGTTTATAGGCAAAGTCTGTTCCATTCCTTTTGGCTGATTCTTCGAGAGAAGCCATAAATTTATGTGAATTAATAATCCCCGTGTCCCGAGAGAACAAAACAGATTTTGCTTTAACATTTGGTTCAGATTTTTCAAATTCATTCAGACTTACTTTCCGAATCCCTTCAACTCCATTTTGTTTTGCATTTTCAAAAATTCGATCAAGTTCGGATTCTTCATTTTTGTCAACAGCAATTATGAATTTTCCAATCCTTCTGTGAGGAATATTAAACTTAACGCACCATTCATATATACTACGATTTCCCGAAACACATAATTTTGCCTTTAGAGAATTCTGAGGATAGTATATTCCTGCATGGATAACTTCAGAATTTCTTGAACTTGTTTCGAACCCAAAACCAGGATTTCTTTCAATTACCAAACAAGAATGTCCAAGTTTTGAAATTTTTTCTGCACATGCTAAGCCTATAACGCCGGCTCCGATTATTACAAAATCATAGTCCATTTAACACTGTTAAAAAATAATTACAATATAACATCTCAATTATGCCCTTTTAAGTCGATTCTCCTAAAGATGACCCAAAAGCCACCTTGTACTATTAAAGTTACACTAAACTCCCCGTAACGTCAATTTATGAAGGTCGAATTTTAGCCAAAAACCACTAAAAATTTGACACTGTTAAACATATAAGCAACCCGACAGACGGTAATATTTATCTTGCCTATTTTAAATTAAAAAGAACAAATTTACATCTTATAATAAAACATTAATTCGTAAATTAAGAAAAAATAATTACAGAGAGTAAAAAAAATTGACTGATACGATTATTGCACTTGCTACTCCACCAGGAATTTCTGGATTGTCTGTTATCAGATTATCCGGTTCGGATGCAATTTCAATTGCTGACTCCTGTTTTGTGGGGAAAAAGAAACTAACCGAAGTTGCTTCACATACCATTCACTATGGCAATCTGGTAAGCAATGAAGAACTAATCGATACGGTAACAGCTTCAGTCTTCATTGAACCTCATTCCTACACAGGTGAGAACTCTGTTGAAATTTCCTGTCATGGATCGCCCATTGTTATCCAGGAGATAATATCCCTGCTCATCAGCCATGGTGCACGTTCGGCACAACCCGGTGAATTCACAAAAAGAGCTTTTCTCAATGGAAAACTAAATCTGATGCAGGTAGAATCTGTCGCAGATATTATTCACTCAAAATCTGTTAAAGGTGCACTGACAGCGGCGAGACAGTTAGCGGGAAACTTCAATCAAAGACTTAGCGAACTCCGTCAAAAGCTTTTAGATATTGCCAGTTTGTTAGAACTGGAGTTGGATTTCGCTGATGAAGACATTGATCTAATTGAAAAAGATAGAATAATTAATCAGGTAGAAGAATCCATCACATATTGTAAGGATCTTTCAGCTTCCTACAAATCTTCCGAGATATTACGATCAGGATATTTCATAGGAATTGCCGGCTATCCAAATTCAGGAAAATCGACTTTATTCAATGCACTACTTCAAAAAACAAGAGCAATCGTTAGTCATATCCCGGGTACAACCCGTGACTATATCGAAGAAACTCTCTTCCTCGATGGATTGTCGGTAAAGATAATCGATACTGCAGGAATCCGTGAGACAGATGACGTAATAGAAATCGAAGGAATTAAGCTTGTAGAATCAGTTCTTGGTCAATCGAATATGATTATTATTCTTAATGATATTTCAATTTCTCAGGAGAATTCGGATAATCTAAAGCAACAAATCTCTGTGAAATATCCCGAAAGCGAAGTAATTTTAGTTCATAATAAGATAGATTCTGCAAATATTGAGACCACAAATTCCGAAAACATATTCCATATTTCAGCCAAAAAGTCAATTGGAATAGAAGAATTAAAAACATTTATAACCGAAAAAGCAAAGCAAAGCACCGAAAGAGTTAAGGACATTTTGATAAATCAGAGACATGTTACACTTCTCAATCAGGTCGTTTCCGAATTAGAAAACGCAAATTTTGCTATAAATTCCGGACTCGATAATACAGCAGTTGCAATTGATATTCGACGAGCAACAAAAGCAATCGGAGAAATTACCGGAGAAATTTGGAGCGAGGATGTTCTGAATAACATTTTCTCACGCTTTTGTATCGGCAAATAGAGCTCAATAATATAAAAGTGTTCCACGTGGAACACTTTTATTAACACTATTAAACTTTTACATTATGTCATTCCCGAATTCGAGACTTTGTGAAAATCACGTTCTTGTCATTCTGAGGGAGCGCAGCGACCGTGAGTTCCAAAGGACTGCGAAGCGCATCTTGTATTCATGCGGACTGGATTCCTCACTGCATTCGGAATGACCAGCTTAAAAATAATCATTTACAGGTCAAACAAGGACGTTTGACCTACGGTAGTTCAAGCATCCCTGCTTTTCCTCAGATTCAAAATATATTCTATTACTCTAAATCAAATTTAGATATACTCAAATCGTCGTTTCCCTTCTAAATAATTGTAACTCTAGTAATTAAGCGTATTTGAAATGTATTCAGACCAATATGATATAATTGTAATCGGCGGAGGTCATGCCGGCATCGAAGCTTCCCACATTGCTGCACGCATGGGTTGTTCTGTTGCTTTGGTTACAATGTCAATCAATTCAATCGGAAGACCGTCGTGCAATCCTTCCATAGGTGGATCAGCAAAAGGTCATTTGGTTAAAGAAATTGATGCACTTGGCGGAGTGATGGGCTATCTGGCTGATATTGGCGGATTGCAATTCAAAATGCTTAATCGTTCCAAAGGTCCGGCTATCTGGTCTCCCCGTGCTCAGATAGATAAGGACAATTACCCATGTTTAGCTCAGAATCTTCTAAAAAATACTGAAAATCTAACAATTATTGAAGATACTGTATCCGAGATACTTATTGAATCAGATATAGTAGAGGGTATCCGCACAGGATCAGGCACAAAACTCAAATCAAAAGCAGTTATCTTTTGTGCAGGTACTTTCCTCAACGGACTGCTCTTTACCGGAGAAACTGTAACTGAAGGTGGTAGAGTTGGTGAACCTAGTTCAAAGTTCATATCCGATGTGCTAGTTAAATATGGTTTCGATATGGGAAGGCTTAAGACAGGAACACCACCGAGGATATTGAATTCTTCAATTGATTATTCTAAAGTTGGTCTGAGTGGCGGCGACGATGTACCAGAGCCATTCTCATACAGAACTGTATCTGTAAAGAACTCTCTAATGTGCTATTCAACAGATACTAATCTGGAGACTCATGAGATACTACGCACGGGGTTCAGCCGTTCCCCTATGTTTACAGGGACTATCAAAGGAGCCGGTCCTCGCTACTGTCCATCCATTGAGGACAAAGTAAACAGATTTGCTGACAGAGATTCTCACAAAATTCTGCTCGAACCTGAAGGAATGAACACAAAATCAGTATATGTTAACGGATTCTCTACCAGTTTACCTGTTGAAATTCAATTAGCTGGTCTTCGTGCTATCCCGGGTCTCGAAAAAGCTGAGATGTTACGTCCGGGATATGCAGTAGAATACGATTTCTTCTTTCCCTATCAGTTGAACTATACTTTAGAAACTAAAGCTGTCCAGGGACTTTACTTTGCCGGACAGATTAACGGTACTTCAGGTTATGAAGAAGCTGCCGGACAGGGGCTGATTGCAGGAATTAATGCTGCATTAAAGCTTAAAGAGCAGGAAGAATTTATACTCAAACGCTCTGAGGCTTATATCGGTGTTCTTATTGATGATCTTGTCAATAAAAGTACGGAAGAACCCTACCGTATCTTCACATCTCTTGCTGAATACAGACTTCTGCTTCGTCAGGATAATGCCGATGAACGTCTTATGAAGTATGGTCATAAATATGGACTCATTCCGGACAATACTTTCGATAAATTATTGAATAAAATGGCTCTAAAAGATCGCGCAAACACCTACATTAGAAACAATAAGATAAAGTCAGAAATAGTAAATGAATATCTGGAAGAAATCGGTGAATCCGCGGTTAAGGATTCTACTGATTACTATTCTCTGACAAAACGCTCAACCGTTCAACTAGACAAACTTTTGAGATTAACCGATGAACATCCTGATGAAATTCTCGGTTTCATACAGGATAAGAAACTTCTTACTCAGCTTCAGACTGAGGTAAAGTACGAAGGATATATTCAGCGACAGCTTAAGGAATTGAATTATTTTCTCGATAATGAGGACAAAAAGATACCAACCAGTATTAATTATAACGAGATTACATCGCTATCAAAAGAAGCAAGAGAAAAGCTTTCCAAGATTAAACCGACATCTCTGGGACAAGCATCAAGAATTTCGGGTGTTTCTGCTTCAGATGTCTCGATACTGGCTATTTATTTAAAATAATGTTCCACGTGGAACATCTTGAGATTTACTATGGCAATTACACCAAAATACGATAAAACAATAGCTATAATCGGTAGTTCATCAAGAACTGCTGAGGCTTTGCTGCGATTCATCACGCTCGAGGAAAGATATAGAATCATTTCCTTTTCATCTGATTTTACGATTAATGACCGGTTTCCTATAACTGAATTCTTTAATTACGGTAGTCTTCAGCTTAAAGAAACAAAGGAAGCTTTGATATATCTTAAACCGGACATTATTATTAATACCGCAGGATTAAACCTGAACCAGACAGCTGACACAGAAAAGAAAACCGCATGGAATCTTAATGTTGGGGTAGTTGAGAATCTTGTGAAAGTTGCCAGAATAATCGAAGCTCATTTTATTATGTTATCAACAGACAGAGTCTTTGATGGTGTGAAAGGTCCTTACTCAGAAACAGATAAACCACTACCGGTTGAAAACTTCGGCAGGAATAAGTTAGCCGCAGAGAATTTAGCTATTTCAGGTACAGAAAAAGTATCAATTATCCGCGTATCTGGTATCTATGGCTTGTCTTCTGTGAATAAGCCTGATTTTGTTAATGTGACACTTGAAGCCTTACTAGCTGAAATGCCTATCAGTCCTGACAATAACGTTAGATATACTCCTATCAACGCTCTGGATCTCGCTCTTGTGATTAATAAAATAGCTGGTAAAGGGAAATTGGGCATATATAATGCCGGTTCGTCCGATCTGGTAACGGATTATACTGCTGCCAAAACTATTGCCAAAGTATATAATCTTGATGAGAATCTTATAACTCCATCAGACGAGAAAAAGCCTAAAGCCACCAATTATGGTCTGATAACACTTAAGACTGAAACAGACCTTGGAGTAAAAATGCCTTCTTATGAAAGCAGTATCGTAACTTACAAAACTCTATCGATGGGAAATAAACCTATAAAATTATTAATATAAAAGGATAAACTATGAAGTCTCTTCCTACTTTCGAAGGATTCAAACCTGATGTGCTGGAATTCTTCACTCAATTGAAAAACAATAACAGCAAAGAGTGGTTCGATGCTAACCGTTCTGTTTATGAAAATACAGTAAAATTCCGAACTCAGAGCTTTGTTCTCGAGATGGCTTCTGCATTTGCTCAGACAGGTTTGCCGTATATGGCTGATATAAAGAGATCTCTCTTCCGCATCAACCGCGACATTCGTTTCAGCAAAAACAAAGACCCGTACAAAACGAATCTTGGCATATATTTCCCGTTCAAAGTAGAAGCAGGTCCTAAAAAACCAGTCGAGTCTTGTGGAATTTATCTTCATATAGAACCGACAGAGTTCTTTATAGCAGGTGGAATCCACATGCCCGAGCCACAGCAGTTGAAGAGTATCCGAACGAAAATATTTAAAGATTGGGATGACTTTGAAGATATAGTAACCGATAAGCAATTCCTGAAAGAATTCCCCGGGAAATGGGAAGGCGAAAAGCTTAAAAATGCTCCGGCAGGTTTCCCCGCAGATCATCCTTCGGTAGAGTGGCTCAAGCAAAAGGAGTTCACAGTATATATAGCATTGAAGGACAAAGATGTTCAATCAAGGAAAATTATTGATATGGTTGTTAAGAAAGCAGAAGCCCTTGCTCCATACAATGACTTCCTTCGTGATGCTATGTATGGTAATTAATAGAACATTTAGTATTTTTGTATTCTTTATTACACTTTATAATTAATAGTATGCTCAATCTCACAGTATCAAGAGTTAAGGAAATTTTAACAGCAACAAAAGGCAAGACTATCGCAGTCATCGGCGATGTAATGCTCGATCGTTACTTTTGGGGCAGTGTTTCCCGTATTTCACCCGAAGCACCTGTGCCGGTTATAGATATCGAAAAAGAAACGTTCCATCTTGGCGGTGCCGCTAACGTAGCAAACAATCTGAAGTCTCTCGGCATCAGTCCCCTTCTCTGCGGGATTCTCGGCGATGACAATTCCGGTAAAATGTTTGCAAATATTGCAAATGAATCCGGTATCGACGCTTCAGGTCTGTATCTACATCCGGGAAGACCTACTACAGTCAAAACCCGCATCATCGGTAATAATCAGCAGATAGCAAGACTGGATCGTGAAGTACGCGATGCTATTCCGATTGATATAGAGCAGCATATTTTGAAAGCCCTCCAAGGTGCAAACAATCTATCAGGAATTATATTCGAAGATTATAACAAAGGCACAGTTACAGAGTTTCTGATACTCGAAGTCATGGCTTTTGCTAAAATGAATAACATACCGGTCTTTGTTGACCCCAAGTTTGAGAATTTCTATAATTTCAAGCAGGCAACTGTCTTCAAACCTAACCGTAAAGAAGCCTCTATGGCTCTTGGTCTTCCATTAAAAACAAGAGAAGAAGTTATCATCGGTGGGAAATTGCTTTTAGAGAAACTTGATGCCAAAAACGTTATGCTGACTCTCGGCGCTGATGGAATGATGCTTTTCGAAAGTAATGGTGATGTTTCATCAGTTGAAACAAGAGCACGCATGGTTGCTGATGTTTCAGGTGCAGGCGATACGGCTATTGCAACAATGGCGGCATCTATTGCCGCAGGATCAACTATCAAGGAATCGGCAACAATGGCTAATCTCGCAGCTGGTGCGGTCTGTGAAAAGCCCGGCATAGTATCGATTACTCCGAACGAGATATTCGATTCTGTAGTGCGCAATTCAACGGAATACTGAGATGCTGATACCCATCGAAGAAATAGAGCAGTTCTGTAATCAACTCCGCAATGAGGGTAAATCTATTGTCTTCACTAACGGATGCTTCGACATTCTCCATGTGGGGCATACGACATATCTGCAGAAAGCGAAGGATCTGGGCGACGTTCTGATTCTCGGTCTGAACAGTGATGCGTCCGTCCGACGGCTGAAAGGTGAATCGCGTCCGATCAACAACGAAAACGACAGAGCCGTTGTACTCCTTGCTCTTCGTTCGATAGATCATGTTGTTATTTTCCCCGAAGACACGCCTTTCTATTTGATAAGCCTAATTCAACCCGATATATTAGCCAAAGGCGGCGACTACAGCCGAGATACAATTGTCGGAGCTGACATAGTAGAAGCACGAGGCGGTAAAGTCGTTGTTATCCCACTTGTTGACGGCAAGTCCACTACTGCCACAATCAACAAGATGCAGTCAAATTGCTGAGGAGGTAGGTCCTTGCCTAAACTACAAACATATATATCAATCCTGCGCGGAATCAACGTAAGTGGTCAAAAGCTGATAAAGATGGATGCCCTGCGTCAAATGTACAAAGATATTGGTTTCCAATCTGTGCAAAGCTATATACAGAGCGGCAATGTGATATTCCAATCTAAGGATACTCCAAATTCTGAACTTGAAAAAACTATCTCTTCTAAAATCTCTGATGTGTTTGGCTTCGATGTGCCTGTTCTGGTGCTGTGTCTGGAGGAAATGAAGACAATCGCCGCGAACAATCCGTTCGTAAACGTCAGACACGAAGACATAAACTTTCTCTATGTAACATTCCTGGCTGATGTACCGAATCAATCTCTGATTGACAAGATACGCAATGAAGTAAAAACCGATGATGAATTCGAGGCGATAGGAAAAGCAATATATCTGTTCTGCCCTACCGGCTATGGCAGAACCAAACTTAACAACAACGTATTCGAATCGAAACTCAAAACCCGCGCCACCACACGAAACTGGAAAACTGTGCTGGAGCTGGTGAGAATGGGAGAAGGAAAATAACTCTCAATATTTGGTTTACACTATTGAAGCTAATCAAATCGTTATTGTTAATAAAATTATTAATTAATTGATCGATAAAATAATGACAAGAGAATTTCAAGTATTAATAGAGAGAGACGCTGATGGGTTCTTCGTTGCAGAAGTACCTGGTCTTAAAGGCTGTCATACTCAGGCAAAATCAGTTGATGTTTTGATGGATCGGATCAAAGAGGCAATTGAATTGTGTCTGGAAGTTGAAAATATATAATGAAACTAGAAAAAATCACAGCCACTCCAAAAAGTCCCGATGAATCGTTTCGATTCAATGGAGATCCTCTAAATTTTAAAATATTAGATTTTTGGATCTGGAATCAGTCCGATTTATTGGTAAATAAAAATCGAGGGGTTCTGGCAGAATTTATCGTAAAGCAAGCATTAAACATAGGTAACACTTCACGAGTAGAATGGGACGCCGTTGACCTTATAACAATAGACGGTATTTCTATAGAAGTAAAAACATCAGCCTACATTCAGTCTTGGGGTCAAAATGATTATTCAAAAATTTATTTTGATATTGCTCCAACATATGTATTGAAAGAGGACAATACTATCACTTTAGATAGACAAAGGCAAGCATTGATATATATTTTTTGTTTGTTGCATCACAAAGATCAGGAAAGCATTGACCCTATGAATCTGGACCAGTGGACTTTTTATTTAGTAAAAACAGATACCCTTAATGAAAGGCTGCCAAATCAAAAGTCAATGAGCCTATCAACTCTAGAAAAAAAACTAGATCCTATTAAATGTAATTTTGGAGGACTTGAAGCCTCATTCAGGGAAATGAAAGATACCCTCTCCCCGAAATCCACAGATACCGAATATCTTACCTCAATTCTGGGTATGAGTGAATCCATTGTTGAAGGAATGAACACACCAATTGAAGAATGTACTGATAAACCTGACTGGTCTATCTAATAGCTGGAAAACAGTGCTGGAGCTGATTTGTACTCCCTATTTCTTCACTGCGTATTTTATCAGATTGCGTTCGCTGAAGATTTTGTCCTGAGATAAGAAATGGACTTTGACAAGGCCGATTCCCTTGTGATAGTATGATCTATTGTGGGATGTGATAAGTTCCTTCTTGGAGTGGGGAATTTTCTCCATCACGTAGCATTGCAGATTGCCGAACCTGGTGTCAATATTTTCTGTTCCTTCAAACCGGATGTACTGGTTCGATGTATCTATCTGAGCTGTTTCGGGATTCTCGGATAAAACGTCGGAGAAGCCGGTTATATTATTTGGATCGTCCTCCTCCGAATAGACCAGCTGTGTCTGGGATTCGCATTTGACATAGTAAAAAGCAATTCTGCTGAGATTGGGTTTGGATGATGATTGCTTAATTCTGTAACCCATCATTTTTCTCTTATTGCCCAATTTGTAATAGTATATATTCTGCAAGCCGGTAATTTCGAACTTAACGGTATCCTTGCCTCCGGAGATATTGCTATCCTCATAAACCCAGTAATTGCCAACAGACAGAGGAAGCATCTGCGTTTTGAGAGAATCGGGATTGATATTGGGAATACACACGGATACGTTCATGTTGTTGCATGAGTACATCATTGTGAGAAAAATCAAAACAAATATATATTTCAGTAATATATTCAATAAATAATAATACTCTGGGAAAAAATGAATTGTAAACCAGATTACATTTTCGTCAAATGTACATAGAATTTGAGGTATAATTAGTTAGTCTATTAGTTAGCGAAATATGCGTCAAACAGGATTACAGATATAGGAGATTGTAACATTTTTTTAATAGTTCTTAAACTTTACTTTTTTTTATTTATAATTGCATTTAAGTGCGTTTCTGCATTTATAATTTCTTATATTTGCAGTTAAGGCATTAAGTGCAAATATAAATTTTCATAATTGCAGGAAATAGAAATCAATGATAGAGAAATAGATAAGTAATGAAGGATCTATTTCTTTATTTCGTATTTCTTTAATTCTCTGCGATAAATTACTTCACCATACCTGTTTATCTGATCTACTCTTATCAATCCGATTCCTTTAGAATAATAAGTTTTCATTTCATTCCACAATTTTGCCTTTTCTGCATCTGAGCCTTTAAGTTCATTAGAATTTATCATACTTATATTTTTTGATAATTGTTGCTGTACATAACATTCTAGTTCACCAAAATCAGTTTTGATTCTTTCATTATTTTTCCACTTTGATGATGGGTTTATAGAGTCATAAGAACCAATTATTGGATTCTCAATAATTTCATTTAGATATTTAACGATGGTATTCTTATTTTCGAAGTTTGCTGTCATTAGAACTGTTTTATCGCTACACTTTAAGTAATAAAAAACATTGCTTGGTGAAGTTTTAGTATTTAAAAATTTTAAATTATATGCCAATGTCTGTATTGTAAGCCCATTACGGTTGATAGTTACAGTGTCCAAACTTGAAATTTCAACATAAATTTTGTTCTGGGGGCTATACTTGCCAGTTTCCTCATAATACCATTTGTTGCCAACAGCTATTGGAATCATCTGAGTTTTTATCGAATCAGGATGAACAGTTGGAATACAAACAGAATACTTAGGCTGACTGCAAGAGTAGCAGATAAAGAGACATAGAATAACAAACATATACTTCATAAATTCTCCGAATAAAAATTCATTACATAATATTTTAATTTAACAATTTAAGCAAATATGATGAATAATGAGATAATTATTGTACGCAAATCTAAACATCAGTTCATTGCGGAATCTGTTTTATTGATGTAGTCGCCGGGAGTATAGTTAGTGCTTGCCTGATTGTAGTACTGAAGTGCTTTGGAGGCAAACTGAGACTGTGTTTTTGTAGTGTCACTATTTTGAGCCTTGGAAGTTTCTTTTTCAGAATTTGCTAGTTCTGTTTTCTTCTGCTGTAGATCGGAAATCCTGGCATCTGCAGACTGTGCAACGGATCTGTCCTGAGGTGATGGATCTGACGGAGCCATTGCGGCTCTTTTGACCTGCTGCATCTTAGCTATTGAAGCATCAGGATTCTTTGGATCAACAGTTGTATCAATGCTGACTTCACCACCAATTGCATATTGTTTGCCGTCGGGACCTGTTGTTGTTTGGAAAGAAGCCCCACCGCGAACCAGTCCTCCGCCTGCAGATAAATGCGCCTGTTCGTGAGTTCGGACTTTTTGATCGGCAGCTTTTAATTGCTGTACCTGTTTTTCCTGTTCGGGTGTTAAGGTTTTCTGCCCAGTTGCGGGTTTCTTTGCGGTAACATTTTGCTCAGCTGCTTTTTGTTTGGGTTTATCGTCATCGGATGGTTTGACTTTGCCTGTAACGAGATCGTATTGATTGCCGGACACAGATTTAGCTTTGCCTGAATCGTTAGAATACAAGCCATAATCACCATAATTATTATGGTAACCGTTAATTGTTAAATCTGCCATATCCTTTCGCTATTTATCCTTCTTATATTAATATCGGTTAGAGACCTTGAGAACTTTAATTTATCACTACAAGTTTGTAAATCTTAATCTGATGCCTGGTTTTTATCTGAATAAAATATAATCCATCTGCAAGTGCGGATGTGTTTATGATTCTATTTTCCCTTGAATTGGAGATTATGTTACCCATTATATCAAATATTGTGTATTCACGAGTATTCTCCGGCAGTGTAATTATTCCGTTAATATTTTCAATAACTTGTTCGGTCGCAGACTCTCTGACATCAGACGGAACCGGGAAATGATAAGCTCCTATGTCGTAAATACCCTGGGAAATATAGTTGACAGAATCATGCGGATGAACATACTCTGCTTTTGGTGCTGTATCGAAGCAATCAACAACCGGAGGCTTAATCCCTGCTCCAATAGCAGATGAACCGACTGTAATGTGGTAGTTAAACTTTGAAACATCCTGAAACTTTAGTAAATCAGGTTTCTCAGTGAAGATATTATTCTGCAATGTCCATTTAGCTATCGTTGGTTGGTATGCTGTCGCAGTTGTTCCGCAGAAGATATTATTTACGAAACGAACATCAGTTGCACCATCGCGGACATTCACAAAGCCGCACTTAGTCCTGCCCGAAACCAAAGTATTATTGACAAAGTAGAGTTTTGCCTCGGGGTTGTTAAATCCCTCAGTTCCAAATGTTACTGAGGTGTAATTGTCGGATGCCTGGCTCTCGTAGAAGATATTACCGATTACAAAACTCTTTCCGCCGTTCGGCATATCGAGCAAGTAGCTGGAGTTTCCATCTGAACTGTCGGTAAGGAAGTTATACATTATATAATTATTATGGGCGCGGGTTTTCAGAGTATGTCCTGACTTGGCATGATGCGAATAGTTGAACCGGAAAGTAAGACTGCGAACATGATTTATGTACAGATTATGCGAAAAGCCATCCCCAAAACCCATGTAAGAGAATTCGCAAAACTCGATGAGGATATCGCTGTTTGCATTATCTCCGGCGAGAATTCCATCTTCATTATCATGGAAATAGCAGTGACGGACAGTGAGGTGAGTACCTTCCATCCTTATTCCGGCACCATTCTTATCGGGAACTCTAGCATCGGAGAACTCGATATTCTCGATTGTCGTATTTTGCCCCTGAACGATCCATATAGCTTTATCCTGGGGTAATTTAAGTCCTCCGATTAAATGGACTCTTCCGCCCACTCCGCGTATGAGAAGATCATTCTTTGTCCAGATAGCACCATCGCCGATGTAATCTCCGGCTGTAATTTCAACTGTATCTCCATTGCTGACATTAGATGCAGCTTCGCTCGGAACCATATACTTTTCGGAAGGACCTACTCTCAGCACAGCTGCATAAGCAGGTAAAGCGATAATAATGAGAAGCAATGCTAGTATTTTCATTTTCTCTTCTCCAATTAATTTATATAATTGAGGGTAAACTGCACTTTTTATTTTAACAAAATATATCAGTGATTAGCGAAGGAGTTTGCCGGAATGAGAGACTCTGACAGAATCAAGATTATTATCAGTAGAGCTGGCGTAGATCCTCTGTTCGGGGAAATTATAAAAACATTATGATTTGATGAGTACAGACAATACCGTTCGAACCAAAAAATAACCTGAAACCATTTTTCCCGATTCGTGTCGGAATAGGTGTTCAACAAGTTGGTTTATTTCATTTTTTTTGGTCAATTTCTTGTCGTCCTTTACAATTAACGCTAGCGGTTGAGGCTATATGCAGAAAGGGATTTCGAAGCACTTTCATATCAAGTTACAACTACAATTGATACGAGCTGAACTGCTCGAATACGAACTGCACCTCCAATTAACTATACCGTGTGTTGCCTGCTGGCATTCATCTATTTTCAATTAGTTCAGTTTGTATCCGTTTATTTTTGATGAGTATTCTAAAATACGGACTTTTCCCATTTACTGATAAATCTCTATCATCATTCCCTTTCCTGAATTTAATTATTTCAAATTGGCCGGGATTGAATTTATGCAAAAAGGTTATTGGTACACCCATAAAACCCTCGTAATCCATTGGTATTTCTTGTGTTTTATTGACATTAATCCCATCATAATTATCAAATTTTGGATATTCAGTTTCGTTTCCAAAATATTTTTTCGTGAGTGCTATATCTTCGTGTCGTATTGATGTGTCTAAATTCGTTAACCATAAACAATTATTTGGAGAAACTATCCTATTTTCATTTTCATCAATCCGAGCCTCTGTGCCATAAAGTTCATAGTGATCGGGAACAATGAAACCAGAAACTCCTCTACCTAGATTTATCCCTAACCACGCCTTGTTTTCTTTAATGAGTTTAAAAATCTCTTTATACGTTATTGCATTTATATTGCCAATTATCAAAAACTTTTTATCGTATTTAACCAATTGAGCTACATGTTCTCGGAATAATGAAAAGGGGGGGTTCGTAACAACAATATCTGACTGCTTTAGTAGTTCAATGCTCTCTGAACTACGAAAATCCCCGTCCCCTTTGAAGTAAATAATATCTGTTGAACTTGATTTCTTGTTTTTGTCCTCTGTGCCTGTATATTCAAAGAAAAAACCATTTTCATCTTCTTTCGTATTAAATAAATCTCTGACTTGTTCTTTGTAACAAGAGGCTATTAGTTTTTTAAGACCTAATTCTTTGAAGTTAGAAGCGAAATATTTATAAAAATTACTAATTCGAGGGTCATCGCAATTGCAATAAACAACTTTATTCTCAAAGTGACTTTTATAATGTTGCAATTCACTTTCTATATCCGAAAGTTGTGTATAAAACTCGTCACTTTTTGATTTTTTAGCTTTTTGTAATAATTCATTTGTTGCATTTCTTGCCATTTTCAACCTATATTTTTTTTAAACCTTTGGGTTTTTGGTTATTTACTTTTGGTTATCTGATTAAATAAGTCACTACCTAATACTTGAAGAGAGGTTTTCGAAACTTCAAGCATAATATCGAACATGTTTTTTATATCCCATATTTCTCCATTCCCTTGTGTGTAAATAGAAGTTGCTTGAAGCATTATTGTTTTATCATTATGCTTGACAAACTTGTTTTTACATAAATTGGTATTAATTGGCATTCCATAATTTGCAGAGGTCAATCTATCCAATCTGTTTAACATCCCTGAATTGTATTCCAGCGTCACAACCCTGCCATCGGATCTTTTAATTGAAATAGTTTCTGTTAAAAAATTTGAGCCTTCAAGAAATAAGACATAAGGAAAATGAGATTCAGATAACATCAAATTAGCGATTTCAGATATGTTTTTATGTGATCTTTCTATCGCATTACCGGCAGCCATCAAGTCTTGATTGTTACCTTTACCAACTAATACACCCTTTTTGATATTATCAATGTCTTTCCCTTGGTGTTTAGCCTCCGAAACTAAAACAACCCTCCAATTACCGTTATCGTCTTTTACTCTTATTATTCCACCATCGGGTATAATACTGGAATTTGAGACAAAAAGAGTTTGTCCCAATTCTGGGTCAACTTTCTTTAATGCTTCGTTTATTTCTTCTTTTCTTATGCTTTTTCTGTAGTGAAAAGTTAATTGAGGAAATTCCTTTTCAAGCTGTTCTATCACAAAATGTGAGATTTTTCCAACTGTTATATCATGTGATTTTGCTATAATCCCAAATATACCAACTACACCTTGAGAAACTTTATGTTGATTCGTTAATCTATTTGATTGATTCTTTTTTGCCATCTTTTTTCTATTTCTATCTTATTTTTAATACAAAAATACAAAACTTAAATTCGACATTTTCATTTTCTTCCGTTTTTTCATTATTATTCATCGCTTCCTTTCTCACCACTCTACATTAATTTTCATTTGTTCCATCCTCAATTGTCTGAACTGGGATTTCAGGGATTTATGGGATTATGGGGATTTGTTTGTTTGTACTTTTTATTTTCAAATCTTCTGAATTCCAAACTTTTTGCTCCGAAATTGATTAATAATCCTACTTCCAGATTGTATGCTTCCAGATAATTGATAGCTTGTGCCAGATGAACATCTTCCAATTTGACCAATGCTTTCAATTCAACCGATATTGTATCTTCGACAAGAAAATCAACTCTCCGCTCTCCAACCGGTTTGTTTTTGTAATATACTTTCATAGCCGGTTCGCGGTGGAATTTTATTTTTTGCAACCAAAATTCCTCGGCTAAAGCACGTTGATAAATTAATTCCTGAAAACCGGTTCCTAATATGCTATGAACCTCCATTGCAGATCCGATTATCCTGCTTGTCAACTCGCCATATTTAAAATCCGTTTTCATCTTAAATATATTATCTCATTAATCCCACAAATCCCTGAAATCCCAGTTCAGACATTTATTCCTATTCATTTATTTAAAGACTGTTTAGGAATAAATAATAATATAATGAAGATAAATATTATAACCAAAAACTTCTTCCTATTCTTTTCATATCAATCCTGCCCATTTATCGATGATAAGTTCTGAAAGCTTCGAGTGCATCAGGAAATGGAGATAAAGCTCTCTCCAGCACACCGTGTGTAACAGAAATAGCAAGACCGTAATTAGTTATCGGCACACCGGCTTGCTTGCATTTGAATATCCTTACAAGCTTTTCGTTGCGTGTGAGCATACAGCTACCGCAATGAATCACAAGATTGTAATCAGTGAGATTTGCGGGGAAATCGCGTCCCTGAGTAACATCGATATCAATATCGAATCCGATGTATTTTTTGAGCCAACCGGGCATCTTTATTCTGCCGATATCATCTTTAAGCGGATGATGGGAACATGCTTCGGCAATAAGAATTTTATCTCCGGGTTTAAGGCTATTGATGGCGGCGGCACCACGGACTTCCTCGACCAAATCGCCTTTGAATCGGGAAAATAGTATAGAAAAAGTTGTTGTCTTAACATCAGCAGGAGTCTGAGCCATCATCTTGTCAACCACCTGTGAATCGCAGATAACAAGATCGGGTTTTCTGTTCAGCATTTGCAATGATTTGGAGTATTCGCTTTCCTTTGTAACGACCGAAACGGAATCATTATCCAGAATATCACGCAATGCCTGAACCTGAGGCAAAATGATTCTTCCGCGCGGTGCTTCGGAATCAATTGGTATGATAAGAACCACTAATCCACCCGATGGAATAAGATCCCCAAGCAATGGCATAGGCTTCATGAAATCGTCCGGTGCTGATGCGATGATAGCGTTTTTTAGATCGGTGATATAAGTATCTCTGTTTTCGGGAAGGACCGATGATAGGGTAACGATATACTTAGCATTGGTCTTCATCTTTTCGATGAACTCCGGCGTCGGTTCTTCAATGTCAGTTTTGTTGATGACAATTACCAACGGAATTTTCCTGTCGTGCGCTTCTTTGATGATCTGATCTTCGAACTCAGTCCAAATATTTGGTTCTGTGATTAGAACAATAACATCGGCACGGTCGAGTATCTTCATAGTTCTGGCGATACGTGCTTCTGAAAGAACAGATGTATCATTGATACCGGCTGTATCGAGTATGTTAACAGGTCCCAGAGGCAGAAGTTCAATAGATTTCTCGACGACGTCTGTTGTTGTTCCCGGGATTGGCGAAGTCATAGCTACATCCTGTCCTGCGATCATATTCAAAACAGAGGATTTGCCTACATTTGTCCTACCGAACAGAGCCAGCTGTAAGCGCATAGATTTAGGTGTCTTTTCCATTACTTTGATTCCTTCGCAAACAAACGCTGATGCAGGACATTCGATACTGTAATCAAAAGCCACACAATTCCGAGTGTGAAGAGAATTTTTGCTATGAATAGCAGAACTGATGTTAAATTTGAACCTAAATGCGAGGGTTCAGCTCCGAATAAAAGGATAAGACCTTCTTTTACGATCATGTAAACAGATGCCGATAGAAGCGAAAAGAGAGCAATACGCAATGCACCTCTTATGTCAAACAGCTGAAGAGTACCTGAATATGTATTATATGCAAGTAGAGCCAGGATGATAACTATGCTGATAAGAATTGGAATATTCATTTTTTTTCTTTCCATAAAGGTAGGTTCTAAAAATTCAATTTTTGTTGTCCGACCTGCGTATAAGGTTGTGTGAAAATGAAAACTCCGTCATTCTGAGGGAGCGTAGCGACCGTGAGAATCCATTCTGTTTTTCAGGAAAATTCAAATACATGGATTCTTCACTTCGTGCTGAATGACATCTAAATCTGACTTTTCACCCTGAGTCTAATACAGGTATCTATAAACCCGCATCAATACAGGATTCCTGTATGCACAGGAATGACAAAAAATGTATTTGTAGAACTCCTTTTAAGTTATAGTATTAAACATATCGTTCAAAATTAACTAAATCGGAGTTTAAATTCACTTTAAATATTTATCAATCTGCATTGTCTATATCATTTTAATAATTTTATTCTGAAAAATGAAAAGTCGCTACTTATTCCCTTTGTTGGTATCAGCATTTGTTCTTTTCTTTGCTCTAAACTCCTGTACCGTTGTTAAATGGACAGCCGGAGCAGATATAGACTCACTTCAGTTTGCCAAGTCGAGAGAAGCCAAAATGCTGGATAATCGTTACAAATCTACTTCTAAGCTGCTTGCACGGCTGAAGTCAGGTGAACCTACAGAAAATGCAGATATTTCCTTCTATCTATCACCAGGTCTGATGAAACGGATACTCTCACAATATAACGGCAGTACAGGCTGGCTGGACGGAGTAACGAGTTATAAGATCCTTTCACTCGATCTGAAGCTGAACTACGGCAGTGCGAATGTGGCTCTGAATCTGGATGCGCATAACGATACATATAATGTCAATGTCAAACTCACAATGGATTGTCTGCTCTATCTGGAAACCGCGAACAATCAGCTTTTCATCAGGATCGAGCCATACAACATTTCGCCGGCTGTGAATGCCGGTGGTCTGCTCGGAGCAACTGAGGAGATAATTGCGAATCTGATCAAAATCAACATGGCAGATATCGGCAAGCAGATGCCGCCACTGCAAGTTCCGGTTGACTTCACGAATAATATAATTCTCCCGGCTAATAATATTATAGTCAAAGATAAGCTGAACATGAGCATTCAGAATCCAAAGACTGTTATCAACTTCAAACTTAAACTGAAGGAAGTGATAATCTTCAATAATGCCGTCTTCGTCGCAATGAACTTCGACAATATGGAGGTGGCGAAATGAGAAGAATACTCTTAACACTGTTAATGGCTATCATTCCTATGCTTTACGGATGTTCATCATACAAAATGGCATCGGTGGAAGATTCACAAAAATCAATCGACATCAACAGATGGAAGAACGACAGCCTGGAGGCATTGATCAACACAATGCTAAAGATTCCCGATGGCAGCGATCTTATTATGAAAATGGAACTTGGAGCAATAAACAAGATTCTCAATAAATATGCTTACAACAGACCTGACGATATTCTCCTCTTCTTCCGCAAGAGTAAAGATTTCATGAAGGAGGATAAGAGCACACTGGGAATAAAATATACGAACTTTATCGACATCGATACAGGTTTTGTTAGTCTCAATCTTAAATCACTACAGATGAACAAGCTGCATCAGAACAAGGTTGATGGCATGATTGAGCTCGAAGGCAAAGGATTCATTTCGGTTTCCGGCAAATATACAGGAATTCCGGCTTCGGCTTCACCGGAAGTGGATCTTTACCTGAATGAAGCTATCTCGATGGAACTGCTACCGACAGATACGGGATACGTTGTGCTGAGACCGGTTCCCAAGGACATAATTCTCAAGATAAAATTCAGTATTAATCTTCTCGGGTGGAAAATTCCATATTATCAGGAAATTCCTTTAAAATTTGCAGAAATGATGAAGCCGGTTGGTTTCCCATTGGCGGTAAATGCTGATGTTACATTCCCGCTTCCAGCTCAAAAGTTCGGTAATGGTAATATCGAAATGGTACCATACCAGATGATTTTCAAAAAGACCAAGGTAACAGGAGTAAATACGAAAATAGAATACAGAACTGATATTGATCTGAAGAGGAAGTAGTTTTACTTTCTATAGAGTTAGATAAAGGATTACAAATAGATGAACAAGGTTGTTTGTTCAGGCATCTTTTTTAACAATTTTAAATTAAATCATACACTTTATTCTTTAATCATTAACTGATGCAATTATGAGACTAACTATTAAATACTGGCTCTTAATTTCAACAATACTCCTTGTTTTAGGGCATATTTCATCTAATGCCCAAAATAAAAAGAAAATAATATCAGAAGTAACGGAAGTACTAATTAAACAACATGATAGTTGGAATCATGGTGATTTGTTAGCCTATATGCAGGCTTACTGGAATTCTGATTCTCTTATCTTTATCGGAAAGAGTGGGCCTAAATATGGATGGCAAACAACTCTCGAAAATTATCAGAAAAGTTACCCCGATAAATCTACAATGGGTACTCTCAAGTTCACTTTTATCAAATTTGAGGTTTTCACCTCCAAGTCCTGTTCTGTTCTTGGCAAATGGGAACTCAAAAGGGAAAATGACTCACCCTCTGGCTATTTCTCTCTCATTCTTAGGAAAATTCACGGCAAATGGTTGATAACATCCGATCATAGCAGTTAGTTTTATATCCAATAATTATCATAAGATTTTATTTAATTATAGTATATATTCTAAGTTTTTCAGTATTTTTGTCGATAACTTTCAATTACAACTAAAATTGGATAGTTATTAAAGATAAATATTTATCTTGTGGATGGATTAAATAACTTGAGGTGGATTCTAAAAATTCAATTTTTACTGTCATACATTTTAATTGGACTATGTGAAAAGTCAGATTTAGTGGTCATTCCGAACGTAGTGAGGAATCCATGTATTTGTATTTTCCTGAAAAAAACAGCTTGGATTCTTCAGTCGCTCCGCTCCTTCTGAATGACCAATTCGATAGTTTTCACACAGTCTCATTGGTTGGAATTACATAATGTGAATTTATAGAACCCCCATTAACTTTTCAATATTATTTTCAAAGATTTTTTTTTAAAATTGACTGAAGATTGTTATAATGGTTCAATATTGAACAACTAGCACTGTGGATTTTGTTTAATACTACTTATGAGAATATAATGCATACCGAACTGCTACAAAGTAAATCATATCTCGAAGATATAGTAAATGCTTCAGAAGATTCAATTTTTCTGATTGATCTCAATAAGAACATATTATCAGTGAATAACTCCGCTGCAAATCGACTCAATATCCTTCCCGAAAAGCTAATTGGTTCAAATATCTTTGATTTATTCCCTAAAGAATTATCGGACAACAGAAGAAAAATGTTTGATAGTGTTGTCAAATCAGGTGAATCAGCAATTTTCGATGATAAAAGGTTTGATTCCCATTTCGAGAACAGATTTTTGCCAATCAAAGATGAAACCGGCAAAGTAGTGACTGTTGTTGTTTATGCCAAAGACATAACTGAACGTAAGCAAAATGAAAAATTCATAAGAGATAATGAAGAACGTTACCGTAACTTATACAACAATACTCCGGTAATGATGCATTCTATTGATAAGAATGGATTCCTGCTTAGTGTTAGTCAGTATTGGCTCGATAAACTAGGTTATACCGAAGAAGAAGTTATAGGAACAAAGTCATCGAACTATTTAACAGCCGAATCCAAAATCTATGCTAATGAAGTTGTACTCCCGGAATTCTTTCAGTCCGGTTCGTGTAAAGATAGAGAATATCAATATGTTAAGAAAAATGGAGAAATTATCGATGTCCTTTTGTCAGCAATATCCGAAAAAGATGCTGACGGAAATATTATTCGTTCTTTGGCTGTTTTAACCGATGTAACCTACAAAAAGATAGTAGAAAAGGCACTTCAGGAAAATTATCTGAACTTCAGAACAATATTTGAAGAAGCCGGAGACTATGTCCTGTTACTAGATATGATAGATCAGCCCGAACCAGTGATAATGGATTTGAACGATGCCGCCGCCATAGCTCATGGATATACCAGAGAGGAATTGCTTGGGCAACCATTGTCTGTTCTCGATAAGCTCATTTCCAAAGAGGATATTACTGATCGTATCAATCGCCTCTTAGCAGGGGAACAAATAATATTCAATGTTCGCCACCAGCGAAAAGACGGCTCTTATTTTGATGCAGAAGTACATTCTAAAATGATACCAGTTGGCGATAAAAAATTAATACTTAGTGTCGAAAGAGACATTACAGAAAGAACCAAGGTTTTAACTTCATTAAGGGAAAGCGAAGAAAAGTACAGACAGCTTTTTGAAACAATGACCGACAGTTTCATACAAGTTACAATGGAAGGCAATATAACAGGTGTAAATCAATCCTTCATTAATATGTTGGGATATACCGAACAAGAATTGTTAAAAATGACTTTCCGTGATATTACACCTGCTAAATGGCATGCTTTTGAAGCAAAAGTTATTGGAAATCAGATATCAAAACAAGGCTTTTCTGATATTTATGAAAAAGAATATGTCCGAAAGGATGGAACTGTCTTTCCTGTCGAAATAAGAGCTTATCTTCTGAAGAATGAAGCCGGTGAAAATATTGGAATGTGGGCTATTGTACGCGATATAACCGAAAGAAAATTAATAGAAACCTCCCTGGTAGAAAGTGAAAAGAATTACCGTGGATTATTTAACACTGTTCAGCAAGCCATTTACATTCAAAATCCTGATGCTACATTTGTTGACGTCAATCAGGGTGCTGTGAATATGTATGGTTATGACCGCGAGGAATTCATTGGCAAAACTCCTGAATTCCTAGCCGCTCCCGGAATGAATGATTTTCCACAGATTGTTAGCAATGTAAATCAAGCTTTTGCCGGTATTCCCCAAAAATATGAATTCTGGGGCAAAAGAAAAGACGGAACAATTTTCCCGAAGGATGTATGGACAATTAAAGGTGTTTATGACGGCAAAGACGTTCTATTCACACTTGCCAACGATATTACTAAACGAAAAATTGCAGAAGATGCACTTAAAGTATCTGAACATTTGCTCAATGAATCTCAAAAAATTGCTGAAATTGGGCATTATGATTTAAATATTATCACAGGTATTTGGAAGAGTTCAGAAACTCTCAACGCTGTATTTGGAATTGACTGGAGTTTTGAAACCTCCTTTGATGGCTGGATGAGTTTGATTCATCCTGATGATCAGGAGATTATGCTGAATTATTTCCAGATTGAAGTTATTGGAAAGCATCAGTTCTTCGAAAAAGAGTACAGAATTATACGCCAAAACGATCAGCAATTAAGATGGGTACTAGGTCTTGGCAATCTGGAATTTGATGATAGTTTGAATCCTGTTCGTATGTTTGGCAATATTCAGGATATTACTGATAGAAAGCATTTCGAACAGGAACTAATTGATGCTAAGAACAAAGCCGAAGAAGGCGATAAACTCAAGAGTTCATTCCTGCAAAATATGTCGCATGAAATTCGCACTCCACTCAATGGCATCATGGGTTTTTCAACATTGCTCAGGGATTATGATTCTCTTGATTCTGAAGAAATTAATGAATACATCGATCTTATTAATAGTTCTTCCAACAGATTGCTGGGCATTGTCGATGATGTTTTGCAGGTCTCCCGACTCGATACAGGCATGTTGGTTGCAAATAATACCACCTTTCCAATAACTGATATATTTCAGTACTTTAGCTCACTCTATACAAATAAAATGAGTGCAAAATCATTACAATTCAGAATGAACCTACCCGATGAATGCAATAATCTAACTGTATGCACAGATAAAGATAAATTCTATCAGATTATATCAAATCTATTAAATAATGCTCTGAAATTTACAGACAACGGATTTATTGAATTAGGATGCAGATTAAGTAGTGATTTATTGCAGATTTATGTGAAAGATACCGGAATTGGAATAGCGGAAGAATTTATTTCTAAAATCTTCGACAGATTCTGGCAATTCGAAGCATTCTCCGCCAGAAAATTCGGCGGTACCGGCTTGGGATTATCTATCATCAAAGGCCTTGCTGATCTTATCGATGCCAAGATTGAAGTAGATTCAGAATTGGATTATGGATCAATTTTCATCATAACGCTTCCACTGAGTGCAAATATTAATAAGTTTGACCAACAGCAAAGAATTGATTCGAGTAATAATGATGACAATACACTTTCGGGGCTCAAGATTTTGATTGTTGAAGATGAGGAAACTAATTACTATTACCTCAGTAAGCTATTGAAAAATCAAGGTATTACACTCACATGGGTTCAGAACGGAGTCGAGGCTGTTGAGGCATCAGAAAATGAATTTTTCAATTTGATATTAATGGATTTGAAGATGCCGGTTATGGATGGATTTGAAGCTACAAGAATTATTAGAGAAAAGAATCCGCAAATCCCAATTATTGCTCAAACCGCTTATTCTCATCAGGATGAAAGGGCGAGAGCTATAGAATCAGGATGTAACGAATTCATTTCTAAACCAATAAAGAAAGCAGCTTTTTACAGTATTATTCAAAGTGTACTTAAAAGCAACTGAAAGATTAAACATTTTTCATTTGCGCATTTCTCATAGTAATTTTATAAACCTATTTTTCATGCGTTATGCAATTACTAATTACATCGCTTAACTACATCGTATCATTCGCGGTATTAATCACGATAGTAAGAATGTACTTTACGGTTAATAAACTTTGGAAACGCAAAAGTGATGTTGAAGTTGCCCATAGTATCTCTCTGTTTGCTTACTTTCTGGCAATTTGTGTACATCTTCCATTCATGCTGAAGTTCATACTAATTGATAAAAATTATATGACAGCCGCGAATGATCTAGTGAACATTGTTGGCTACTCAATTACAATTCTTATTGGAACAGGCTTTTGGGTTAGGCAGAACCGATGGATAAAATTCGGAGATTTGATCAGAAGGGCTTTGAGACTTGAGCGGAACGAAGCCGGGCACCTTGCTAAATCATTCCTTAGACCAAAAGGTGCGCACCAAATATTGAGTATCCTCGAAAAAGTTGCTTACCTTGATAATACATTAAACGATAAAGAAAAAAAGTTAATTACAGAATTTGCAAAATTTTGGAAATTAGACTTACCTACATTTGAAGACTGGGAAATTGCAGCTAAAACAACTATGTTGGAAGTCAGACAATGTATTGAAGATTATCTTGAGGTATCGCCACCAATAGAACAGGTTGCTGAATTGCTTGATATTATTACATTAATAATAAAATCCGACGATATTGTTACTCTCGAAGAACACATGCTGCTCGAAGAAGTTACATCCATGATAAATAGTTATGTTAAGAATACAAATGTCAAAAAAATGCACTATATACTGCTCGTACCCCAGAGTGAAGAGCAGTTCGATTCAGTAAGAGATATTTTTCCCGATGCAAGCCTGGAAAATCGAAGAGGTGGACGTGTGTTCATTCGCGGACAGTTCTTTTCGAAGGAATTTGCTGAAGAAGTCTGCAAAAAATATATAGCTCTTGGCATATTTTCTATCAGCGAAGAAGCTGAAAGCTGAAAGATATTCGTTATATTGATCCAATGGCACAGGATATGTTTAGTGAATTTAATCTTGATGTTTATGATGTTCTAGGTGGTTTTGTTAAGACGATATTTAATGGTATCAATGTTAATGGTAATAATTCCTTAACATTTAGTTCATTTGGGTTATCTAAAGGAATGTACTTCATACGGCTAAATGCAGGTGGGGCAGTTAAACAAATACCAATATTTATTTATTGAGTAAAATAATTCATAAGGAAGAGAACACTCTTCATTGTTCTCTTCCTTTTTTTCTTTATTGATTATTACTAAAGTTATGAAAAAAGTAAATTGTATTATAATAATTATTTTCTATGTATTCATGTTTTTTCAAGATTCCTCTGCAACCAACTTGTATTCATGGAACTATTTAAATTCTCCATTGCCAAGATTGAATATTTGGAGCTTTCCAGTTGATTCATCTGGGCAAATGTGGATTCCTAATTATAATGGTGGAATTTTTAGGACTGATACTTATTCCTGGCAATTAATTGATACTAACAATTCAGATATTCCATCATTTTACATTAACCAAGTTATTGTTGACAATAAAAACAACAAATGGATGGGTTCTTCTCGTGGTCTGATAAAGTACGATGATAAAACATGGGTGTTATTTAATCATGAGAATTCTACACTGCCATCTGCAAAATTTCTATATCCATTATTTGTTGATAAAGAGAATAATTTGTGGATTGGTTTTCAAGTTAGTAATATCAATAGTGGTATCATCAGATACGATGGAATAAATTCTCAAATATTTGATGTTAATAATTCGGGTTTGCTGAGTAAT